>NZ_JAMZNK010000004.1 GCF_027980145.1 Flavobacterium azizsancarii | reverse complement strand
CCTTTGGAACGATTAAATCATATAATGAAGAATAGGGACTAAACTGAATTTGTTGCTGTTGAATTAACATCTAAAAAGCCTTATGATTACACCCAAAAGATACAAAAAAAAGAGTAGAAAACTTTTAGCTTCTACTCCTTTAATTAACAATTATTCCTGAAAAGGACTTTTTCAGTGCCCTCTTCCAGAACTATCGGCTTTTTTTGTTTGCTATATTTAGCTAAAAATCTATTAAAGAATATCAAGATCAAATATAGACTATCTTGTTACGTATTAGCTTGGATCTACACACTCAGAATAAGCAACAATATGTTTTGTTAAATCTGTCCATTTAGGCTCAGGATTTCCAGAAATTACTTTTTCACAGCTTCCCCATAATGGAGCAAACTCTTTTTTGTAATCTTTTTTCTTTAACAAGAATGCCGGTGAATCTTTTTTAGCTACATAGTAAGATTTTGCATCTCCACCAATAAATTTAACTCCACCAACTCCTAATGAAGTAGTTTCTTTTGCATAAGGATCACAATAAACTTTAAAATCTTTACTGAATGAAGGATTAAGCAATTGCATTAATAATTTGCTGTTTTTCTTTTTGATTTTTACATCAGCTGTTTCGAAATAAGCATAACCTTGATTTAAAAAATCCTGGTTTAACTTAGTGTCATTCCATTTTTTAAAGTCTTCAAGGAAATTAAGTTTCTTACCTAAGTTGTCAAGTCCACTTGGAGGTAAGTACATAAACTTAATATCTTCTGGTTTTAGTTTGTGTTTTTTTCCAGCTCCGTCTTGTAATTTTATGTACTCAATTAATCCTTTGTCTCTATCAATATCTTTGATAGTTCCGTTGATTTCAGTTCCGTCAGCTAAAGTAATGTAAGCCGTTTTACTATGAGAAAATCCATAAGAAGGCGAAATTAAATCTTGTGCATTAATTGTACAACATACTAGAAGAAGTGCTAGTAATAAAAAAGGGTTTTTAATCATTGTTTTGGGTTTTTAGTTTTGCTTACTCTTACGATTTTCAGCTTCCTCGCTTATCTTAAAAGAGAAAAAAAATTAGCTCATCTCCTATATTTACTGGCTTTTTAGGCTATTTTTATAAATCATTTTCTTACCGTAAACTTAGCTATAAAAACGACATTTGCAAATGTTAATTTATTTTTTTTACAAGAAAATTTTCAAGCAAAATCGTTAACCATTTCATAATAATTATTTCATTTTTCAGGAACTCACTAATCGTAAATTATAGACTTTTTTCAAAAAAAAAAAAGAGCCGATAATTTTACAATCATCGACTCCTAAATTTTTAAGACTTTATTTTTTATTTATTACACTTACATTCTCTCGGGAACTTCGATTCCTAGTAAAGTAAAAGCACTCTTTATTACCTCAGCCACTTTTTGAGAAAGCTGTACTCTGAATATTTTCTTTGTTTGATCTACTTCTCCTAATATATGAACTGACTGATAGAAAGAGTTATATTCTTTTACCAAATCATACGTATAGTTGGCAATTAACGCAGGACTATGATTTTGAGCAGCATTTTGAATTACTTCCGGAAAAAGTTCGATTTGTTTTACCAATTCTTTTTCTTTTTCATGCAATTCTTCCGTATTGGTTTGTGCCGAAAAATCGAAATCGGCTTTACGGATAATTGACTGAATTCTTGCATAAGTATATTGAATAAACGGACCTGTATTTCCTGCAAAATCAACAGATTCTTCCGGATTAAACAAAATACGTTTTTTAGGATCTACTTTTAAAATGTAATATTTTAAAGCTCCCAGACCAATTGTTTTATACAATTTAGCTTTTTCCTCTGCAGAATAACTATCTAGTTTCCCCAGATCTTCTGAGATTTGTTGTGCAGTATCTGTCATATCCTGCATTAAATCATCAGCATCTACAACAGTACCTTCACGGCTTTTCATTTTTCCTGATGGTAAATCAACCATTCCGTATGATAAATGATACAAACTTGAAGCCCAGTCAAAACCTAATTTTTTCAGGATCAGGAACAATACTTTAAAGTGATAATCTTGTTCGTTACCTACTGTATAAACCATTCCGCCAACATCAGGCATATCTTTTACACGCTGAATTGCAGTTCCTATATCTTGTGTCATATAAACAGCAGTTCCGTCTGAACGCAATACAATTTTACGATCCAGGCCTTCATCTGTTAAATCAATCCAAACTGAACCATCAGGATCTTTTTCGAAAACACCACTATCCAGACCTATCTGAACAACATCTTTTCCTAATAAGTAGGTATTACTTTCGTAATAGTATTTATCAAAATTGACTCCTAAATTTTTGTATGTTATTGCAAAACCATCATAAACCCATTGGTTCATTTTTTTCCATAGAGAAATAACTTCTTCGTCACCGGCTTCCCATTTTTTAAGCATTTCTTGTGCTTCAATAATAATTGGGGCTTGTTTTTTAGCTTCTTCTTCGGTTTTTCCAGCTTCCATTAGTTGAGAAATTTCAGCTTTATAAGCTTTATCAAACTCAACATAATATTTACCAACTAATTTATCTCCTTTTAGGTTTGAACTTTCCGGAGTTTCACCATTTCCAAATTTCTGCCAAGCCAGCATCGATTTACAAATATGAATACCACGGTCATTGATAATCTGCGTTTTGTATACTTTTTTTCCTGAAGCTTTAATAATCTCAGCAACAGAATATCCTAATAAATTGTTACGAACGTGACCTAAGTGCAAAGGTTTATTGGTATTTGGCGAAGAGTATTCGACCATAATGGCTTTCTCATCAGGATTTGGAGTAAAATATCCAAATTTTTGATTTTCTCTTATTTCATTAAAGAAACTCAAATAATAACTATCGGCAATTACAATATTCAAAAAACCCGAAACAACATTGAAACGTGATACCTCAGGAAGATTCTCTACTAAATAATTTCCTATTTTATTTCCTAATTCTACGGGATTGCTTTTGATCACTTTTAGTAAAGGAAAAATGACCATAGTAATATCGCCTTCAAACTCTTTTCGTGTAGTTTGAAATTCGATTTTATCAACAGTAACATCAAATAATGCTTGTATTGCTTTTTGTATAGAAGGAGTAAGAATTTGTGATAATGACATGTAAACTTATTTTTAAAGTGAGCAAAGATACTGCTTATTCAGCAATTACAGAAAATGAAAAACATATAAAATACAACAAAACTCTTCGATATATGTAAAAAGTATTTTGTTTTGAATGTTAAAATTATCAAAAAATTAAAACGCTAATCTATTAAAAAACAGACTCTCTTAAAAAAAACATAATCTTTTTTGTTTTTTTGTGTAACATATCGGTGATAAAAGAGTCTTAATAAGAACTTTGAATTCGTTTGAAGAAAAAAAAGAAACTAACAAAAAACAAAAAAAACAATCATCATCAATCAAATCAAAATAATCGATACTAACATTATGAAATTAAATTTTTTTCTGTTCGCATTACTGGGGGTATTTGCAACAGCTCAGGCCCAGAACACCGGATCAGTTTCCGGAAAAATTACCGAAAAATCGAATAACGCACCTATCTCTTACGCAACAGTCTCGATCAAAGACAACGGAAAAGCAGTTACAGGAGTTAATACAGACGACAATGGAGGTTTTACCATTAAAAACTTAGCTTTAAAAAGTTATACGATCGAAATTCAATACATTGGATTCAAAAAATATACTGGTACGATTGTTTTAGGCGATAATAAAAAAACAGCTACGATTAATGTTTCCCTAGAAGAAGAAGCAACGCAACTTAAAGGAGTAAACATAGTAAGTGACCGCTCGACAATAGAACAAAAAATTGACCGAAAAGTAATTACCGTTGGTAAAGATTTGACTACTGCAGGAGCTTCTGCATCTGATATCATGAACAACATTCCATCAGTAAATGTGGATCAGGACGGAAAACTTTCGCTTCGCGGAAATGACAATGTTCGTGTATTAATTGACGGAAGACCATCAAATATTGATCCTGCTCAATTGCTAAAACAAATTCCTTCGACTTCTATCAAAAAAATTGAGTTGATCACCAATCCAAGTGCAAAATACAATCCCGAAGGAATGTCCGGAATTATCAATATCGTTTTGCATAAAAACACAAATACCGGTTTCAACGGAAGTTACAGTGGAGGAATCACCTTTGGAGAAACGGCTAAATACAATCAATCTTTAAACTTGAATTACAAAACAGGTAAAGTAAATTTCTTTGGAAACGCAGGACAAAACTTCGGAACGTATCAAAACGACGGTTTCATCAAAAGATTCGATCCTGAAGTTATTCAAAAAATTGATGTTTTGAATGATAATGATTCTTATTTATATAAAATTGGAATGGATTATTTAATCGATGATCACAATACTTTATCATTCTACACCAATCAGAATAAATCAAACGGAAAAGGTTTTGTAAATACTGCTATTGATTATAATAATGTAACTGATGCTGACGTTTCAAAAATCTTTCAAAAATCTAAATATTCGGGACCAGACCAGGTTGGTACATATAATTTAGCGTACAAACATATCTTTAAAAAAGAAGGACATACTTTAGATTTCGAAGGAAATTATAGCGACAATAAAGAAACTCAGTATTCCTCTTTTGATACTCAAACCATAAATACTGACAATACTCAAAACAATGTTATTTATGATGACTTTATAAAAGGAACACGTAAACTGACTACTTTAAACGTTGATTACGTAAATCCTTTAAACGAGAAAACAACTCTTGAAGCTGGTGCAGAAGCAAGAATCACTAAAACAGACAATGATTATATTACAGGAAATCCGCTTGCAGCAATACCTGTTTCTAATTATACTTATGACACTGATATTTATTCGGCTTATGTAACATTTGGTCAAAAATTTAAAAAATTCAGTTACCAATTAGGAGCACGTTTTGAAAGCTATAAAGTAGCAGCTAATTTAAATCATGGTCTTGAAAAATTTAATGATGATTATATTACTTTATATCCATCAGCTTATTTAACGTACAACCTGAATGAGAAAAACACATTGCAATTTAGCTATAGCCGTCGTGTAGACCGTCCAAGTTTAGAGCAAACCAAACCTATCCGTGAGTTTTCGACCCCATTAGTAACATCAATAGGAAATCCTGAATTGCGACCACAATTCACCAACTCTGTTGAAGTAAATTACACTAAAACTTTTACAAAAGGAAGTTTTACAACTGGTGTTTTCTACAGAAGCATCAACGATCAGATTAGCAGAATTTTATATCCTGATGATACAGATCCAACAGGTAACAAACAAATCCTGACTTATACCAATTATGATCATAATACTTCTTATGGATTTGAGGTTTCTTTTAATTACAAAATCACAAAATGGTGGGATATCGCGCCATCTATTGATTTCTCAAGCATCAATCAACAAGGAGTTGTATTCGCATACGATCCTGTAACACAAACAAGTAGTCCGATTGAAAGAAAAGTTACTGTTGCAGCATTTAATGGACGTATGAATTCCAACTTTAAAGTAAACAAACGTTTAAGCTTTTTATTATTTGGTTTTTACAGAGGTGGAGTTGACGGACTTCAAAATAACAGTCATGAAATGTACAAAATGGACATGGGTTCACGTTATACATTGTTAGACAACAAGATGAACATAAGTTTACGTTTCAATGACGTTTTCAATACTATGAAATATTCTTTTGATGCTATGTATCCTTACGCGCATGAAGGCCAGTTTAAATGGGAGAGTCAAACCGTTTATTTAGGTTTAACGTATAATTTTGGTGGAGCAAAAATCAAAAACTTAGAACGTAAACAAAGAGAAGATAACACTAGCAAAGGTGGTGGCGGAATGTTTTAATCCCACTTTTAATAGTAGATTTTAATAGTTCTTGTAGAAAAGAAAAGCTTGGAGTTTGCCAACTCCAGGCTTTTTTAGTTTATATCTATTACTTATAAAAAATTGCGCAATTCTTTTATTTCTTCCGGATTTGCTGTTTGGGTATTATTTGTAATTGCTGACGAATGATAAAAAGTAGGCTCTAGTTTTTCTTGTAATAATTTAATATTCGAAGATCGTAAACCTCCGCCCGGCATAATTTCTATTCGGTTTTTAGCTAGCTTTTGAATCTGTATCAGATCATCAATTCCTTCTTCGACATTTTTTCCTCTACCGGAAGTCAGAATAGTTTGAAAACCGCATTCTATAACATCATCAAGACCTTTCTCTATAGAATCAACAACATCAAAAGCACGGTGAAAAGTACAAGAAAGCGGACTTGCCAAATGAACTAATTCCTGATTTTGTTTTTTATTGACACTTCCGTCCGAATTTAAAATCCCAAAAACAAAACCATCAACACCTAGTTTTTTAAAGGATTTTATGTCTTGTTTCATTTCGATAAATTCCTCGTCGTTATAAACAAAATCCCCACCTCGAGGCCTGATAATAACATGCATTTTAATAGATAACTTTTCACGAACCCGTGCAGCAAGAACAGTATTTGGTGTTGTTCCGCCAAGTTGCATATTGTCACACAATTCGATTCTGTCTGCACCACTTTCCTGTGCTATTATCGCCGATTCATAATTGAAACAGGCTATTTCCAGTTGATTTTTTTTCATTTTTATTTGAGAGATGTTTGATCATTTGTCTGACTTAACAAAAATATTAATTAAAATCGAAATCTCATCCTCAAAATAAAAGACTTGCCAATTGCAGTGGGCTTCGACTCCGCTCAGCCTGACAATACAATATAAAAAAAATAATACTTGAAGAACCCAAGTGTCACCCTGAGCGAAGTCGAAGGGCATCCCAATTGGAACGTTGGCTTCGACTCCGCTCAGCCTGACAAATTGGTATAAAAAAACCTGCTTCAAAAAAGAGCAGGTTTTAAAAATATAATGCAAGATGAATTAATTTACCATTTAATAATTGCGCTTGCCCAGGTAAAACCACTACCAAAAGCAGCCAGAACAACTGTGTCTCCTGATTTAATTTTTCCTTGTTCCCAAGCTTCTGTTAAGGCAATTGGAATAGATGCTGCGGTTGTATTTCCGTATTTCTGGATATTATTATGAACCTGATCATCTCTTAATTTGAATTTGTTTTGAATGAATTGTGAAATTCTCAAATTCGCCTGATGCGGAATCAACATATCTATATCTGAAACTTGTAAACCATTTGCTTCCAGACCTTCATTGATTACCTCAGCGAAACGAACTACTGCATTTTTAAATACAAATTGCCCATTCATGTACGGATAATAACTTTCGTCATTTGGGTCATTATCAGCCAGAATATCAGTTACCCAGCGTGCTCCCATTCCTGGTGCCTGCAAAGATAATTCTTCTGCGTGTTGTCCTTCTGAATGCAGGTGAGTTGATAAAATTCCTTTTGTCAAATCTTCTTCACGGCTTAAAACAGCTGCTCCTGCTCCATCTCCAAAAATAACCGAAACTCCACGACCACGAGTAGTCATATCTAATCCTGTTGAATGTACTTCAGATCCAATAACCAAAATGTTTTTATACATTCCCGTTTTAATGTATTGATCAGCAACAGAAATAGCATAAACAAAACCAGAACATTGATTTCTGACATCTAATGCTCCTACGGTTCTTAATCCTAAATCGCGTTGTACTAAAACTCCGGGTCCTGGAAAATAGTAATCCGGACTTAATGTAGCAAAAACTACAAAATCGATATCTTCTTTGGCTACGCCGGAACGTTCTATAGCAATTTTAGCTGCTTTTACTCCCATTGTAGTTGTGGTATCTTCTCCACGAATAATATGCCTGCGCTCCTGAATTCCCGTACGCTCCTGAATCCACTCATCATTGGTATCAATAATCTTAGACAAATCGTCGTTGGTCACAACATTTGAAGGAACATAATATCCTAAGCCCGTTATTTTTGAATGATACATATTCTTTTATTATTTATTAAAAAATTGGATTGCAAATCTAAGTATACTTTAAAACATTAGTGTACAAATTAGTGTTTTTTTCGTTATTAGCAATTCAATATACTTTAATTATACGGTCAATTAGAGCTTTTTATATTGCAAAAAAACAGTTTTCAGATCAAAACACTGAAAAGTATGAAAAATAACGCATAATATGTAACAAGTTTAAAGTACTTTAGTCAAACATTACAAATACCATTTTTAAACTCCTAAAATTCAAATTATGAAATTAAAGGTTACACTCCTCTTATTTCTTAACATTGGCTTTTTTGCCTTTGCCCAAGAAAACTTAACCTATCAAAAACCTTCTAAATCTATTTTAGATTTAGCTGATTACGAAAGAGCTCCTACAGTATCTATGGATACAAAAAAAGAGAACATGTTGTTGTTGTACAGAAGTACTTATAAAACATTAGACGATCTAAATCAGGAAGAACTTCGTTTGGGTGGTTTACGAATTAATCCGGTAACGAATATTTCCAGTACAGTAACTTACACTATCAATCTTAAATTAAGAAAAATTAGTGGAAAAGAAGAAATACAAGTTTCAGGTTTACCTCAAAACCCTAAAATAAGCAATATTCTATGGTCTCCAAACGATAAGAAAATTTTGTTTTCGCATACTACAAATTCAGGTGTTGAACTTTGGGTATTGGATATAGCAACTGCAAAAGCAACAAAACTTACTGATGCAACTGTAAATGCAAACCTTGGCAATCCGTTTAGCTGGTTTTTAGACAACGAAACTATTTTGGTAAAAATGCTTCCAAAAAACAGGAAGCCTTTATTAGATTCTAAAAAAGATTTACCAACCGGGCCAATTATTTCCAGTACAGCAGGAGCAAAATCTCAAAACAGAACGTATCCTGATATGCTGAAAAATCAGAATGATGAAATCAATTTTGAAAACATCATCACGTCTGAATTGTATAAAGTCAACCTTAACGGAACAGCTACTTTATTCAAAGATGCGGCAATGTATGCCGGAGAAAGAATTTCGCCAGATGGCAATTTTATTATGGTAACTACAATTCAAAAACCGTTTTCGTACGTTGTTCCCTTAAACAGATTTCCTTCTAAAACAATCGTTTATGACTCTAAAGGAAAAGAAGTTAAAACTGTTAACGAAGTTCCGTTAAACGAAGTAATCCCAAAAGGTTTTATGGCCGTTCGCAAAGGAAAAAGAGAAATGAGCTGGAGAAATGACAAACCGGCAACATTATCTTATGTTGTAGCATTAGACGAAGGAGACCCGGCAAACAAAGTCGATTTTAGAGACGAAGTTTATCTTTGGGATGCTCCATTTGCAAACAATGCAACTTCATTAGCCAAAATACCGCAGCGTTACAGCGATATTGTTTGGGGTAATGATACTACTGCATTTCTTACGGATGAATGGTACGATACGCGTAATACAAAAACATATTTGATCAATCCGTCAAATCCTGCACAGCAGCCAAAAGTAATTACTGATAGAAATCAGCAAGATGTTTATTCTGATCCGGGAGTTTTTGAAACTAAGAAGAATCAATACAACAAATACGTTTTAGCGATCGAGAAAGATAATGCTTTCCTTATTGGTGAAGGATATACTAAAGAAGGACAATTTCCTTTTATTTCTGAATTCAATTTGAAAACATTACAATCAAAACGCATTTACACTTCAACTTATAAAGACAAAAAAGAAGATTTGTTAGGAATTGAAGATTTCAAAACCGGTAAAGTTTTAGTTCAGATTCAGTCTAAAAGTGAATATCCGAATTATTATTTCAGAAATATTAAAAAACAAAACAGCCTGACACCAATCACTTCTTTCAAAAATCCGTTTGAGAGCATTAAAAATGTCAGCAAAGAAGTCATCAAATACAAACGTAAAGATGGTGTTGAACTTTCAGGAACTTTATACCTGCCTGCTGGTTATGACAAAGTAAAAAAAGAGAAATTACCGTTGTTGATCTGGGCCTATCCTGCTGAATATAAAGACAGAAACAGCGCAGGACAATCGACTCAAAATTCAAATGAATTTACTTTTCCTTACTACGGATCGTTTGTATATTGGGTAACCAAAGGATATGTTGTTCTTGATGATGCGGCTTTCCCTATTATTGGTGAAGGAACAACTGAACCTAATGATAACTTTATTTCTCAATTAGTAGACAATGCTGCAGCTGCAATTGACGCTGTTGATGCTTTGGGATATATCAATCGTAAAAAAGTTGCGGTTGGAGGACATTCTTATGGCGCTTTTATGACTGCTAATTTACTAACACATTCTGATCTTTTTGCTTGCGGAATTGCCAGAAGTGGCGCGTACAACAGAACTCTGACTCCATTTGGTTTCCAGACAGAGCAACGCAATTATTGGGAAGCTCCAGAAGTTTACACCGCAATGTCTCCTTTTATGAATGCAGATAAGATGAAAACACCTATGTTATTAGTTCACGGTGAAGCTGATAATAACCCGGGAACTTTTACTTTGCAGACAGAACGCTATTATCAGGCACTAAAAGGTTTGGGAGCAACTGCCAGAATGGTAATTTTACCTAAAGAAGCACATAGTTATGTAGCAAAAGAAAATATCCTGCACTTACTTTGGGAACAAGATCAGTTTTTAGAAAAGTATTTAAAAAACTAATTCTTACTGATATCAAATTCGACAGGTTTCTAAAACCTGTCGGATTTATTATGTAAACGTTATCTGGTTTCAATTACTATAAACGATTAATCAGCATAAATGAGAAACCCCACAGATTTCCAAAATCTGTGGGGTTTCTCATTTTTATAGTTAAACCAATTCTCTAATTTTCTAATTGGCAAATTCTCTAATTATAAATAATTTAATCCTAAAAATATCTCCTGATCTAAAGGCAAATCAATTTCACTTTCAAAAAATATTAGCTGTCTTTTATAAACAGTTTCGATTAGAAAATGATTTCCTCTAAAATAAGTTCTTCTTATTTTTACCTGCAAATTTGATTCTGCAACCATTTTGAACTGATGCGGATAAACTAAAGTTTTATGGGTTTGATCTTCATAAGAAAGCATCAAATGAGTAGGAACTTCATTTACTTCTCCAAAAAGTGATGCTACATATTTAGTTTCCGGATCTTCATAGATTTTTACCGGATCTCCTTTTACAAGGAGTTCTCCGTTTCGCATGACGATTGCCTCATCTGCAAATGATAATGCATCTGTACTATCGTGTGTTGCAATAATACACGTAATCCCTTTTTGTTTTAAGTACCTGAACAAGTTTCTTCGTAAAGCATTTTTACGAAAAGCATCAATTTGGCTAAAAGGTTCATCCAGTAAAATTATTTCCGGCTCTAAAGCCAAAACTCTTACCAATGCCACTCTTTGTTGTTGACCTCCACTTAAAAATTTTGCTTTTACATTCGAGAATGCTTCCATTTCGACCATTTCCAGCAATTCCTGAACGCGAAGTTTTTTCATATTCGCAAAACCATTCGAAAGAAATTTTCCAACATTTTCAGCTACCGTTTCAAAAGGAGACAAATCAAAATCCTGGGCCAGATATTTCATATAAGGCATTCCGGGAATCAAATTGTACTTAGGACCTAAAATTGGCTTTTCATTATAAAAAATCTTGCCATCATCTAAGTTATACAAACCATAAATAAGTTTAAGGAGCGTACTTTTCCCGCAGCCGCTTTCGCCAATAATAGCAATATTTTCGCCTTTATTTATGGTAAAAGAAACGTTTTTTATAACAGGGCTGTCGGTATACGTAAAAGAGATATTTTGAATGTCGAGCATGGGTTGTATTTGAAAGCACAAATTTACAATGTTTAATTTCTAAAGTCAAAAAAAAGCTGCTTCAATTATGAAACAGCTTTTAAGAAATTTTATTGCGTTTGAAACTTATTTTCCAGCTTCAGATTTTGCATCATTTACCATTTTGTCATTTGCAGTAATAGAAAATTCTACACGACGGTTTTGAGCTCTTCCTTCCGGAGTATCATTTGTAGCAATTGGATCAGCGATTCCTAAACCTGAAGTTTTGAAACGGCTTGATTTTAATCCTTTTGCAACTAAATAAGCTTGCACAGAAGCAGCTCTTTGTCCTGAAAGCGTCAGGTTATATTCTGGTTTTCCTGTATTATCAGTATAACCAAAAATTTGAATATCAGTATCTCCGTATTCATTGAATACAGGTACTAATTTGTCTAAATTTGCTTTTGCCTGAGGAGTCAAAGTGGATTTATTAGTATCAAAACGAACAGAATTCTCATTTAAAGTTAAGTGAATACCCTCTCCTACTCTTTCTACAGATGCACCTGGTAAAGCCTGATCGATTTCACGGGCTTGTTTATCCATTTTGTTTCCAATAAGAGCACCAGTTCCACCACCTACAGCAGCTCCAATAGCAGCTCCTAAAGCAGCATTTCCACCGCGTCCTAAATTATTTCCTAAAATACCACCAATAAGACCACCGGCAACTACTCCAATTCCGGCACCTTTTTGTGTATTATTAGCGTTTTTCACTGAATCGCAACTTGTAAAGAAACTTACTAATACAAGTAAACTACTCAAACCTAAAACTGTTATTTTTCTCATGTTTTTATCTTTTTAATATTAATTAGCTCTCTGAAACTGGTAAGTTACATCCTTAACTTGTCCACCAACATTGATGTTATCGATCAATTGAAATGAATTATCAGTCAATCCCGCTACTTTAAGTAAGTATCCGTCTCTAACTTTTTTTGCTTTTATACCAGCATCAAGAATTTTAAGTACAAACATACCCTGATTGTTAATACTCCATACAATAGGAGAATTAAATGCAGTACAACTTGGCGCTGTCAGAGCCATACTTCCCTTATTATTATTTGAAATAAAATTCCAGGTACTACCAATAAAACATTTAGAATCTGCAAGATCAAAAGAGTTTACTTTGATATACTCAGAACCAGGATAAGATACATTGGTTAAAACCCAATTTCCTTTAAGAGCAACCTGACTTGGTCTGTCAAGTTTAGTCGATAGCGTAGTTGCTTCTGTTGAAGCTGTTGTAGACGAAGCTGATTTGCACGCAAAAAACATTGTGGCAATCATGCAAATGAAAATAATTTTCTTCATTTTGTACATTATTTAAGTTAATACTTACCCATTTAACAATTATTATACCACAAAGATACAATTCATAGGAATATCTTTTGTTCCAGAATCCGATTATTTTCTTTCAAAATTAACACTTACGCCATTTTGTCACTCAAAAAACAATTGGTATTCTATTTGAAGAAATGATACTCATCACATTAAACTAAAAAAATATAAAAATATGACAACAGGTAAAATTAATGTTTCAGTAGAAAACATCTTTCCCTTAATCAAAAAGTTCTTGTATAGCGATCACGAAATTTTCTTACGTGAATTGATTTCGAACGGAACTGATGCTACTTTAAAATTAAAACACTTAATAAGCATTGGCGAAGCCAAAGTAGAATTCGGAAACCCTGTTATTGAAATCAAAATTGACAAAGAGGGAAAAAAGATTCACATTATCGACCAGGGATTAGGTATGACAGCTGATGAAGTTGAAAAATACATTAACCAGGTTGCTTTTTCAGGAGCCGAAGAGTTCCTTGATAAATACAAAGATTCTGCTAAAGATTCCGGAATCATTGGTCATTTTGGTCTGGGATTCTATTCTGCGTTTATGGTTGCAGAAAAAGTAGAAATTATTACTAAATCATACAAAGATGAGCCAGCTGCACACTGGACTTGTGACGGAAGCCCTGAATTTACTTTAGAGCCGGCTGACAAAACTTCACGTGGTACAGAAATCATCTTGCACATTGCCGAAGATTCTCTTGAATTTCTTGAAGATTCAAAAATCAGCGGATTATTAAACAAATACAACAAGTTTATGCCTATTCCGATTAAATTCGGAACAAGAAAAGAAAAAATAGAACAAAAAAAGGGAGAAGAAGTTGCTCCTGAAGATGTAGATAATATTTTTACTGAAGTTGAAGTAGATAATATCATCAACAACCCTAATCCAGCGTGGACTAAACAGCCGACTGAATTATCTGATGAAGATTACAAAAGCTTCTACAGAGAGTTGTATCCAATGCAATTTGAAGATGCGTTATTCCACATTCATTTAAATGTAGATTACCCATTTAACTTAACAGGAATTTTATATTTCCCTAAGTTAGGATCTGATATGCAAATTCAGAAAGACAAAATTCAATTGTACCAAAACCAGGTTTACGTTACCGATAACGTAGAAGGAATTGTACCTGAATTCTTGACGATGTTAAAAGGAGTTATTGATTCACCGGACATTCCTTTGAACGTTTCTCGTTCTGGATTACAGGCTGATGGTGCAGTGAAGAAAATCTCAAACTACATTACCCGTAAAGTAGCAGATAAATTAAAAACATTGTTCAGCGAAAATCGTGCGGATTTTGAAGCTAAATGGAATGATATTAAAATTGTTTTAGAATACGGAATGCTTTCTGACGATAAATTCTACGAAAAAGCCGGCGCATTTGTACTGTATCCAACGGTTGATGACACTTACTTTACTCTTGAAGAATTAAAAGAGAAACTGAAAGAAAACCAAACGGATAAAGACGGAAAATTAGTGGTTCTTTATGCTGGAAACAAAGATGCACAGCACTCTTATATTGAAACAGCAAAAGAAAAAGGATACGAAGTATTACTTTTAGATTCTCCGATTATCTCACATTTGATTCAAAAAATTGAAGGTGATAATAAAGATGTAACTTTTGTTCGTGTCGATTCTGACCATATTGATAACTTAATCAAAAAGGACGAAAACACGATTTCTAAATTATCTGATGAAGAAAAAGAAACACTAAAAACTTCATTAGAAGCTTATATTCCTAAAGCATACAGTGTTCAACTGGAAGCTATGGACAGTCAGGCGGCTCCGTTTATCATCACGCAACCAGAATTTATGCGTAGAATGAAAGAAATGAGTCAATCTGGTGGTGGCGGAATGTTTGGAATGGGAAATATGCCGGAAATGTACAATCTGATTGTAAACACCAATTCAGATTTGGCAACCAGCATTTTGAACACTGAAGACAAAACACATCAGGAACACCTGGTAAAACAAGCTTTAGACTTAGCAAAATTATCGCAAAACCTATTAAAAGGAGAAGCTTTAACTGCTTTTGTAAAAAGAAGTTTTGAGATGATTAAATAATTTTTTTTTATCTAATAAATATTCTAAAATCCTGTAGGCATTGCTTACAGGATTTTTTTTATGCTTTTACTTTATAAACAAAAGAATCTCTGTTGTAAAATTGACTGGAATTTATTTTTCGCAAAATTTAAACACTACATCATTACATTCAAACTATTTTCTTTATTTTGCAGCAAAATCTAAAAAACCAATGAAAAAATCAATTATTGCTTTTGTTACTCTCGCACTATTAGCCTCTTGTAGCAAAAAAGAATCAACCGACAGTTTGCACCTTACAGGAAATATAAAAGGGTTAAAAAACGGAACTTTATACATTCAAAGAATCGTTGACACTTCTCTTGTAGCTATCGACAGCATTAAAATAGACGGAGATTCATCTTTTGAAAGTAACATAAAATTAGAGTCTCCAGAAGTACTTTATTTATATCTTGACCGCGGAGTTACCAATTCATTAGACAATAATATTTTATTTTTTGCTGAGCCCGGAAATATCAATATCGACACCAACTTAGATAACTTTATTTACGGTGCAAAAATTACCGGATCTAAAAATCAGGAATTATATAATGAATACAAAAAAATAAATTCTCGTTTTAATGACGAAAGCCTTTCTATGGTTGAGTCAAGGTTTAAGGCAATAAAAAGACAAGACCAAAAAGCTATTGACAGTATAGACAAAAAACAAGAGTCTAACACTAAAAGAAAATACCTGTACGCAACAAACTTTGCACTCAACAATAAAGATCACGAAATAGCACCTTATATTGCTTTATCTGAGATCTACGATATCAATGTTAAATTCCTTGATACAATCCAGAAATCGATGACCCCAAAAGTTGCACAGTCGCTTTACGGAAAAAAACTAACCAAGTATGTTGCCGATATTAAAAAAGAAGAACAAAAGCAATAGACAACTACATAAAACGAAAAGTCCTGAGAATCTCAGGACTTTTTTTGTTTTATAGCAAATTCCAACTTTTTAGAATTCTAAATCCCAATTAAACCAATAGTATTGATTCTATCAATTGTTTGGAATTTGGAATTTTTAAAGTTTGATTTTTATTTCATTTTATCTTCCTAATAAAGCTCCAAACATAGAAAGTACAAATAGTAATCCGTACAATACGAGAATTGCAATCATAAAAATCCCAATGAATTTATAATGCGATTTTAAGTAACCAAAAGAAGCCGTTAATGCTACATTATCATTGTCTCTAAAAGCTTTTTTTCCATTTGCACCAAATTTAAAAAGATAGTAAACCGGAAAGAAATAAATTGCACCAAATATAATATATATAAAAGTTATCACTACGCCAAAAGAACTGCCATAAGCCGCCATTCCTGGTATCGAACTTCCTAGTGTAGCAAAAATTGCACTTGCAAAAATTGCAAACACCAATATTAATCCAATGCCAACGAATCCTACTATTCCTAAAAAATATGCCCATTTAACGGTTTCCTTCAAAAAATCTTTTGAAGATTGATCGAGCTGTAACTCAAATTTCTCGAAAACTGAATTTTCTTCCATGTTTAATTTATGTTTTTGGTTAAGAAACAAACATAAGAAAAATATTGTTACAATTTTTATTAAAGTGGATTCCCGATTTTAAATTCCAAGTAATTATTTTATAAAAGAAAAGACTCAGATGTACTTCCATATTTTAATATTACAAAAAGATGTATTTTCCTTCCTGGCTAACCAATATTTTAGCCTTAATTTTTTATTTTAGAAAAAATAAAGTTGTTAAAGACGGAATTATTTTAAAAACGGATATTTCGTAAGTGAGCTATTCTAATTTTCAAAAGAATGACAAAGTACTGATTTAACAATTTCCCGACCTACTACAATCTCGAAAGTTTTAACCCATTTTTCAAAATTTAAATATTTTACTATACTTATAAAGCAAAAAAAAAACCACCACTAAAAAGTGATGGTTTTCCGTTGAGCCGGCGGAGGGACTCGAACCCACGACCTGCTGATTACAAATCAGCTGCTCTAGCCAACTGAGCTACGCTGGCGACTCATTACGGGTGCAAATATAAAGCGGTTTTTCGTTTTACCAAAATAAATTTGCACTTTTTTATACTTTTTTTTGCTTACAATTCGTTGATTTTAGCAATCAATTGATTAGCAGTTTCTTCCAATTCAACATTGATTTGTTTGAAGTGTGCTTTTTTGTTTTCAACATTCTTAGCATTCACTTTTGTGATCAAAGTATCAAATGCAGCGATAGCCTGATCGATCAAAGCATTCGTTTCTGGAGTAGGATTTCCTGAAGTAGACATTTCGAATAAGTAAATTGCCTCAATAATATCTCCTAATACGAAGTTGATGTCTTTCTTTAAATTTTTAACGTTTGCCATTTTATTTTTATTTTAATTTGCGACTGCAAAAATACACATAATCTTTCTATTAAGTGCTATGAAATGTAAATTTCTAAAATAGAAGCTTTTCCGCTTAAAATAAATGCATTTATCTCAGCCGGAACTAAAACGGTATCTCCCTTTATATACGATTGTTTGAAACCATCAAATTCAATTTCAAAACTTCCCTCGATACACATATAAACAGTAAAAGTTTCGCCTGACTTAGAAACCTCAACTTTACCTTCTAACGGAATAAAGTTAGTGGTAAAATAAGGACAATCAACCACTACGTTAGAACTGTTCGCTTTTGTCTCGTATTTCTTTTGCGTCTCTACCTTATTATAGTTAATAGCATCGAGCGCCAGGTCTACATGAAGTTCTCTTGTATTTCCCTGAGCATCTATTCTGTCAAAATCATACAAACGATACGTAATATCTGATGTTTGCTGAATCTCGGCCACTACTAATCCTGCCCCAATAGCATGAACCGTTCCCGTTTCTAAAAAGAAAACATCGCCTGCTTTTGCTTTTACATCATCTAAAATCGAAACAAGTGTTTTATCATTCAAATGTTTCAGATATTCTTCCTTGCTTGAATTTTCCTTAAAACCTACAATGATTCTTGCATCAGCATCGGCCTGCATTACATACCACATTTCGGTTTTACCAAAAGAGTTATGACGTTCTTTTGCCAATTTATCATTAGGATGTACCTGTATCGACAGATCTTCACGGGCATCTAAATATTTAAAAAGCAACGGAAACTGTTTTCCAAAACGACTGTAAACTTTTGTTCCCAGAATTTCATTTGGCATTTCATCAATGAGTTCCATCAATGATTTACCTTTCAGCAATCCGTTTGACACAACACTTACATCACCTTCTACCGTAGACAATTCCCAGCTTTCTCCAGTTATCTTAGAAGAGATTGGTTTATTCAAAATTGTCTTTAGTTTTTCTCCGCCCCAGATTCTATCTTTCAAGATGGGTTCAAATTGTAATGGGTATGATTTTGGTTTCATGTTTTTTAAGGCTAGTTTCTTAAATCAACAGCAGATTGCTACTATTTTCTAATATTACAATACTAATTCTTTGACTGTTTCAAGTGCTTTCGGAATATGTTTTCCTGCATTCATACTGTCAAAAATCAAGATAACAACTCCATTTTTATCAATTACATACGTTACCCTTCCTGGCAAAAGACCAAATAAAGTGTCGCGAACGCCAAAAATGTGTCGTAATTTTTTGTCTTCATCAGACAAGAGTATAAAAGGCAATTGATGTTTGTTCGCAAATGTCTCATGCGATTTTACACTATCGCTGCTTATACCAATAACCTCAGCACCAAGATCCTTAAAATCTTCGTATTGATCTCTAAAACTACAAGCTTCAGTAGTACATCCTGGTGTATTATCTTTTGGGTAAAAATAAATCACCAGAGGTTTTCGCCCCAAAACACTTTGGCTTTCAAAAACTTCTCCATGACTATCTTTTGCAGTAAAATTCGGAACTATATCTCCTATTTTTAGTGACATTTATTATTCTCCTTTATAAGTTACAAAATTGCGGTCCGTTTCATTCAGAACGATTTCTAAGTCGAAATCTGCCTGAATTCTTTTTCTAATTTTATTCCATATCACAACAGCAATATTTTCGGCTGTTGGATTCAAATCTTGAAATTCCGGAACATCCAGATTCAAATTTTTGTGATCAAACGGAATCTCCACTTCTTCGTGTATAATATCCGCCAATACTTTCACATCTACAACAAAACCAGTTTCGGGGTCAATTTTTCCTGTAACACTAACTGTTAAACCATAATTATGACCATGAAAATTGGGATTATTACATTTTCCAAAAACAGCATTGTTCTTTTCGAATGTCCAATCTTTTCTGTGCAATCGATGTGCAGCATTAAAATGTGCTTTTCTTGATATGGTTACTTTCATTTGGGTGGTTGGTTAGTCTGGTTAAAGTTTGTGATCTTCTAAATAATGATCAAATTCATCAAAAATTATTTTAAACCACACGGTATAAATTTCAGGATTTTTCTCAATGTCAGCTTTTACATCTTCGATTTTCATCCATTTCCAATCTTCTACTTCTTCAGGATTTATGGCCGGATCATTATTATAGTATCCTATCATAACATGATCTAACTCATGCTCTGTTAAACCGTTATCGAAAGGTGCTTTATAAATAAAATGAAAAAGCTCTTTCAAATCTGCTTTAAAACCCATTTCTTCAAACAATCTTCTGCTTCCTGCTTCGACATTTGTCTCTCCTTCGCGCTGATGGCTACAACATGTATTAGTCCAGAGTAAAGGCGAATGGTATTTGTGATGAGCACGTTGCTGCAGCATTATCTCATTTTTATCATTTAAAATAAAAACTGAAAAAGCGCGATGTAAAACTGCTTTTTCATGTGCTTCTAGTTTTGGCATTAAGCCAATTTGCTCATCGTCTTGATTTACTAATATTACGTTTTCTTCTATCATAGGGCTTATTGATCAAACAAAAATACGAAAAAAGAAATGGCTTGAAAATTTCAACGGAGATTGTGAAAAGTTTAACGAGCTTGATATTTTGCAAAAATCTGACTAACAACAAAATACACCTAATTAAAACTCAAAAATCCTTTAAAAACGAGACTTAAAACTAAAACTATATATTTTACGTACATAATAAAAGTTAAAACATACTTAAAAAAATCTGAATTGTAAAGCAGACGACATTTCAAGGCGAAATCAAGTCGTATCTTTGAAAAACAGAATTAAAGCACATAGAAATAATGAAAACGAAAACCCAAATTCTCAGCCTTTGCTTTTTAATTCCGCTCTTTATTTTACAGGCATGCGGACAAAACGCAAAAAAACAAAATACAAAAACAGTAGTTATGGAAAACAAAATCACTAAACCCGGAAATCCTTATTACTCTAATACAGATACAACAAAACTCAATGTGAGTAATGCTGAATGGAAAAAAGTACTCCCAGAAGATGTTTATGACGTAATGCGAAATGCAGACACAGAAAGACCTTTTACAGGCAAATACTGGAATACGGATGAAAAAGGCACTTATTACTGTGCTTCATGCGGAAACTTACTTTTTCGTTCTGGCGCCAAATTTTCGAGCAGCTGCGGATGGCCAAGTTTTTTTGAGCAAGAAAACAAAAATAGCGTAGTTTATAAAAAAGATAACTCTCTTGGAATGGAAAGACTCGAAGCATTATGCGGTCGTTGCGGCGGACACTTAGGTCATTTATTCGATGACGGACCCGCGCCAACCGGAAAACGATATTGCATGAATTCGATTGCACTTGACTTTGTTCCTGACAATAAATAAAATTAAGATGAAAAATATAGCCCTTATTTGTATTTTGGCACTATCCCTAAACGGATTTGCACAAAGCAATAAAACGAAAACCACCTCAAATTTAGAAACTATCACCCTTGGCGGAGGCTGTTACTGGTGCGTTGAAGCAGTGTACGAAAATCTGGACGGAGTAAAATCTGTAGTTTCCGGCTTCTCCGGAGGAAAGGTCGCTAACCCAACCTATGAAGAGGTTTGCACAGGAACAACCGGTCATGCTGAAGTAGTCCAGATAACTTTTGATAAAAATGTGACCGATATTAATGAAATATTTAAGGTTTTCTTTACTGTTCACGATCCTACAACGCTAAACCGACAAGGTGCAGATGTGGGAACTCAATATCGTTCTGTAATTTTTTATAAAAATGCAGAACAAAAAAATGCCGCAGAAAGTATTATTGCTGAATTGAATAAAGCAAAAGTATACAACAGCCCGATTGTAACAAAAGTAGAACCTTTTAAAGCATTTTATAAAGCCGAAGATTACCATCAGAATTATTATGCAAACAACAAAAACCAACCGTATTGCAAAATGGTCATTCAGCCAAAAATCGAGAAGTTTGAGAAAGTATTCAAAGACAAACTAAAAAAGAAATAATAGACTTTTATATTGGTTAATAATAGTTGCCGTTCATGAAAATGAACGGTTTTTTTGTGTTTTTTTTTGCCACGAATTACAACAATTTGCACAAATTAAAATTAAACATCAGGAAGAAAAAAATTAGTGAGAATTAGCGAAATTCGTGACAAACCATTTTTTATCATTATACCTCTTTATATCACTAAAGAATTTTAACTTACTTTGCATTATCAAAACAATTCAAAATGAAAGCACTTACCTTTTCTTCTTTCGGAAATTCTGATGTTTTAGAATATATCGAAATTCCCAATCCTGAATTAAAAAGCGATGAAATTCTAGTAGAAATGAAAGCCATCGGGCTAAACTTTGCCGATGTTTACAGACGAAAAGGAAACTATCATTTAAAAGGAAACCCACCTTTTATTGCAGGTTATGAAGGCGCAGGAATCATAGTCGATACTAACAATCATCCCGAATATAAAATTGGAGATCGTGTGGCTTTTGCCGATGTTCCTTTTGCGAACGCAGAACTGGTTGCGGTAAACATAAATCATGTACTTCCTTTACCGCAAGCCATTACTTTCGAAACTGCTGCCTCTATCTTATTGCAGGGCTTAACAGCTCATTATTTAGCAACCGACAGTCACAAAACCACAAAAGGAGAAACGGTATTAATTCATGCTGTTGCCGGCGGAGTGGGGCAATTCCTGACTCAGATCAGTAAATCATTAGGTGCAAATGTCATTGGCTTAACCTCATCTTCTGAGAAAGCAAAAGTCGCCATCGAACAAGGAGCTGATCATGTTTTTTTATATAATGAAGATTGGAAATCAGATATTTTTAAAACGATTCCAAATGGCGTTGATATCGTTTACGATAGTATCGGAAGCACTTTAAAGGATAGTTTTGAAGTTACTAAAGAATGCGGGCAAGTCGTTTTCTTCGGAATGGCGGGCGGCGATCCTGAACCTGTAGACCCGAGAATGCTAATGGATACTTCAAAAACCTTAACCGGGGGAGATTTATGGAGCTACTTAAATTCTAAAGAAGAAAGAATCAAAAGAGCCAATCAATTATTTACCTGGATTATTGAAGGAAAAATCAAACTTTCTGAACCAACTTCTTTTAAACTATCCGAAGGAAAACTAGCGCACGATTATCTGGAAAGCCGAAAAAGTACGGGAAAAATTATTTTGATTCCGTAAATAATAAACTGAGCGTGATAGTTTGAACAGTTTTCAGTACCAGTACCAGTCTCAGTTTTCAGTTTCAACTAGATCTTATCATTTCGACGAAGGAGAAATCACATTAGAAGCTCCGCAATCAAAATCGCCAATCTTTGTCGATTTACGAGTGTGATTTACTTCGCCTGTTCGCTATCGCTTGGGTCTCCTTCGTCGAAATGGCAAGATTGAGTAAAAAATAATATAAAATCTGTTTTTATCCGCGTTTTCGCGAAGCTAATCCGTTTTATCCGCGTACTTTCCCTATGATCCCTTTGCAATCTCAAAGCAAACCAAATACACATACTTTACGTATCCCGATAACCATCGGGATTGCGACCTTTGCGGTAAAATTCAATCCAATTTTACAAACGATCAACCTCAATTTTAGTCAATTCAGATAATTCCAAAATTCGGAGAACATCCTTTTTATTGGCCACAAAAAACAAATAGTTATCTCCATGAGTATCGTAACTCATTAATTCAAAACCTCGTTTTTCTAAAGCTGACTGAATGTAAGGAAACAAATCATGACTATATGTTTCTTCCGGATAATCGAAATTGAGATCTTCGCCTATCATTTCTGAGATAAAACATTCAGCATCTTCAGGATCAAATTTCCAGTCGCTGCTCCAGGCATCGATACTTTCGAAGAAATCCCATTGTTCTTGCACTATCTCATGATATTCTGTATGACCTTTTTTAAAATTCTTCAAAAGTTTCTTAGATTGCTTTTGAACTAATTTTTCGTCGACATCGCCTCTTGAAACTAATTTTATAAATTCTTCAAAAGTCCCCTGCGTAACCTCAACCTCTTCAGGTAATAAATTTTCCTGCGAAGGAAGCTCAATACTTTCTGGCAATTCGATATTTAGATATTGACAAATTCCCTGTAAAATCCTTTCAAATTCTTTGAAACCTATTTTCTGAATATCATTTTTTGGTTCGTTTATATCTATAGATTCTGTATCCAGTATTCCTCTAGTATAATCAAGGAAATAACTATTGTTGTATAACATCTTAAAATCATTAGTTTCTAAGCTATTCGTACAACAAAAAAAGATAACAAAATTATGCAAAACGTGCTTCAAATACTTTTTCCCTTCCGGAGTTGGCTCTGTATAAAATTGAATATGAATATAGTCGTACTCTAATTCCTGAAGCATTTGCTCCTCAGAAACAGGTCCTACATTTATCTTTTTATATATTTCATTCAAAACTTCGTAAGCATTTTTGAATCCGCTTTTCTTTATCTCAGCTCTTCCTTCGTCATGATCAAAAGAACTTGGAAAAGAATACAGACTTACAGAAATAGTATCATGAACTCCTTTCATTTTAAACTCAAAACTATTTTTCTCATTATACAAATGAGAATAAACCTTATCTATAACATCAAAAGAAACAATCGATTTTGGGTCATTATTTCTGCCAAACAAATTCAAAAAAAAGTCTTTCATTTAACTGTATATTACTTCAATCTAAAAATTAGAATATTTAAAACTTTGATCCATTTTTTCAAAAGGAATGTTTTTATCTAACAGCGATTTGAGTTCAAGATCTGTCAATAAACCCCTTGCAGGCTCTTTCATTCTGGGAAGTACAATTTCGTAATCTATGATTTCACGAGTTAAAATATCTTCAAGAATATTGATTTGTTGGCTCGTTAAATACTTTTTGTGAGACTTAAATACTGATGCTATATCACTTCTAAATTCTTCATCACTGATTTCATTATAAATATCCTGATTAGACATATCTGTCAATAACATTTTAAAAATAAAATCCTGCAGGTTTCCTGCCAGATAATCCGCCTCATTTGAATCATGCCAAAGATAAACGATAGGATATTCACCATCATTTTCTTCATTCAGGAAAAAACAATAATGATCTGCTGCACCACTTTTTGCAAAAGCAATAAATTTAAATTGTTTATCAATGTTCCGATAATCTTCAGGATCAGACAAATCTCCTATTTCTTCGTCTACAGATTTCAAATTCAATAATTCAAAATCATAAGAGTGCAAAAGCAAAGGCGGATTTTCTTTTAATGTTGGATAAACTTCGGCATACCATTTAGGTCCGTATTCTCCAATATTAAGCATCCCGTCAACATCTAATTGTTTGTATAAATGTGGAAATTGAAATCCGTATTTTATTTCTATGTCTTGTAGTGTCATTTTTAAAAATTGTGGAATAATACTATAACCTGAATATCAAATATAGTATTATTTTTACCACAAAAAAAGGCTAACTATTTCAAAGTTTCTGCAATCATTAGCGCACATTTTTCACCATCTATTGCCGCAGATATAATTCCGCCAGCATATCCTGCTCCTTCTCCACACGGATACAATCCTTTTATTTGCAAATGCTCATAAGTTATTGGATCTCTGGGAATACGAACCGGTGATGAAGTTCTGCTTTCCGGTGCATGCAAAATTGCTTCATTAGTCAAATAACCACGCATGGATTTTCCGAATTCCTTAAATCCTTCACGCAGAATCTGTGATAAAAACCCAGGAAAAACCTGTCCCATTTCTACCGAAGTCGTTCCCGGAACGTAAGATGTTTTAGGAATATCTGCCGAAACTTTGTTTTGGGTAAAATCGATCATTCGTTGTGCAGGAACTTTTTGAGTCTCTCCAGCCAAATGCCACGCTTTTTGTTCGATACTTTTTTGGAATTCCATTCCGGCCAAAGCACCAAATTTTTCAAAAGGTTTAAAATCTTCTAATTTCAACTCGATTACAATTCCTGAATTTGCCGTAACCTGATCACGCTTCGATGGAGACCAGCCGTTTGTCACTACTTCTCCAGGACTTGTCGCGCAAGGTGCAATTACACCGCCTGGACACATACAGAACGAATACATTCCGCGACCGTTTACTTGTTTTACGATAGAATATGGTGCGGGTGGTAAATGTTCTCCGCGGTAATCACAACTGTATTGAATACTATCGATTAATTCCTGTGAGTGTTCTGCGCGAACTCCCAAAGCAAAAGGTTTGGCTTCGATAAAAATTTTCTTCTTATCTAATAATTCAAAAATATCTCGCGCCGAATGTCCGGTTGCCAAGATCAGTTTATTAGACAAAATCTTATCTCCGTTTTGAGTTACAATTCCCTCAACTTCGTTATTTTTAACTAAGATATCCGTCACTCGGGTGTCAAATAAAACCTGACCTCCAAATTCGATTATTTTATTTCGAATATCTTCTATGATTTTTGGCAATTTATTAGTCCCGATATGTGGATGCGCTTCTACCAAAATATCTTCAGAAGCTCCAAAAGCAACTAAAAGTTCCAGGATTCTGGTTACATCTCCACGTTTTTTAGAACGCGTATATAATTTACCATCTGAATAAGTTCCTGCTCCGCCTTCACCAAAACAATAATTAGAATCTTCGTTAACCAGATGATCTACATTTATTGCTTTTAGGTCACGTCTACGCCCACGAACATCTTTCCCACGTTCGATAACGATTGGTTTTAAACCTAATTCTATTAATTGCAAAGCAGCAAAAAGTCCGGCCGGACCAGCCCCAACAACAATTACTTCCTGAGCCGAAGAAACGTCCTTATATATAGGTAGCTCTATTTTAGTTTCCTGAAAGGGTTCGCCTTGCAGATAAATGATTACTTTCATATTGATTTTTATCGCTTTTTGGCGCGCATCAATTGATCGTTTTAAAATAGTGATATGTTGAATTTCCTTAGGAGAAACTTTTATTTGTTTAGACAAATAGTCTTTTAGCAACAATTCGTTTGCAGCTATTTCCGGAGTTACCTGAAGTAAAAGTTCTCTTGGCATTTTGTTTTATTTATTCAATTAGCTTTTCTATTTATGAAAAGAATATACAAAAATAGTATTTTGAACTGACTTTATATAATTAACCGCAAAGTGCGCAAAGATTTTTTAAAGGTATGGTTTTATAAAAACACAAAGTTCGTAAAGCTTTATGTTGATCTAGCTTTGCGAAATTCGTGTCTTAAACACCACCTTAAAAAAAAAAATTGCGCTTAATTCTACAATAAGTTATTAATCCTGTTAAGAAAGACTTTGTACCTTTGTACTCTCAACCTTTGTACCTTAAAAAAATGTCTAGAAAAATAAAATTGATTTGGGATTTTCGTGGTCTGGCTTCGGCAAAAACAGCTGAGCATCATGAAATTCATTTAAAAGAATATATCGCCATAGAAAAGCTTCCTTTAAATATTACAGGATTTAAAATCATAAACGACATGCACGCCACAGCATTTATGGTTGTAACCGATGAAAATATGATTCCGGTAAGAGATGCTTTGAAACCGCATCGAGGGGAAATATTTGAAGAGTAAGTCAGTCGCAGTTTTCAGTCTCAGTAAAAACTATTTTTATTTCAGTCTCAGTTTTCATTCTCAGCAAAAACTGAAAACTAAAAACTGAGACTGTAAACTTTTTTAATTCGCTACTTCACTGATAAATTTAATACGCATCAAACGCAATTCATCAATATCATAATCGCCATCAAATTCTTTAAGGGCGTCTTCGATTTTATCCGATTCTGATTCCATGAAATAATCATGAATTTCTTCCTGCTGATCTTCATCAAGCATATCATCGACCCAATATTTGATATTCAGTTTTGTTCCGGCGTAGACAATTTGCTCCATCTCTTTTATTAAAGCATCCATCGAAAGTCCTTTTGCAGATGCAATATCACTTAATGGTAATTTTCTGTCTATATTCTGGATGATGTATAATTTATTTACTGAATTAACTCCGGTAGATTTCACCACCAGATCATCAGGACGAGTAATATCATTATCCTCCACATAACGGTTTATCAAAGTAATAAACTCATTACCGTATTTCTTGGCTTTTCCTTCTCCAACACCATGAATATTATATAGCTCGGTTAAAGTAATTGGATATTTTAAAGCCATATCTTCAAGAGAAGGATCCTGAAAAACAACAAAAGGAGGAACTCCCAATTTTTTGGCGACTTTTTTACGTAATTCACGCAACATTCCCATTAAAACTTCATCAGCAGTTCCTGATGATTTTGATGCTGTTACGATTGCTTCATCTTCGGATTCATTGTATTCATGATCTTCAGACATCATAAATGAAACTGGTTTTTTGATAAAGTTCAAACCTTCTTTAGTGATTTTCACCACACCATAAGTCTCAATATCTTTAGACAGATAACCCGCAACAAGAACTTGTCTCAATAATGCCATCCAATATTTCTCGTCATGATCTGAACCTGATCCAAAAAAGGATTGTGTATCTGTTTTATGCGCTTTAATTACGGCATTAACTCTACCTATTAAAGTAAAGACAATTTCTTTTGATTTGTAAATATGCTTGGTATCGCGAACAATTTCAAGCAATTTAACCGCCTGATCTTTCGCCTCGACTTTAGTTTTAGGATTACGAACGTTGTCATCCATATCTGCACCTTCACCGGTTTCGCTATCAAATTCTTCTCCAAAATAATGCAATAAGAATTTCCTGCGCGACATTGAGGTTTCAGCATAAGCAACAACTTCCTGCAATAAAGCAAAACCAATTTCTTGTTCCGCAACTGGTTTTCCGGACATGAATTTTTCCAGCTTTTCTACATCTTTATAAGAGTAATATGCCAGACAATGCCCTTCTCCTCCATCACGTCCCGCGCGACCGGTTTCCTGATAATAACTTTCGAGTGATTTTGGAATATCATGATGAATTACAAAACGAACATCGGGTTTGTCAATTCCCATACCGAAAGCGATTGTTGCCACAACCACATCTACGTCTTCCATCAAAAACATATCCTGATGTTTGGCTCGGGTTTTAGCATCTAAACCTGCATGGTAAGGAACGGCACTGATTCCGTTCACTTGTAAAACTTCGGCAATCGCCTCTACTTTTTTACGGCTTAAGCAGTAAATAATTCCGGATTTGCCTTTATGCTGTTTGATAAATCGAATAATATCCGATTCTATATTTTTAGTTTTTGTACGAACTTCGTAGTATAAATTTGGTCTGTTGAATGATGCTTTAAAAGTATTTGCATCAGACATATCCAGGTTTTTAAGAATATCTTCCTGCACTTTTGGGGTTGCAGTTGCAGTAAGTCCAATAATAGGTACCTGTCCTAATTGTTTGATAATGTTTTTAAGGTTTCGGTACTCCGGCCTGAAATCATGACCCCATTCTGAAATACAATGCGCCTCATCAATAGCGACAAACGAAATAGGCACACTTTGCAAAAAAGCCACATACTCTTCCTTAGTCAAAGATTCAGGTGCCACATACAAGAGCTTGGTCAAACCAGAAGTAATATCTTTTTTCACCTGGGCAATTTCTGTTTTAGTAAGGGAGGAATTTAGCACATGCGCAATTCCGTTTTCTGAAGAAAGGCTTCTAATAGCATCAACCTGATTTTTCATCAAAGCAATCAAAGGCGAAACAACGATAGCTGTTCCGTCCTGAATTAAAGCGGGTAATTGATAACAAAGAGACTTTCCTCCGCCAGTAGGCATAATTACAAAAGTATTCGTTTGACTTAAAATACTTGTAATGACTTGCTCCTGCAAGCCCTTAAATTGGCTAAAGCCGAAATACTTCTTTAATTCCTTGTGTATTTCAATTTCGTTTGAATTCATTCTTTATATTAATGGTATTTTGTATAAATTTGCAACACATAAAGATACAACTTTCTTTTATACACACAAATTTAAAATATCCTGTTTTGATCACAAAAGAAAATATATTGGCTATTGCCAAGAAAACCATACTCTCTGAAAGTGAAGCGATTATAAAGTTAATTGATTTTTTGGACGAAAATTTTTACGAAGCGACTCAACGCATTTACGAAACTAAAGGTCGGCTGATCGTTACAGGCATCGGAAAAAGCGCCATTATCGCTCAAAAAATGGTAGCTACTTTTAACTCTACCGGAACACCATCTATGTTTCTACATGCTTCAGAAGCCATTCATGGCGACCTAGGAATGATACAAAACGAAGATATCATTATATGTATTTCAAAAAGTGGGAATAGTCCTGAAATAAAAGCTTTGGTTCCCTTATTAACACGCTTTGGAAACACATTAATTGCAATAACAGGAAACATAACTTCATTTCTGGCAAAAGGTTCCAACTATGTTTTAAACACAACAGTTGAAACCGAAGCCTGCCCTATAAATCTGGCACCAACAAACAGCACAACGGCTCAACTTGTTATGGGCGATGCTCTTGCAGTTTGTTTGATGGAAATAAGGAATTTTAAACCTGAAGATTTTGCGGTTTATCATCCGGGCGGAGCTTTAGGAAAAAAATTATTGCTTCGCGTAAAAGACATGATTGAACATTCGTTAAAACCAATGGTTACTCCCGATACGTCAGTTAAAAAAGTTATTTTTGAGATCTCTGAAAAACGACTTGGCGTAACAGCGGTAATCGAAGATGATAAAATAATTGGAATTATTACCGATGGAGACATCCGAAGAATGCTAAATGACGTAGATACTATTGCTTACTTAACTGCAAGAGATATTATGTCAAAAAATCCTAAATTAGTATCTTCGGAGACTATGGCGGTTGACGCCTTAAATATTTTAGAAGATTTTTCGATTACGCAACTGATTGTTGCAGATAATGGTGAGTACAAAGGAGTATTACATTTACATGACATTTTAAAAGAAGGAATCGTATAATGGCAAAAAAGAACCTTGGCGAGATGTCGTTTTTAGACCATCTTGAAGAATTAAGATGGTTATTAGTAAGAAGCACAATTGCAATATGCATCATGGCATTTTTTACTTATTTTATCAGTGACTATTTATTTGATCAAATCATTTTAGGGCCAATACGCCCTACATTTTTTACCTATGTATGGTTTTGCGACTTATCCCATTCATTGGGCTTTGCCGACAGTATTTGTATCACTGAACTGAATTTTATCATTCAGAATACAGAAATGGAAGGACAGGTAAATATCTTTGTCTGGATGTGTCTTCTAGCAGGTTTTATCTTAAGTTTTCCTTACATTTTATGGGAACTTTGGAAATTTATCAGCCCTGCTCTATACGAGAAAGAGAGAAAAAATGCTAAATTTTTCATATTCACTTCTTCCTTGCTTTTCTTTCTAGGAGTACTGTTTGGATATTATGTTGTAATACCGATGTCAGTAAATTTCGTAGCTACTTTCTCTGTAAGTGATGTTGTAAAAAATCAATTTACGCTTGAATCGTATATGGGAATGGTAAAAACAAGTATTCTGGCGAGTGGATTGTTTTTTGAATTACCAATCATTATTTACTTTCTTACCAAATTAGGCCTGGTTACACCTGCCTTCTTAAGAAAATACTGGAAATATGCTGTAGTAATTATTTTAATTGTTGCCGCTATTGTAACTCCTCCGGATGTAGTAAGTCAAACTATTGTAGCAATACCAATGCTGATTATTTACGAGATAAGCATACTGATTTCGAAGATGGTCTATAAAAATAAAATGAAAGAAAATGTCTGATATCATACAGGAATTTAACGATTATCGTTCTAAAATGAACGAAAAATTATTAGCTGACAATAACAAAATTGTAAAGCGAATTTTTAATCTTGATACTAATGCTTACGCTCCCGGAGCTCTTGATGTAAAAACAAAAGAACTTCTAGGATTAGTAGCATCGGCAGTTTTACGCTGTGATGATTGCGTAAAATACCACCTGGAAACAAGCCATAAAGAAGGCGTTACCAAAGAAGAAATGATGGAAGCAATGGGAATCGCAACTCTTGTTGGAGGAACTATTGTAGTACCTCATTTACGTAGAGCTTATGAATTCTGGGAAGCACTGGAAGAAGCTGGAACTAAATAATTGTTAATACATTTATTTGTTGAATCGTTTATTCGTTAATTTGTGACGAATAAACGATTCAAACGTTTAAAGAATTAAACCAAGAAAATGAAATTAAGAGCTGATAATTTAATCAAAACCTACAAAGGCCGTAGTGTTGTAAAAGGAATATCTGTTGAGGTTAATCAAGGAGAAATTGTTGGACTTTTGGGACCAAATGGTGCCGGAAAGACAACTTCTTTTTACATGATCGTAGGATTGGTTAAACCAAATTCAGGAAACATCTACCTGGACGATCTGGATATTACCGACTATCCGATGTACAAACGTGCCCAACAAGGAATTGGATACTTAGCTCAGGAAGCTTCGGTCTTTAGAAAACTAAGCATCGAAGACAATATCCTTAGCGTTCTGCAATTGACAAAACTTTCTAAAGAAGAGCAAATCTCAAAAATGGAAAGCTTAATTGAAGAGTTCAGCTTAGAACATATTCGTACTAACAGAGGAGATTTACTTTCAGGAGGAGAACGTCGTCGTACTGAAATTGCACGTGCTTTAGCAACAGATCCTAAATTTATTTTATTAGATGAACCTTTTGCAGGAGTTGACCCTGTTGCAGTTGAGGACATTCAGAGAATTGTCGCACAATTGAAAAATAAAAACATTGGAATCTTAATTACGGATCACAACGTTCAGGAAACCTTAGCTATTACAGACAAAACATACTTAATGTTTGAAGGAGGAATTCTGAAAGCAGGAATTCCGGAGGAATTGGTTGAAGATGAAATGGTTCGCCGTGTATATCTTGGACAAAACTTTGAACTTCGTAAAAAGAAACTTGAATTCTAAATCAGCATACAGTCGCAGTTTTTAGTTTACAGTTTTCTGAAATTGAAAATAGTGACTGAAAATCACAAAAAATGATACCACAAAAACCAACTCAGCAAGATTACAACAATTGGCATAATGACCCGAACAACTGGCATTTGGGAATGTTTTATCACAACAAACAAGATAAAAGAATGTTTGTTCCCAAGAAATTGAAATGGGCTGGCTTCACTATTAATTTTGCAAATCAGAAAGCGATCCTCATTACAATTGCATTTCTTTTTTTCCTATATACGCTTACTCAGCTTAAATAAAAAAGTTTTCAGTCTCAGTTTACGGTCTCAGTGAAAACTGCAAACTGAGACTGAATACTAAATTAATCCACTGTTATGAATTGCAATTGTTGCAAATCACCGTTATAAATATTCACATCTACACGATGTTTAATTCCCGGCAATGATCCTTTTTCTGTAAATTGCCAAAAAAGCCAATCGTCTTCGATTTTTTCTCTATAAAAATTGTAGTTGGCTATCCAAAATAAATATTGTCCAAATTCTTCTTTCAAAAAATCATCATAGTAACGTTCGCCCGTATAAATTATCGGACGTACCTGATAATGCGTTTCCACTTTATTCAACCAACGTTTTAAGCCTTTTTTCAAACTATCTAAAGATTGATTCTTAGGCAATCTTTCGATATCTAAAACAGGAGGCAAATCACCCTTTTGCAATTTTACAGTTTTAATAAAAAGATTTGCCTGCTCAATAGAATTTTCATTTGGTCGGTAATAATGATATGCCCCACGCATAATTTTATGTTCTTTTGCTCCCTCCCAATTTCTTTTAAACTGCCTGTCAACTTTATCATTTCCTGCAGTCGCTCTGATAAATACAAATTTCACAGGATATTTCTCTTCCAGAACCTCCACTTCATCCCATTGCACTTTTCCCTGAAATTCAGATACATCAATCCCTATTACTTTGCCTTTATGATTTTCGAGAACCTGAATATTACGAACATCTGAAAGATGTTTATCAACCGCATCTTCATCTAAAACTTTATCTGATTTAAAGCCCAAATAATACGCCAGTCCATCACGATAATGATAAACCGCAGCTAAAAACAGCAATACAAAAAAAGAATAAATAATGAAACGAATTACTCTGCATAAAATCGATTTCTGAGGTTTTCGAGAATATGGAGTTCGTCTTGTCGTTTTTCTTGCCATTAAATTAAGACTGCTTTTTCAAAAATATATTATTCACAACTGATAACAACACGTAAAAAATGATGATTAACGGAATTGCAAGATATTGAAGTGTAATTACTAACAGTAATGAAACCAGCAAAAATAAGATTTGAAGAACATTATCTTTTACCGTAAATTTTTTGATTTTTAAAGCAAACAAAGGAATTTCGGCATTCAGGATATAAGCACTACATACTGTTATACCTAATAAAACCCAACGATTACTTAAAATTTCGAATATGATTAAAGAATCTGAAAACTTTAAAACCAAAGGGAGGCTCAAAATAAACAAAGCATTTGCAGGAGTTGGTAAACCAATAAAAGAATCGGTCTGACGCGTATCAATATTAAAATTTGCCAGTCTATAGCAAGAACCCAAAGTTACAATAAATCCTAAAAGAGGGATAAAAACAGATCCAATTACTTCATGTGGGTTAGCGCTTTTCAGAAACATAGTATACATAATATAACCTGGTACAACCCCACTGGTAACCATATCTGCCAAAGAATCTAATTGCAAACCAAGTGGACTGGAAACTTTAAACAATCTGGCAAAAAAACCATCAAAAAAATCAAAAAAGATTCCTAAACAAACCATGTAAAAAGCCATCAGGTAATCAGCTTGTGAAACAAAAACAATGGCAACACAACCACAAAACAAATTGATTAATGTGATTAAATTAGGAATGTGCTTTTTAATATTCATGATTTATAGTTTTGAAAATTGAAACAACAAATTTCGCATAATTATATGAACAATTCATACTATTCTCTAAAATAATCATACTAAAATAATACTGCCTTTATTACTTGATTTGATTAAAACCTTTTTTATATTTTAGAGTTTTTTATTTGAAATTTCAACTTTCACAATATTTGTTGAAAGGAATAACTTTGCTGAGTAAAATATTATATTTTTGATAAAAATTAAAATAAAAACAGCTTTAAGTATCTTTAGCTAAAAATTACAAAACCATAACCTCTTAAAATTTTAAATCATGAAAAATGTCATTTTCAAAAAAACAGTTTTTAGTTTACTATTATTACTAGGTTTTATTGGTTTTAGCCAAAATTTACCTTTATCGAAAGAAGCAAAAATAAATGTCCTCACTTGCGGGCTAGGCAACGAAACCTATTCGTACTTTGGCCACACTGCCATACGCGTCGCAGATCCCGGAAATAACATTGATGTTGTATACAATTATGGCGCTTTTGATTTTTCGACACCTAACTTCGTCGCGAAATTTGCAAAAGGTGATTTACAATATTTTGTAGTTGTTCATTCTTTCTCTGATTTCATAAACGATTACACAGCTGAAAAAAGAAGCATTTTTGAACAAGAACTTCTTATTTCTCAAGATTCAAAGCAAAAGCTTTTCGACAATCTAAACACCACTTTAGCCTCTGAAGACCGCTATTATACTTATAAATTTATTGATAAAAACTGCACTTCAATGGTAGTAGACATTATCAATAAATCATTAGATGGAGAAGTAATTACAAAAAAAGGCGACACAGATAAAACATACCGTTCGATTTTATTCCCTTATTTCAATGGACACTTTTACGATCAATTGGGAACAAGTATTATTTTTGGAACTAAGGTAGATCAATTAGGCACTAGAATTTTTTTACCGTTTGAATTAAAGAATAGCTTAGAAAAAACTACTTATCAAAATCACCCTTTAGTTTCGAAAACTCAAACTTTACTAAGTTTCAAAAAAGAAACTCCACGTTCATGGTGGAACAACATTTACACGTACTTAATTATACTAGGTTTTGTAGTTTTGGTTCACAACAAAATAGTAGACAAAATCTATCTTTTGATTTTATCTCTTATCGGAATATTTTTTGTTACAGTTGGATTTTATTCATTACACCAGGAACTGGCGATGAATTATAATGTTCTTTTATTTAGTCCATTATTACTAATTTTGATTTTCTTTTCTGCTATAAAAAATAAAAGATGGACATATCGTTTTGCAGTTTTACATCTGCTGTTTTTACTATTTTACACCATTTTCCTGATCAACAAAGCACATTTTCTGATTGTTTTACCAATGATCATTACAAGTGGATTTGTTTTAGTAAGAGTAGCGATTCGAAACAAAAAACGTATTCCGATAATTATCTAAACCCTTTATGGCTTTGGCAGAATAAACTTTTAAAATCACCAATTGTGTGTAATCGCTTTAACACATAGAAACATAGCTTTTTTTGTAGCTAAAAATGAGGCGTTTCACTTGTTTAAAATACACAAAGCATACTATGTGAAAGAAATATATTTCTTTTTTCGCATTCTTTTTTTACACGCAAAACCTATATTTATATGTGTCTAATTAAGCATTTATTATTATAGTACTCTAAACTTCCTATCAGCTTAATACAACTAACAAACACGGATTAATACTGATTTTCTAAAATTAAAAAGTTTACTTCTTTCCAAAAAAATCAGACAATATTCGTCCTGTAAAAATTCTCGCTCCGGTATCATTCATATGTCCGCAAGAAGAAAAATATTTATCTTCCTGAACAACATTTTCATAATTGTGAATTTCCGGATATGCTTTTTTTACTTTATCAAAATAATTCATTCCTTTTACATTCTCACACATCGGTGTCATTACTGCTATAAAATTAATATTATTCGCTTTGCAGATATTTTTAATTTCTTCGTAATATTTATTCTTCGGCAGCGGATTAAGATTAACTATATTATTCTTCATATTTCCGTTCTTATGCTTCACCAGGGGATAATATCCTAAATTGTCTAAAGCATTTGTCGACTCGCCTTTTATTATCTTATAAACCTCTCTAAAACCTATTTTAGAATCGTATTTTATATATCTGTAGAAAGGCAGATAATACAATTCATTAAAGTTATCCTGATCTGAGAAATGCTTTTCGATAACTTTTGAATTATGAATGTACGGTAAAAATTTTGCAGCAATTCCGTCTGATTCCTTATCATTAGAAAGGTTCAAATCAGCCTCAAGAATAACATTCTTAATTTCATATTTTTTTTCGATCATTAGCTTGAGCATTAATGATGCTTCAAACAGATGTCCACCGCTCATTCCGTAATTAAATGTTTTTAGTCCTTTGTCTTCGAACATTTGCGAGACGAAATGATTATTTGCACGGGACGAACCCAAGATCACTACATCCAACTTTTTTGCTTTAGAATTCAAGACCGTTTCAATTTTTCCTCTGTTTTTAGAATGCAAAAAAACATAGGTATAAAGACCGTCCAATACAACAGCTATCAAAAGCGTGATGATTATGATTCGAAGCGCATAAAATAAAAACTGTTTCATTAAAACTGAAAATATATAAATTCTTTATAATCTGAATAAGTTCCAAGAGCTATAATCGCTGTTATTGCCAAAGCTACTTTTAGCATACTTCTTTTACCTGAAAGAGGCTCAACCTTGGTTCTATTATTCCACTCGACTAAAACAAACAGACCAATTACAAACAACAATTCATAACTGTAATGCTCATTATCCAAATATTGAAAACTAAAATCCCGATTCACAATCATACGTTTTAAAAACAAAACAGCATCCGTAATGGTTCTAGCTCTAAAAAACACCCAGGCGATACAAGTTATAGAGAAAGTAATCAGAATATTAACGATCACTTTTATCGAATCAAAATTCCAGGAAACCTTAAATACGTCAATATTATTCCGATTACTATTTGATAACAGTAACGGTAAAAAATAAATTGCGTTTATGAATCCCCAGGCCAAATAGGTCCAATTGGCACCATGCCAAAATCCGCTTACTATAAAGATGATAAACGTGTTTCGAATTTTCATCCAGATCCCTCCTTTACTTCCACCTAAAGGGATATATAAGTAATCGCGGAACCAGGACGAAAGCGAAATGTGCCAACGTCGCCAAAACTCAGCAATATCTCTCGAAAAATAGGGGTAATTGAAATTACGCAATAAGTCTAAACCAAACAATTTTGATACTCCCAAAGCGATATCTGAATATCCTGAAAAATCGCCATAAATCTGAAAAGCAAAATATACCGCTCCAAGAATTAATGAAAACGAATTCATAGAAGTATAGTTGTCAAAAATAGCATTAGCATAAGTAGCACATGTATCAGCAATTACCACTTTCTTAACCAATCCCCAGATAATTTGATAAACCCCTTCTTTAGCAGTTTGAAAATTAAATACTCTTTTTACTTTTACCTGAGGCAACAAATGTGTTGCTCTTTCTATTGGTCCGGCAACCAAAAGAGGAAAATAGCTCACAAATAAGGAATAATCTACAAAGTTATATTCGGCTTTTATACGCTTTAAATAAATATCAATGACATAAGATAATCCATGAAACGTATAAAACGAAATTCCGACAGGAAGAATTACATTTAATAATATTGGACTTGCTTGTATTCCAACCGAGTTTAATAATTCTGAAAAAGATGCCGCAAAAAAATTGTAGTATTTAAAAACTCCAAGAAAACCTAAATTGGTTAATACACTCAGCCAAAACCAAAACTTTCTGCTTATGTCTGACTTTCCTTTTTCAATCTGTATTCCGGTATAATAATCCAGAAAAGTCGAAAAGAGCAATAAGAACAAAAATCGCCAATCCCAACAAGAATAGAAGTAGTAGCTGGCAACAATTAACAGAGCATTTTGAGTGCTTTTTGTTTTATTAAAAACAAACCAATACAGAAAGAATACGATTGGCAAAAAAACAGCAAATGCTAAAGAATTAAAAAACATATTTTACTTTAAAAAATGGAATTTGAAGCTGCAAAGAAAAGAATAATTCTTTACAAATAATTCTTTTATCGCAATCTGGGTAGCTTTATTTATTTGTCTCATTTACAGAGACACTAATTTAAAAACTATACTACCAAACCTCTTTAAGATTTAATATAAAAAACAAAAAAGGCGTTTTCCTAAAAAAACACCTTTTAATATCATTTGAATCTAAATTCAATTTATAATAAGAAACTACTTATCCAAAACTTCAAAAGCGGAATTCATACTTTTAAATTCCGGAACAATTTTTTTCATTTTGGTAACAATATCATCATTATCATAGAAATCAGCGATACCAATAAGCTCATCGATTTCAATATGCAAGTTCTCATACTCGTCTTGTATTTCCTGAGCAATCATAATTTTATTATGATAGGTTGGTAATGTCTTTGAAGTATCATTTAATAACTCTTCGTAAAGTTTTTCTCCAGGTCTTAATCCAACAATTTTAATCTTTATCTCTTTATCAGGAATAAATCCTGCCAGTTTAATCATTTTCTTGGCCAGATCTATAATTTTTACTGGTTTACCCATATCAAAAATGTAAATCTCACCTCCGTTACCCATGGCACCAGCTTCCAGAACCAATTGACATGCTTCAGGAATAGTCATAAAATAACGAATAATATCCTGATGCGTTATAGTAACAGGTCCGCCTTCAGCAATTTGTTTTGTAAATAAAGGAACAACTGATCCGTTTGACCCTAAAACATTTCCAAAACGGGTTGTAATAAATTTAGTTGCTCCATCAATGTTCTCTCTTTGATTTTTCAAAAATAGAGATTGAACATATTTCTCTGCTATTCGCTTACTGGCTCCCATAACATTACTAGGATTCACCGCTTTATCAGTAGATACCATAACAAATTTCTTTACATGATATTTACAGGATAAATCAGCCAGATTCTTAGTCCCCTTAATATTGGTCTGGATAGCCTGTGACGGATTCTCTTCCATCAAAGGAACATGTTTGTATGCTGCAGCGTGGAAAACGACATGCGGACTGTAATTTTTGAAAACTTTTTCCAAAGCTTTTTTACTTCTTACATCAGCAATCACTGCTACAATTTTTGATTCAGAACCAATTGTTACTGTTTCTAAACATAGATTATGAAGTGGTGTCTCTGCATGGTCTAATATAATAACCATTTTAGGATTAAACCCTAAAACCTGTCTTACTATTTCACTACCAATTGATCCGGCAGCTCCGGTAATAAGAACAGTTTTATCTTTTAATTGTTTCGAAATCGATTTACTATCCAAAACTATAGGTTTTCTTTCCAGTAAATCCTCAATCTGAATATTTTTTACTTTTTGAGAAATTTCTTTTTGGTTCTCCCAATCCGAAATTAATGGGACTGTATAGACTCTATAATTAAATTCTAAACATTGATCAACTATAATTAACTGTTCTTCTTTAGACAAACTTTTGTCTGCTATAATAACACCTTCTGCAGCTACAGATCGCATCAATGCCGGTAATTTTTTTCTTAAAATCAGAATAGGCAGATCTAACATTCGCTTCGATGCATTCTGATTATTTTTATCTACAAAACCAACAATTTTAAAACGTGAAGGAGTTTCGAATTTCAATGCATTGGCTACCGAAATAGCATTAGCATCCGTTCCGTAAATTACTGTTCTTATTAATTTAGAATTTGTTTTCTCAGAGAAGTATAACTCAAAAGTTTGTTTTACTATCACTCGATATAGAAACAAACCACAAAATGACAACACTAAATTGATAAAAAGAGCGGTATTCAAAAAAGCCTTATGTCCGGTATACAATTCAAAAACTAAATTGAAAAATAAAAAAAACACCAAAACGGACATTTGAGAAAACAACAATTTTATAGCATCAATATAAGAAGAGTGCCTAATAATACCTGAATAGGTCCTAAACAACCAAAAGAAAAATACGTTTATAACAATTAGACTAGAGACAAAATAAAACTGATGAGACGTAATGATGTACCCCAATGCAGTTCCTTCGAACAACATATAAGTAAACGTAAACGAAAAAATCAGTACCATTACATCTATAGCAATGATAATCCATCTCGGCAAATAGCTAAGATTATTAATACTCGTCCTTAGATTTCTTGGTGAGAGAAAGTTATGAAACAAAGAAGCTATTTTGGTTTGTTTATCTGTATCCAATTTGGTATAGTTTAATTTTGTAAACTTGGTATGTCTTACAAAAATACAAATTAAAGGTTTTAAAAAATTATTTCCTGATCTAAATTATATTTTAACACCTTTTTTCTTTTGTTTCAAAAATTCAAGCAAATAAGTACCATATCCCGATTTTACTAAAGGTAAAGCTAATTCTTCAAGCTGGGTATCATTTATAAATTCCTGTCTCCAGGCAATTTCTTCAATACAACCCACTTTTAATCCTTGTCTTTCTTCCAGGACCTGAACAAATTGTCCTGCTTGCATCAGACTGTTAAAAGTCCCTGTATCCAGCCAGGCCGTTCCTCTGCTTAAAATACCCACTTTTAACGCTTCTTTTTCTAAGTACACTTTATTAACATCAGTAATTTCATATTCACCACGAGCACTTGCCTTAATGTTTTTGGCAATTTCTACAACCGAGTTATCGTAGAAATATAATCCCGGAACTGCAAAACTCGATTTTGGTTCTTCTGGCTTTTCTTCGATAGAAATCGCTTTAAAATTTTCGTCAAACTCCACTACTCCATATCGTTCCGGATCTGAAACATGATATGCAAATACAACACCTCCATTTGGTTTTGTATTTGATTTTAAAAGCTCCTGCATATTAGATCCAAAAAAGATATTATCTCCTAGTATCAAAGCTACATCATCATCACCGATAAATTCTTCTCCAATAACAAAAGCCTGAGCTAAACCGTTAGGAATAGCCTGTTCTGCATAACTGAATTTACAACCTAAACTAGCGCCATCTCCTAACAATTTTTTAAAATTAGGTAAGTCATGCGGAGTAGAAATAATTAATATTTCACTTATCCCTGACATCATCAAAGTAGACAACGGATAATAAATCATTGGCTTATCATACACCGGCATCATTTGTTTACTCATAGCAAGAGTCAATGGATGTAAACGTGTGCCAGAACCTCCGGCTAAAATAATTCCTTTCATATATTTTGATTTTAGACTTTAATTTTAGATTTTAGATTTCTTTATTACTGAAATGCTACAACCGAATCTTAAAACTATCTTTACTTATTTTATACAAACATTTTTTTTAAACCTTCTTTATAATTTGGAATATCAAGCTTATAAATAGTTTTAATTTTTTTCTTATCTAATAATGAAAACTCGGGACGTTTTGCAGGAGTTGGATATGATGCTGATGGTATTCCTCCAAGATTACAACTATACCCTCCAAATTCTTTTATGCTCAACGCAAATTCATACCAACTTATTTCACCTTCATTAGAATAATTGTAAATCCCTGGAATCCATTCCGGAAATTCCAAAATAGCAACCATTGCCTGAGCTAAATCAGCTGCATACGTTGGTGATCCAATTTGATCGTTTACGACGTTAATAGCCTCTCTTTCCCGCATCAAGCGTTGCATCGTTTTCACGAAATTATTTCCGAATTTACTATAAACCCAAGAAGTCCTTATAATAATTGAAGTTGGATTTTCTTTCAAACAAGCAATTTCACCCGCTCTTTTACTTGCCCCGTAAACATTTATAGGATTAGTTTCCTCTTCTTCGTTTAATGCAACTGAAGAAGTCCCATCAAAAACATAATCTGTAGAAATATGAATTAATTTTGCATTATGCTCTTGTGTATATTTTGCAATTAATTCTACTGCTCTATGATTTATTTTAAAAGCTAGTTCTTTTTCAGTTTCTGCTTTATCTACTGCTGTGTAGGCTCCACAATTAAAAATTACATCAGGTTGAATTTGATGGAGTTGAACTTCAAGAATATCTAAATCATCTAAAGTGATTTGAGTTCTATCAGCAAAAATCCATTTATATTGCGAATAATTTGATGATAAAACAGCTAATTCAGAACCTAATTGTCCGGTTGCTCCTGTTACAAGTATTCTCATCATTAAAATAAACTATTACAATTATCAATAAAAGGAAGTATTTGATCTTTTTCAGAAACGATAGCTTCCTCTAAATCCATTCCCCAATCAATATTCAAAGAGGGATCATCAAATTTAATTCCGCCTTCAGAGGCTTTATTATAAAATTGATCACATTTATACATTACAGATGCTGTTTCACTAATAACTGAAAATCCATGAGCAAATCCCTGAGGAACTAATAATTGCTTTTTATTTTCTGCTGATAACAGAACACTAAATGCTTTTCCGTAAGTAGGTGAATCTTTTCTTAAATCTACAGCTACATCAATAATTTCTCCTTCCAAAACACGAACTAATTTTGTTTGCGCAAATGGCGGATTTTGGTAGTGCAAACCTCTTAAGGTTCCTTTTTTCGAAAAAGATTGATTGTCCTGAACAAACTCTATATTAATGCCTAAATCTTCAAATTTAGTTTTACTATACGATTCAAAAAAATAACCTCTTTCGTCACCAAAAACTGTTGGCTCTACAACCACTAAATCTTTTATAAACGTTTCTTCAATTTTCATATTAAAATCAATTATTATTTATTTTTAAAAAAGTTCACTATAACTTCTTTAATTCTATTTTTATCTTCTCTTGACAAATTTGATCCTGACGGTAAGCAAAATCCCTTTTTAAATAAATTTTCGGCAATCATACTACCGTAATAAGGATATTTCTTGAAAATTGGCTGCAAATGCATTGGTTTCCAAAGTGGACGACTTTCTATATTTGCCTTTTCAAAAGCAATTCTCAGACTTTCTCTAGTTATATTATCATATGATTCAACCAGAACAGTACTTAACCAATAGTTCGAAAAATAATTTTCATTTATATTCTCAAAAACATTTACTCCTTCAATATCCCTAAATATCTCCCTATAAAAACTATTTATCTTTCTTCTGGAATCTAAATTTTTATCTAAAATTTTCATCTGCCCCAATCCCACTCCGGCACAAATATTACTCATTCGGTAATTATACCCTATCTGACTATGTTGGTAGTGCACCGCATCATCTTTAGATTGTGTTGCATAAAAAATGGCTCTATTCTTTAATTCTTTTGAATTATTGATTAAAGCGCCTCCACTTGAAGTGGTAATTATTTTATTTCCATTGAATGAAAATATTCCAAAATCTCCAAAACTCCCGCATTTTTTTCCTTTATAAGAACTTCCTAATGCTTCAGCACTGTCTTCAATAATTGAAATACCATACTTATCTGCAATAGCATGAATTTCATCCACTTTATAAGGGTTCCCATAAAGATGCACTGCTATAATCGCTTTGGGCTTTTTTCCTTTTTTAATTCTATCTTTAATAGCAGCTTCTAAATATTCAGGACAAATATTCCAGGTATCTAATTCGCTATCTACAAAAATTGGGATTGCTCCCTGATATAAAATTGGATTAGCCGAAGCCGAAAAAGTCATAGTTTGACAAATAACCTCATCTCCTTCCTTTACTCCTAATAAAACCAATGCTAAATGAATAGCTGATGTACCTGAATTGAGTGCCGAAACAAATGATTTCTCATTTAGATAATTTTCTAAAACACTTTCAAATTCATCAACATTTGGCCTTCCGGAAGTGATCCAATTTGTTTGTAAAGCTTTTTGAATATACTCTTGTTCAAAACCACTTTGTTCCGATAAGGATAAATAAATTCGTTTATTATCCATTAATTTTCCAATAATCTGAAGGATAACGAACATCATCGTCACCAACATTTGCAAGCAGTAATGTTGAAAAAGAAATTAGTTTTGAATCTTTTTCTAAAGATTCTATAGCATTCGCATAACCTGCAGGAATATGCACTATCTTATTATCATTAGCAGAAACAAAAATAGTTTCCACTATTAAATATTTCGAAGGATTTTCCCAATTATCAATTTTTATAAAATGAATATTGAAAGAACCAGTTAAACAATAAAAGTTTTTGTTATCTAATTTATGCCCTTGCCAGGCACGAATAGGATTCTCTTCAGAATTACTAATGATGTAGAATCTCTCGATATCCTTAAACTTAAAATCATTAACATACGAAATAGTTCCGCGATGATCGGAAAAATTACCTCCTTGAATTATTTTTGGAATCATACCTTTAATTTTAAATCACTTTTATTTAACAAATAAAACTTAAGGGTATATAATAAAAGTAATGGTGATATCACAATCACAAATAGTACTATATCACTAACCTTTTGATATAAAAAGATAACTGAAGCTGAAACTGCACTTTGAGCAATGGCGTAGTATAAAGACACCAAACGATGTTGTATTTTATATTCATTACTTAAAACCTGATACAAATGAAGACGATGTGCTTCAAAAATATTTTGTTTTAAGTACAATCGATGCATAATGGTGCAAATGGCATCAACACCATATATTGCTAAGAACAAAAGCCATACGAGAGAACCGGTTACTAATATCAATTTCAAAACCAAATAAATAACCCAAAAAGCAATAGCGATACTGCCAATATCACCTGCAAAACATTTTGCCTTTTTTCTATAGTTAAAAAATAAGAAAACTAAACTGGCGATCATCGCATACTTTATAAAAACAGCGTCAAAGAAAAATTGAATGTTTTTGTTCACGTATAATAGTGCGCCCATCACAACCAAAGTATACAATCCTGTTATACCATTAATTCCATCCATAAAGTTATAGGCATTGATCAATCCTATTGCCAGGATATATGCAATAGCAACTCCATAAAAAGGCATTAGGGTAAATACTTCTAAATCATAAAAAATCAATGTTATGGCTAAAAAGTGAATTGAAATCCTGATTTTGTTAGACAAACTCTGAATGTCATCCCAAAAGCTCACTAAACTGACCAAAGTTATCCCGGTAAAGAAAAAATAATTCGTCTGAATATTTTGCGAAAAATAAATTAGGGCAGAAAACCAAAAAATAATTCCGCCGCCTCTTAAAGTGATTTCAGTATGTGAACTTCTTTGGTTGGGTTTGTCAATAATATTATAACGATCAGCAACTTTAAAATAAAGTAACATCAAAATCATTAAAATTATTCCTAATATTGTGTATTGCATTATTTATGAGGTTACTCCCAATTAGTATCTTTTATTTCATTGTAAACTTTTTGAATTCCTTCTTCTAAAGTGGTTTTTGCTTTCCATCCAAAACTGCTTAGTTTAGATACGTCCATCAATTTACGTGGAGTACCATCTGGCTTGGTTGTATCTGTTAGAATTTCGCCTTCGAAACCAACTACTTTTTTAACTAAAATTGCCAGATCTAAAATTGAAATATCTTCACCAACTCCAATATTAACTAATCCAGATTCATTATAATTTTCCATTAAAAAGACACACGCTTCAGCAAGATCATCAGCATGTAAAAATTCTCTTTTAGGACTCCCTGTACCCCATATAGTAACTGAGCTATCATTATTACGCTTAGCAGTAATAAATTTTCTAAGCATTGCAGGCAATACATGTGAGTTTTTTAAATCATAATTATCATTTGGGCCATATAAATTTGTTGGCATTACTGAAATAAAATTGCACCCAAACTGATCTCTATAGGCATCGCACATTTTGATACCCGCAATTTTTGCAATTGCATACGGTTCGTTTGTAGGTTCAAGTTCTCCTGTAAGCATATATTCTTCTTTTAACGGCTGCGGTGCCATTTTTGGGTAAATACAGGAGGAACCTAAAAACATTAATTTTTTCACCTCATTTACGTACGATTGATGAATAACATTATTTTGTATCATCAGATTTTCATATATAAAATCTCCTCTGTACGTATTGTTAGCTATAATCCCACCTACTTTTGCTGCAGCTAAAAAAACATAGTCAGGTTTTTCTTTTAGAAAAAAGTCAGCAACAGCTTGTTGATTGCTTAAATCCAGCTCCGAAGATGTTTTTAAAATAAAGTTCGTGTAACCTTCAGCTTTTAATTGACGTAAAATAGCTGAACCCACCATTCCGCGGTGTCCAGCTATGTATATTTTATCTTCTAAATTCATAGTGCTAATTTCTATTTCAAGAATAAAATTATTTTGTTTTTCTTAATTAATAATTAATCGATGATCTTACCTCTTTTAACATCTTTTCTTTTTTAACATACAGAATATCAGACGCCATCATTTCTTTTACCAATCCAGCCAAATCATATTTAGGCACCCAACCTAATTGCGTTTTTGATTTAGTAGGATCTCCAATAAGTAAGTCCACTTCTGTTGGACGGAAATATTGCGGATCAATAGCAATGACCTGTTTCCCTAACTCAATCTGATGAGCAGGATTACTACAAGAAGCAACATATCCTTTTTCATTTACTCCTTCTCCCTTAAATTCGATATCTATTCCTACTTCTGCAAATGCCATTTTAACAAAATCACGTACGTAGGTAGTTTGTCCCATAGCAATAACATAGTCTTCGGCAACATCTTGTTGCAAAATACGCCACATCGCTTCTACATAATCTTTAGCATGCCCCCAATCGCGTTGTGCATCTAAATTTCCTAAATACAAACATTCTTGTTCTCCTAAAGCAATTGCAGCTGTAGCCATTGTAATTTTACGAGTAACAAAAGTTTCTCCACGACGTGGTGATTCGTGATTGAATAAAATTCCATTACATGCAAACATATTATAAGCTTCACGATAATTTTTGGTAATCCAGAAACCGTAAATTTTAGCTGCTCCATAAGGAGAACGCGGGTAAAAAGGAGAATGCTCATCATACAAACCTTTCTCATTTTTATTCTCAGCTAAACCACCGTACAATTCCGATGTTGATGCCTGATAAATACGTGTTTTCTTTTCTAAACCTAAAATACGCACTGCTTCTAAAATTCTTAATGTACCAATACCATCAACATTAGCAACATATTCCGGCGAATCAAAAGAAACCTTCACATGACTCATCGCACCTAAATTATAGATTTCATCAGGCTGTACCTCTTGAACAATTCGAATAATATTTGTGGAATCAGTTAAATCTCCATAGTGTAAAGTAAAATTCACGTGAGCCTGGTGTTGATCTTGATAAATATGATCAATACGTTGTGTATTGAAAGAGGAGGCTCTTCTTTTCACCCCATGAACCTTATAACCCTTCTCTAATAATAATTCTGCAAGGTATGAACCATCTTGTCCTGTAATTCCTGTTATTAGTGCTGTTTTCATTATTTATGTACTATATTATTATTTTTTAATTAATTCCTCTTATCCAAACATTCGGTTCTGTTGCCATAAAAAGGCATGATAACCATCCTTTTAAGGACATTTTTTCATATAGAACTGCATCTATTTCTTGATAATCAGATTCAAAAAATGATACATCAATATGTACGTCATCCCTACTAATTATCAAAATATTATTCGGATTGTAAAAACTATATTTAGTAATCTCTTCATTAGTGGTAATCATTTTTCTTCTAGCACCGATAGTTTCGAAAGTTCTCATTGTCAATCCTTTCTGCCAAGGGTGATTTATATCCAAAATAACTTTAGATTCGTTATATAGATTAAACAAATCTTGTGATTTTAAACTTACAAAACTTAACTTTTTATAATCAAATTCTTGAAAAGTTTTATCAAACAGTTTTTTATAAAAATAAACCAGTTTTCCTTGCATGAAATAATAGCAATATGTATTAAGTGCATTACTTTCACACCATTTTGCAATTCTACTGCTAATTTTATAACGATCAGAATGTGCTGTACCTAAAAAAAGTAAATCATTCTTTTTATTTACGTTTGAAATTGCTTTGATCTCTGTATAAAGATCTAAATAAAATAAGGGTCTAAAATCTAGTCCATAATTTACCGCATCATCAGAATCAAAAGTGAATTTTTTATGGAAATATTTTAAAATACTTAATGCATGCTTATTATTTGAGAACGAGTCCCAAGTGTAAAAGATACATTGACATTCAGGTTGTGATTTTTTAAAATTATCTAAAAAGAATTCTGGGATAACCTCTCCTTTATTAACAAACAAAAAATCGTAATGCTTTTTATTTGTAAACTGTAATATTTCGCGGTAATATTTATCTATTCTATTTTGAACTAAACTTCTTTTTATTCTTATTAGTCCCTTGGTCAGATTATTATTCCGAGGCCTTTCATCGAAATAATCAACATTTGCCCCTAAACTAATAAGTTTATTTTTTATTTCTTTTTCAAGATCAAAAGTTTGAACAGAAAAAAACAAAACATTTTTATTTTTAAGAACTTCTTGAATTATCATTTTAAAAGTCCTTTCTTTTGCATTTCTTCCAGGGATTTACCTAAATGATCTTCCTGAATTGCTTGCTTCAAAACCCAGTTTGAAAACTTTTCTATTCCTTCTTTAAAATAGACTTTGGGCTCAAAGCCTAAAAGGCTTTTAATTTTAGTTAAATCAGCGTAATTATGACGTATATCACCCAATCTAAATCGTCCAGTCACCGTTACAGGAACATTGATATCATAAGCTAGAATTAATGAATTGGCTACTTCAAGAACATCAGTGGCTACACCTGTTCCCACATTAAAAACTTGACCGTTTGCAGCTTCTTTTTCTATTCCAAGTATAGTTGCATCAACAACATCATCTATAAAAACAAAATCTCTTGTTTCTTTCCCATCTTCAAAAATCTGGATAGGATTATTATTTCTAATTTGTGTTGAAAAAATAGATAGAATTCCAGTATAAGGATTTGACAATGACTGCCCTGGACCATAAACATTTTGATATCTGAAAGCAACAGGCGAAATACCGAGTGTAGGACAAACTGTCATAATCATTTGCTCCTGATTCTGCTTTGTAATTCCATAAACTGATGAAGGATGAATTTTAGAATTTTCATCTGTCGCCATTAATTCTAATATAGCTTCATCTTCGTACGTAAGCTCGAAGTTTCCTGCTAACATATTTTGTTCTTTTCTATGTGAAGGGTATACAATTCCTTTTGTAGGATGTTTATATTTTCCTTCTCCGTAAATCGATCTTGACGACGCAATTACAATTTTTTCTACAGAATTTTCGTTATTAGCTAATATATCCAGCATAATTGCAGTTCCTTGAATATTGACTTCTGTATATTTTTCAATACAATACATAGATTGTCCTGTTCCTGTTTCAGCAGCAAAATGTACAATTACATTTTGATTTTCTAATGCCTTTTTCCAATCTTCTCTTGACGTAACAGTACCGTGAATAAAGTTAACTTTGTCTTTTATACTTTTAAATAATGGAGATGTAAATGCTGGATCTTCGCCATGTATTTGTTTGGAAAGATTATCCAGAACAGTAATTCTATGCCCTTTTTCCATTAATTTAAGAGCTAAATTACTTCCTATAAAACCAGCTCCTCCAGTAATTAAAATGTTTTTCATAATCTATTTTTTATTTTTCTAAAAATGTGCCATCTGGATAAGTACGTTCCCAAACTTTGCTATTGAAATTATATCTCTTTAAAATTTTCGCTGGTACTCCTGCTATAACGCAATAATCAGGGTAAATTCCTTTTACAACACTATTAGCACCTACTATACATTGCTTCCCTAAAATAGTTCCAGCTTGTATACAGGCGCCTATACCTATAAAGCAATTTTCTCCAACTAAAGTTTCATTAATCAAATATTTTTGTTTCAAAATATGAACACCTATTTCTTGATAATCATGATCGATATTAGTTATAAAAACATTAGCTAATATTGTTGTTGATTTGCCAATTATTAAATTAGATCCTGATGTGATATGAACGTTTTGTCCAACTGAAACATCATCGTTAATTGTTATACTTCCGTTTACCCCATGAGTTTCCAATCGTATTTGAGGAAAAATTCTAACATGTTTGCCAATAAAAATATTCTTACATCCTTTTATTATAATAGGCTTACCAATGTAACTGGGAAACTTTATAGTTCCAAAAAAAGGAAAATATAAAATGGCTCTAATTGTCCAAAAAAATTTAGCTATCATAGTTTAAATTTAGATCTGATTTTAAAAACTCGAATTAATCCATAATAGAGTAATTGAAATCTAAACTCAATTTTTTGAAATAACGAATATTTAGAGGTTGACATAGTGTTTGAATTAGTCGCAGTATGTCTTCTGTACAACATACAGGGTGTATCTATAAACTTAACTTTATAACATAATTCCGAAATAAAACCAAACCACCAATCATGAAACAATAATAAATTCGAAGGCATAGGTAGAACATCTTTTAAAATTTCCTTTTTAAAAGCTAAACAACAACCAAGATAAGTACTTTTATAAAAATTTTTAAAAAATCCTTTACCCGACTTTACAACATTAAAATAAGATTTTTCAATAATATTTTCACTCTCATCAACAACTTTACAATTAGAAACTACCAGATCATATTCAATTAATTCTTTAACACAAATCTCAATTTTATTCGACAACCAAATATCATCCTGATCTGCTAGAAAAATTAAATCACCATTAGCATTTTTAATAGCATTTTCAAAATTATGATTAACTCCTTTCTTTAAAGAATTTGAAAAAATCCTAATTCTACTATCATTCAGCGCTTTTATTACAGATAAAGTATCATCTGTTGAATAGTCATCCGAAATAATTACCTCATCACTATCAGCCAATTGAATTAAAATAGAATCTAACTGTTCTTTGATATATTTTCCTCCATTATAAGTTGCTATGCAAACTGAGACCATACAATTTATGATTTTATCGAATTACTATTGATTTAAAATTTCAACTAAAGACTGTTTACTACTCTGATTCTAATTTATTAGTTATTATTCCTCCTATTAAAATTTTATTAAATACCAAACCCAGCCATACTAACATGGTATTAAAATAATTTACGAACATTGCCATAATGATACAAAAAAAGACAATGCTAAATTTAACTATAGCTTCATTATAATTATTCCTAAATTGAGCAAAATAGCGCGACAAAATAAATCCATAAAATACATTCAGAAAAACAACTCCAAAAAACCAAAAATCTAGATAAGGATCAATTGCATAAGTGGCAACTAAATTTTCAGTATCTAAATTATCATCCCGTTTTATTACCCCAGTTTTTTCTAATAAAAGTAATGACGTTAAAGGACGAAATGTATACATCCCTTTACCCAAATAATTAATTCGATCACCATAATTAACCGCTTCGTTGAGTGCTGAAAAACGTTTTGATGCGTATTCCACAATTATTGATTCAAAAAAATTTACTTCTTTATTGTCTATACCAGCATATGCTCTACTAAATTCTGAATAACTTACCGGACTATCACTTTTAAATCTTAAATAACCTATACTAAAAAATATTACAATTACAGAAACAGCAGAAATAATTATTCTTTTAAAATTAACTACATTGTAAAAACTATAAGCAACAAAAAAAGAAAAACCAGTCATCAAATAGAGTTGTCGGCTAAGGTAATTGATTAATACAATTAATGTTAAAAAACAAAAAAAATGAAATTCCTTCTTTGAGACTATTTCTTGCTTAAATAAAATGTAAGACCATGCAGGTACAAAGCCTAGTAGAATAATAAAATAATGCAAAAAAGGAATTAGCTTATCATTAGTTTCATTGTATATATCAACACTTCCTATTTGTAAAACAGGTATGTATCCAAATCGCATACATTCTAAAATAAAAGTAAAAAAAGCTAGAATACAAATTCCATAAATAAATGTTCTTCTAAGTTTATTGTTTATTTTAAAGAGCTTAATAGGCTTGTAATCAACTTTAAAACAAGTTCCTAAAAAATAAGAAAAAATTGAAATATTTATAACCAAGAGAGTATTAAAGGAATAACCAATTTGTGCATCAGCAAGTCTGATAAAACTGTAAGAAAGTAAGAAAATAAAAACTGAATAGACAGAAATTGGATTTATAGGTTCCTGATATTTATTTAAAGAGAATAAAAGCATCGTTGTTGCAAGACAATAATAGCCTAAAAAACTAATGATTTGGTCCGATGGAATATCAATATCTTCAAAGTGGCTAGCCAAAAACAAACCAAGAAAACCAAGAAAAAAACCAATTTTCACAGTTGTTACATTTATTTTCATTAATTTCTTTTTATTTTAATTTAAATAATATCTTACAATACGAATCTCAGCTAAAGATTTGTTTTATCGTTACTTTATAATATCTACTGTCTTTATACCTCATTTGCTTTATTACCCTAACTAACAATCTAACTTTAAAAACAAACTTACTCAAAAAACCATCCTCACTAATAAAATGCATTTCTGCAGTAAGCATTTGTTTATACCTTTCAAAAGAAACGTTTGCTTCAAAATCACCCAAAATAGAAAGATCTTGATAAATTGTACTATTCAATAAAGTAACATTCTTTGCATCACGATAAATTTTTCTAAAATACCAATGATCTAACATGTCTAAAGAATATTTTAAGTCAAATCCTTCCATCGATTTTAAATAAGAAACACTCAATATTGAACCAGAGTTTATCCCACTAATAGGTTTATCAAGTATTCCAGCAGAAACATTTATTGGCCTACAGATTCCTCCTATCAACATTTTACTAGGGGATATCATTTGATTATGCTCTAATGAAATTACTTTAGGTATAATTGCCACAACATTCTCCGAAAGCTTTTCAATTTCTAAACCTGAAAGTTGGAGAATATATTCTCTAGTAAACGTTGTATCTTGATCTAATAATAACAACCATGGTTTATTTGCTAACATCGCAAATTCTAATGCGAAGTTATAAGCTGTACTAAGACCTAAATTTAGTTTATCGTGACGATAATGAACTTTAAACTTATCATATTGAAAATATTCCTCTTGGTACTGTCTGGTAGGACTGTTGTCATAAACCAATAAATCTATAGGATAATCTAGGACTTCACATAGAGATCTAATTGTTTTAGATTCCTCTAAACTGGTTTTATATAATACTAGAACAATAAATAATTTATCCAACATATTAAAATGATAATAATTTCATTAATTTCCTAACTGGATTAAGTAATATTTTACCTAGCCTGTACTCTCTAGAATTCAATAAATTATTATATTCAAATGAATTTTTAGGGTCAAAAAAATGAGATGCATAAAGTTCTTTATGATTTTCATAAACTTGTCTTCTCAATCGGGATTGTTTCTCTAAATTTACTGTTGTGGTTCTTGATACGGATTTAATTCTATAATAAAACAAAACTTCTTCAATTTTATGGACTTTACCACCATTTTTCAACAAACTTAACCAAAAATCCCAATCTTCTAAACCCTCATTCATATTTGGGTTGTATCCTACTGTTTCATCAAAATCTTTTTTTCGAAACATAGAAGTACATATCATTAAATTTTGTCCTAATAATGCTTCCAAACTATATTTGGATAATTGATAAATTCCTTTTTTTTTACCAAAAAACTTAACATCACAAGTTACTAATGCAACATCACTATTATTTAATATGGCTACAGCTTTTTCTAAAAATGTTGGTGCGATTAAGTCATCCCCATCCAAGGGCAATATATATTCTCCTTTTGCTTGATTAATAGCCATATTTCTAGCAACACAAACTCCAGAGTTTTGAATATTTATAATAGATGTTTTTGGCCAATTAGAATCTTCCAAAATTTCTATTGTTTTTGTATCTGTCGAACCATCATTTACTATAATAATTTCAAAATTTGTATAGGTTTGGGTTAGAACGCTAGCAATAGTTTCTTTGAGGTATTTACCTTGATTATAGCAAGGAATTATGACAGATACTTTATGAAATATAATATTTTCCAAGAAATTAATTGAATTTATATGAAATGATTTTTTTGATATTTAAATAAGAAGAGAGAATAAAATAACGATAATAGGAAATTTTATTATACTTATACTTTATCAAATAATCTTCTTTTTGACCTTGTATAGAATAAGAAACACCACCTTCTCGGAAATTGGCTATAATTTCATCTATAAAATAAAACTTAACTGAGTTTTCGTAAATTTTAAGCATAAATTCATAATCAGATGCATATTTATATGCTAAACTATATGTGCCATATAGATCGTATATACTTTTATTTACAAAACAAGTGGGGTGTTGAATCATTTTTTCGCCTAATGTAATTGAATTAAATCCAATTACAGCGCTAATAACATTATCACTATTCACATACCTAATCAGACCATGGAACACACCAATATCTGGATATTCCAAATATTTATTTGCAATTTTTTCTATTGCGTTATTTTCATACCAGTCATCAGCATTGATCATACCGATTAACACTCCAGAAGCTTTAGAAATACCTTTATTCATTGCATCATAGATCCCTTTATCTGGCTCCGAAACCCAGTAAGAAATTTTATCTTCATATTTTTTAATAATATCAATTGTTCCATCTGTACTTACTCCATCTATTATAATGTATTCATAATCTTCATAACCCTGATTAATTACACTTAATATTGTTTGCTCAATGGTATTAACAGCATTATAGCACACTGTAATAATAGAAATGAGTGGTTTATTTTTTAAATCCATAATATTATTTTCTGACAATATCTGCAAAAGAGAATTGTAAAATAACTAAAAGTAACTTCTAAATTTATTTTAATGCAAACATTAAATATTTTAATACTATAGATTCGAAGCTGATGCTGTAAGTATTAAAATCAAAAAATATAAAAACAGGTTCTGCAAAATAATCTTTTAAGTACATTTCAGATAAAAACTGCTAGATAGACAAATTTAGATTCTTCAAAAAGATTAGTTAATTTTAGAAGTATCAAAATTCAAAAAATCACCTTTTTTTACATTCAAAAAAATGTAAAATTAGAGAACTTTATTTGACTATGACTTAACGCGAATTAAGTCGTCGAATTAATTAATAAAAGAGAGATTGATTACTTTTAAAAAAACTTCGATTTAACTTTTTAAATCGGACTCCAATCATCATCAATACTATAGCATTTGTCATTATTCTTCATTAAAACTATATATCTGGCAACATTACTAGAAAAAGCTCCTACAAATATTTTTGATTCTATAAGTAAATTACAGTCTTTTAAAATATTAATCACTTCATCTCTTTTTTCTTGTTTTTTTCTTCTGGAATTATATTCTTTTTGAGAATATCCATTTCTATAAGAAGGACAGAAAGTTATTATATTGAATGCAGGATATTTATTTTTAAATTCTTCAACTACCTGAAAATCATCTGTACACAACGTAAAAGTGGTAAGGTTTTGATCTATTTGTAATGCTTTGTTTACATAGGTCTCTAAGTTAACAAACTCTGCCTCCTTACTTTCTCCTGAAACCTTGTCTCCTCTTCGTATATGAAGACCACAGCTATCTTTAATTAACTTAGATAAATTATTATCTAAAGTGATTTCGGAATATGTTACCAGGTTAGGTTCTAATATTAATTTTAAAATCTGGCTTTTCGCATCAAAAATACTACCATCAATTCCTAAATCTGGATAATAAAAATGTCTATTTGTAAAATTTTCACTTCTCATATCATCCCAAATTGTATCTTGTATAATAAGTCTCTTTTTAAAAAATTTATGATACGCTTTGAAACATTTGTCTTTTCTGCCTTCTGCAAATACATTAACAGGTACTGGTACAAACCCATTATATTCATCAATTAAGGGTATAAAGAAATCTTTCCAATTTCCGCCAACCCATTTTTTTGAATATAATTTTAAATTAATATCATTTTCAAGACAGTATAAAACTGCCAGAGCTAAATTATTTACTTCAGAAAAAAAACCTCTATTACTAAGTGGATATATTATTTTTTTTTCATTGAAGGATTTGTTTTTTAACTTATAATTTTGTCTATATTTTTGTAACATTTATTTTAGTATTGTAGTGAAAAAGTTTTAAACAATATTGATTCTTAGAATCAATTTATTTTTATCAGATAATTAATGCTTTATTAAGGTAAGAGATTATTGTAAATAATTTATAGCTATTTAAACGCTAGTCAATTTAAATTTAAGACTTCTATAAAAATTAGATATTACCAATTTATTTATGTCTAAAAAAGTTTTAAAATTTAATTCTAAAACTTTAAAGGCATAACTAGGCCATTTCCAATTTTCATATGCCATATAAACGACTGTTGGACTGATTACAAGTGCTAAAACTCCAAATGAAAAATATTTTAACATAACAAATGTCAATATTATAACTATTACACCACCGATAAATCCAACATAATATAAGGGCAGATGATTGCGTGAAACCACAATAGGAATTGATTGACCATGAAATAGATTAAAAAAATAATGTGCTATTAAAACGTAAAGCGGCAAGCCTTCAAGTAACAATGTGTTACTTCCATATAATGTTAAAAATGGATTTGCAACAAATACTAACGCAGGAATTGCTAACAAATAAAGAAAAAATGTTACTAACAAAGACTTTACATATATAATTCTATTTGCATTTATATCATTTATCGCCCAATTGCTTGATAATTTTGAAAAATAAGTTATCGAGTAGGTACTCGCTACTAAATAAATTACATCAAATATTTGACGTGTTAAGCCGTAGCTTCCAATATCTTGAAGACTTAAAAACATTGATCCTATTAATAAAGGAGATCTATAAATGAATAAACTTCCCATACTACTTATACCTCCTTTTATAGCGTTAGGAAATATTGTTCTGATTATATCTTTATAATCATCAACATGTGAATTTTTAAGTTTCTCTTTAAGTTCCGCTGTATAAAATTTTTTTTGAGAAAAATATCTCGTCAAGATACTTGAAAAAAGTTGAGCGCCAAAAAAACCAACTAATCCGTATCCTAACAATAATAAAATAGTAGCTAAACACAAATATATAATTTGAGCAATAATATCTATTTGTTTACTTTCTTTTATCGATCCTTTCCCTATCAGTAATGATTCAAAGTAAATCGTATACATGTTAAATGAAATATAGCAAATAAATATAAGCCAAGCCAAGTAAATACTATCATTCGAACCTTGATAGTCTTTTAGAACATATTTTATGTAATAAGTACCAAAAATAGACAAAAATAAAAAAACAAAAATAGCAACACGTGAATAAAAATATTTCATTGCTTTTAGTGCAGTTTTCAACAAAACATAATTTATTACTCCAGTATTACTTTCGTTATTAAATCCAACTTTAGATAATTTATTAACGCCGCTAAAAATAAAAGTAATATTTCTAGAAAATGAAGGTGAGAATCCAAAATCTGCAATACTAGCTAATCCTCCAATAGAAATAAATATTGTCCAAATACCAATTTCTTGGGCAGAAAGGCACTTTAGTATAAGTGGCAACAAAATTATACTTGAAGCAGTTTTTAAAAAGGTTGCAATAAAATTCCAAGCGACATCTTTTTTAGTTATAACAATCATACGTTACATTATTTTTTTTACGAAGTACTAGTATATTTAAATATAATATGAATCTAGTTTATATTTTAGAACTGGAATTATTCCATTCATTTGATATATTTCTTCGAATTTCTTGATATTTTACTGAAGATTCACTACGCTTTTTCTCCCACTTATAAACAAAAGACATCATAAAATAAGTTAAATAAGCAAAACTTAGCATAATACCATCCATCCCCATTAAAAACGTTTTTCTCCTTAATGTAACTTTGATAAATTCTCTAAAAACAATAAATGACGATTGCTTTAAATTTATATTTAATTCATTAGCTTCTCCTCTCCAGTATCTAGTATGATTACTCATCATTTTATCAACTGACTCATGAGTTAGATGAAACATACAATATGAATCATGATTTTTCATATTGTATTCTTTACCTTTAAAACTAACCGCATCATGTACTCCATCACTATTAAGTACCATTGCATTTTTCTTTACTATTTTAGGACTTAGTTCAGAATACCAAGGTGATCTTTTTGATTCTAATCCTAAAACATATCTTCTAAAAGGTATATTTATAATATCATATTCATCATCATATTCTTGAATAATTTTTAAAATCTCCTCAACTAATTTTGGATGAATCACATCACTAGCTGTAAAAAAAGTTACCCATTTTGATGAGCAATTATCTAAGAAAACATCCCATTCAGACGAACTATACGCATCTGTATTTTGCAAATAGTGTACTTTTATTTTATCTCCATAAGTTAAAGCTATTTCAACAGTTTTATCTGTACTATTTTTATCAACCAAAATTATTTCATCACACCATAACAAAGACTCTATAACAGAACGAATTCTATTCTCCTCATTAAAAACTGGTAAAAAAGCACCTATTGTCATTTTTATGAATTTAAATAATCTCGAATCACATTTGCAATATAGTCATAGTGACTTTCATTTAATCCCGGCCATACGCCAAGCCAGAACGATTGATTCATGATTGTGTCAGTATTAGACAAATCACCTACAACACGGTGTTCAATATTTGCATAAGCAGGCTGTCTTAATAAGTTACCTCCAAATAATAAACGTGTACCAATTTTATTTTTTTCTAAATGTTGTACTAGCATGTGGCGGTCATTTGCATCTCCTTCTCTTAATGTCAATAAGAATCCAAACCAAGATGGCTCTGAATTTGGAGTTGGCTCTGGAAGAATAAAAACTTCTTCAAATTCTTTCATACGTGCGTACAATGCAGCATAATTTTCTTTTCGACGTTGAACAAATTGATCAATTTTTTTAATTTGTGAAACTCCGAATGCAGCCTGCATATCAGTTACTTTCAAATTGAAACCAATATGAGAATACGTATATTTATGATCATAACCATAAGGTAATGTTCCTAATTGTTGACCAAAACGGCATCCACAAGTATCATCTTTACCCGGTTCACAATAGCAATCTCGTCCCCAATCACGGAAACTTTCTGCTAATTTTGACAAAACAGGATTGTTAATTAATACTGCTCCGCCTTCTCCCATTGTAATATGATGTGCCGGATAAAATGAAAACGTAGAGATATCTCCAAACGTTCCCGTTTTCTTTCCATTATAAGTAGCTCCCAAAGAGTCACAATCGTCTTCTACTACCCACAGATTGTATTTTTTTGCAACACGCATCACTTCATCTAAATCAAAAGGATTTCCTAATGAATGTGCAATCATGATCGCTTTTGTTTTAGGGCTTACTGCCGCCTCAATCATATCCGCTTTCACATTGTGTGTAGCAATATCTACATCGATAAAAACCGGAATAGCTCCAAACTGAATGATTGGATTAATAGTTGTTGGAAAACCTGCGGCAACAGTAATAACCTCGTCGCCAGGCTTGATCGCTCTTTCTCCTAATTTTGGAGAAGTTAAAGCATAAAATGCCACTAAGTTTGCTGAAGAACCAGAATTTACCAAAAGTGATCTGTGGGCTCCAAAATAAGCTGCAAAATCTGCTTCAAATTTATTAGCAAAACGGCCAGCTGTTAACCAACCATCAAGAGCGGCATCAACTCCCATTAAAATATCTTCCTCATCTAATACTTTTCCGGTAACAGGAATGTAGTTTTCTCCAGCAATAATAATTTGCGTTGATTTCTTTCTTGCAATTTCTCTTAAAATATTTAGTAGAGACTCTTCTTTTAAATTTTGTAACATATAAGGTTATCTTTAACAGTAATTTTTTAATAATTTATGTAGCTTCCATAGCTATTGGTTTTGCAAATGGTTCCATTTCAGTAATTGGTCTACCAAAAGCAATTTTTGGATACGTATTTGTATGAGGATCAATCATTACCTGTAGTAGTTGCGCCTTATTTTCATTTTCAGTACTCCAAAACCAATCTACCGCATTTTCTATTTCATTTGAATTTTCAATTGTTTTTGCATCTATTCCATATGCAATTGCGACTTTAGCAAAATCAGGAGCATCATAACCCCAATAAGTAGACTGATAGCGTGATTCGAAATAACTATCCTGAAATTGTCGAATCATACCTAAAGTTTTATTATTCAAAATAACAATTTTTACAGGAAGTTTATTCCTAACAATTGTTTGCAGTTCCTGAATATTAATCTGCATGCAGCCATCTCCTATTAAAACAACAACAGGTTGTTTGTCAAGCGCAATACTTGCACCTATTCCTGCTGGTAACGAAAATCCCATTGCACCCATTCCACCTGAGGTTAAAAAGTGTTGATCGTTGTAAAGCTCCAGAGATTGTGCTGCCCACATTTGATGACTTCCTACATCTGCTAAATAAGCTTTAGCTTTTTTAGATTTGTTAGAAAGTAAATGCATAAAAACATTAGGATTTATACCTTTTGGATCTAACTCTTTTGTATCTGGCCAAGTTTTCTTCAAGTCATTGATTTGATTGAACCATTCTTGTTTTATAATAAAAGAATCATTAATTGTATCTTTTTTAAATTCATTAAAAAATGATTTCAAATCTGTTACAATTGATTCACAACCCTTCACACGATTGTTGATTTCGCCTTTTTCACAATCAATATGATAAATCTTTCTATTCTCAATAAATTTAGTATCAGCACCTGTTTGTCGAATGTCCAGGCGACTTCCTAAAACAATCAGCAAATCACATTCTCCAAATGCAATATTAGCCCATCTGTTTCCATAACTACCAATAAATCCAGCACGTTGATAATTATCGTATTTAATTGTATCTAATCCTAAAAGAGTTGTAATAACGGGCAACTGCGTTTTTAAAATAAACTTGTCAAACAATTCCTGACTTTTACTTGCCTTAATCCCTCTTCCTGATAATACAAGCGGTTTTTTAGCCTTTTTGATATCTTCAATTAAGCTATTCAAAACAGTAGCATCAATTTTTGAAAATTCTAAAGAATCTTCAACAAGAAAATTATCCTCGATCTGTACTCGTTGAACATCCATTGGAATATCAATAAGAACCGGACCTGGTCTTCCTTCTAATGCAATTTTAAAGGCATTTTCAAAAATAGTTGGAATATCATTAGGATCATTAACATGAAAACAAGCTTTAGTAATAGGTTTGGCCATAGAAACAATGTCCGTTTCCTGAAAACCTAATTGTCTGATCTCTCTATCTCCTTTTAATTCATGTCTATTGACTTGGCCGGTAATAAAGATTGCAGGAGTTGAATCAAAAAAACAACTACCAATTCCTGTCAGCAAATTAGTAGCTCCAGGTCCAGAAGTTGCCAAAGCAATTCCCGGCAAACCGGTAATTCTGGCATAACCTTCAGCAGCAAATGCAGCCGCTTGCTCGTGATGCATTGTAATTATATTAATACTTGTTTTTTGATTTAAAGAGTCCAAAATATGAGTTATCATTCCACCTGATAATTCAAAAACACTTTTAATTCCTTTTTTTTCTAAAAACTCTGCAATAAAGTCAGATGCTTTCATAATTTATTTTTTTAAATAATAATTTAAAGTATTTTGCAAAGCACTATTATAATTAGAAAATAGAATTTTTCCAATTTGAGCACTCAATTTTAGCATATCGCCCTCCATATGCATTGATTGCCCGGATCTGTAACTTAAAGCTCCAAAATTTAAAACAAATTCCGGATTGACAATATTTTTTATATCCTCAATTAAAGTTCTAATGGTTCTAATTTCATTAGAAGAAATATTATAAATTCCAGACTCTAAATCGTTTAACACAATTCTCTTCATTATATCTGCATAGTCTTTTACATATAGGTACGCATACTTTTGCTCTCCTAAAGTAAAATCCATCTCCTGTTTACTTAACATCGAATTTATCAAAGAGGGTATTAACCAATTCGAATTTTCTTTTTCGCCAAAAACAGAAAATAATCTGAGCCAAATCCAATTTATATTATTTATAGACGAAAAACTCTTCAAAATTTCTAAACAAGCCAGTTTAGTAGCTGCATATGCATTTAGTGCATTTGTTTCAAAATCTTCTGATATTTTATTATGTATAATTCCATACTCGGCTTGTGAGCCTAAAAATATTATTTTTTTTATTTCTAAAATTTTAGCTAATTCTAATAACTCGACAAAAAAAATAATATTTTTAATTTGTTCAGACCAATTGTCTCTATCATTTGATTCAACTCCAATCCATGCGGCATGTATAATTGTATCAAATGAATGATTGATTAATTGATTTTTAAAAGATCCGTCATCAGCAATATCTATCCAATCAATTTTTCCTTTAAACTCTTCACATCTCCATATATCAGAATTTTTCCGTTTTAAACCTACTACATTTATATTATTAGAAATTAAACTTTCTGCAATATGAGAGCCTAAAAAACCAGTAATTCCAGTTATTAAAACTTTACGCATTTAGAAAAGAATTTACTTGAGATTCTGTAAAAAAATCGATCTCAGTTTTTCTATTATTAAATTGTTTGTACCAATCCATAGACATGCTAACAGCTTTTGCTGCATTAAGTTTTGGTTCCCAATTTAATTCACTAATAACTTTGCTAATATCAAGTTTCAATAATCCAGCCTCATGAGGCTGATTTTCATTTATTTCTAAAATATATTCTGCTTTTCCCCAACTATGAATCGCTAGTTTAAGCATTTCTTCTACTGGAAGTGCATCAGATAAATGAGGGCCAAAATTATAAGCTTGATTAAATTGCAATGGGTTTTCAAATAAGTTAGCTCCTAACAATAAATAACCAATTACTGGCTCCAGAACATGTTGCCAAGGTCTAACTGATTTAGGATTTCTTATTATCACTGCTTTATCAGCAGCAAAAGCTCTTGCGATATCAGGAATCAAGCGATCTTTTGACCAATCTCCACCACCAATAACATTACCAGCCCTTGCTACAGCAATTGCTTTTTGGTGCAAATTATATGTTTTACTATTAAAAAATGAATTTCTGTAAGAGTCGATTACCAATTCAGCACATGCTTTACTAGCGCTGTACGGATCGTATCCTCCTAATCTATCACATTCGCGATATGGATATATCCATTCATTATTATGATATACTTTGTCCGTTGTAATTAATACTACATCACACTTCTTTTCTAATAGACGAATAGCGTCTAAAATATTTGCTGTACCAATAACATTTACTTCAAAAGTTTCTGCAGGAATATCATATGACAAACGAACTAAAGGTTGCGCAGCCAAATGAAAAACAAAATCTGGCTGAAAATCTACCACTTCTTTTTCTAAACGTTTTTTATCTCTTAGATCGGCAATAACCGAATCACATATATTTTCCCCATTGATAAGACAAAATAAATCATTTGCCGTTTGAGGTTCTAAAGCGTAACCTTTTACTTCAGCCCCTAATACAGATAAAGTTTTTAACATCCAGGCGCCCTTAAAGCCAGTATGTCCAGTTAAGAAAACTTTTTTACCTTTATATGTTTTTTTTAATTTTTCAAATAATGAATCTACCATGTCTTCCATTTTGCATTTCCGGAACTCCACATTGCTTCAAGTTCTACTCTATCTCTCAGTGCATCCATACATTTCCAAAATCCATTGTGTTTATACGCTGCCAATTGTTGATCTTTTGCGATAGCTCCCAGAGGCTCTTTTTCCCACTGAATATCTTCAACATCGTCTTCAAGATATTTAAAAATACCTGGTTCCAGCACGAAAAAACCACCGTTTATCCACATGCCATCACCAGCCGGTTTTTCAACAAAACTATCAACTTCACCATTACTGCCAATTTCTAAATTACCAAAACGTCCCGGAACCTGAACACTTGTTAAGGTTGCTAATCTCCCATGAGATTTATGAAATTGAAGTAATTCTGATAAATTAACATCTGCTACTCCATCTCCATAAGTAAGCATAAAAGTTTCATCTTTAACATATTTTTGAATACGTTTGAGCCTTCCTGCTGTATTTGTATACAAGCCTGTATCTATCAATGTAACTTTGAAAGATTCTGTTTCTGAATAATGAACATTGATATTATTGTTGGCTAATTCAATTGTTACATCAGAATTATGCAAATAATAATTATAGAAGTATTCTTTGATATAAGTAGCTTTATAACCTAAACAAATTATGAATTCATTGTAACCATGTTGTTCAAACATTTTCAAAATATGCCATAAAATAGGTTTACCACCAATTTCAACCATTGGTTTAGGTCTTGCCTCCGTCTCTTCCATAAGACGAGTTCCAAAACCACCCGCAAAAATTACTACTTTCATTATTTTATATTGTTAATTATGATTATTCTATTTCAACAGAAACATTATTTGTTACAGGATAACTGCAACATAATAAATATTCATTTTCATTCAAATCTGGTCTGGGCTTGCTTAATCCGATCATTTTTATCTCACCAGACTTCAGAGTTGCTTTGCAAGTACTACAATTTCCAGTTTGACAGGAATAAGGTAATTCTAAACCAATTTCCAATGCTTCTTCTAGTATCGAATTCCCTTTACTAATAACGATTTTATTTTCTATACCTTGAAAATGTAATACAATTTCCTGATCATATATCTCTTTAAAATCTTCGGGGTTTTTAACAATTTCAAAATCTTCAGAAAATAAATTATCCAGATTTCCTGATAGATTTAATAATGAATCTTTAATTGTGTTTTTTAATCCTATTGGACCACACAGATAATGCTTTGTAGGTTCATCAATTTTTTTTATTAAATCAGCAACAAAGTCAGAATTAATTCTTCCTTTAAAATTGTGAGACTCATCATCAAAAAACTCTTCTCTTGAGTAAAAATAATATATTTTAAAACGTTCTGGATAAATGGATTTAAGTTTTTCTAATTCATCATAAAAAATTACTGATGTTTTAGATTTATTGCCATAAACCAAATAAATATTTATTGTTTGATTAACATTCAATAAGTCTTTTATCATCGAAAAAAGTGGTGTAATTCCGCTTCCAACTCCCCAAAAAACAACAGAATATACTGTTTCTTTTGCTTCAAAAACAAAATCACCAAGCGGTTCTTGAACTTCAATTACATCACCGACTTTTATATGGTCATTGATGTAATTCGAAACAATACCTCCTGGCACTCTTTTTATTGTAACATTAAGTGTAGTATCTATTAAAGGTGTAGAAGAAAATGAATAAGGCCGAATATATCTTCTTCCATTAATTCTAAATTGAAGAGTAAGATATTGACCCGCTAAATATTTGATTTTTTTTAATCCAGGTTGTTTGAAAAATAAAGTAACTGTATCATCAGTTTCTTTTCTAACTTCCTGAATTTTTAAAGTATAATTTTTCATTTTTTACGCAAACAAAGATTATTCAAGAATTGTTTTAAATAGTCTTCTAATAATCAAAAAGAATACAGTTAAAAATCCTGCTAAAATCCCTCCACATAATATTCCTTTAGCCTTCCCAAAACGTTCTTTTGGTAACGGTAAAATTGGTTTATCAATAACTTGAATTAACGGAGTTTCTTTTCGTAAAGTAACCTTAGCCAGCTCCGCCTGCTTGACTAATTCTGTAAGTATCGCTGTATTTGCCTGGACATCAACTTGTCTTCTAGCGGAAGGCGCTCGACGAACATTCAGAGCTGGATTTAAATTAAAAGTATTGTCGTTGGCTATTGCTACTCCTGTAATTGCACCATTAAGTTCTCCACGAATAGAATCAACTTGGCGTTCTAAAATATCCATATTTATTCTTGCCTTTTTACTTTTTGTTGTAACGTAGAATGTTCCAACTTGTTTAGCTAAAGCTTCACAAAAATATTTTGCAAACAATTCATTAGTCGAAGACACATCAATACTTATAATCGAAATCTTTTTGTCTTTTTGACCGACTGATAAACTGCCGCTTGATAAATTTTGATAAATAACTCCAATAATACTATCTTGAACTCTTGTGAAAATTTTACGATTAGCGTTAGGTAAGAATTGTAACGAAGCAAATTTTGGCTTTTCTTTCCAATTTTTGCGCCATTCATTATTCTGAATATACATTTCCGCTAAAGAAATTTTTTTACCATTGATATTAACTGGAGATAACAATGTTTTTTCAACCATTGATCGTGATTTAAACAATTCAGTTAAATTAGAACCTGTAAAAATTCCTCCTCCACTTCCTCCTAAATCCAATCCAAATGAACCAGCCAGACCAATTGCACCTCCTAATCCTCCACCACCCTTTTCATCTTCTAATGCAAAAGATAATGTTGCCTTATATATTGGTTTTTTACTTATTGAATAAAATAATCCGGAACAAGCGCCAATTATTCCTGCTAACAAAATAATTTTCCATTGCGAAAGCAAGTATTTCCACCATTCTCCTGCTTTAATTAATAATTCTTTTAACGATATTTCATCGCTTTCAATTGGTAAATTCTTCATTAAATATTATTTAAAAGCAGTAACAATTAACAATGCTAAACTAGCAAAAGCAGTTCCTAAACCAGCCCACTCACCAGCACTCATTTTTTTCCTTTCAGGTTTTTCCGGAACTACAATCTGTGAATCTGGTTCAACCTTAGGGTAAGATCTAAAAAACAAAAATGAAGTTGTTACATCAGCCTTCCCATTAGGATAAATGATATAAGCTTTCCTCTTCCATCCTTTACTATCTACTCCCCCAACTGAGTTAATGTAATATTTAAATCCTTTTCCACTTCTGTATGGAATTTCAGAAGTCAACAATACATTTCCAGTTACTTTAACACCTTCATTATAAATCGCAACTTCAATTTCATCACCAGGAAATAATGTCACATTGGAATAATGATTTTTATCTTTTACAATTTTTTCCCAATTTACAGGAATTGTAACATATTTTAAATCGTCTTTTAACTTTTTACTCAATTTCTCTTTAAGCGTATCATTTTTAGATAAATTCAGGTCTATACGCTCCAACTGATCAATTTGATCTTGCTTGATTGGCCTCTTAATTTTCATACCATCTAAATTGGCAATCGAAGTTAATCCTCCTGCTCGCATTACAACGTTATAAACTGTCTCTTTTTTATTCGCTAAAACATACTTACCAGGATAACTTACTGCACCCAATACTGACACCATCTCCGGTTTCTCATAAACAGCCATTCTGCGAATATTAATAACATCAAAAGGTTTTAAAACAAAGGTTTTTATCTGTTCATTATTGCCTGCAGTAATTTCAAGTTCTACCAATTCAATACGTTTTGGATCAGCATCATCGATTACATCAGACTTAATCATTCTTGCAATTTCGACTCTTTTAGAAGCAGAACCTGTTAAACCACCCACCTGAACTACTAAATCATTTAAAGTTAAATTTTCAAAATATTCATATTCGCCAGGATTTTTAACTTCACCATCAATAGTAACTTTATATTCTTCTCTAAAATCCAGAATAGAATATACTGTTACAATATCTTCTCTTTTTAATTCTAAATCAGCACTTAGATCTCCGGATAGAGCAGCACTTAAATCAACATTTACAATTTCTGTAGTTAAATCTGTTTTTAAACGAATAATCCTTGCTCTTTTTGTATAAGCATCTTCTTTAAGGCCTTCTGCTCTTGCAATAAGATCAGAAATCCTCATTCCTTCACTATATGAATAATAGTCTGGTCTAAAAACTGCACCCTCAATTTTAATACGATTTTCAAAGCGATTTAAAATTTTAGTCACTTTAAAGACATCACCTGATTGCGGAAAATAAGAATTATACTCACTCTCATTTATATCATGTACTTTAAATTCTTTTCCTGTCTTCTGCATTACATTTACAGATGCAGTATAGGCAAATTCATTAAAACCAGAGGCGAAATTTAAGAGATCAGAAAAATTTTCTCCTTTTTTCATTTCGAAAATTCCCGGACGTTTCACTTCTCCTTCAACTGTAACTCTTTGGCTATAGGCAGGAATTCGAATAACATCATTATCTTTCAAACTCACATTATCAGATTGATCTCCTTTAACCAAAAACTTATAAATGTCAATATTTTTATAGACTTTATTATTTCTAATTAATTCTATGTTTCTGTAACTTCCATTTTTCCCTGGTCCTCCAGCCAAATGCAGCGCATTATATACGGTTGCCAAAGAAGAAATAGAATAATTGCCTGGCTGTTTTCCTCCTACAATAGTGATTTTAATGGTACGAATTCGGCTTAAACTTACACTAACCTGAGATTGCCCGGAGCTAACGGTACTGTATACTCTTGCAATAGCTGCCTTTATTTTTTGAGTAGCCGCTTCTATTGACATTCCTGAAACAGAAATTTGTCCTACATAATCAATAGTTATTTTTCCTTCTACACTGACAGGGATACTGGCATTGTATTCCTGAACGCCATATACACTTACCTGCAATTCGTCTCCAGGTCCAAGAACATAATTCATAGGAGTGGCTAATTTCAAATCCGGTTCAAAATTTAATGTCGGATTATCAAATAATTCAGAACCGAAAATTAAGGCATTGGTTGAATCTTTTACTTTATCGTTTCTAATTTTCTCTTGTTTTCTTCCAAACTCAGAATCCTTATCTACTATTTTTGGCTTACTATTATCATTTGCACCTCCTCCTTTAGCATTTTTCTTTTCATATTCAGTAAGCTTAATTCTAAGCTTATTAAACTCAGTTTGCGTCATCCCTTTTGATAAAGCCATTGGCTCTACACTCTCAATTGTTGCATTATTGCTTTTTAATTGTGCACTAATTTTAGCCAAATCATCATCAGATAAATAATCGACTTTAACAGTACTTAAATCCTTTGATTTGAGTATGTCCTGAGCATTTGCATTAAATGACACTACAAAAATAAAAAGGAGCGTAAGAACGTATGTTATTTTTTTCATATGAAATTATAATTTAACCTATTTGGTTTAAATAAATTACTTGCTTTTATGAATATTGTTTTTGGTAATACTCTTTATAAGAACCAGAAGTGACATTTTGTAACCATTCTTCGTTATTGAGATACCAATTTATTGTTTTTTCTAAGCCTTCTTCGAAAGTAACAGAAGGTTTCCAACCCAATTCTTTATTTATTTTTGAAGCATCTATCGCATAGCGTAAATCATGCCCTGGTCTGTCTTTTACGTACGTAATCAATTGTTGAGAAGTTCCTGTAGATCTGCCTAATTTTTGATCCATAATTTGGCACAATAATTTCACCAAGTCGATATTCTTCCATTCATTGAAACCTCCAATATTATAGGTTTCATGATTTTTTCCTTCATGAAAAACTAAGTCTATTGCAATAGCATGATCTTCAACAAAAAGCCAGTCACGTGTATAATTTCCATCTCCATAAACAGGCAATGGTTTATTATTGATGATGTTATTTATAAAAAGAGGAATCAATTTTTCAGGAAAATGATATGATCCATAATTATTTGAACAATTGGTCAGAACATATGGCAAACCATAAGTTTCTCCGTAAGCTCTCACAAAATGATCTGAACTTGCCTTAGAAGCTGAATAAGGCGAATTAGGATCATAAGAAGTAGTTTCTGTGAATAGCCCCTCTGCTCCCAGAGAACCATACACTTCATCAGTACTAATATGATAGAAACGTTTGCCTTCAAAATTATTTTTCCATTGATTTTTTGCAGCATTCAATAAATTCATAGTTCCAATTACATTGGTTCTTACAAACGCTAATGGATCTTCAATAGAACGATCGACATGAGATTCTGCTGCTAAATGCAAAACACCATCAAAATTATGTAATGAAAAAAGCTCATTGATAAAAGCTTCATCAACAATATCTCCTTTTATAAAGGTATAGTTGGATTGATTTTCTATATCTTTAATATTCTCCAGATTACCGGCATAAGTCAAAGCATCTAAATTGAAGATTTGATATTCGGGATATTTGTTTACAAAACGTCTTACTACGTGCGAACCAATAAAACCAGCTCCACCGGTTATAAGAATTTTTTTCATTTTAAATTTCAATTAATTTAATAAATCTGAATTTATTTTTTCCAACTCACTGTAAATATCCTTTACATCTTGTGAGTTTTCTTTCTGCAAAATTAAATTTGCTGTATCTGTATATACAAAAATAGTATTTTTTAATCCTAAAAATGTAGTGTGCTTACCAGATCCAATTACCATATTTCCATTTTTATCGACGGGATGATTTTTTAAAACCAAATAGTCGTAAACCGATTCAAATGAGCCTAAATCTGACCACGAAAACGCAGCAGGAACTACTTTAATTTTTTTACTGCGCTCCATAACAGCATAATCAATACTGATGGATGGAATCTCTAATGACAAATCTAAATCTAAGAATCCATTTTTACTTGCTTCCCACACAGCCTTTGATTTTTCATAAACATCCGGCTGAAACTGTTTTAGTTCGTCCAAAAGAACACTGGCTTTAAAACAAAACATTCCGCTATTCCACAAAAAATTTCCTTTAGCAATGAATTCTTTAGCTGTAGTTTGATTTGGTTTTTCACGAAATGAAATTACGTTATCTCCTTTAGACTCTATGTAACCGTATCCAGTTTCCGGCTTGGTAGGGATAATCCCGAAAGTTACAATAAAACCATCCTCAGCTTTTGATACAGCCTCATTAATTGCTTTATTATAATCCTCTATTTTATCAATAATGTGATCTGAAGGTGTTACTATTAGTATATCATCAGGATTTGAAGCAAATGCCGCAAAAGCAATTGCAGCTGCCGTGTTACGAGGTGTTGCTTCGACTATATTCACATAAGAAGTTTTGGTTTTATCCATAACTTTACCACTTAGGTGATGATTATCGACATTACCCACTACCATTACTTTATTTGCTAAATGACTGTTACGATCTACAGTTATTTCGAATAAAGATTTATTTTCAAATATTTCTAAATATTGTTTTGGTTGACTTTTTCGCGATAGTGGCCATAATCTACTACCAACTCCACCAGTTAAAATGACATGTATAATTGAATTCTTTGTTTCCATTTTTCTTAAAATAAAAAAAGACCTTTAGTTACTATAATCTATTATCAGCTATAGCTCCTAAAACCCCTTTGACATCATATATTAAACTATCTTCTTTTTGAAGTTCTGAGAAATTTAATTCTAAAAATTCAGCATGTGCAACTCCCAGAACAATTGCATCAAATTTATTATCAGGAATAGAGTTTATTGTTACGAGATTATATTCTTTTTTTACATCATTCGCATTAGCTAATGGGTCAAATATGGTTACTAAAATTCCGTATTCTTTTAATGCTTTTACAACATCTACAATTTTTGTATTGCGAACATCAGGACAATTTTCTTTAAAAGTAATTCCAAGCATTAACAGATTTGCTCCATTAACAGAAATTCCTTTTTTAATCATGAGCTTTACTATTTGAGAAGCGACGTACTCTCCCATGCTGTCATTCAAACGTCTTCCCGCTAAAATTATTTCGGGATGATATCCGAATTCCTGGGCTCTTTGTGCTAAATAGTATGGATCAACGCCAATACAGTGTCCTCCGACTAATCCTGGTTTAAATGGTAAAAAGTTCCATTTTGTTGATGCTGCTTCTAAAACTTGCTGAGTATCAATATTCATTAAGTTGAATATTTTAGCCAGTTCATTTACAAAAGCAATATTAATATCTCTTTGTGAATTCTCAATAACCTTAGCTGCTTCTGCAACTTTTATACTTGGTGCTAAATGTGTACCGGCTGTAATTACCGACTTGTACAAAGCATCAACTTTTAAACCAATTTCTGGTGTTGAACCTGAAGTAACTTTTAGTATTTTTTCGACTGTATGCTCTTTGTCTCCCGGATTTATTCTTTCCGGTGAATATCCTGCATAGAAATCCTCGTTAAATTTTAATCCTGAAACCTTTTCTAAAACAGGAACACATTGTTCTTCTGTTACTCCCGGATAAACTGTAGATTCGTAAATTACGATATCTCCTTTTTTTAATATTTTACCAACGGACTCGCTCGATTTATATAATGGAGTCAAATCAGGGCGATTATTTTTATCTACTGGCGTAGGAACTGTAACTATAAAATAATTACAATCGGCTAAATCACTTAAAGAAGTCGTGCAATACAATCCGGCTTCAGCAGTAGAATTATCCACTAAAACAGCTTGCAAAGTAGCATCATCAACTTCTAAGGTTGTATCGGTTCCTGATTTTAAAGAAGTTACTCGTGCTTCATTAATATCAAAACCTATTACTGAATATTTCGTAGCAAATAATCTGGCCAAAGGCAGGCCAACATAACCTAAGCCAACAATAGCTATTTTTATATTTTCGATCAATTTGTACTCTTTTTTATCTATTTCAGTCATAACAATTCACGGCTTCGCCCTTCTGAGTCACAAAGATTTGACACAGCTACTCTAAATTCATTTTCGGCAAATATAACATATTAAGTCAATTTATTCAATACGGTTTCCCGTAATACAGAAAAAACTAACAAATAATAAAAAATAAGGAATGCCAACCCCTTACCAATCAACACATAAAAAACACCTATAATAAAAAAACAGACAATAAAATTTCTATTTGGAGAAATTTTACCTTCTGTTTAATGCCAATAGCTACTCAATATAACTAAATTATTTATATTTTATTTTAAGGACACACCCTAAAGATTCTAAAACTAACGTATAATAAGTATTTGATATTTCCTGAACAATTGCATCCTGATTACTAAATGCCCCTGTCTCTAATTTTATCCGATCTCCAACCTGAATGGAAGTCACCGAAATATCACTAATATTTGAAGCTTTAAGACTTGTTTTTATAATTTCGATTTCTCCGTCTTTAACAATTGCAGGTTTCCCTAACCAAAACAAATAGCGGACCACACCGGAAACCTGAAAAACAGAATTCCGATTCCCGTCTTCTAACTGAACAAATACATAGGAATTAAAAAGAGGTACCTCGACAGCCTTTTTTCTGTCCGACCATTGCTTAATTTGAGTAATTAATGGGCAATAACATTCTATACCGATCTCCGTAAGTTTTTCTGCAACTTTTTTCTCCCATTTGGGTTTTGTATAAACTACATACCAATTCTTCATTTTTTCTTTTTATTGAAACAAAATTACAAACCCACCTTCTTTACATTTCATATTAGATCTCATCTCAATATCTTCCTCAATTAAGAACCTATCCCTCTGTAAATAAATCCAATTGATTCCAGTTCTTTTGCATTCAAAATATTTCTTCCATCAAAAAGAAAAGCAGGCTTGTGCATCGAATCGTAAATTTTTTGCCAGTCGTAAGTCGTGAACTCATCCCATTCTGTAAGAATAGCAATCGCATGTGCTTCTTTGCATGCTTCGTAAGGATCATCTAATATCGTTAATGCATTACTATTTTCTTCACCTGTTCTGGTTTCTAAATAATCTAAATCACTTAACATTTTATTTCTTGAAACTTTGGGATCATAAACAGCAATTTTGGCCTGTTCGTTAATCAAATCATCCGCTACATAGATCGCAGCAGATTCTCTGGTATCGTTTGTATCTTTCTTGAAAGCCCATCCTAAAAATGTGATTTTCTTATCAGCAACTGTGTTGTATAGAGTCTGAACAATTTTATTAGAAAATCTTCTTTTCTGATGATCATTCATTATAATTACCTGTTCCCAATAATCGGCAACCTCATTTAGTCCGTATGATTTTGCAATATAGACTAGATTCAGAATGTCTTTTTGAAAACAAGAACCTCCAAAACCAACTGATGCTTTTAGAAATTTAGGCCCAATTCTACTATCCATCCCAATTGCTTTAGCTACTTCATTTACATCAGCTCCTGTTTTTTCGCATAATTCAGACATGGCATTTATAGATGAAATTCGTTGTGCCAAAAATGCATTAGCAGTTAGCTTAGAAAGTTCAGAAGACCAAACATTTGTCGTTAGGATTTTATCTTTGCTTACCCAATTTGCATAAACGTCAACTAAAGCATTAATAGCTTCTTCACCTTCCGGCGTTGTATCTCCTCCAATTAAAATTCTATCCGGATTTAATAAATCGGTAACCGCAGTTCCTTCAGCTAAAAATTCAGGATTTGACAAGATTTGGAACTGAACTCCATTTCCTGTATTATCCAGAATGCTTTTTATAGCCTCCGCTGTACGAACTGGTAAAGTTGATTTTTCTACTACAATTTTATTTTGCTTGGCTACTTTGGCAATTTGTCTGGCGCAAAGTTCAATATATTTTAAATCAGCGGCCATACCTTTTCCTTTTCCGTAAGTTTTGGTTGGCGTGTTTACTGATATAAAAATCACCTGTGCTTCATCAATAGCTTTTTCTACTTCTGTCGAAAAGAAAAGATTTCGCCCTCTTGCCTCAGCGACTATTTCTGAAAGTCCCGGTTCATAAATAGGAATATTTTCTGTATTGGGATCATTCCAGTCTTTAATTCTTTGTTCGTTCAAATCGACAACAGTCACTTGTATATGTGGACACTTTTGAGCAATTACTGCCATTGTTGGTCCTCCAACATAACCTGCACCAATGCAACAAATTTTTGTAATTTTCATCTATTTATTATTATCTTGATCCTTATTTTAAATTATTCCAATACCAGCTGACCGCCTCTTTCAATCCTTCTTGTAAAGAATACTTAGGATTATAACCTAATATTGTTTTCGCTTTATCTATACTTGCCAGTGAATGTGGAATGTCACCCGCCCTATTGGCTCCATAAATAATTTCGACATCAGCAATTTTTGAATCAAATTCAGCTAAATATTCTTTTAAATACCCAACCAAATCGTTCAAGGTATTTCGATCTCCGTATGCCGTATTATAAACTGTATTTACAGCTTCCGAATTCTGACTTGTCATTGCCAATTCATTCATCTGTATTACGTTATCGATATAAGTAAAATCACGGGAATAATTTCCGTCACCATTAATTACAGGACTTTCATGTTTCATCAATTGCATTACAAATTTTGGAATTACAGCTGCATACGCACCATTAGGATCTTGTTTTCTTCCAAAAACATTAAAATAACGCAATCCTATAGTTTTCAATCCGTAGGTTCTACTGAAAATTTCAGCATATAATTCGTTTACATATTTTGTAATAGCATAAGGCGATAATGGCTTACCAATAACATCTTCAACTTTTGGCAGCCCTTGCGAATCTCCGTACGTAGAAGAACTTGCTGCATATATAAATCGTTTCACTTTTGCATCACGAGAAGCTACCAGCATATTCAAAAAACCTGAAACATTTACATCGTTTGTTGTAATTGGATCGTTAATTGACCTTGGAACTGATCCTAAAGCTGCCTGGTGCAAAACATAATCAACACCTTCGACTGCAAAAACACAATCGCCTATATTTCGAATATCTCCTTCAATTAATTTATAATTAGGATTTTCTATAAAATCTTTTAAATTATGACGGTGTCCTGTCGCAAAATTATCGAGACAGACTACTTTATGACCTAATCCTAAAAAGTACTCCGACAAATTGGAGCCAATAAAACCAGCTCCGCCTGTAATTAAAATTGTATTCTGTGTTGATGTTTTCATTTATATAATCTATCTAATTATTTTTGAAAGTTTTTTCAAAAGGAACCCGATGCAAAATACTTCTTCCCAGTGTAATTTCATCTGCATATTCTAACTCATCACCCACAGAAATCCCTCTTGCAATTGTAGAGATTATAATTTCTGATTCAGCAATTTGTTTATAAATATAAAAATTCGTTGTATCTCCTTCCATTGTAGAACTAAGTGCAAAAATAATTTCTACAACCTTTCCGTATTTTACTTTTTCGACTAAAGTTGAAATATTTAACTGACTTGGACCCACGCCTTCTATTGGAGAAATTTTCCCTCCTAAAACGTGATAAATCCCTTTGTACTGTCCTGTATTTTCAATCGCCATTACATCACGAATATCTTCAACTACACAAATAGTCTGATGATTTCTCGCTGCATTTGCACAGATTTCGCACACTTTTGTGTCTGAAATATTATGACAGCTTTCGCAAAATTTTATATCCGCACGCATATTGAGTAATGCCTGAGATAAAAAACCTGTTTGTTCTTTGGGCTGCTTTAATAAATGCAAAACCAATCGCAATGCAGTACGCTTACCAATCCCTGGTAATTGAGACATTTCGTTGACTGCCTTTTCTATTAGTTTTGATGAAAATTCCATGACGACAAAAATACTATTTTAATGTTTCTTTTTTAGCCCCGATAGAAGTGGAAATCCTTTTTGTTTTTTTTCTTTAAAAAACAAAAAGATTGCAACGAATTGCTTCGCCAATTCGCACTTTCAGGCTCGGGTGCGCGAATTAGCTCCTAAAAAAGTTTAATATTGATTTGTAGCTAATAAAACCAAAGTACAAGCTACTTCAGCCTTAATATTGTTTAATTCCAGCAATTGATAAAATTCCGGATTTTCTGTCCCAGGATTAAAAACCACTCTTTTAGGCTGCGCTTCTATGATGTAATTATAATAATCACGTTGGCGGGCAGGATTTAAATATAGCGTTACTGTATCAATGTTTTTTACCGGAATTGCTTTGGTATAAATTTTTACACCTGCAACTTCACCTGTATTTTGACCAATTGCTAAAACAGTATGTCCTTTTTCAACCAACATATTTATAGCTTTAAAAGCGTAACGGTCTGGTTTTGTGGTAGCACCCAGAACTAAAGTTTTTTTGTTTTTCATCATTTTAAAATATGCTACAAAAGTAATCAAAAAGAATGAGCTTACTTTAGGTTATTGATATAGAATTAATAGCATCAAAAAACAATATCCTAATATGAATTTACTCTGAAATATTAAAAATTGACTATTTTTACTTCACTAACTAAAACAGTATGGATATATTCATTTACTTATTTGCCGCTCTTTTTTCGGTATTAAACCCAATTGGCACTGTGCCAATTTTTGTTGGATTGACCCAACATGACTCTCAAAAAGAACGATCACGCATTTCGCTTTGGACCGCTATAAATGTCTTTATCATTTTGATCGTTTCCTTTTTTATTGGTCAATATGTCTTATCCTTTTTTGGAATTAGTATTGATGCGCTTCGAATTGCGGGCGGAATTATAATCGTAAATTCAGGATTCTCATTACTTTCCGGAAAATTCAATAAAAAACGAGGAATCAATAAAAAAATTGAAAATGAAGTACAACAAAGAAATGACATTGCCCTTACACCGCTAGCGATACCAATGCTCGCAGGTCCTGGCTCCATCTCTTTGTTAATTGCTTTTCATCAGGAACACAGTACAATGAAAGAAATGGCTTTCTCATCTTTAGCAATCTTTGCCATTGCAGTAGCAATTTTTGCTATTCTTAAGAGCGCCCATTACTTAGCCCGAATTTTAGGCGCTTCAGGAATTGTAGCCATTTCAAGAATTGTTGGTTTTATTGTTATCTCCATCGGAATACAATATATTGTAAGCTCAATAATTAATATTGTAAAAGTAAATTTGATGTAACTTATTCAATATTTTAAATAAATAAAAAATCCAAATTCTAAAAGCTGAGTATTTCAGTATGGAATTTGGATTTTTATTTAAAGCTTCTAAAACTTAATTTCTTGGCAAAAATATTTCAGCCATCATGCATCTTGCGCTTCCGCCTCCGCAAGCTTCTATAGTATCCAGGCTTGAACTTAAGATTTCAGCGTGATTTTCTAACTGAGCAATTTGTTTTGGAGTCAAACTCTGATGTGCAGCTGCACTCATGACGATATATTTCCTATCATCTGTACCTCGAACTTCCAGCATATTACCGGCAAAGTTATTCACCTGCGCTTCTGTAATCAGAATAATTTCTTTTTTATCAGCTTTTAAATTCTCAAGAATCATTTTGCGTTCTTTTTTGTCATCGATACAGTCTGCACAAATCACTGCAAAAGTTTCTCCCAGACACATCATAACATTGGTATGATAGATTAATTTACGCTCTGCATCAACGGTTTGAAAAGCTTCAAAAATAACGGGAGCATAATCAAAATCTTCGCAGAATTCAATAAACAATTCTTCATCAGCGCGAGGCGACAAAGCGCAATATGCTTTGGCATTCGCTCTATCTAAAAGCAAACTTCCGGTTCCTTCTAAGAAAAAACCATCTTCTTCTGCAGATGTATAATCCATTATGTTAGCAATTTCAAAACCTTTGTCTTCAAGTATATCTAAAATATCTTCGCGACGTTCTGAACGACGATTCTCAGCAAACATAGGATAAAGGGCGACATCTCCATTTTCATGAAAAGAAACCCAGTTGTTTGGAAAAATACTGTCCGGCGTATCTGTTTCTAAAGTATCATCGACAACTGTCACATCAACCCCAACAGCTCTTAGTTTTTCGACAAAAGCATCAAACTCATGTTGTGCCTTCGCATTCACAGTACTTGGCAAAAGTCCGTCTAATACTTTTTGGTAATAATTATTCACAGCAGTTTGCTCATTCATTCTGAAGGCAACTGGCCGAATCATTAAAATTGCATTTGTTGTTTGTTTCATTTTTATATATTTTTTTCTGTTTCTGGTTTAAAGTTTTTGGTTACAGCAACTTGAAATTTTAAACCTGAAACTCTTTTTTTTAGTCTCTAATTAATGGAAGTGTCGAACATCTTAATAAACCTTCTTGCTTTGCAATTTCGGCATACGGAATTTCTTCTACTGTAAAACCATTTGCACGCAGCCAATTGTTTAATCTCGTAAAGTTTTTCTCCGAAACAACTACATTTTCATCAATAGAAAATACATTCGAGAACATGTTGTACATTTCGTTTCTTTCGATATGAAATAAGTTTTCTTTCCCAAAAAGATTCACCAAATACATATAATCAGCCTCTTCACGGAAACCTCTTTTATAAATAATTCCTTTATCTTTTCCAACAGGCTGAAAACAACAATCTAAGTGCAATGCATTATCACGAGCTTCAATTTTGGATTTAACCAAATCAAATTCTTTGACAATTTTATTAGGGAACAATTTTTTAATAAAATTAACACCTTGCATATTTGTTCTTGCTGTGATGTAATCTTTATAATCACTTCCTTTATAAGTCCCTATAAAAATATGATCATTCCAAAGCATAACATCTCCACCTTCGATATGAACTTCCTCTGGAGGACGAACTACTTTCAACGGATCTATCTGATCAATTATGTACCCAATAGCATCTAACTCACGTTCTCTGTCAGGAAGTATATTTGACTTTACAAAAATATCATCTATTACAAAGCCAATGTCTCTGGCAAAAATCTGATTGTAATTCTCAATCATTTCAGGGCGATATACTTTTACATCGTATTTTTGAAAAACGGCATTAAAAGCTTCCATTTCAGCGATCATATCTTTTTCGACAGGATACGTTCCCGCTATAATATGTTCCAATGATTTAGGATCATAGACTTCGTCTAAAGATGGAGTCGGACCATTATGAACAGCAGAACCCAAAACTACGGCGCGCAGTCTTGATGTTTCGTTCTTTACATTTAATTGCAACATAACTTTATTATATTTTGGCCAAAGATAAAAAAAGCTTCACAGTTAAGTGAAGCTTTAAAATATTTTTATTTGTTCGACTTAAAGTCTCTCAACGGATGCCCTGTATAGATTTGTCTTGGTCTACCGATTGGCTCTTTATTCTCACGCATTTCTTTCCATTGCGCAATCCAACCTGGTAATCTACCAATAGCAAACATTACTGTAAACATATCTGTAGGAATCCCTAATGCTCTGTAAATAATTCCAGAATAGAAATCTACATTTGGATATAAATTTCTTGATTTGAAATACTCATCTTCCAGAGCTGCTGTTTCTAATTTTTTAGCTATTTCTAAAATAGGATCTTCAACACCTAATGTCTCTAATACTTCTTTAGCTGCTTTTTTGATTATTCTTGCTCTTGGATCAAAGTTTTTATAAACTCTATGACCAAACCCCATTAAACGGAAAGGATCATTTTTGTCTTTTGCTTTAGCTAAAAACTTCTCAGTATCACCACCGTCTTTATTTATTTCTTCAAGCATTTCAAGCACTGCCTGGTTTGCCCCTCCGTGAAGTGGCCCCCAAAGAGCAGAAACTCCTGCAGAGATAGAAGCAAATAAACCCGCATGAGATGAACCCACCATTCTTACTGTAGATGTAGAACAGTTTTGTTCGTGATCTGCATGAAGGATAAATAATTTATCCAATGCATCTACAATAACTGGATTAGCAGCATAAGGTCCTGTAGGCAATTTAAACATTAACTGCATAAAGTTCTCTACATACCCTTGTGTATTGTCGTAATAGTTCAACGGATAACCCATAGTTTTTCTATAGGTCCAGGTAGCAATTACAAGAAATTTACCCATTGTTTTACAAATGGCCTCATACATTTCTTTTTCATTTTCAACATTTACCGCTTTTGGATTAAATGCTGTTAAAGCACTTGTCAAAGCTGATAAAACACCCATTGGGTGAGCTGTTTTAGGAAAACCATCAATGATATTTTTCATCTCTTCGTTTACCAAAGTATGCTTTTTAATACCATTTTCAAACTGCTCTAATTGTTGAGCTGTTGGCAATTCACCAAAAATTAAAAGATAAGATACTTCTAAGAAATTAGCTTTTTCAGCTAAATCTTCAATTGAATATCCTCTGTAACGCAAAATTCCTAATTCTCCGTCTAAGAATGTGATTTCACTTTTGCAAGAACCAGAATTTTTGTATCCCGGATCAAGAGTAATTATACCAGTTAAATCACGTAATTTGTTAATATCGATAGCTGATTCATTTTCGCTCCCCGTAATTACCGGAAGTTCAATTTTTTGACCATCTACTTCTAATGTAGCTATTTTTGACATAATATATCGGAAATAAATCTTTAAAATAATAATTTATCAAATCTAATGAATTTAAGACTAATTAAAAAAAGAATCCTGCTATGAATTTGTTAAAACTCCAAAAAAAAACCATTCGCGCAAGCGAATGGTTTAAATTTAAGACATAAGTCTTACAAAATTATTTAATCTTAAAAGCATTTAATCCCGGGAAATAAGCAGTACTTCCTAACTCTTCTTCGATTCTTAATAATTGATTGTATTTTGCCATACGATCAGAACGAGAAGCAGAACCTGTTTTAATTTGACCACAGTTTAATGCTACAGCTAAATCAGCAATTGTATTATCTTCTGTTTCTCCTGAACGGTGAGACATTACTGAAGTATATCCTGCATTTTTAGCCATATTAACAGCTGCGATAGTTTCTGTTAAAGTACCAATTTGATTTACTTTTACTAAAATTGAATTAGCAATTCCTTTTTCAATTCCAGTTGAAAGACGTTCCACATTTGTAACGAATAAATCATCACCTACTAATTGAACTTTGTGTCCAATTTTTTCAGTAAGAAGTTTCCAACCATCCCAGTCATTTTCATCCATTCCGTCTTCGATTGAGATAATTGGGTATTTAGCCACTAATTCAGCTAAGTACTCAACTTGCTCTGCAGAAGACCTTACTTTACCAGTTTCTCCTTCAAATTTAGAGTAATCGTATTTACCGTTTACATAAAATTCAGCAGAAGCACAGTCAAGAGCAATCATAATTTCGTCACCAAAAGTATAACCAGCATTTTCAACTGCTTTTTTGATAGTATCTAAAGCATCTTCAGTTCCACCAGCTAAGTTTGGAGCAAAACCACCTTCGTCACCAACAGCAGTACTTAAACCCCTGTCGTGTAAAACTTTTTTCAAGCTGTGAAAAATCTCAGTTCCCATTTGCATAGAGTGAGAGAAAGAAGTTGCCTTTACAGGGAAAATCATAAACTCTTGAAATGCAATAGGCGCATCAGAGTGAGAACCTCCATTGATGATATTCATCATTGGTACAGGTAATGTATTAGCAGAAACTCCACCTACATATCTGTATAAAGGCAATCCAAGTTCGTTAGCAGCAGCTTTTGCAGCAGCCAAAGAAACCCCCAAGATAGCGTTAGCTCCCAATTTAGATTTGTTTGGTGTACCATCTAAATCGATCATTAATTGATCAATTGTATTTTGTTCGAAAACAGAAGTTCCAACTAATTCTTCAGCAATAACAGTATTTACATTGTTCACTGCATTCAAAACTCCTTTTCCTAAGAAAGCTTTTCCTCCGTCACGTAATTCAACAGCCTCATGTTCTCCAGTTGATGCCCCAGAAGGAACAGCAGCTCTTCCTAAAACTCCATTTTCAGTAATTACATCAACCTCAATAGTAGGATTACCTCTGGAATCAAAAATTTGTCTTGCGTGAACTTTAATTATAATACTCATTATTTTTGTTTTTTATTAATAAATTATATTTTTTTTCGAAATTATAAAAATTTTTAATAGTAAAAATGCATTTTAACCATTAAACAGCTTTATTTATTAACTATATCGTTTTAGCAGTAGCTAGTTTTATATTCTCAACAAACTGATCAAACAAATAAGATGAATCATGAGGTCCAGGACTTGCTTCGGGGTGATACTGCACTGAAAAACAATTCTTATTTTTCATACGCATACCCGCTACAGTCCCATCATTTAAATGAAGATGTGTTATCTCTAAATCCGGGTGATTATCCAATGCTTCTTTATTAACAGCAAAACCATGATTTTGCGAAGTAATCTCACCTTTCCCTGTTATTAGATTTTTAACAGGATGATTGATACCTCTGTGACCATTGAACATTTTGTAAGTCTGAACACCATTTGCCAAAGCAATTACTTGGTGCCCCAAACAAATACCAAACAAAGGATTATCATTAGCTAAAATTTCTTTTGCTACTTCAATAGCACCAAAAAGGGGATCCGGATCTCCAGGACCATTTGACAAGAAATAACCATCCGGGTTAAACTCAGCTAAATCTTTATAAGTTGAGTTATATGGAAACACTTTAATATAACAATCTCTCTTAGCCAGGTTTCTTAGAATATTCTTTTTGATCCCTAAATCTAAGGCAGAAATTTTATAGGTAGCATTTTGATCACCAAAAAAATAAGGTTCAGTAGTTGATACTTTCGACGCCAACTCCAGACCTTCCATGTTTGGCACATTGGCCAACTCTTTTTTCAAATCTTCAATAGAAGTACCATCTGTACAAATAACAGCATTCATAGCTCCATTATCACGGATATAACTTACCAATGCACGGGTATCAACATCAGAAATACAGATTAGATTTTCTTTTATAAAATAATCTTCTAAACTTCCGGAAGAATCTTCTCTTGAATAATTAAAACTAAAGTTTTTACAAACTAAACCTGAAATTTTGATGCTATCTGATTCAATTTCTAAATCATTAACACCATAATTTCCAATATGAGGATTAGTTGCAACCATAATTTGACCAAAATAGGAAGGATCTGTAAAAATCTCCTGATATCCGGTCATTCCAGTATTAAAACAAACTTCACCAAAAGTTTTACCGCTAATACCGATAGATTTTCCGTGAAAAATAGTCCCATCACTTAGTAATAAAATGGCGCTTTGTCGTGTAGTGTATTTCATTATTTAATTTCTATTGTTTTTAATCGTCCTATAAAACCAGTAAAGCTTGCTTTATTTGTAATTAGATATTTTGCAAATTTACTTCTTTAAAACAGTGCTTCCAAGATTTTTTAAAAATTTCATTGATAAAATTAAAACCTAAGTTTCGAAATAAGTTATATTTCAAACTAATTTTTAAAAAAAATCTAAAAAAAAAGGATAAACTAAAAATTAGCTTATCCTTGATTTCTATAGAATCATTACTTTCATAATTATTCAGAAGCTTCAGTAGTCGTTTCTGACTCAGCAGCTGGAGCCTCAGAAGTCTCATCAGCTTTTTTTGCTTTACCACCACGACGGCTTTTTGCTTTTTTAACTTCTTTTTTACCTCCATTGTAAAGTTCATTGAAATCTACAAGTTCGATCATTGCCATATCAGCATTATCTCCCAAACGATTTCCAACTTTAATGATACGAGTGTATCCACCTGGACGGTCTCCAACTTTAGCAGCTACGTCTCTGAACAAGTCAGTTACCGCATATTTACTACGTAAGTAAGCAAAAACAATACGACGATTGTGAGTCGTATCTTCTTTTGATTTTGTGATTAAAGGCTCAACGAATTGTTTAAGCGCTTTAGCCTTAGCAACAGTAGTGTTAATACGTTTGTGCTCAATAAGAGAACAAGCCATATTAGCTAACATAGCTTTTCTATGTCCAGTCTGTCTGCTTAAGTGATTGAATTTTTTTCCGTGTCTCATTGCTATTTTAAATTTAATCCGCCGTGGCGGATTGAATTATTCTTTATCTAATTTGTATTTAGCTAAGTCCATTCCGAAAGTTAAATTCTTAACCGCTACAAGTTCATCTAGCTCAGTTAAAGATTTTTTACCAAAATTACGGAATTTCATTAGGTCATTTTTATTGAACGATACTAAATCACCAAGTGTATCAACTTCAGCCGCTTTCAAGCAATTTAATGCTCTCACAGATAAATCCATATCAACAAGCTTAGTTTTAAGCAATTGTCTCATATGCAATGACTCTTCATCATACGATTCTGTTTGTGCAATTTCGTCAGCCTCGAGTGTAATTCTTTCGTCAGAAAATAACATGAAGTGGTGAATTAAAACTTTAGCAGCTTCAGTAAGAGCATCTTTTGGATTAATAGATCCATCAGTTTTGATTTCAAAAACTAATTTCTCATAATCTGTCTTTTGCTCAACACGGAAGTTTTCAATTGCATATTTTACATTTTTTACCGGAGTAAAAATAGAGTCTGTAAAAATGGTACCAATTGCAGCGTTCTGTTTTTTGTTCTCCTCAGCAGGAACATATCCTCTACCTTTTTCGATTGTTAAATCGAAGTTCAATTTGATTTTAGAATCTAAATTACAGATAACTAAGTCTGGATTCAGAACTTGGAAACCTGAAATAAATTTCTGAAAATCACCTGCTGTTAATTGATCTTTACCAGAAACAGAAATTGTAACTGCTTCATTATCGATATCTTCAATTTGACGTTTGAAACGTACTTGTTTTAGATTAAGGATAATTTCGGTAACATCTTCAACAACACCTGAAATAGTAGAAAACTCATGATCTACACCTTCGATACGAACAGATGTAATTGCATAACCTTCTAATGCTGAAAGCAAAACTCTTCTAAGTGCATTACCAACTGTCAATCCATAACCAGGTTCTAAAGGTCTAAATTCGAATTTACCTTCAAAATCGGTTGAATCGATCATGATAACTTTATCGGGCTTTTGAAAATTAAATATTGCCATAAATTTCGACTAAGTCAATTATTATTTGTTGTACAACTCTACGATTAATTGTTCTTTAATGTTTTCTGGAATTTGAAGTCTTGCAGGTACAGAAACGAAAGTTCCTTCTTTAAGATCATTGTTCCATGTAATCCATTCATAAACATGACTTGAATTTGATAAAGAACGTTCGATAGCTTCTAAAGATTTAGATTTTTCACGAACTGCAACTTTATCACCAGGCTTAAGGTGGTAAGAAGCGATATTTACAACTTCACCATTAACAGTAACGTGTCTGTGAGAAACTAATTGTCTAGCACCTCTTCTAGAAGGAGCGATACCCATTCTAAAAACAACGTTATCTAATCTTGCTTCACATAATTGTAAAAGAACTTCACCAGTAACACCTTTAGTAGCTGATGCTTTTTTGAATAAATTTCTGAATTGTTTTTCTAAAATTCCGTAAGAATATTTAGCTTTTTGCTTTTCCATTAACTGAACAGCGTACTCAGATTTTTTACCTCTTTTTTTAGCCATCCCGTGTTGTCCAGGTGGGTAATTTCTTTTTTCGAAAGATTTATCATCTCCGAAGATTGCTTCGCCAAATTTACGAGCAATTCTAGTTTTTGGACCAGTATATCTTGCCATTTCTAAAAAAATTTAAATTTAAGGTAGAGATTATGAATTCAGGTCAAATCCTTCGATAATCTATATTCTACCTTGTTATACTATAATAAATAAATTAAACTCTACGTCTTTTTGGAGGACGACATCCGTTGTGAGGCATTGGAGTAACATCGATAATCTCTGTAACTTCAATTCCACCGTTATGAATAGAACGGATAGCAGACTCACGTCCGTTTCCTGGTCCTTTTACATAAACTTTCACTTTTTTAAGTCCAGCTTCAAGAGCTACTTTACTACAATCTTCTGCTGCCATTTGGGCTGCGTATGGAGTATTCTTTTTAGAACCTCTAAAACCCATTTTACCAGCTGAAGACCAAGAAATAACTTCACCTTTTTTGTTAGTCAAAGAAATGATGATGTTATTGAAGGTAGCAGAAATATGAGCTTCTCCCGTTGATTCAACGATAACTTTACGTTTTTTTGCAGTTGCTTTAGCCATATTACTTATTATTTAGTTGCTTTTTTCTTGTTAGCAACAGTTTTTCTTTTACCTTTTCTTGTTCTAGAGTTGTTTTTAGTTCTTTGCCCTCTTAACGGAAGACCAGATCTATGACGGATACCTCTGTAACAACCAATATCCATTAAACGTTTGATGTTTAAAGAAACTTCAGAACGTAATTCTCCTTCAATTTTGAATGCTCCAACAGCTTCACGAATTGCTCCGATCTCGTCATCATTCCAATCTTGAACTTTTTTGTCTTGGCTAACTTGAGCTTTTTCTAAAATCTCAATAGCTCTACTTCTTCCTAATCCAAAGATATAGGTAAGTGCTATAACACCTCTTTTATTTTTTGGGATATCTACCCCTGCTATTCTTGCCATAATTATCCTTGTCTTTGTTTAAATCTAGGATTCTTTTTGTTTATTACGTACAATCTCCCTTTTCTACGCACAATGATGCACTCGGGACTTCTCTTTTTTACTGATGCTCTAACTTTCATAGTGAATATCCTTTAATATCGATAAGTAATTCTTGCTTTTGACAAATCATAAGGACTCATTTCTAGTTTCACTTTATCACCAGGTAATAACTTGATGTAATGCATACGCATTTTTCCAGAAATATGAGCAATTACGATATGTCCATTTTCTAACTCCACACGGAACATCGCATTTGATAATGCTTCGATGATTGATCCGTCTTGTTCTATTGCTGATTGTTTTGCCATATAAAAATTAAGCTACTGCTTTTCTATTTTTACCAGTCTTCATTAAACCATCATAATGTTTGTTTAACAAGTATGAATTGATTTGTTGAATAGTATCTATTGCAACTCCAACCATAATTATTAACGAGGTACCTCCAAAAAACATTGCCCAAGATTGTTGTACATCCATAATACTTACAACAATAGCTGGGAACACAGCAATCAAAGCAAGGAATAAAGATCCTGGGAAAGTTATTAAAGACATCACTTTATCAAGAAATTCAGAAGTTTCAGCTCCCGGACGAACGCCAGGAATAAAACCACCACTTCTTTTCAAATCATCGGCCATTTTGTTAGTAGGTACAGTGATCGCAGTATAGAAAAATGTAAATACAATAATTAAAGTTGCAAATACAAAGTTATACCAAAATCCGAACATATTACTAAACGCGCCAACAATAGATTGTGATGTGTCTGATTTAGACAATCCAGCTACAGCTGCAGGTATAAACATAATTGCCTGAGCAAAAATGATTGGCATAACCCCAGAAGCATTAAGCTTAAGAGGAATCCACTGTCTATTACCACCTGCTAAATCTTGTTCATAATCCCCACTTGTTGTACGACGAGCGTATTGAACAGGAATTCTACGTACTGCCATTGTAAGCAATACACAAGAAATGATTACTAATAACCAAACAATAATTTCAATAACTAACAACATTGGACCACCATTGTTATTGGTAACTCTGGTTGTAAACTCTTGAATAAAAGCTTGCGGTAAACGCGCCAAAATACCAACCATAATCAATAATGAAATTCCATTTCCAATACCTTTATCTGTAATTTTTTCCCCAAGCCACATAGCAAAAATAGTACCAGTAACCAAGATGATAACAGACGAAAACAAAAATTCAGGTGAATTAAAGCCTAGTAAGAATGCACTTCCAGGTAACGTTCTGTATAAATTATAAATATAAGTTGGACCTTGAACCAGTGTAATAGCTATAGTCAACCAACGAGTGATTTGATTAATCTTTTTTCTACCACTCTCTCCATCGTTTTGAAGTTTTTGCAAATAAGGAATAGCAATTCCCATTAACTGAACAACAATAGATGCAGAAATATAAGGCATAATACCTAAAGCAAAAACTGAAGCTTTAGAGAAAGCACCTCCTGTAAACATGTCCAGGATTGATCCTAAACCTTGTTTAGTTTGTCCCGCTAAACCTGTTAATTGAGTTGCGTCAATTCCAGGTAGCGTTACGTGTGCACCAAAACGATATACTAAAAGCAATCCTAATGTAATTAAGATTCTGTTTTTCAGTTCTTCGATTTTCCAAACATTACTTATTGATTCAATAAATTTCTTCATCTTAGTAGATAAGTTATATAGTTACAGCTTCTCCACCAGCAGCTTCAATAGCAGCTTTTGCAGTAGCGGTAAATTTGTGGGCAGTTACTTTTAATTTTGCTTTCAATTCTCCTCTACCTAAAATCTTAACGATTTCATTTTTGGTAGCTAGACGATTTGCTACGTAATCTGTCATAGAAACAGAATCAGTAATCACACCATTGTCTACTAGTAATTGAAGCGTATCTAAATTAACACCTTCGTATTCTTTACGATTGATGTTTGTGAAACCAAACTTAGGCACACGTCTTTGAAGTGGCATTTGCCCTCCCTCAAAACCAATCTTTTTAGAATAACCAGAACGAGATTTTGCTCCTTTGTGACCTCTTGCAGAAGTACCACCTTTTCCAGAACCTTCTCCTCTACCTAATCTTTTATTTTGATTGTGTGTTGACCCTTCAGCTGGTTGTAAGTTACTTAAATTCATAACAGTATTTGTTATTTAGCTTCTTCGACAGAAACTAAGTGTTTAACTTTGTTTATCATCCCAAGGATAGCAGGATTTGAATCATGCTCTACAACTTGTCCCATTTTACGTAGACCTAAAGCTTCCAAACCTCTCTTTTGAGAAAGAGGACAGTTGATTTTGCTTCTTACTTGTTTTACTAATAATTTAGCCATAATTTCCTTGAATTAACCTTTAAAAACTTTTTCTAAAGAAACACCTCTTTGTTTTGCAACAGTGTAAGCGCTTCTCATTTGTAATAAAGCATCAAAAGTTGCTTTTACCACGTTATGAGGATTTGATGATCCTTGAGATTTAGATAATACATCATGAATACCTACTGACTCAAGAACTGAACGAACAGCTCCACCAGCAATAACTCCTGTACCATGAGAGGCAGGAATTAAGTATACACGTGCACCACCAAATTTACCTTTTTGTTCGTGAGGAACAGATTGTCCGTTCAAAGGAATTTTTACTAAATTTTTCTTAGCATCTTCTACTGCTTTCGCAATTGCTTCAGAAACGTCTTTAGATTTTCCTAATCCATGACCAACTACTCCATTTTCATCACCTACAACTACAATAGCAGAAAAACCGAAAGCTCTACCACCTTTTGTAACCTTAGTAACACGATTAACACTTACCAGACGATCTTTAAGTTCAAGACCACTTGGTTTTACCAATTCTACATTTTTGTATTTAGACATAATATATTAGAATTTAAGTCCAGCCGCTCTTGCGCCTTCTGCTAATGATTTAATACGACCGTGATACAAATATCCACCTCTATCAAAAGTGATGGTATCAATCCCGGCTTTTAACGCTTTCTCTGCAACTAATTTTCCAACAGCAGCAGCTACTTCAACGTTAGTACCTTTTCCTATTTCTTTTTCTCTTGAAGATGCAGCTAATAAAGTAACTCCATTCACGTCATCAATAATTTGAGCGTAAATTTCTTTGTTACTTCTAAATACAGATAGTCTTGGGTTAGTAGCAGTACCACTAATCGATTTTCTAATTCTGAATCTAATTCTCTGTCTTCTATCAGATTTTGTTAATGACATAATCTTATTTTTTAAGCTGATTTACCTGCTTTTCTTCTTAATACTTCACCCACAAATTTAACACCTTTTCCTTTGTATGGCTCAGGCTTACGGAAACCTCTGATTTTCGCAGCAACCTGTCCTAAAAGTTGTTTGTCAAATGATGTTAATTTTACGATAGGGTTTTTACCTTTTTCAGATATTGTTTCTAAAGCTACTTCCGGAGCAATTTCCAAAACAATATTGTGAGAATATCCAAGAGCTAAATCTAGCTTTTGACCTTGGTTTGAAGCTCTATAACCAACTCCAACTAATTCAAGTTCTTTAGTAAAACCTTCAGATACACCAATAATCATGTTATTGATTAATGATCTGTATAATCCGTGTTTTGCTCTTTGGTCTTTATGATCAGACGATCTCTCTAATAAAACCTGATCGCCTTCAACTTTTACAGTAATGTCCGAAAACTCCTGAGTTAGTTGACCTTTTTTTCCTTTTACTGTAACGATACCGTCCTTAACTTCAACAGTTACTCCCGCAACGATTACAACTGGGCTTTTACCTATTCTTGACATCTTATTTAGTCTTTAAAATTAGTATACGTAACAAATTACTTCACCACCTACATTTAATTGTTTCGCTTGCTTTCCAGTCATAAGACCTTTTGAAGTTGAAACAATAGCAATTCCTAATCCGTTAAGGATTCTTGGTAATTTGGCAGCACCTGCATATTTACGTAAACCAGGTTTACTAATTCTTTGGATATCTTTAATTACAGGCTCTTTAGTATCTTTATCATACTTCAAAGCAATTTTGATCGAACCCTGTACAGAGTTGTCTTCAAATTTGTAACTCAAGATATAACCTTGATCAAATAAGATCTTAGTTATTTCTTTTTTTAGATTAGAAGCTGGAATTTCAACAACTTTGTGGTTTGCAGCCACAGCGTTACGAACTCTAGTCAAATAATCTGCAATAGGATCTGTATACATATGTATTTGATTGCGACTATGGTTTTCGGGAGGCACTCGCCTCCCGAACCTTTAATCAATTAAAATTATTTTTTGGTTTGCAAAAGTAGTAACTTATTGCGAGATTACCAAGACGCCTTTTTAACTCCAGGAATTAATCCATTATTAGCCATCTCACGGAAAGTTACACGTGAAATACCAAACTGACGAATATAACCTCTTGGTCTACCTGTTAATTTACAACGATTGTGCAAACGAACTGGTGAAGCATTTTTAGGTAATTTTTGTAAACCTTCAAAATCTCCAGCTTCTTTCAAAGCTTTTCTTTTCTCAGCATACTTAGCTACCGTTTTCTCTCTTTTCACCTCACGGGCTTTCATTGATTCTTTAGCCATGTCTTAATTCTTTTTAAAAGGTAATCCTAATTCAGCCAATAATGACTTTGCTTCCTTGTCTGTTTGAGCAGTAGTAACAAATGTAATATCCATTCCTGAAATTTTGTTTACTTTGTCAATATCAATTTCTGGGAAAATGATTTGCTCTAAAACTCCAAGGTTGTAATTACCTCTTCCGTCGAAACCAGTAGCTTTGATACCACTAAAATCTCTAACGCGTGGTAAAGCAGAAGTAATAAGTCTATCTAAAAACTCATACATTCTTTCACCACGTAAAGTAACTTTTGCTCCAATAGGCATCCCTTTTCTCAATTTGAATGACGCAACGTCTTTCTTTGAAATTGTAGATACTGCTTTTTGTCCAGTGATCTTTGTCAACTCATCAACTGCATAGTCAATAAGTTTTTTATCAGATACAGCTGCACCAACTCCACGGCTCAAAACGATTTTTTCAAGTTTTGGAACTTGCATTACGTTTGTATATCCGAATTCCTCTTTAAGAGCAGAGATTACCCTACTCTTATATTCTTCTTTTAGTCTAGGTGTATATGCCATTACTATAGTACTTGATTAGATTTTTTTGAAAATCTTACTTTCTTATCTCCTTCTACTCTAATACCAACTCTAGTTGTTTCCTTAGTTTTAGGATCAATTAGTGAAATGTTAGATATTTGTATAGAAGCTTCTTTCTTAACGATACCACCTTGAGGGTTTTTAGCACTTGGTTTTGTATGTTTCGAAACCATGTTTACACCTTCAACTATCGCTTTATTTTTCTCACGGTAAACACGTAGAACTTTACCTTCAGCACCTTTATGGTCTCCAGCAATAACTCTTACGATATCTCCTGATTTTATTTTTAGCTTTATCATCTTAAAAACGAATTAAAGCACTTCTGGTGCTAATGATACAATTTTCATGAATTGTTTTTCACGAAGTTCTCTTGCTACCGGACCAAAAACACGAGTTCCTCTCATTTCCCCTGCAGCGTTCAAAAGAACACATGCATTATCATCGAAACGGATATAAGAACCATCAGCTCTTCTCACTTCTTTTTTGGTACGTACAACAACTGCAGTTGAAACAGCTCCTTTTTTAACGTTACCGTTAGGAGTTGCATCTTTAATAGATACTACAATCTTGTCACCAACAGAGGCATACCTTCTTTTGGTACCTCCTAAAACACGGATAGTTAAAACTTCTTTTGCTCCCGTGTTATCTGCTACTTTTAGTCTTGATTCCTGTTGTACCATAATTATTTAGCTCTTTCTAAGATTTCAACTAATCTCCAACATTTTGTTTTACTTAAAGGACGCGTTTCGCTAATTCTTACAGTATCTCCAATGTTACAGTCGTTTGTTTCGTCGTGTGCAACGTATTTCTTTGTTTTCAACACGAACTTACCGTATAACGGGTGTTTTACTTTTCTTACTTCAGCAATAACAATAGACTTATCCATTTTATTTGAAGTAACAACACCTATTCTTTCTTTTCTTAAATTTCTTTTTTCTTCCATCTTTCAGCAGAATACAATTATTGTAACTCTCTTTTAGTTAACTCTGTAGCCAATCTTGCAACTGTTCTTCTTACACTTCTAATTTGAAGTGGGTTCTCAATTGGAGAAATAGCGTGAGCCATTTTTAGGTCAGCATATATTTTCTTAGTTTGACTAAGTTTTTCTTGCAACTCCGCTGCAGAAAGATCTTTTATTTCTGATTGTTTCATAATATAAATTTAATTATGCTTCGAAATCTCTAGCAACGACGAATTTAGTTTTTACTGGAAGCTTTTGAGCTGCAAGACGTAAAGCCTCTTTTGCAACTGATAAAGGAACTCCTCCAACTTCAAACATAATTCTTCCGGGTTTAACAACGGCAGCCCAATATTCAACGGCACCTTTACCTTTACCCATACGTACCTCAAGAGGCTTCTTAGTAATTGGTTTGTCTGGAAATATTTTGATCCATAATTGTCCCTCTCTCTTCATAAAACGAGTTGCAGCAATACGCGCAGCTTCGATTTGACGAGAAGTTAAGAACATTCCATCTTCATGTACAGATTTAATACCAAACATTCCATTAGAAAGTTCATGCCCTCTTTGAGAGTTACCTTTCATTTTACCTTTTTGTACCTTACGGTATTTTGTTCTTTTAGGCTGTAACATTTTTCTTTAGTTTAAAAATTTACTTTCGTTTACGAGCGTCTGGTTTTCCACCTTTATTAAAAGGCTTTCTATCTCCTCTAGGAGAATCGCCACCTTTACCACCACCAGTTCCAGATTGTTTTTTATCCATTCCTGCAAGCGGAGAAAGATCTCTCTTTCCATAAACTTCACCTTTCATGATCCATACTTTGATACCCATTCTACCGTAAGTAGTGTGAGCTTCAGCCAAAGCATAATCAATATCAGCTCTGAAAGTTGATAGAGGAATTCTACCTTCTTTGAAACCTTCTGAACGCGCCATCTCAGCACCATTCAAACGACCAGAAATCAAAACTTTGATACCCTCAGCGTTCATACGCATAGAAGCAGCAATAGCCATTTTGATTGCACGTCTGTAAGAAATACGGCTTTCGATTTGACGAGCGATGCTTGTCGCCACAAGATAAGCATCTAATTCAGGTCTTTTGATTTCAAAGATGTTGATTTGAACCTCTTTGTCAGTAACTTTCTTAAGTTCTTCTTTCAACTTGTCTACCTCTTGTCCACCTTTTCCGATAATGATACCAGGTCTAGCAGTAGTGATAGTAACGGTTACAAGTTTCAAAGTTCTCTCGATGATTACTTTAGATACACTAGCTTTTGATAAACGAGCGTGGATATACTTTCTGATTTTGTGATCTTCGGCAAGTTTATCACCGTAATCATTTCCACCATACCAGTTTGAGTCCCACCCTCTGATGATACCAAGTCTATTTCCAATTGGATTTGTCTTTTGTCCCATGCTGCTTAAGAATTGCTTTGTGTGTTATTGATAGCTCCAAGCACGATTGTAACGTGATTAGAACGTTTTCTTATTCTGTGTGCACGACCTTGTGGAGCTGGACGAAGTCTTTTCAACATCATTCCACCATCTACTCTGATCTCCTTAACAAATAATCCAGCTTCTTCTAAATTACCTTCACTATTTTTTTGCTCCCAGTTGTTGATTGCAGATAATAATAGTTTCTCTAATTTTCTTGAAGCTTCTTTAGAACTAAATCTTAAGATGTTAAGTGCTCTTTCTACCTTCTGACCTCTTACCAAGTCCGCTACTAAGCGCATTTTTCTAGGTGAAGTAGGGCAGTTATTCAATTTTGCGAAAGCAATAGACTTATTAGCCTCTTTTCTCGCATCTGCTGTTTCTCTTTTACGAACTCCCATTGCTTCTTATTTTTTACCTTTATTTTTTGCTCCAGCATGACCTCTAAAAGATCTAGTTGGTGAAAACTCTCCTAATTTGTGACCTACCATGTTTTCTGTTACGTAAACTGGTACAAATTGACGACCGTTATGAACTGCGATAGTTTGTCCAACAAAGTCTGGAGTAATCATAGAAGCTCTAGACCAAGTCTTTACTACTCCTTTATTACCATTTTCAATGTTTTCCTGAACTTTCTTGTCTAACTTATAATGAACGAAAGGTCCTTTTTTTAATGAACGTGCCATATCTTATTATTTCTTTCTACGTTCTACGATATACTTGTTACTCGGGTTTTTCTTAGAACGAGTTCTATAACCTTTTGCTGGTATTCCATTTCTTGAACGTGGATGTCCACCAGAAGAACGTCCTTCTCCACCACCCATTGGGTGATCAACAGGGTTCATTGCAACAGGTCTTGTTCTAGGTCTTCTTCCTAACCATCTTGTTCTACCTGCTTTACCAGATACAACTAATTGGTGGTCTGAATTAGAAACAGCTCCAATTGTAGCCGAACAAGTTAACAAGATCAATCTTGTTTCACCAGATGGCATTTTAATTGTAGCATATTTTCCATCTCTTGCCATTAACTGAGCAAATGTACCAGCTGAACGAGCGATTACCGCTCCTTGACCTGGACGTAACTCAATACAAGAGATTACAGTTCCTAAAGGAATTCTGCTTAAAGGCAATGTATTACCAATTTCAGGTTGAGATTCTGGACCAGAAACTAATTTCTGACCAACTTTCAATCCGTTTTGAGCAATAACGTATGTTTTCTCTCCATCAGCATAAGCTAATAAAGCGATAAATGCAGTACGATTTGGATCATATTCAATTGATTTCACAGTAGCCGGAATTCCGTCTTTAGTTCTTTTGAAATCAATGATACGATATCTCTGCTTGTGACCACCACCCGTATAACGCATGGTCATCTTTCCTTGACTATTTCTACCTCCAGAGTTTTTTATCGGCGCTATCAAAGAGCGTTCCGGCTTATCAGTTGTAATGGCGTCATAACCATTCACAACTCTAAATCGCTGACCTGGGGTAATAGGTTTTAATTTTCTTACTGACATTTTTCTATCTTAGATATTGTTGTAAAAATCAATTGTTTCTCCTTCTTGTACTTGAACAATCGCTTTCTTAATTGCATTTGTCTTTCCACTGATCAAACCACTTTTAGTGTATTTTGTAGTTCTATCCGGTCTTACGTTCATCGTGTTAACTGAAACGATAGTTACTCCATAAGCAGCTTCAATAGCTTTCTTAATTTGAACTTTGTTTGCTTTTTTGTCAACAACGAATCCGAAGCGGTTTAAAACTTCACTTTCTTTGGTTACTTTTTCTGTTACTATAGGTCTAATTATGATACTCATATTCCTATTATTTGCTTAAATTTTCTTCGATTAACTCCAAAGAACCTTCTAAAAGCACTAAATTATTAGTGTTTAAAATAGCGTAAGTGCTTAATTCTGAGCTAGTTACGACATTAGAAGCCTTTAAATTGCGTGAGGACAAATATACATTTTTATTCGACTCTCCCAACACAAATAGAGATTTTTTATTTTCTAACCCTAAAGCTTTCAAAACGTTAATGAAATTTTTAGTGTTTGGCGCTTCAAAACCAAAGTCTTCAAGAACGATGATATTCGCCTCTTTTGCTTTGATAGAGAAAGCTGATTTTCTTGCCAATCTCTTTACAGCTTTATTCAATTTAAATGAATAGCTTCTTGGTCTTGGTCCGAAAATTGTTCCACCACCTTTAAACAATGGATTTTTGATACTTCCCGCACGAGCCGTACCAGTTCCTTTTTGTTTTTTAATCTTACGTGTACTTCCTGTCACTTCAGCTCTTTCTTTAGCCTTATGAGTTCCTTGTCTTTGATTAGCAAGATATTGCTTTACATCAAGGTATACAGCGTGATTGTTTGGTTCAATTGCGAATACTGAATCAGAAAGTTGAACTTTTCTTCCAGTATCTTTTCCGTTGAAATCTAATACTTTTACTTCCATTACTTCTGAATGATTACATAAGAGTTTTTATGTCCAGGAACACATCCTTTAATAACAAGTAGGTTCTTTTCAGCAACCACTTTTAAAACTCTAAGGTTTTGAACTTTTACATTGTCTCCTCCCATTCTTCCAGCCATACGCATTCCTTTGAATACTCTAGATGGATAAGAAGAAGCTCCCACAGAACCTGGCGCTCTTAAACGGTTGTGTTGACCGTGAGTTGCCTGTCCAACACCACCAAATCCGTGACGTTTAACAACTCCTTGAAAACCTTTACCTTTAGACACACCTTGCACATCTACAAATTCTCCTTCAGCAAAAATAGAAACATCAATAAGATCCCCTAATTTTTGTTCAGTTGCAAAATCTTGAAATTCAACGACTTTTTTCTTAGCTACAGTTCCAGCTTTCTTAAAGTGACCTAAAGCCGCTTTAGTGGAATGTTTCTCGTTTTTGTCATCGAAACCAAGTTGCAACGCTTCGTACCCGTCAACACCTTTGGTTCTGACTTGGGTAACAACACATGGCCCAGCCTCGATTACTGTACAAGGAATGTTTTTCCCGTTTTCGTCGAAAATACTAGTCATGCCGATTTTTTTACCAATTAACCCAGACATAAATATTAATTATTAATTACTAAAATTCCCTTCAATTTGAAAATAACAAAAATTTCCAAACAGGGAGTGCAAAAGTATACATTAAAATTGAATATACCAAACAGTTAGAAAAATTAAATAGCTCATTATCAAAATCAAAGCATTAATATCACCACCACCAACAACACATTTCTTCAAAAAAACCAATTGCATCATTTTAACCCGCAACAACAAACACCTTAACATTTACTTAATTCAATTAAAGAAAAATTTACATAACAACCTAAACAAGAGACCATTTACTCAAATCAAAAAACAATCATAACATTAAACATCTTCAAAAAAAATTAAAAACCAAAAACTTTTAACCACAAAAAAAGCGAGACAAAAATGCCTCGCTTTATATATATAAATATAATAAAAAAATTATACTTTTATTTCTACTTCAACCCCACTTGGCAATTCAAGTTTCATTAAAGCGTCAATAGTTTTAGATGAAGATGAATAAATATCAATCAATCTCTTGTATGACATTACTTCAAATTGCTCTCTCGCTTTTTTATTAACGTGCGGAGAACGCAACACAGTGAAAAGTTTTTTGTGAGTTGGTAACGGAATTGGACCTGTTACAACTGCTCCAGTAGTTTTTACTGTTTTTACGATCTTTTCAGCAGACTTATCTACCAACATGTGATCGTAAGATTTTAGTTTTATTCTGATTTTTTGACTCATTTTCTTAAGAATTAAGCGTTACCTTTTGCTTTTTTAATTACAGCTTCTGAAATATTAGAAGGTGTTTCTGCATAGTGAGAAAACTCCATTGTTGAAGTAGCTCTACCAGAAGATAATGTTCTTAATGTTGTTACATATCCAAACATTTCTGATAATGGCACATCAGCTTTAATAGTTTTAGCACCATTTCTATCACCCATGTCATTAACCTGACCTCTACGACGGTTGATATCACCTACGATATCCCCCATGTTTTCTTCAGGAGTAATAACCTCCATTTTCATGATAGGCTCAAGAATTACCGCTCCAGCAGCTTTAGCAACTTCTCTATACCCCATTCTTGCAGCTAATTCAAAAGAAAGAGCATCAGAATCGACAGGGTGGAAAGATCCGTCAGTTAAAGTTACTTTCAAACTATCTACCTGGTATCCTGCTAAAGGACCAGTTTTCATAGCTTCACGGAAACCTTTTTCTACAGATGGAATATATTCCTTAGGAACGTTACCACCTTTTACAGCATTAACAAACTGCAATCCTACAGGCACTTTACCATCAACTTCGTCAGCTGGCTCAAGTGTAAATACGATATCACCGAATTTACCACGACCTCCTGATTGTTTCTTATAAGTTTCTCTATGTGTTGCACTTCTAGTAAACGCTTCTTTATATTCAACTTGAGGCTCACCTTGGTTCACTTCAACTTTAAATTCACGTTTCATACGATCTACCAAGATATCTAAGTGAAGCTCACCCATACCAGAGATAATCGTTTGCCCTGAAGCCTCATCTGTTCTAACTGTAAACGTAGGATCTTCTTCAGCTAATTTAGCCAAAGCCATACCCATTTTATCCACGTCAGCTTTAGTTTTAGGCTCAATTGCAATACCAATTACCGGTGCAGGGAATTTCATAGACTCAAGAATGATTGGGTGTTTTTCATCACACAATGTATCCCCAGTTTTAATATCTTTAAATCCAACAGCAGCTCCAATATCTCCAGCCTCAATAAAATCGATTGGATTTTGTTTGTTTGCGTGCATTTGGTAGATACGAGAAATTCTTTCTTTATTTCCTGAACGAGTATTCAGAACATAAGAACCCGCATCTAAACGACCAGAGTAAGCACGGAAGAAAGCTAAACGCCCCACGAATGGATCAGTAGCAATTTTAAATGCCAAAGCAGCGAACGGCTCTTTTACATCTGGCTTACGCAAGATTTTAGTTTGATCCTCCTCTAATAACTCAGCATCATCAGGATGAATTCCTTCGATACCTTCTTTATCCATTGGAGATGGCAAATACTTACATACAGCATCCAACATAAACTGAACCCCTTTGTTTTTGAAAGAAGAACCAGCAAGCATTGGAATAATTGCCATATCTATAGTAGCAGCTCTTAAAGCTTTATTTATTTCCTCTTCTGTAATAGAATTTTCATCTTCCATGAATTTCTCCAAAAGATTCTCATCATAATCAGCAACCGCCTCAATAAGGATAGATCTATATTCTTTTACCTCTGCAAGCATATCCTCAGGAATAGCCACAATATCAAAAGTAGCCCCTAAAGTTTCATCATGCCATATAATAGCTTGATTTTTCACTAAATCAACTACACCTTTGAAATCATTTTCTTCACCAATTGGCAAAGTAATTGCAACTGCATTAGATTTCAACATATCTCTAACTTGCTGACATACGTTCAAAAAGTTAGAACCTTGTCTGTCCATTTTATTAACGAATCCCATACGAGGAACTCTATATTGATCAGCAAGTCTCCAGTTAGTTTCAGACTGAGGCTCAACACCATCAACCGCACTAAACAAGAAAACCAATCCATCAAGTACACGCAAAGAACGATTTACCTCTACAGTAAAATCAACGTGTCCAGGAGTATCAATAATATTAAAGTGATAAGGCAATGTCTCTGGCAAAATTTTACCTTGCTGAGTTGGAAAATTCCACTCACAAGTAGTCGCTGCAGAAGTAATTGTAATACCTCTTTCCGCTTCCTGCTCCATCCAGTCCATTGTAGAAGCACCATTATGCACCTCTCCAATTTTATGAGTTTTACCAGTATAAAAAAGAATACGCTCTGTTGTTGTTGTTTTACCAGCATCAATATGAGCAGCAATTCCAATATTTCTTGTATATTTTAAATCTCTAGCCATTTCTTACGAATTAAAATCTAAAGTGAGAGAAAGCTTTATTAGCCTCTGCCATCTTGTGAGTATCCATTCTTTTCTTAACCGCAGCACCTTCTTCTTTAGCAGCAGCTAAACATTCTGACGCTAAACGTTGTGCCATAGATTTTTCATTTCTTCTTCTAGAATAAAGTATCAACCACTTCATTGCCATAGAAATTTTTCTGTCTGGTCTAATTTGCATTGGAATTTGAAATGTAGCTCCACCAACTCTACGACTACGTACTTCTACGTGAGGCATAACGTTTGTTAAAGCATCTTTCCAAATTTCTAATGAAGATTTCTCTGAATCTTGCTTTTTAGACTCAATGATGTCAATTGCATCATAAAATACTTTGAAAGCTGTAGACTTCTTACCATCCCACATTAAGTTGTTCACAAAACGTGTTACCAATTGATCATTAAACCTTGGATCTGGTAAAAGTGGTCTTTTCTTTGCCGCTCTTTTTCTCATGTCTTTTTTTTAATAAAAAGTTATAGGTTATCCGTTAAATGTTATGTGTTATCTTTTTTCAGCTTACGCTTTAAATTTCCAACCCTTAACTCCTAACCTCCAACTCTTAACGTTTTAAATTACTTTTTTGCTTCTTTTGGGCGTTTAGCACCGTACTTAGATCTTCTTTGCGTTCTTCCTGCAACTCCTGACGTGTCAAGCGCTCCACGAACGATATGATATCTAACACCTGGTAAATCTTTTACCCTTCCACCTCTAACTAATACTATCGAGTGCTCTTGTAGATTGTGTCCTTCTCCAGGGATGTAAGCATTCACCTCATTACCATTTGTCAAACGTACACGCGCAACTTTACGCATTGCAGAGTTTGGTTTTTTTGGTGTAGTAGTGTAAACACGCGTACAAACCCCTCTTCTTTGAGGACAAGAATCTAAAGCAACCGATTTACTCTTCTTAGTTATCTGAGTTCTTCCTGTTCTTACTAATTGTTGAATTGTTGGCATAATTAATACTAAAAATTTATTATGTATATTAAATTCCCGCTTTTTACGGGGTTGCAAATGTATAAAATAATTTTCACTATACAAACGTTAATTCATTAATTTTCAATAACATTATTTAAGCTTATCATTTTACAAACAAACAATTAACATTTCCAACACTTTAAAAGGCAAACGATTAGTTTTAAAACAATTTTGTATCAATTCATTTTAACCCAGTCACTTCCTCATACCTAAAGCACATCTATTCAAAACAACATTCAAATAAAATCAATAATCAAACAATTACACCTATACAACGCGATAATTTGCCAAACCAACAAATTGTTATAAAAAAAAAAAAAAAAACAAGAAAACGAACTTCTCAAAGACAAACAACTTAACTTTTAAATCAAAAACTTAGAAATTTTAAAAAAAAAAAAAAAAAAAAAAATACCCGCTACTCCAAACAAAAAAAAAGAACATAAAAAGAGGTATACATATATAGGTAGAAAATAATCCTTTCTTTACTATCTGCCTGAAATAAAAACAAATTACAATCACACCTTTTTCCGTGATACAATAGTACTTTAAATCGAAGCATCACAAATTCAAACAATAATACTCGCTCTAAATAAAACATAATTTGACAATACAAAAAGAAAGAATATAGTATTTTAAACTGCCTTACATTTTAAATTCGAAAAAAAAAGGCGACATAAATTCAATTATTCTAAGTCAAATTAACTCAATGAAAAGAATGATGCACAAGAAAACTTCAAACCATCACCACAAAAAAAACGGACGAATAAAACTTTGAATCAAGTAATCGCAAAAAAACTATTAAAAAAAACATTTTCTCAATAAATCATATTAGAATTCCCCAAAAAAAAAGCCACAATAAAAAAATACGAACACAAGCATTCAAATACCATATTAACAAATTCCTCTTATAGCGCAAATGATTTTAATATGTCAAAAAATCAACATAAAAAAAAGATCCCCACTGAAATACCTGTTTATAAAACTAACCAAATAATAAACCAATTCGAACAATAATAATAAAAAATAAAAAATTTAACTCGCAAAAAATGAAAGATTAAAACCACTTAATAAAAGTAGTTTTTTTAGAATAATCACCCCCAACAGGGCGCATAAACAAAGAGAAAATAGATTTTTATAACAGTTTTTTAAATTTATGTTAAAATGTTAAATTTTAACTATTCATCAAAATTCATTAACACAACCCTAGGTTTATTAACTTATTATTATGAATATTGTAATACTAATTCAAAATAATTGAGAAAATGAAACCAAAGTTCAATGGATTTTTAGTACTGTTAATAGTACTATTCGCGCAACTAACCTTTGCGCAGGAAAGAGTCGTTTCGGGTACAGTTACCGATGATGCAGGTCTGCCACTACCAGGCGTAAGTGTATTAATTAAGGGGACAAAAACTGGAACTCAAACCGATTTTGATGGTAAATACTCCATTAAAGCAGCACCTAGTCAAATTTTAGTTTTTAGCTACATTGGAATGAGAACCCAAGAAAGCGCCGCGAGCTCCTCTCAAGTCAATACTAAATTATCAGGAGATGCACAACAACTCGAAGGCGTTGTGGTAACAACTGCAATGGGTATCAAAAGAGAAAAAAAATCTCTCGGATATGCTTCACAACAAATCGCAGGTAAAGATTTAAACGGTGGTGCCGGAAACACAAACGTTGCTAATCTATTATCTGGTAAAGCTGCGGGGGTCGAAGTTTCAAGAAATACCAATTTTGGAGGATCTACAAATGTTGTAATCAGAGGAAGCAAATCTCTTACAGGAAACAATCAGGCGCTATGGGTAATTGACGGGGTACCAATAGACAATTCAAACTCAAACACCTCTTCTCAACAAGTTGGGCGCGGCGGTTACGATTATGGTAACAATGCATCAGATATCAACCAAGAAGATATTGAAAGCATCAACATCTTAAAGGGGGCAGCTGCAACCGCATTATACGGATCTAGAGCAGCAAATGGTGTTGTAATGGTAACTACAAAAAAGGGTAAATCAGATAATAAAATAGGATTTTCTTTCTCAAGTGGCTACACTAATGGAACTGTCGATAAATCAACTTTTCCAGAATATCAAAATCGATACGGTTCAGGATATGGATTTGGATCTTCATTTTTAGGAACCGGAACACCTGATACTGTAGATACCTCAAATGACGCATCAAATGGAGATATATTTGACAACCAATTAGTTTACCAATGGGACGCTTTTACTCCCTATTCTCCAAATTTCAACAAAGCAACGCCTTGGACAGCGGCTAAAAATGGCCCAATTACATTCTTTAATCACGCCAATACATTTATCAACAGCATCTCTTTAGAAAAATCTACAGACAGATCTAGTCTTTCCATGACGTATGTAAATACAGATCAAACTGGTATTTTACCAAATAGCCAATTGAAGAAAAATCAGATAAGCGCAAGATTTAGCCAAAAAGTAAATGACAAATTAACAGCAAACGCGTATGCTTCCGTTACTCTACAAAGCACAATAGGACGAAACTCTACCGGATATAACGACAATGTACTTGGTAATTTTAGACAATGGTGGCAAACCAATACTGACGTCCAAGCCCAGAAAGACGTTTATTTCGCTTCGGGCGGTCAAAACATAACATGGAACTGGGCTGACCCAACAACCCCCGAAGGCCTTGTACCAGCATATTGGGACAATCCATACTTTACACGTTATCAAAATTATTCCTCAGATGACAGAACACGTCTATTTAGCTACGCCTCCTTAAACTATGAAATCACTCCTTGGTTAAGCGCCTTAGGAAGAGTCTCTCTAGATACTTACAAACAACTTCAGGAAGAACGAAGAGCAATAGGATCTGTTGCAACCGGATTTGGTCTTTCACCAGTAAACGAAGCATCAGGCTACCAAAGAAATGACATCAACTTTCAAGAAATCAACTATGATGTAATGTTGAATTTCAACAAAAAATTTGGAGATGACATCAGCTTAAACGGAGTCGTTGGTATGAACATAAGAAGAAATGACAGGGACAATGTTCTATCCTCTACAGTAGGTGGTTTAGTAGTTCCTGGAATATATGCATTATCAAACTCTCGTTTAGATTTACCTTTTCCTAAAGAAGCCAAAATATCTTCCGGCGTTAACGGTTTATATGCTCAGGGATCAATTGGCTACCTAGACACTTATTTTCTAGATGCCTCTGTTAGAAGAGACGTTTCATCGACATTACCATCAGACAATAACTCTTACGTTTATCCAGCGGTTTCAGGATCTTTCTTATTCTCAAACCTAGTTAAAGCCAGTTGGTTAAATTTAGGAAAATTCAGAATCAATTACGCTGAAGTTGGAAATGACGCTGATGCCTTACAACTCAACAATACTTACACAAGAGCTTCAAACTTTCAAGGACAACCTTTATACACGAATGCATTACTTAACCCATTCCGCAGTATCAACAAAAATCCAGACCTTAAACCAGAAAGAACTAAATCATTCGAAGTAGGTCTGGAAGCAAGTTTACTTGACAGACGCTTAGGGTTTGATGTTACTTACTATAAAACAAACTCCGTTGACCAAATTGTTTCGGCCGCAGTTTCTTCCGCATCCGGATACACTAATGGAGTTGTAAATGGTGGAGATATCGAAAACAGAGGTCTAGAGATTCAATTATACGGAACACCAATAAAAACAAAAGACTTCAGCTGGGAAATTATCGTAAACTGGTCAAATAATAAAAGTAAAGTTATCTCTTTACCAAATGGACTAGACAACCTTCAATTAGGCTCATTCCAAGGAGGAGTAACTGTAAATGCAGCACCTGGTGAGGCATACGGAGCGCTTAAAGGAACAGATTACGTTTACACAAATGGCCAGCCAACAATCGACCAGGCTACCGGGAAGTATATGATAACTACTTCTGCAACTAACACAATCGGAAATGTTACTCCGGATTGGATTGGTGGACTTAGAAATAAATTCAATTACAAAAACATCTCTTTAGGATTTTTAATTGACACTCAAAAAGGAGGAGATATTTTCTCATTAGATATGTATTACGGACTTTCTACAGGATTATACAAAGAGACAGCAGTAGGCGATATTAGAGAGAATGGAGTCTTAAACACTGGAGTTGCTCCAGACGGAACCCCAAATACTGTAAAAACAGGAGGAGGAAATACTGAAAACAGTTTTGGATACAAAGCTGCCCCTAACAAAGCTTTTGTTTATGATGCCTCTTTTGTAAAATTAAGAGAAGTTTCCATAACATATAATTTCCCTAAAAGCATGTTCGAAAATACATTCATCAATGCAGCTTCACTAAGTATCTTAGGTTCCAATCTATGGATAATCAGTAAAAACCTCCCTTACGCAGATCCTGAAAGTGGATTATCTTCAGGAAACAGCTCAAGAGGTTATTCTGTAGGATCTCTTCCAACCACAAGAGATATTGGATTTAACTTAACTTTCAAATTTTAATACAAAAGAAAATGAAAAAATTAATATACGTTTTAGGAATCTTCATCCTCACAGTTTCTTGTGACGATAATAGCCTAACAGATTTAAACGTCGACGAAAAAAACCCCTCTGTAGTTCCTGCAAGCACATTATTTACTAATGCTGAAAAAGACCTTACGGAACAACTCATTAATACGGACGTAAACAAAAACATATTCAGACTGGTAAATCAGCAATGGACTGAGACAACTTATCCTGACGAATCTTTCTATCAATGGGTATCCCGTAAAATTTCAGACAATCATTGGGACAGACTTTACGCAGGACCATTAGCCAGTTTAACGGATGCCAAGAAATTTATTGAGAAAGAAGTAATATCACCTACTGATGTAGAATTCACCCAAAAAACTATCACTAAGAAAAACCAATTAATACTAATTGACATCTTAACAGTTTATACCTATCAGATATTAGTTGACACCTACGGAGATGTTCCTTATAGTGATGCTCTAAAAGGATCAGCGAATTATCTTCCAAAATACGACAAAGCGATTGACATCTATAAAGATCTAATTGTTCGTTTAAATGCAGATATTGCAGGAATCGACACTTCATATCCTGGATTTGGAACCGCAGAAGTTATATATAAAGACGACTTAAACGCCTGGGTTAAATTCGCCAATAGCATTAAACTTAAATTAGGCGTAAATTTAAAAGCATCTGGTTTAGAAAGCGCAATCGCTGACGCCGCAATTATATCTGGTGCAGCAGGAGGATTTACATCTAATAGTGACAATGCCAAACTACCATACATGCTAAACCTACCAAATACCAACCCTCTTTATGTAGATATGGTATTCTCAGGTCGAAATGATTTCGTTGCCACAAAACCAATTGTTGACGCATTAGTAGCCTTAAACGACCCACGAAAAGAAGCTTATTTTTTTCCAACTTACAGAGCTGTTGACCCAGTAACCGGAGCGACAACAATAGTTACAGGATATCTTGGCGCGCCGGTTGGAGCAAAAAACATTTACGCGAGATTCACCCACATGAGCGATAAAATTAAAGCTCCGGATTTCAGCGGAACTATATTAGATTATGCCGAAGTGGAATTTTTATTAGCAGAAGCTGCCGGAAGAGGCGTTGCCGTAGGATCTATTGCCTCACATTACGAAGCGGGAATCAGAGCATCTATGGAGGACTGGGGCGTAGCGACAGCAAAAATTGACACATACTTACTTCAACCTAGTGTAGCATATGCTACAGCACCAGGAACCTGGCAGCAAAAAGTTGGAGAACAAGCATGGTATGCCTTATTCAATAGAGGTTTCGAAGGATGGACATCCACCAGAAGATTAAACTTCCCTGTATTGGTAGCTCCATCAAATGCAGATCCCGCTGCCGAAGGACAAGTGCCATCAAGAATGGCATATCCTATAAGAGAGCAAACACTAAATGCTACAAATTATAATGCTGCTTCTACTTCAATTGGAGGCGACAAATTAAGCACCAAAATATTTTGGGACAAATAAAACGTTAATCCTAACATAATTTAACAGAAAACCACTCCGTAAAAAAGAGTGGTTTTTTTATACATAAGTAAAAAAAAAAAAAAAAACACTCTTTTATTAATTCCCAGAATCTGTATTTAAATAGTAGAAGTTATATTTCAAAATAAACCATTTCGATTTGAAAGACTAAATTCTTTTATTTTACAGTACAAGAACGCTAACAAATTGTTTTTTTGAAAAAAAATATTACAAACAGACGTAAAAAATAAAAAAATAAAAAGAAATAATACCTACAAAAATATTTTAATTCTATCATGTACTATTAAATATAAAACTCTATCCATAAACGCAACAAACTAATCATCTTCAACCAGCACACATACTACTACCTCAAAATAATTAAGAACAGGGGCCAATGTTTTTTATGCCCTTACAACAACTTAAAGATCCTTTCCAGAGAAGACTTTAAAAATCAACAACAAGAAAACATAAAAAAAATTCAATTTCAAAGAACCCGATCATAAATAGAACCCCTAAACTTAAACATTGAAACACTGGTTATTCCAATAATTTTGACATACCTACACCAATTACGCAGAAATTAACATTCAATTATTAAAAAGACAGAACAAAAAAAAGATATTCAGAAGTAATATATTAACACTTTTCGTCTAGAAAAATTAAAAACAAAAAGAACTATTTAACTAATTACCAAGTAAAGAAAAAACCTCATAAAAAAGTAATTATTCATAATTTAGCTATTAAAAAATTTAACAAAAATTAACTATATTCATAATTATATCATAAAAAGTGAGAAATATAAAAAAACGAATAACGTATACTAAAAACACAAATTAACTAAATTCACCAATATATTTAACAATAAACATAATATATCACACACAAAAAACATAATTTAACTAAAAAAAATACTCTACTTATTAGGTATATTAACAATTTATTAAGATTTTTGTTGGACTAATTCAAAATATTTAAAAATGAAACTAAAGTTCAATGAATTCTTAGTACTAGTATTAGTACTAGTTGCGCAAGTAACCTTTGCGCAAGAAAGAGTTGTTTCAGGAACAGTTTCCGACAATAGCGGAATGCCCCTACCAGGCGTTAGCGTGTTAGTCAAAGGAACAAAAACCGGAACACAAACAGATTTTGACGGTAAATTCTCCATCAAAGCATCTTCAACACAAGTTTTGGTATTTAGCTACATCGGGATGAAAACCCAAGAAATACAAGCAAGTACCGCAAAACTGAATGTAAAATTACTAGATTCAGGCGCACAAGAACTAGATGCCGTTGTTGTAACTACTGCATTTGGAATTAAAAGAAATCCTAAAAAACTAGGATATTCTGTAAGCACCATAAAAGCAGAAGAAATCACACAAAATTCTGAGCCAGATTTATCAAGAGCCCTAGCTGGTAAAGTTGCAGGGGTAAACATTAATACATCAACAGGTGTAGCAGGAGCTGCCAATCAAATTACAATTAGGGGTGTAAATTCCTTAACAGGAGAAACAGATCCTTTGATTATTGTTGACGGTATTGCCTACAGCAATGTATCAGTAACTAGTACAAGCCAAATAACTGGTGGTGGTGGTTACGAATCAGCATTATCTTCATTAGATCCAAATGACATTGCCAACATCAGCGTACTTAAAAGTACTGCTGCCGCTGCACTTTATGGCTCCAGAGCGATGAATGGTGTTATTGTGGTAACCACAAAATCAGGATCTTCAAAAACATCTCGAGCAGAAAAGCTCAGCGTAAATGTTGGTATCGGAACCTATTTTGAAACCATTGCGAATTTACCAGATTACCAAAACTCTTATGGAGCAGGATCAAACTTTGAATACTCAAATGCAAATGGTTCTTGGGGACCACGTTTCGGCACTATACAAACAATTCCAACCTGGCCGACACTTTTAGCAGCTTTTCCTGATCAATTTGGCGCAACTGTTCCTTATGTTGCAAAACCAAACAATGTAAAAGATCTTTTTAGAACAGGAACTGTACTTGACAAAACTATTGGTTTTAATTACGCTGGACCAGACGGTACTTTTAATGCCACTGTTTCAGACCTGCGTCAAGACGGCTACATTCCTTACAACACATACGACAGAACATCAATGTCTGCAGGAGGAAATTTTAAATTGAGTAAAAAATTCACAGTAGGCGCAAATTTATCCTACTCAAAAACAAAACAAGTTGGAGCATTTTTTGGAGAAAATCAATTCGACGGAGCTTCTTCTTCATTTGCGAGGACTTTATTTCTGGCAAGAAACTGGGATTTAAATTTACCATATGTAAATCCAGTTACTGGTGCTTCAGTTACTCCAAACGGAACACAATTCGATCACCCGCTTTGGTCTTGGCAACATGATCAGATTATCACCAATACAGAAAGAATTGTGACTGGTATCAATTTAAATTATGCTTTCAACGATAACATTTCAGCATCTTACAGAGCAGGTCTAAATAAATATTCATTAAATAGAATTCAAATTCGTGATCTTAATTCAAGAGCAAATAATGGTTTAGGAGATTTATTAAGTGACAACTATACAAACCAAGATATAGAATCTACTTTTTTACTGAACTTTAACTACAATTTAAATGATGACTTTAATTTAGTTGCCATCTTAGGTAACAACGTTCTACAAAATGAATACACACAAATTCAAAATGAAGGAAAAGAATTTATCGTACCTGATATTTTCACATTCCACAACGTTAAAAACATCTCTAACCTAATAGATCAAAGAGCAATAAAAAGAAATGTAGGTGTTTTTGCCGATGTAACTTTATCATACAAAGACTATTTATTTTTAAATGCTACAGCTAGAAACGACTGGAGTTCTTCTTTACCAAAAGCCAACAACTCGTATTTCTATCCATCAGTGAGCGCTTCCGCAATCATAACAGAGGCTTTCAACATTAAAAACGATGTATTAACATTTGCAAAACTAAGAGCCAGTTTCGCAAAAGTAGGTAGAGATGTCCCGGCAGAATTCCTAAAAATATCTTTCTTTCAAGAGCAACCCTACAATGGGAATCCACGTATAGGAAACAACACCTTTCTAGGAGATCAAAATGTAAAACCAGAATTCTCTGAAGAATTTGAAGTAGGTACAGATTTAGAATTCTTCAACAAACGTGTAATTGTAGACTTAAGTTTATACAACAAAAAAACTAAGGATTTGATTACCCCTGCAAACACACCTGCTTCATCAGGTTTTACTGAATTTAACACAAATGCAGGTTCAATTAGAAACAAAGGTATAGAGCTTGGACTAACAATAGTTCCAGTAAAAACTAATAATTTCAAATGGACTTTATTAACTCAATTTACAAAAAATGAAAATGAGGTACTAAGCTTAAATGCTGGTCAAGAAAGACTTCAATTGGACCCTAACTCAATTGCCTATGCTATTCCGGGACAACCTTTTGGCGTGTTTTACGGAACAAGGTTTGCACGAGATGCTAATGGTAACTACCTAATAAACAAACCAAATGGAGCCGTAATTATAGACCCTTCACCAGGCATAATTGGAGACCCTAATGCAAAGTTCAAGCTAAGTTTTGCAAATACTTTTATCTATAAAGCATGGAGCTTAAGAACCCAATTTGATTGGAAGCAAGGTGGAGACATTTCATCTTCTACAATTCAACAATTATTAGGTAGAGGAGTAACCAGAGATACTGAAGACAGAGAAAAAACTTTTATTATTCCAGGGTATTATGGAAACAACGCAGACGGAACGCCAATTTTGGACGCAAGCGGAAACCAAATCCCAAATAGTACTCAAATATCAATGTTTGAAATGTATTTCTCACCATCTGGGGCAGGAAGTACTTTCGCAATAAACGGAGTTAACGAAGCTTCTGTTTATGACGGTACAACTTTTAGATTAAGAGAGGTAAATTTAACATACGACGTTCCTTCTAAAATTTTAGAAAAAACACCATTTGGAAAAATTAGCTTTAGCCTTTTAGGAAGCAACTTATGGTATTACGCACCTAACGTTCCTAAATACACCAACTTTGATCCTGAAACAACAAGTTATGGAAAATCTACATTACAAGGTATCGAAACATCTGCTGCACCAACAGCAAAAAGATGGGGATTCAAGATCAATTTAACATTTTAACACAAAAGACATGAAACTATACAACAACATAAAAAATAATAAAACCGTATTAGTTTTATTATCCCTAACTACCATTTTCAGTAGTTGCAGCAATTACCTGGATGTCGACAAAGATACTGATGACCCTACTATCGCCCCTTTGAACTACCTATTAACCAATATCGAAACTAACATTGCAGAAATAGGCGACTTTAACACAGGTACAGGCAGCATATACGCCACCTATACTCACCAAATGACTTCAAGGGAAGAACAGGATCAGTATGGAGTAAAAGTAGACAACATAGCTCTAAACAATGATTGGACTTCTATTTATTTATCTTTAACAGATATTGAAACATTAATCAAACAAGCACTCGAAAGTGGCGATTTAGCTTACGCAGGCATTGGTCAATTACAAAAAGCTTATGTTATGGCATATGCTGTTGACATGTGGGGAGATGTGCCATATACAGAAGCAACACAATTAGCAACAGGTGTAATTGCACCAAAATTCGACAATCAAAAAGCTATTTACGCAAGTGTTTTCGAATTGATTGATAAAGCAAAAGTCAATCTAAAACTTAACACCGGAACACAAAAACCAGGAACTGATGACCTTATCTACAAAGGTAACATCAGCAAATGGATTCGATTTGCAAATACGTTGAAGTTAAAACTTTATAATCAAACCAGACTTACCTCAGATTTTGACCAAACAGGTTTTAATGCATTAATCAACGAAAACAATTTCTTCACATCAAATGCAGATGATTTTCAACTGGACAGATTCAATAACATCTCTCCTACAAATGAAAAAAACAGATTGTTTAGAGAATCTTATGAAAGCACCCAATTTGGAACTTATCAAAGTCCATGGATGTATGAAATTTTAAAAGGTGTAAACCCTCTAATTCACAACGGAAATCCAGATCCCAGAATGAAATTTTACTATTTTAATCAATTAAAAGCTGGCGAATTTCCTAAGGATGGTAATACCACAACACAAAATCCACTTGCAGACTATTGGGACGAATCAACTGGATTCTTCAGTATAAGATTCGGAAGTACTGGCCCAGACCGAGACAAGAGCACAGAAACATCATACACATACCCAGGGATTTTCCCATCAGGAGGACGTTATGACGATGGAAAAGGTGCAGATTTATCCACTTTATCCTTAGCGTCAGGCACAGGTATTTCGCCCAAACGTATATTAACCTATGATGAATTTTTATACATTCAGGCAGAATTAATTCAAGTAGGTAAATTAGCAGGAAGCGCTGCTGCCAAACTAGATGAAGCCGTAAGAGCCAGTTTCGCTAAAGTTGATCAGGTTGTCTCCAACAATAAATCACAACAAATAGGAATTCCAACACTAATTGGCTCACCTGGCGTAAATACTTTTATGACAAAATTAGCGGCAGAATTCAACAGTGCGAGTCCAGAGAAAAAATTAGAAATTATTATGACTCAAAAATGGGTTGGTACTTTTGGAGACCCAACAGATCAGTACACTGACTACAGAAGAACAGGATACCCTGTACTAGCAAATCCAAATAGCACCACTAAAGAATATCAATTAAATAACGGCGATGCCTTTCCTTTAAATGATTCCCAAACGGTACTAACAAATCCTTTTCAAATATCAATGTTCTGGCCACAAAACGAATTGAACGCTAATAAAAATGCGCCAGCACAAAAAAACCCAGCGACCTATAAAATCTTTTGGGATAATTAATAATTAAAACTGATAAAATGAAAAACATAAAAATATTATTCACTTCATTGCTATTTATACTAATAGCAGCATCCTGTGATAACGATGGAGGAACTTCGGTTATTGATGTAATTGAAGGAGCTACTCCAGATTTCCGAAAAGAACCCACAACAGATCAAGGAATAAATATTATTGCACTTCAAAATAACGAAGACATAAATATAGGCCTAAATTTAAAAGTAGCAACAGGACAGGTTAAATCAATGAACATTTTAGGTTATTTTACCCAAAATGGGGTAGTCACAAAAGCAGTAATACAATCAAATGTATCTTCCTTCCCTGCAAAGTTAAACTACAAAACTGCTGATTTAGTTAAAGTCTTTCCCACTTTTACAAGTTTCGGACTTAATGACAAACTAACAATTAGCGCCGACCTAACACTTACAAATGGTACCGTAATTAAAATATTTAATGATGACGGAACACCAAATTATGGTGCCGATATCGCAAATTCAACGATATGGAAAGTTTCACAAACCTACACTGCTCTTTGCCCTTTAGACGATGCGTCTCTATTTAATGGCAATTACGAAGTTATTGCTGATGATTGGGAGGACTATAAACCAGGGACTATAATTCCTGTAGTGTACAATGGGACAGACGGAACATACACATTTAGAATTTTAGAAACCAAAAACCCAGCTATAGATAATCCAACAACCGCATATTTATTAGTTACTATAAATCCTGCAACTAATGCCATTACAGTAAAATCAAATATAGATTTCGATTACGGAGGTGACACAACACCTGTAACCGGAACAGGAACTGTAGGTTCATGTACTGGAGACATTAACTTAAAATTAAATTTTCCAGGATTTGGTCGATCAGCCTTAAATTTTGATTTAGTAAAATCTAATTAAGCAAAAGAGATTTAAAGCTCAACATTTACTAAACCATCCCATTTATTTGGGATGGTTTTTTTATTGCATAAATATTGAAATAATATTACAAAACAAAAGCGCATTTAAATTTTCCAGAAACTACAATTACTTTAGCGCATTATTATAAAAAACTTAGAAAGAAAAACAAACAATTAACAAACATAAGAAAAGACCAAGAGAAGCCGAATCGACTATAGTTTTTTTTTAAGATGAGTAAAAGCAAAATCGCTAAACATTTAGCTCAATAAAGAAGACAAAACATCCCCGATAAAGTATTAATACGGTAGTAAACAAAACAATAACCAACTTAAAAAATACTCACATTCAAAGAGAACAATTAATTAAGTATTTTATTCTTAACCCATCTTTAAATTACCACATTTTTAAACGCCACTTAAAATATAAAAAAGAACTAAAATTTACGTGATTTTTATTTTTTAACCAATTTACACATAACACCATCCCCTTCGTTAACAATTGTTTTTGTTAAAAAAGATAAGAAATTGCTAATTTTTAATTAATTAACAATTAAGTGGCAAAATGTTATAAATCTTAAAAACACTCGAATCTTACCTCAAAAAAAAAACAAAATATCCCGCTAAAAAAACACATAAATCACAGATATTAAAACTCTCAAATTCAAAAACTTAAAGAGTAAAAAAAAATCCATAAAAACTTAAAAATCACGTTAAAAACACTGCTAAATCCAGAAAAATTTGCAACTAACATTATAACGAGAATAATGTTAAAGTTTAAACTATCATCAAAAAAAGCATCAAATCCATTAGGAAAGTTAACGAATAATTAAGAGTTTTGTCACACTAATTCAAAATATTTAAAAATGAAACTAAAGTTTAATGGATTCTTAGTGCTTTTATTAGTACTAGTTGCGCAACTTACTTTCGCGCAAGAAAGAGCTGTTTCTGGAACAGTTTCTGACAATACAGGAATGCCTTTACCGGGTGTTAGTGTATTAGTTAAAGGAACAAAAACAGGAACACAAACTGATTTTGACGGAAAATATTCTATCAAAGCAGCACCAAATCAAATATTAATATTTAGCTACATTGGGATGAAAGCCCAAGAGCTTCCAGCTAGTTCAGCTAGTGTTAATGCAAAGCTAAAAAACGATTCAGTAGAACTGGAAAGCGTTGTAGTAACAGCATTAGGTGTTAAGAAAAGTACACGTGCACTTGGATATGCGACACAAGAAGTAAAAGCAGCGGACATTACAAGAGCAAACAACAACAGTCTTTCTGGTGCTTTGCAAGGTAAGTTAGCTGGTGTATCGATCACTCCTTCTAGTGGTGCTCCTGGAGCTTCGTCTCAGATCGTTATTCGTGGTGCCCGTTCTTTTTCAGGAAACAACACACCATTGTATGTTATTGATGGAATGCCTGTAGCATCACAACCAGATTTCAGTACACAAAATGGTGTTACCGGATCTGACGTTGCTAACAGAGCTGTCGATATTGACCCGAACGAAATTGAGTCGATCAACGTTTTAAAAGGACAAGCTGCATCTGCCTTATACGGTTTAAGAGCTTCTAATGGTGTAATTTTAATTACAACGAAAAGTGGAAAAAACTTAGCTCAAAGCGGAAAGCCAGTTATTACTTTCAACACTTCTACAAGTTTTGAAACAATTTCAAAAAAGCCACAAACTCAAAATGAGTATGCACAAGGCACTTATGGACAATTCAATCCAAACTCTTCAATGAACTGGGGACCAAAAATCTCAGAATTGCCAAATAATCCTGTTTACGGAGGAAATGTTGCCAATGCAAATAATGGCGGAGTACTAAGACCTGGTAAATATTTTGTACCACAAAGAGTAAAAGCCGGTCTAGACCCATGGGTTACTCCTCAGGCTCATGACAATATTGATGACTTTTTCAATACTGGAATCACGATTAATAATTCCTTAAACATTGCACAAGCAACTGAAAAAACGAATTACTCTTTCGGTATAGGAAATTCAAAACAAGATGGTATCATTCCTTCAACAGGAATGAACAGATATACTGCAAAAGCAGTTGTAGACACAAAATTAAACAACGAGTGGAAAACTGGTTTCTCTGTAAACTATGTACAAACTAAAATTGACAAAAGTACAGCTGCAAATGATGCTGCTATAGCAGGTGTATTCGCTGCCCCAAGAAGTTATGATTTAAAAGGAAATGGATACTCTAATCCATTTAATGATTATGACCAAATTTATTTCAGACCAAGTACTTTCAACAACCCTTACTGGGCTGCTAAACACAATGAATTTAGCGAGAAAACCAATCGTTTTTACGGAAATGGATATATTCAATACTCTCCTATCATAAGCGAAAGCGGAAGACAGAAACTAACTGTTAAATATCAGGCCGGTGTTGACTCATGGACAACTAGCTACAGAGATATTTTTGAGTTTGGAAACAAACTTGATTTAACAGGACAAAGTAGTAGTGCCCACCTTTACGGTACAACAAATGATGTAATCAACTCGTTATTCACTATCAACTACAACTTAAATATTACTGATGATTTTAATGTCAATGTTTTAGTTGGAAATGAATACAATCATCAAAACACTAAAGAATATGATGATCTTGGAACTGCTCTTAACATTGGCGGATGGCCTACAATTGCCAACGCAAGATCAGTAACAGCAGAAGAATACCGCAGACAAATACGTACTGTTGGTTTTTTTAGCAACGTTGAATTCTCATACAAAAACATGATTTTCTTAGGCGGTACTATTCGTAAGGATATTGCATCTAATATGCCAAGAGGAAATAGAGATTTCGTATACCCATCAGCCTCTTTAGGTTTTGTAGTAACAGAATTAGAAGGATTAAAAGGAAAATCTTTTCTTTCTTATGCTAAACTTAGAGGATCGATTGCTGAAGTTGGACAATCAGGTAATTATATAGGTAATTACTACACAAGCCCTTCTTACACAGGTGGATTCTGGTCTGGATCTCCTATAAACTATCCATTAGCAGGAGGTACTAGTTCATTTATTCCTAGTAACGGATTATATGACGACAATTTGAAACCACAAAATACAAAATCTTATGAAGTTGGGGTTGACTTGAAGTTTTTCAATAATAGAGTTGGAATTGACTATACTTACTCTGAACAAAATTCGACAGATCAGATTTTCGATGTTCCATTAGCAGGTTCTACAGGAGCAGCTGCATTCACGACAAATGGAGGAAAAATGCTTAACAAAGTACACGAGTTAACTTTAAGCGTTAACCCTATACGTACTGCAGATTTCAACTGGACATTCAATGTGAACTTCTCTCAAATAGACGCTACTGTATTAGCATTAAAAGATGGTGTAGACAATATCTTTTTAGGTGGTTTTTCAACACCACAACTTAGAGCTAGTGTTGGAGATCGTTTCCCTGTAATTTACGGTACAAGTTTTGCAAGAGACAACAACAACAACATTATAGTAGACGAAGATGGTCTTCCTATGGCTGGTGAGTTAAAAGCACTAGGAGAAGTTGCACCTAAATTTACTTTAGGAGGTTCTACTCAATTAACATACAAAAGAGTTTCATTAGGAGCTGTTGTTGATTGGAAAAATGGTGGTAAAATGTATAGTGGATCAAACAACTTAATGGCCTACTACGGTGTAGATGCCAGAACAGCAGACAGAACTTCTGAATTTGTATATCCAGGTGTTAAAGAAGACGGAACTAAAAATGACATTGTAATTGGAGGCTCAAATGCAGTACAACAAGATTTACAGGGAGCATTAAATGGAATTGCCGAGGCTTCTGTTTTTGATGCAAGTTTTGTAAAATTAAGAGAGGTTACTTTAGGATACCAATTTCCTAAATTACTAAACAACAGTGTAGACCTTAGAGCTTCTGTTTTCGCAAGAAACATCTTATTATGGTCTAAAATGCCAAACCTTGATCCAGAAGCATCACAAGGAAACAATAACTTTTCTGGTGGATTCGAACAATGGTCAATGCCACAAACTAAGAGCATTGGTTTTGGATTGAACTTTACATTTTAATTTAAAAAAAAATCAAATGAAGAATATAAAAATAACAATAACAGCTTTAATGGCTTTATTCTTATTCCAATCTTGTTCTGAAGACAAGATGGATGACATAAATAAGAATGTAAACAATCCTGCGGATATAGTTAGCCGACTAATCATTACAAATGTGATGGTAAACTCTGCCTTCACTGTAACTGGTTCTGACGCATCTTTTTACGGAGGAATCTACTCTGAATTAAATGCAGGAAATCACAACCAAATGTATAATGCACAGATTAGACGTAATGATCCAACATTAGCATCAACTTATAGTAATGGTTGGGATAATCTTTACGAGCAACTAAGAACATTAGCAATAATTATAGACAAATGTTCTACAGGTGAAGAAAAAGGAAACTACCAGACTTTAGGTATCGCTCAAATCTTAACAGCTTATAATTTAGCTGTTCTTACAGATCTTTACGGAGATGTTCCTTACACAGAAGCTGGAAAACCAGGTGTAATCTATCAACCAAAGGTAGACAAACAAGAGATTATTTATGCTGACGTCTTCAAAAGACTAAATGAAGGTATTGCAAATCTGAAAACAACAACAACGTACCCAAGCTTAGGAAATCAGGACGTGATCTATGAAGGGAATTCTGCAAAATGGATAAAGGCAGCCAATGGTTTATTAGCCAGATACACAATGAGATTATCTCTTAGAAAAGCAGATTATCAAGGTGTAATCAACTATGTAAACGCTTCATTTGCTGATGTTGATGATGAATTAAGACTTGTTAATACTAGTGTTCCAAATCCTTATGCTCGATTCCAATTAGATAGACGTGCTATTTCTCTAGCTAAAAGTTTTTACGACACCATGGTAGCTAATGGTACTGCTGACGCTCGTACTGATGCATTCTTTACAAAAATAGAGGGTGAAGTTGTTCCTTTTGACAATTCAAAAGCAGATATCGAAGGACAGGATATCTATTCTATATCAGCTCTTATCAGTGAACAGAACCCTATTTACTTGTTAAGCTACCACGAATTATTGTTCTTGAAAGCTGAAGCACAAGCGAGATTAGGTTTACCTGAGGCGCAAGCAACTATGAATGCTGCGATAACAGCTGCTTACACAAAAAAACAAGTAGTTAAATTTACAGCTGCTCAAGCACAAACATACATTGCTTCTATACCAACTTTAACTGGTAACGCATTATTGAAAAAAATAATGGTAGAGAAACATATTTCTTTCTATGAAAACGAAGGTGTTGAATCTTATAATGATATCAGACGTTTACAAGCAATGGGTAATGGAGACTTTATCCCTATGGTAAATCCAAAACCTGAATTGTTCCCACAAAGATTCGCTTACGGCTTATCTGACGTTAGTACAAATGCTAACATCAAAGAACTATTCGGAGACGGTACTTATGTATATAAAGAAAAAGTTTGGTGGGCTGGAGGTACTAGATAATAGTATTCTTTAATTCCAAAATAACTTAAAAAAGGGCACTTATCTCACGATAAGTGCCCTTTTTCCAATTAGTAAACTTAACAAACTTATTTATTAAGATACAAAACAAATGCTAAACCATCCTGTTCATTCAGAGTGGTTTTTTTTTGCAAACATTATACCTATATTTGTCCCATGGAAAAAGAACATCAAATATTTGGAATTAGAGCCATTATAGAAGCAATTCAAGCAGGTAAAGAAGTTGATAAAGTATTTATACAAAAAGAGATTTCGGGAGAATTAATGAAAGACTTAATGAAAGTGATGAAACGCGCTAACATTAATTTCTCTTACGTACCTGTAGAAAAATTAAATCGATTAACACCAAACAACCATCAGGGAGCAGTTGCCACTATATCCCCTATTGGATTTATAGAGCTGGAACATTTAGTTGAATCAACTATTGCTTCCGGAACAAAACCATTATTCTTAATATTAGATCAGATTTCTGATGCCCGTAATTTTGGAGCTATTATCAGAACTGCAGAATGTACTGGTGTAAACGGAATCATTGTACAGAAATCAGGTTCTGCCCCTGTAAACGGAGATACTGTTAAGACCTCTGCAGGAGCTGTATTTAATGTCCCTATTTGTAAAGTTGAACATATTAAAGATGCAATTTTTTATCTTCAGGGATCAGGAATTAAAACTGTAGCTGCAACTGAAAAAACAGATCAAAACATTTATGACGTCGCACTAAACGAACCGTTAGCCATTATCATGGGATCTGAAGAAAGAGGAATAAACCCTTCTGTACTTAAAATCGTTGATGAAAAAGCAAAATTGCCAATGTTTGGATCAATAGGATCATTAAACGTTTCTGTAGCTTGCGGAGCATTTTTATACGAAACCGTTCGACAAAGAAGTTAAATAGTATTGAGGAATTAGGATGACAAATTAATATAACAATTGATGTCTTTAAACCCTACTCATAACATATCTCTTAAAAAGCCTGGTTTAATACTTGTAATTTTTTTGATTACAAGTATTAGCTACGGACAAACTACTACTTATAATCAATTTTGGAATGAAGTTCAGTTCACACGAACCATTAATGAAAAGTGGTCGACTGAATTGGATTTAGCAGCTGCATACAGCAGCACGGAATCCTCCTCTAATATTTTTCAACAAAACATACAAAGGTCTGCACGATTATGGGGACATTACTACTACTCTCCCCGTTGGAAATTCTCTTCATTCTTAGCCTACAATTTCAATAAGGACGTTCCTGAAATTGGACAATTTAAATCTCCCGAAATTCGTTTTGCTTTACAGGGAATCTACTACTTTCATAAAACAGGATATACTTTAAGCACCAGAATGAGAATGGAGCTAAGACATATGCGAAGTGAAGACGGAACGTATGACAATGTATTACGATATAGGCAACAAATAAAATACTTACAACCTATAAACAGTAAAGTTCTAAGAGAAGGTGTAGTTTACGGGGTCGCTTCAGATGAGCTTTTTTTTAAATCTGGAACTAAAGTAACTGGCCTAAGCTTTTTTGACCGAAACAGACTAAACATTGGAGCTGGTTACTTATATACTGATGACATACAAATTGAATTAACTTATGCCAATGAATACCTCCCAAGAGATGAGGAAAATCAAATTGTAAATGCCGCATCATTGACTGTAACTTTTAATAATCTTTTTAAAAATATAAATAAAAAATTATTACATAAAAGTGAACCGACTAAAGAGGATTAACAACTATTTACCTTCCTTTTCCATAAAACAAGCCAGCTGTTTTACGATAGCGTCTTTATGCAGCTTGAAAATGTAGTTATGCACAAAATCAGTTTCTTCTAAACTGATTTCAGCCATTAAAGCTTCAAATTTAGAAAATGAAGCAAGATCTTTCTCATCAATTAAATATAAAACTTGCATCACTGAATCGTTACGCATGTATTGCGTATCATAATGTGCCAACTTATAAACTTTATTATCCGCAAGATGCATTACTAAATCATTCTTGATCTTTTTCCCATCTTTTTTAGGCGGGAATGGCGTTGGCTGCAACGAAACAAAATAATGTTCTTTATCAGTAACTATATTAATTTTTAAAGATTTAGATTTTGTTGTATAAAAAACAGCAGGATCAAAATAGTACACCATAGATCCATCAGCCTGGATTTTATTTTTGACATCACATTGTCCCATTGCTTTTGAATTAAACAAAAACATAAAAAGCAGGATTATCAAACTTATCTTTTTCATAACAAACAAGTTAAAATTAAGGTGTTCAAACAAAAATAGTCAATTATTATCAAATCGAAATTTACAGGTTTATAACGTGTCTTCAGATTCTGTTCTTCTTACAGTATAATTAACAGAAACATTTGAATTATAATAAGTGGGAACAGTCACAAATTCTTCATCTTCAATTTCTGTGTTTACAAAGTTTCCATCTTCATCAAAATGTTTCATAAACGCATCTTCCTCCGGATTAAAATCTGGTTTCTGCCATTCATAAACAATAGGTTTAGCATATTCGGGTGTTTTATAAAAGAAAGACATTACAAGTCCAGTTATAAAACCAGCCAAATGACCTTCCCAAGAGATGGTTTTGTCAACGTCCGGAAAAACATACCAAATCATTCCTCCGTATAGCAAAATAACCGATAATGAAAGTGCAACCAAACGATAATACCTGGTTCGAATTCCTTTAAAAAAAATAAAGCTCACCAACACATAAATTAGTCCACTTGCACCTATATGATAATTTGAGCGGCCAATAGTCCAGGTTATTAATCCTGAAAACAAAATTCCGAAGACAATCACAGACAAAGATTGCTTTGGATAAAAAAATTGCATCGCTGCCAATAATACTAAAAGCGGAATGGAGTTATTATATAAATGGCTTAAATTTTCATGAATAAAAGGACTAAATAAAACACCTTGTAAACCTGAGAAATCACGAGGATAAATTCCATATTGATAAAAGTCGTAATCGAAACGGATTTGTACCCAATAAACAATCCACAAAAAAAGAACAAAAAAGACAGGAAGACCAATAACGGTATTCGAAAATTTAAAGTGGTTGTCGTTCATAATGCTATAAATAAGTTATTTGAAGTTATCAAAAAACTATCCAATTACAATTTACTGATAATTTGTCAGCTAAAAGAAAAAACTACACAATACGACTCTAACAATGATGCAAGGAATATCTTTCTTAGTCACTCTGAATTGTTATCAATAGCAACAAAAAACATAGCAGGTAGCACGAATTAACTCTAAAAATATAGATTTAAAATTGAAAATAGTAATTTTACAAAATGGAAGCACCTTTAGCCGAGCGTATTCGCCCACAGCAATTAGAAGACTACATTAGTCAAAGCCATTTAGTTGGACCAAACGGTTCGTTGACCCAACAAATTTCGAAAGGACTTATTCCTTCATTGATCTTTTGGGGACCGCCGGGAACAGGAAAAACAACCCTGGCCCAAATTATTGCCCAGGAATCTAAACGTCCGTTTTATATATTGAGTGCCATAAATTCAGGCGTTAAGGACATACGTGATGTAATTGAAAAAGCAAAGCAAAGCGGCGGATTGTTTACTGCCAAAAATCCTATTTTATTTATTGATGAGATTCATCGCTTTAGCAAATCGCAACAAGATTCGCTTTTGGCAGCGGTCGAAAAAGGCTGGATTACTCTTATTGGAGCAACAACAGAAAATCCCAGTTTTGAAGTTATTCCTGCATTATTGTCACGTTGCCAGGTTTACATTCTAAATGCTTTTACAAAATCAGACTTAGAAGCTTTGCTACATCGTGCTATGAAAAAGGACAGCTATTTAGCTTCAAAAAACATTACCCTAAAGGAAACGGAAGCTTTACTCCGACTTTCTGGTGGAGACGGCAGAAAATTATTGAATATTTTTGAACTTGTAATAAATGCTTCCGATGGAGACGAAATCATCATTACAAACGATCGTGTTTTTGAATTGGTGCAACAAAATACTGTTTTGTATGACAAAAGTGGCGAACAACATTATGATATCGTTTCGGCATTTATAAAATCAATTCGAGGCAGCGATCCTAATGGAGCTGTTTATTGGTTAGCAAGAATGATTGAAGGTGGTGAAGATGTAAAATTTATCGCCCGAAGAATGCTTATTCTATCCAGTGAAGATATCGGAAATGCAAATCCAACAGCTTTTATAATGGCTAATAACACGTTTCAGGCTGTGGCCACTATTGGATATCCGGAAAGCCGTATCATATTAAGTCAATGTGCTATTTATCTGGCGACTTCTCCTAAAAGCAATGCTTCTTATATGGCGATTGGTAATGCACAGCAACTGGTAAAGCAAACGGGCGATCTGCCTGTTCCTATTCATTTAAGAAATGCACCAACCAAACTGATGAAAGAATTAGGTTATGGAGATGAATACAAATATTCGCACGATTATGCCAATAATTTTGCAGAGCAAGAATTTTTACCTGAAGCTGTAAAAGAAACGGTTCTTTATAATCCGGGAAGCAACTCTCGAGAGAACAGCAACCGCGAATTTTTAAAGAACCGTTGGAAAGATAAATATGGTTATTAAAACCATATTTTATTTTTAGAATTTTACTGAAACTTTTTCAGAAACTAATTGATCATTTTTATAATACTCAAAAAACCATTGATTGTCTTTTGCATTTAATGATCCCTGAATACCATCTTTTATAGCAATAAACGAATCCGGACGTGATGTTTTTAACAATTTCATCACCACTTTTGGCGTTTTATCGATTAACTGATATCCATTTTCTGTTGGCTGAGCAAACAATAAGTTAGGATCTTTCAAATCAGCAGTTGGAGTCGAAATTGCAGTAGCAGGTACAATCTGAGCTGCCGGAATCGAAGTGGTTGGTGCTTTTGTAGAATTTACAGTTTTACCATTATATTTATAATGCAAAGCGTTGATAGAAGCAAATGCCAAATCAAGACATTCTCTATAAGCTACTTCATATTCTTTTTCTTTACTTTTTCCTATATCTGAAGTATAAATTACTTTACCGTAGCAATCTTTAAATTCCACGAAAAGTTTAGTAACTAAAAAACCATTGTCTTTTTTTACATCAACGTATAAAAATTCACAACGATCACCCAAACCCGCCGGAATTTCTTCATTACCATAAAAAGCCTGAAAACCCGCTTTTACTAAATTTGCTTTAGTCATTGTTGCCGTTCTATATTGATTTTCCGACTTAAGAAAATCGTACTTTAAAGGTACAATAACGGCTTTGTAATCATTAACAGATTGCGAGAATCCAATAATAGAAGTAAGAAGCGCAATCAATAAAAATTTTATTCTCATAATTATAAATATTTTTTAAGTTCTAATAAATGGTTTATTTGTTTAATATTTTCCGGAGCTTCAACTTTTTTATCATTAAAAAAAATAGCATCCAAACCAGCGTTTAATGCACCGTTTATATCGGCATCAAGACAATCGCCAATCATTATACTATTCTCTTTTGAAGCCTTGGCCAAGTCTACAGCGTAATCAAAGATAATACTATTTGGCTTTTTTACGCCTGCTAATTCAGAATTTGTTATTGTATCAAAATAACCTGAAAGTGCAGCGTTATTAATTTTCTTATCCTGAGCGTTTGCAAAACCATTTGTGATGATATGTAATTTATATTTTGGTTTTAAATATTCTAAAACTTCTATAGCACCATCAAAGAGATGATTATTATCTGTCAAAAACTCAATATAATCAATTGCAATCTGATTGATATCTTCATCAGAAATTTCAATATTTAAAGCATCAAAAGAAAACTTCAATCTATTGTAACGCAGTTCGACATGCGTGATTTTATCATGTTGATACAATTTCCAGCACTCCTGATTTATTGGAGCGTACTTTGCAATAAAGTCTTCTATTTTAATTTCGGGGAACCTACTTTTAAAAATTCGGTCAAAAGCCATCTCAGAGTTTTTATCAAAATCCCAAAGTGTGTGATCCAAATCAAAAAAAACGTCGGTAATAGTGGTATTCATAAGCTAAAAAATTCCTTCATCTACAAAACTATAATATTTTGTTTCAGTAATAATCAAATGATCTAAAACTTTAACATCTAAACTATGTCCCGCTGCTTTTAATTTCTTTGTTATTAGTTTGTCAGCATCACTTGGCTGCAATGTACCTGAAGGGTGATTATGACACTAAATCAAGCTTGTAGCGCCAATTTCAAGCCCTAATTTATAAACATGACGCACATCGACAATTGTGCCTGTGATACCACCCTTGCTTAATTGTGCTTTTTAAATCACTTTATTCGAATTATTAAGAAAAAGCGCCCAAAATTCCTCATGAGATAATTCGCCATTAATAGGCTGCATCATTTCAAAAACCATTTTACTGGAAGTAATTTTCCCTAATTTCGAAGCATCCTCTGTCCTTCTTCTGCGGCCTAATTCTAAGGCAGCAATAATTGTTATAGCTTTCGCTCGTTGTTTTACAACTTTTATTTTTGAATTCATCTTTCTATAGTCTAAAAGGCTAATATATCTAAAAATAAGAAAAATCACTCATAAATAATAAAATAGTATTTCAAAAAAAAATGCCAATCACAAAACTATAATTGGCATTTCAGAAATTTTTTAATTATCAAATTTTCTAAAGAACTAATTCTTTAACTTCATCAAAGTTTAAGCCTCCGTAATTTCCGGAACTCATCAATAACAAAGCCGAATTATCAAGATTTAAATTGAATAAATACTCCTTGAATTCAGTTGGATTGGTGTAAATAATTAAATCTTTACGATTAAAAGCCGTTGCAATCTGATCGTATGTAACTTCTTCTAATTGTTTAATTTTTATGGCATCCGGAGAATAAAAGACGACCGCAACATCTGCATATTCTAATGCTCCTTCATATTCTTTGAGGAACTCAGCATTTAAGCTACTATAAGTATGCAACTCTAAACAAGATACTAATGTTCTGTTTGGGTATTGTTCTTTTACTGCTTTTGTTGTTGCAGCTACTTTACTTGGCGAATGAGCGAAATCTTTATAAGCTACTTTGCCTTTTCCTTCGGCTATTTTTTCTAGTCGTTTAGAGGCTCCTTTAAAACTGGCAATTGCTTCGTAGAAATCAGCTTCGTCAACCCCCATATTTTGGCAAATCCATTTTGCTCCGGCAAGATTATTTAAATTATGCGCCCCAAAAACTTCGATTGGCATATCGCCTTCCGGAGTTTCTAATAAAGTTACGCCATCGCTTACAGTATATTTTGGAGTTGTATAAGCCAATTTACGAATTGGGTTTGTAGCAGCCTCAGTAACACGTTTTACTTCAGGATCTTCTTCGTTATAAACCAGGATTCCACCATTTGTAATTTTAGCAATGAAAATTTCAAATTGTTCCACATAATTCTCATATGTTGGAAACACATTAATATGGTCCCACGCAATTCCGGAAATTAACGCAATATTAGGTTGGTACAAATGAAATTTAGGACGTCTGTCTATCGGAGAAGACAAATACTCATCGCCTTCCAAAACCATAAAATCATTTTCTTCGGTAAGATGTACCATGGTATCAAAACCTTCCAGCTGTGCTCCTACCATATAATCGACTTCGATATTATGATAATGCATAACATGCAAAATCATCGAAGTAATTGTTGTTTTTCCGTGAGAACCTCCAATTACAACGCGTGTTTTATTTTTAGACTGTTCGTATAAAAATTCAGGATAAGAGTAAATCTTCAAACCCAATTCCTGCGCCTTCAACAATTCAGGATTATCTGCTTTTGCGTGCATTCCTAAAATTATTGCATCAATATCAGCAGTTATTTTTTCAGGAAACCAACCTAATTCAACAGGCAAAATTCCTTTTTTATCCAATCTTGATTTTGATGGTTCAAAAATAGCATCATCACTACCCGTTACCTTATATCCTTTATTATGTAATGCTAATGCTAAATTGTGCATGGCACTTCCGCCTATTGCGATGAAATGTGTTCTCATTTAAAATGTTTGATCGTTAAACTGTTTAATCGGTTAATCGAAATAGCAAATAACTAATAAAACCCGCTAATTATTTTTCAAAAATAAGGAAATATAAAATGTCTCATTTGGTTTTAGAGATAAATTAGTAATTTGTACGAAATTTATTTTTAAAGCTTCCCAACCTTTATCAAAAAATAACACTCAATATATTAAAATTGATTTATGAAAAATATTTTATTTGTTTTCCTTTTGCTTTCAACAGCATTATTTGCACAACAAAATGATAAGAAATGGAATAAGGTTATTGCCTATGAAAACGAAGGCAAAATAAAATCTGCTAACGAGATAGTATATAAAATCTACAAAAAAGCTGTTTCGAATAAAGATGAAGTACAAATGATAAAATGTTTTTTTTATCACTCTAAATATTTACAGGTAGTTGATGAAAATGCAAAAACTAAAATCTTAAGCAATCTTAAAACCGATATTAATAGGGTTTCAATACCGTCTAAAGCAATTTTGAATTTGGTGTATGCAAAATGCTTAAATAATTATTCTAATTATGATGATGCTGTCACAGTTGTTGATAGTGCTGCCGCAGTTGTAGACGAAGCAGCATATGCCGTAGCAGATAGTGTTGAAGTTCCTTCATCTGAGGATTATCAAAGTCCATCAACAGAATTTACATCTGAAAAGGAAGTTATTGCTGTTATGGAAAAAACACTTGAAAACGAATCAATTCTAAAAAATACTCCACTCTTAAATTATCAGGCTATTTTTGATTTTTTGTCTTTAGAAAAATTAAAAACGGAAAACTTATATGATTATCTAGTTAAAGAAAACATCGGTTTTTTTACTGAAAAAATACAAAGGTGGCAAATTCAAAATAGTGAAATAGCAGTACATAAAAACGAACTTTTAGGAAATTCGGAAGCATTTTTGAAACTTGATTTAAGTTTTATAAAAGATGAAAACCTAAGAAAAGTTATTGCTTTATATCAAAAGTTAGAATCAAGCAATCCTTCTTTAGAAAATCAATTTAACCGAGTTACATTCTGTAGTGATTTCATACCAGAATCTACGGAAGCTTTAACGAAGTATTTAAATGATCTTCAACAACAGACAAAAGACAAAATTCTTACTCAAAAAATTCTGCTAAAAAAGGCCGAACTTCTACTTTCCCAAGCTTCAAAAGAATTACATCCGAATTATAAAATTGACGCTGTCAAAATGTATGACGATATTATAATGATCAATGATAAAACGAATGAATCCCAAACCGCCTTACAGCAAAAACAAAATGTTATTTCTAAATCATTGGACATTCGACTTAAAAAATACAGTTATATAAAAGAGAATACCAGAGCTTTTATCAACTATAAAAATATTGATAACTTAAAAATATCATTCTATAAAATAGATCAAAAAACCCTAAAAAAATTCTCAGACTCACAAGTTTTCTACAAACAAGATAGTTTAACTGAGATAATTATAAAAAATCAAAGTGCAATTGCCTCTAACGAGTACAAACTTCAAAACAAAAATGACTATTTTGACTATAGCACAGAAGTTCTATTGCCGCAATTAGAAACAGGAAGTTATTTAGTTTATTTCGAAAGCGATTCCGGATTAAAAGACAAAAAAGCTTCTACGTTTGAAACTATAACGGTTTCAAACTTAAGTATTCTGGCATCTCAAGGAGATAGTAAAGAAAACTTTCAGGTTTTGGATCGAAAAACAGGAAAGCCTCTGGAAAATGTGTCTATAAAATCGTCCTATTATACACTTAAAACAGATACAAACGGCCTTGCATCCTATGTTGGACGTATCAATCATTCTTATAATGATCATACTGAGTTTTCATTAGAGAACGATACCATTTTGCCACTCCAAAATTATATTCGATATACAGAGCGATACAATACAAACGAATACAAGACTTTAAAAGCAAAAGTCGAATTTTATTTGGATCGTTCTATTTACCGTCCCGGGCAAACTGTTTACTACAAAGGAATTGCAATTCAAAAGCAAGAAAACAAAACGAGCATCGTTGCTAATACTTCTTTTAAAATTATGATTAAAGATGTTAACTATCAGAATTTTAAAGAATTTGAAGTTACTACAAATGAATTTGGCTCATTTTCAGGCGAATTTGTTTTGCCAAAAAGCGGTTTAACTGGTAATTATAATATTTATGCTGTAAGACCTGAAGATTCTACAAACGGAAAATTTGATATAAAAAACAGTCCAAATGAATCTTTCTGGAAAGCGGTAATACTTGAAAGCGCAGGAATTAATTTTAGAGTTGAAGAATACAAACGTCCAAAATTCAAAGTAGATTTTGATCCTAAAAAAGAAAGTTTTCAGGTAAATCAGTCTATTAAGCTAAACGGAATTGCAAAAGCATTTGCAGGCAGCAATATTTCTGATGCAAAAGTGACTTATATTGTGAATCGATTTACAAGTTATTTTAGAAATTATTACGGTCAGGAACAAAATGAAACTATAGCAACTGGTGAAACCAAAACAGATGCTTCAGGGAAATTTGTAATTGAATTTAAAGCCGAACCTTCGAAAAATGCAATCAAAGAACAATTACCCATCTTTAATTACAGAATAACGGCTGATGTTATAGATATCAATGGAGAAACTCACACCTCAGAAACCATCATAAAAGTAGGTTATCATGATTTGATTATCAATGCAAGCATTCCAAGTCGTATTGAAACTAAAAACAAAAATGAAATCACCCTTACAAGTACCAATTTAAACGGAGAGTTTTTAGCAGCAAAAGGCGAAATTAAATTATATTTCGTACGCCCATTTTCTAATAAATTCAAAGAACAAGTTTGGCCAAAACCAGAAATCGAAACCATTTCGACAGCTGATTTTGAAAGATTGTTTCCTTATGAAATCCGTGAAATTAAAACCGAAAAACCTAGCAAAACTTTATTATTCTCAAAGAAAATAGATACCGAAAAAGATAAAAAAATAGCGCTGGATTTTATTTCAAATTATAAATCCGGAAATTATAAAATTGTTTTTTCAGCAAAAGACACTTTTAATACTCCGATAGAATCTGTTTCGACTTTTGAAATCAAACAAAGCAAAGACAAGTTTAATCCCAGTAAATTATTTACGGCAGAACAAATTAATAGCAATCCTAAAAAAGATGGTTTTGTCGAAGTCAAACTATCTTCTGTAATTCCGGATCTTTATATCATTACAAACGGAAATTATGGCAATCAAACCTATTTTGAAAACACATATCATTTACAAAACAATGAAGTCACAATCAAAATTCCGTTAAAAAATGAATTTGAAAATTCAATGCGTTTGGGTTTTCAAAGCATTTTTGAGAACGAAATTTTTGAAGATGAAATAAACGTTCCACTAAAAACAGAAGAATCTAAACTAGAATTCACTGTGGAGAGTTTTAGAAATAAAATCGAACCCGGAAGTACTGAAAAGTGGTCATTTAAACTAAAATCAATCAATGCCAAAACCGAAGCAGAAGTGTTGGCATCTATGTATGACAGTTCTCTCGATCAGTTTACAATAAGAGATTGGAATATTTTAAACATAAATAATTACCATTACAACTCCTCCAATTTTAAATCTGGTTTAGGTTTTGAAAGTATAAACGCTTCTTTAGAAAACTTAGATGAAGATCTGTCTATAGATAAATTCTATAAAGAAGAAACAAAATTAAACTGGTTTGGTTTTGACTTTTACAATAGTAGATATGGTGATTCTCTTAATTACTCTATAACTGAAATTAAAGACAAAAAAGTAGGTTCTGAAACTATCAAAGGAGATCCTGATGCTGTTTTAACAGTTGATTCTCCTGTTGGTGCTGGGGCTGCCGCTATGGTAGTTCAGGAAGATAATCAAGTCTATAATACCGCGGCAATACCCAAAGTAGACAGTGTTCGATTTGTAAAACCTGTGGTAGCCAAAGCTTCAGAAACTACAAATGATGCTGAATACTATTTTCAAACAAATAAAATCAAATTTATACCTGGAAAAAAAATCGTCAGCGGCTTAACCTCAATGGTTGTCAATGAATCAACTTTATATATAATTGATGGAGAAATCTCTTCTGAAAGTAATTTCAAAAAAATAAATCCTGATGATCTTTTAGACATAGAGTTTCTAACTGGAGATAAAGGCAAAGCATTGTACGGGAGCAAAGGCTCAAACGGGGTAATAATCATTACAACCAAAAAAGCCCTAGAAGTCTTAACACAAGTCAAAGCAAGAAAAAATCTTTCAGAAACTGCCTTCTTTTATCCTAATTTAAGAACAGATGCAACTGGAAAAGTAAGTTTCAATTTTACTTCTCCGGAAGCTTTAACTTCTTGGAAACTTCGTTTATTCGCGCATAATAAAAAGGCTGTTTCCGGTCTTTTAGAGAAAAGTGTTGTGACTCAAAAAGAGTTAATGCTTTTGCCGAATTTCCCACGTTTCTTTAGAGAAAAAGATACAATTGCAATCTCTGCTAAAATTTCGAATATCACTGATCAGGCAAAAACAGGAATTGCGATTTTACAGTTTTTTGATGCTGTAACAATGCAACCTATTGATACCAAAATCCTGAACACAAAAAACGTTAGAAACTTTACTGTTGGAGCTTTTGGAAATACAACCGCAACTTGGACAATCTCTATCCCTGATGGTTTACAAGGTGTGCAATATAAAATTCTGGCTAAATCAGGTAATTTTTCTGACGGAGAAGAAAATATACTTCCTGTACTTACCAATAATATATTGATTACAGAAAGTATCCCAATCTGGGTTCGTGAAAATTCTACTAAAGAATATACGTTTGAGAATTTAAAAAATAACACTTCTACTACTTTAAAAAATCATCAGCTAACATTTGAATATACTTCAAATCCTTCATGGATTGCAATTCAGTCTTTGCCTTATTTAATGGAATATGAACACGAATGTGCCGAACAGACTTTTGCGCGTTTTTATGCCAATGCTTTAGCTTCAGAAATCATTTCAAGTAATCCGAAGATTGCAACTGTTTTTGAAGACTGGAGAAAGAACGGAAAACCAAATTCAAAATTAGAAGAGAACGAAGAATTAAAATCGATCATTCTGGCAGAAACTCCCTGGTTAAATGACGCTCAAAGCGAAGATGAAAAGAAAAATAATCTCGCACTTTTATTTGATTTAGAAAAAATGAAAACTTCTCAAGAAGCTACTTTCGAAAAACTGAAACAAAAACAACTACCATCAGGAGGTTTTTCGTGGTTTGGAGGAAACTATGAAAGCGAATATATTACCAGACATATTCTGGCTGGTTTAGGTCATCTATCGAAATTGAATAAAACAAAAGACAATGAGGATAAAATTGATGCAATTGCTAAAACCGGAATTCCGTTTCTGGACAATAAATTCTTAGAATACTATAAAGGTCAGACAAAAAACTTAAAAACAACAGATAAACTAATTTGGAATAATCCTTATTCTGATTTGCATTTTTTATATACCAGAAGTTTTTATTTAGAAAAATATCCGTTATCAGATACTTTGAAAAAAGCAACTAAATTGTATTTGGAAACAGCCAAAAAAGATTGGTTAAAGTATTCTCTTTACGAAAAAGGATTGGCTGCTTTGACTTTAAACCGTTTTGGAGAAATTGAAACGGCTAAAAAAATAATAGAAAGCCTAAAAGAAACCTCTTCAAACAACGAAGATTGGGGCATGTACTGGATTGCCAACAAAGCAGGCTGGTATTGGTATCAAGCGCCTATAGAAACTCAGGCTTTATTGATTGAGGCTTTCGCCGAAGTGAATCACGACACAAAATCTGTAGAGGCAATGAAAGTCTGGTTATTAAAAAACAAGCAAAGCAAAAACTGGCCAACCACAAAATCTACGACTGAAGCTATTTATGCTTTATTGATGCAAGGAAATGATTGGTTATCCGTAAAAGACAATACTATCATTAAAATTGGAAACGAAAAAATCCTAACCAAAAAGTTAGCCGAAAACGAAAAAGAAGCTGAAACAGGTTATATTAAACTGAACTGGAAAGCGGATGAAATCAAAAAAGAAATGGCCTCTGTGAGCATTCAGAATAAATCGAAAGTTCCTGGTTTTGGTGGAGTTTATTGGCAGTATTTTGAAGATTTGGATAAAATCAAAACCAATTCGGGAGCAGTTTTATCGGTTTCAAAAGAATTATACCTTAAAATGAATACTTTAAAAGGGAATGAATTAGAAAGAATAACAACTAAAAATCCTTTGAAAATTGGAGATTTAGTTACGGTAAGATTAATTATAAAATCTAAAGAAGATATGGAGTTTGTTCATCTGAAAGATATGAGAGCTTCGTGTTTTGAACCTGTCAATGTACTTTCAGAATATCAATACAAAGATCGACTGGGTTATTATATGAGTACCAAAGATGCCGCAACTCATTTCTTTTTTGATACTGTCAACAAAGGAACTTATGTTATCGAATATGTCATTAGGGTAAACAACAGTGGTGAATTCTCAAACGGAATTACAACTATTGAAAGTATGTATGCGCCAGAATTTGCAAGTCATACAAAAGGAATTCGGGTAAAGGTGAATTAAAAACAGTATATAAAATTCAAAAATGAACCATTATTTCGTTTCGTTTTGTTCATTTCGACGCAAGGAGAAATCACATACGTTGAGAATATCTTAATTTTAGGCACAAAAAAACCCGACAGATCTAAAATCTATCGGGTTTACTTTTATAAATAAATTGAGATTATTTTACAATAGTCAACTCATCAATAATATTCTTAGCTCCTGCGTATTTGTCAATAATCCAAAGTACGTAACGAATATCTACGTTAATCGTTCTTTGTAATTTAGGATCAAAAATAACATCTCCGGCCATAGCTTCGATGTTTCCGTCAAAAGCAATACCTATTAATTCTCCTTTTCCGTTTAGAACCGGTGAACCAGAATTCCCTCCTGTAATATCATTGTCTGTAAGGAAATTTACCGGCATATATCCTTCTTTGTCAGCATATTGCCCGTAATCTTTTTTCTTGTTTAATTCTAACAAACGTTTTGGCAAATCAAATTCCTGATCTCCTGCTTTATACTTTTTTACCATACTTTCCATGGTTGTATAATTGTTTATTTTCGCATCGTTGCGAGGGTCAGCAGGCAAAGCACGAACTTTTCCGTAAGTCAGTCTCAAAGTAGAGTTTGCATCCGGATATTGAATCGTATTTAATTTTGACTCTCTTAAACCTTCAACCAATTCGCGGTAAGCAGTTGCAAATCCGTCATCAGCTTTTGACTGATCATCAGTTTTAGAACGGTATTTTGTCATTAAATCATTAGAAATAATATACAAAGGATCGTGTACAATTGCCAATGGTTTTGGATCAGCCATAAATGCTAATACTTTTTCTTTAGTCGTAAAGTAACTGATCTCAGTTGCCTTTGCTACATCAGCAGCAAAATTACCATTATTCTCTGATTTCATTTTGGTAATTTGCGTACCTAAACCATATTCTGCACCTTTTGAAGTATATAAATTCAATTGTGCTGCGAATATATCTTTTTCAAGCGGAGCATAAAATTCACCGTAAATGTTATCGATCAATGTGTTAATCTTAGGAAGCATCTCAGCTTTTTTAGCATCATTCTCATTATAATAAGCTATCAATGCATTTCCTAAATTTGCCGGTCCTGCAGCATAACCTGAAGTACGCAAAAGTTGCATTAAGTAATTATCGTGAGTCGCTTTTAGATTTGTTGATCTGTAATAATCATTAATAGTTGGAATTACATTTTCGTACTTCTCTTTATTGGCCGGTTTAGTTGCCCACTCATAGAATTTATCTTCTTGTGCCGTCTTAACATCAACTGTTCCTGCTTTTGTTAAAGCATCAATCATACCCTGACGGTTTTTCCAATAGTTTGCTGTCGAAGCATATTTAGACGCATATTGCAAACGAACTGTTGCATCTTTGTCCATGTACTTTTTCATTACATCCATTCCGGCTTTAGCACCTTCAACCCATGCAGGATATGCATATTTAATGTTTTGTTCGATTCCGCCAGCTGGCATCCAACGGTTTGTTCTACCCGGATATCCTAAAATCATAGCAAAATCATTTTCTTTTACACCTTTAATACTTACAGGCAAGTAATGTTTAGGCTGCAAAGGCACATTGTCTTTAGAATAAGCTGCTGGATTTCCGTCTTTATCAGCATATACTCTAAACATAGAAAAATCACCGGTTTGACGTGGCCATTCCCAGTTATCAGTGTCTCCACCAAATTTACCAACACTTTCCGGCGGTGTTCCCACTAAACGAACGTCGGTATAATCCTGATAAACGAAATAATAATATTCATTTCCCTGAAAGAAAGGACGAACGGAGACAGTATATTTTCCACCTTCATTATTTTCTTTTTCGATCAGGCTTATTTCTTGCTGAATGATTTTGTTTCTTTCAGTCTCAGTCATTTTATCATTTACTTTAGATAAAATTCTTTTAGAAACATCATCCATACGAACGAAGAAACGAACATATAATGATTTTGGTTTCATCTCAGCACTTTTCTCTTTTGCCCAGAAACCATCTTTCAGATAATTTCGTTCTGCCGAAGAAAGTTCTGCAATAGCATCATATCCACAGTGGTGATTTGTTAAAACTAAACCATTTTTAGAAACAATTTCTGCCGTACAACCTCCATTAAATTGTACAATCGCATCTTTTAAACTATGATGATTAATGCTGTAAATTTCTTCGGACGTTAATTGTAAGCCCATTTTTTCCATATCTCTATGGTTCAATCTTTCGATAAACATCAAAAACCACATTCCTTCATCAGCTTTTACAGGAAAAGCCATTAAGCACATGGTTAAGAATAAAACTATTTTTTTCATGTTATTTTGTTTAAGTTCTGCGAATATAACTCATTTTCATAATTATACCATTCTAATCATAATCAAAAATAAATATGATCCCGAATTTTTAGCATTTCATTACGAATTTAACATTTTGAAAAACAAAAAAAAGGTGCTCTATTTAAAGAACACCTTTTGGTATACAACTAGTATTTTATTATTCATTCAACATTTTCCAAAGCTTATCCTTGAGCTCCGTTAATCCTTGTTGAGCAACAGACGAAATAAACATATAAGGAATATCCTTGAAAGCGACATCCAATTCAACTTTCAGTTCTGCTTTTAGTTCGTCATCCAGCATATCACATTTTGAGATTACTAATAAACGTTCTTTATCAAGCATTTCAGGATTGTATTTAGTAAGTTCATTTACCAAAATATCATATTCTCCTTTAATGTCCGGCGTATCAACAGGAACTAAAAACAACAATGTTGAGTTACGCTCAATATGACGCAGGAAATAATGTCCTAAACCTTTTCCTTCAGCAGCTCCTTCAATAATACCAGGAATATCAGCGATTACAAAAGATTGAAAATCTCTGTAAGCTACAATTCCTAAGTTTGGTTTTAGAGTTGTAAAAGGATAATCAGCAATTTTTGGTTTTGCAGAAGTCAACACAGATAATAAAGTTGATTTTCCTGCATTAGGAAAACCTACTAAACCAACGTCTGCCAAAACTTTCAATTCAAGAATCACATCCATCTCTACACCCGGTAAACCAGGTTGAGCATATCTTGGTGTCTGATTCGTTGAACTTCTAAAATGCCAGTTTCCTAATCCACCCTTTCCACCTCTTGAAAGAATCTGTTTTTCGCCATCTTCGGTAATTTCGAATAAGGTTTCTCCGGTTTCTTTATCTTTTACAACAGTACCTAAAGGCACTTCGATAAATTTATCATCTCCATCAGCACCTGTACTACGATCTCCTCCTCCATCACCACCGTGACCAGCTTTAATATGACGAGCAAATTTTAAATGAAAAAGTGTCCAAAGCCCTTTATTTCCAACTAAATATACGTGTCCGCCTCGACCACCATCACCTCCGTCCGGGCCTCCTTTTTCAATAAATTTCTCTCTATGTAAATGCGTAGATCCTTTTCCTCCCTTTCCGGAAGAAACATATATCTTAACATAATCTACAAAATTTCCTTCTGTCATTTTCTTTTTTTGTTTATGTATAGTTTAAAGTTTAAAGTTTGAGATTTCAAGTTGGCGCAACACACTTAACTTGAAACCTGAAACAGAATAAAACCTGAAACAAATTTTTATTCTCAGCCGCAGTATCAGTTTTTAATGCATACTGCAACTAAAAACAGAAACTGAAAACTATTTTATTTTTACTCTTTTAGTGCTTTTACCAGCACTTTATCAATCTTTACGCCATCCATATCGATGACTTCTAACACAAATTTTTGCCAGATTAATTTTTCGCCTTCTTTCGGAATATGAGAAAGCTCAGTCATAATCATTCCGCTTACTGTGTTAACTTCGTAATCATTTGTTAATTCGTCTAACTCAAAATACGTTAGAAAATCATGTAATGAATAATGTCCGTCAACCAACCACGAACCATCTTCTCGTTCTACTAATTTAAATTCATCTTTATAAAAATCAGATGCATCTCCAACCAGAGCTTCGAGAATGTCATTTAATGTAATTATCCCTTGAAAAACACCATACTCATCAGATACTAAGGCGTAATGAACGCCTGTTCTTTTAAAATTTTCAAGTGCTTTATAAGCTGTTGTCTGCTCCATTAAATAGGGAGCATCTATCATTATTGCTCCTAGATCGAAATGATCATTTTCGATATTCGCAAATATATTTTTTAAGGTTACAATCCCTACTATATCGTCATAATTATCTCTGTAAACCGGGTAAATGGTATGTAAATCCATTAAAACCAATTCTTTTATTTTTGCTTTGTCTGCATTAAAAGGCAACATATCTACCGATTTGCGGTGTGTCATTAACGAACTTACTTTTCTGTCTCCAATATGAAAAACACGCTCTACGATATCTTGTTCAATTTCCTGAACTTCTCCGCCTTCAGTTCCTTCTTTTATTATGGCTTTAATTTCTTCCTCGGTTACTTTACCGTCAGCCGAAGGTTTGATTTGCAAAACATTCAATAAAAAATCAGTCGAAGTGGTAAGCAGCCATATAAACGGCGCTGTAATAATCGAAACAATCTTCATTGGCAATGCTACCATTTTTGCAATCGATTCTGGATAATTCAAACCAATTCGTTTTGGTAATAGCTCTCCTAAAACTAATGAGAAAAATGTCAAAACTACTACGACAATCCCAACTGCAACTGAATGTGCATAGGGTCTGAAAATCGCAAATCCGTTAACAAATGCCTCTACATCTATTGTGATTTTATCCCCACTGTAAATACCTGTCAAAATCCCGATCAAAGTAATTCCGATCTGTACCGTAGACAAAAACTTATTTGGCGAATTAGCCAAATCAAGTGCAATTTTCGCACTTTTATTTCCTTTTTTTGCAGCAGTTTCAAGTCTGTTTTTTCTTGCTGAAATAAGTGCAATTTCAGACATAGAGAAAACTCCATTTAATAGTATTAGAAAAAATATTATTAGTATTTCCAATTTGAGGGTTATTCGTTATTTAATAGTTCGTTAATGCAATTTGTTCTTAATATTTCATACCAATCCCATTGGGAGAAGAAAAAAGTCCGGAGCTAAAAAAACTAATTTTTCATTTCTTAAAACAATTGACTCCTAAAAGTATCAGAAGAAGTTTTGTTTTATCCCGAAACATTGGGATAGAAAAATAATTTTTTTAGTTTTGGACTTGAAACGGCAGCTGGAAAAGCTTCTACAAATTATCTATAACTGACGTTAATCGTTCTGTAATTTCTTCGATAGTTCCGATACCATTTACAGCATGAAACTTATTTTGTTCTTTATAATATCCAATTAGCGGAGCAGTTTTCTCATTGTATTCCTGATATCTTACACGAATTTTTTCTTCGTCCTGATCGTCTACTCTTCCACTTGTTTTTCCTCTTTCTAACAAACGCGCTACAAGAATTTCATCATCAGCTTCTAATGCGATTGTAGCCGTAACACTTGTCCCAATAGTTGGCAAGAATTTATCCAGGGCTTCTGCCTGATCTAAAGTTCTTGGATAACCATCAAACAAAAATCCTTGTGTATTAGGGTTTTTATTTACCTCATCTATTAACATTGCAGTTGTAACTTCGCAAGGAACCAATTCTCCATTGTCCATAAAAACCCTTGCTTTCTTACCTAAATCTGTATCATTTTTTAAATTAAAACGAAAAATATCTCCTGTTGAAAGGTGTGTTAATTTGTATTTTTCTTTTAAAAATTCTGCCTGAGTTCCTTTTCCTGCTCCCGGCTTTCCAAATAAAACAATGTTAATCATAATATGAGTGAGTGTTGTTACTTCTGTTTTTACAAGAAGTTTTAAATGAATATATAGTTGTGTGTGTTTGTAATTATTCTGCCAATTTATATACTTCGGCTAAATTTCGTCCCAAACCATCGTAGTCCAAACCGTAACCAACGATAAATTTATTTGGAATCCTGATTCCGATATAATCTATTTTAATATCTTTTTTATAGGCATCCGGTTTAAAAAACAAAGTTGCAATTTTAAAATGTTTTACATTTTGTTCTTTAAATATGCGTTTCAATTCTTCGATTGTATTTCCGGTATCGATAATATCTTCGATGATAATCACGGTTCTACCTGTCAAATCCTGATTAATCCCTATTAATTCTTTTACAGCATTAGTAGTTTCAGTTCCTTCATAAGATGCCATTTTTATAAATGAAACCTCGCAAGGACTTTTGTATTTTTTCAGAAAATCGGCAACAACCATGAATGCACCATTTAAGACACCAATAAAAATTGGGGTATCGTCTCCAAAATCATCTTCTACCTGAGCAACTATTTTAGTTAAAGCAAAATCAATTTCTTTGGCCGAAATAAACGGAACAAATTGTTTATCGTGAAGTTGTATCATTATTTTTATGTTTAAAATAATGCGCAAAGATACAGAATTACAACCAAACTGTAAGTATCAAAATAAGCTGGACACATATTTTTTTAAGAATGTTAAATATCACATAATATTTACAAATATTTTCTTGCAACTATTTTTAATTTTACTAAATTGTTGTTCTATAAACATTTAACCCTAAACCGAAATGAGAACTACTGCACAAATATTTTCGATATCCCTACTGGCAATAATGACAGCCTGCAACGGGCAGGTAAAAAAAGAAGAAAAAGAAGCTCTGGCAAAACAACCTGATATTATTGTAAAAACTGCTATTGGCGATCTCACTTTACCTCCACCGTACGCAACCGAATCGAAAACGAATAATAGCAAAGTGATTGGCTGGCCGGAAGGCAAAACACCAATTGCACCGGAAGGTTTTACAGTTACGAAATTTGCTGATGGTTTTGAGAATCCACGTTGGACCTACATTGCACCAAACAACGATATTTTTGTTGTGGAAAGCGGCACGAGAACAAGTAAAAATCAAATTATAATTCTTCGCGATAAAGACAAGGACGGAAAATTTGAAACTCGTGAAGTTTTTCTAAAAGACCTCAACAGACCATTTGGAATGTTAGTTCTTAAAGACTTTTTTTATGTTGCCAATACTGACGGCTTATATCGTTATCCTTATAAAAATGCTCCTTTAAAATTAGAAACAAAAGGAACCAAAATTCTTGAACTTCCTGCCGGAGGCTACAACAATCACTGGACAAGAAATATAATTGCTAATCCTGAGGGAACAAAAATTTACGTTTCGGTAGGTTCCGGAAGTAATGTTGGTGAAAACGGAATGGACAAAGAGGTGCGCCGTGCTGATATCTTAGAAATTAATCCTGACGGAATCGGTGAAAAAATCTATGCTGCCGGTCTTAGAAATCCTGTTGGAATGGATTGGAATCCTGTAAATAAGGAACTTTGGACTGCGGTTAACGAACGTGATGAATTGGGTGATGACTTGGTTCCTGATTATATTACAAGTGTAAAACGAGATGCTTTTTATGGCTGGCCATATTCTTATTACGGAAACAATCTTGATCCAAGAATGAAAGGTGAGCGCAAAGATCTTGCGGCCAAATCTATTGTTCCTGACGTTCCGGTTGGCGCTCATACAGCATCTTTGGGATTGGCATTTTATAACAAAACTGCTTTTCCTGAAAAATATAGAAACGGGGCTTTCGTAGGACAACATGGTTCCTGGAATCGTGCTAAAATATCAGGATATAAAGTTGTTTTCGTTCCTTTTGCTAACGGAAAACCTTCCGGGAAACCGGAAGATTTCTTAACTGGTTTTATTTCTAATGCTGACAAAGCTGAAGTTTACGGACGTCCGGTTGCGGTAACTGTCATGCAAGACGGGTCTCTTTTGGTTAATGATGATAGCGGAAATACAATTTGGAAGGTAACGGCTAAAAAATAAATTCCAAATTAGGTTTCTTAGAAACATAATTAATTTTACCGTAAAGAACGCTAAGTTTTTTTGTAGTTTTATAAAATGAAAAGTTCGCAAAGCTTTGTATCGAACTAGCTTTGCGAACTTTGTGTTTTATAAAGTTAACATAGGGTATAAATCTTAACGTTCTTTGCGGTTAATTTTTTTTTCATCCAGAAACTGCTCAACAAACTCTTTTATGATTTTAAAAAAATATTGTTTTCTTCTTCTTGTGTTTTTATGTTTCCATAACATCGAGGCACAAAAAAGAGAAAACAAAACTATTGATTCTTTAAAAACCCAAAAACTGGATGAAGTTGTCATTAGTTCACTTCATGTTAATGATCGATTGCAAAACACTCCTGCTTCTATTGGAATTTTATCTAAAAAAGACCTTTTGCAAAATAATGCCACAGATATTAGCACTGTCATTAATACAATTCCAGGAGTTTTTATGCAATCTTCTAATTTTACTACAACCCGAATTTCGATTCGGGGTATTGGCGCAAGATCTCCTTATGGAACTAATAAAATCAGGGCTTTTTATGGCAGTATTCCCCTGACTTCCGGAAATAGCGAAACGGTTATTGATGATATTGATCTGGAAAACATCGGACAAATTGAAGTTATCAAAGGTCCGCTTTCTAGTATTTACGGAGCCGGTTTGGGCGGTGCAATTTTGATTTCACCTCAACTTTCAAAGTCAAATGGAGAAAATGCCGGTGTCAGCAGTGTCTTTGGTTCGTTTGGATTACTCAAAAACAGCTTGAATTACAGCCTGAATGAGAAAAGTTCTAGTTTGAATATCAGTTATCATAATCTTAAAACGGACGGATGGCGAGAAAACAGTTCGTATAATCGGGAAGGAATAACGCTCGCCGGAGAATTATTTAAAAAGAAAAATAGCAAGTTGACCTATTTTTCGAATTACACATATTTGAAAGCTTTCATTCCAAGTTCGATTAGTAAAGAAGTTTTTGATAATAATCCAAAACTAGGTGCTCCAACATGGGTGGCTTCAAAAGGATATAAGGAATACAAATCGACTTTAGGTGGATTGGCTTATGATTTTAAAATTAATGATCATCTGCGCAATTCAACTTCGGTTTTTATTAATTATAAGGATAGTAATGAACCTCGTCCTTTTGATATTTTACGTCAATATACTTTTGGAACTGGCGGAAGAACGCAATTTTCGGGAGATTTTAAAATTAGTAAAATCGAGAATCAATTTATTGCCGGAATTGAATATTTCACAGATAATTATAACGGAAACACTTTTGAAAATCTATACAAAACCAATAATGGTCAAGGAAGTTTACAAGGCAATCAACTTACTGAAACAGACCAAAAAAGACATTTTTATAATATTTTTTCTCAAATCAGAACTTTGCTTTCGGATAAATTCGAATTACAAGCCGGATTGAATTATAATGAAACTCATTTTGAGCTAACGAATTCTCTTCCTAACAATACTTCTTCAACTGAAAAATACAGTTATGACGGAATCTTTTCGCCACAATTGTCTTTTCTCTTTAAACCCAATGAGCAAAAAACTTTGTACTTTTCGATAAGTAGGGGATTTTCATTGCCGGCCACCGAAGAAACACTTACAAGTTCAGGCAATATTAATCCGGATATAAAACCTGAAAGCGGTTATAATTTTGAAGCGGGTGGAAAATTCTATTTCTTCAATAAAAATCTCTATACAGAATTTGCTGTTTATCGAATGGAAATAAAAGATTTATTAGTGGCAAAAAGAATTGGTGATGACCAGTATGAAGGTATAAATGCCGGTAAAACATTTCATGAAGGAATCGAAATTTTAGCAAAACACAATTGGCCTATTAATCGGTTTTTCAATTTAAACTCTTACATCACTGCTTCCCTGGGGAAATATGAGTTTAACGATTTTGTCGATAACGGAAATGATTATTCAGGAAATAAATTAACCGGGGTCGCCGCAAATAAAGTAAATGCAGGAATAATTTTAAATATGGTTTTGGGTTTATATTTTTCTGCTGATTTTCAGTTTACAGATAAAATCCCCTTAAATGATGCTAATTCTCTTTATTCAGATTCTTATCATATCATTAATTTAAAAACAGGTTATCGTTTTCAAATTCTTCCTAATCTAAACACAAACCTGGCTTTTGGCATTAATAATGTCACTGACGAAAAATATGCCTCTATGATTTTGCCTAATGCCGTTGCGGTTGGAAACGCAAGTCCAAGATATTATTATCCTGGACTTCCAATAAATTATTACGGAACTATTGCATTAAATTATTTATTTTAGATGTGTATTAAATGTAAAAAAATGTCGTCTGAACTTCATCTAAAACTGGATTATGTAAATGCTTACCGAGAAAACCGGCTAATGGGAGCTCAGTACATTTTAGAAAATCAACATTTATTTGATGAATTGGTTCAAATTTGTTTTTCTCCCTTAGATAAAAACAATCATAAAGCATGCTGGATTTTAGAATTTATATCTTACGAAGAATTAATCTGGCTGCAACCTTATCTTAATTTTTTCTGTTCTAATCTGAAGGTTTTAAAAGATGAAAGTTCTATCAGGCCAATTGCAAAAGTGGTTCAGCTTCTGGTAAAATCACATTATAAGAAAAACGAAAACAGCATTTTACTGTCAGGAGAAAATTTACAAGATTGTATTGAAGCTTCTTTTGACTGGCTAATTAATGATGTAAAAGTGGCGACAAAAGCCTATTCGATCAGAACTTTATATATATTAGGAAATCACTATGATTGGATTCATCCCGAATTGCAAATTATCCTAAACAAAGATTATGCAGATCATTCTGCAGCTTATAAAGCTGTCGCAAAAGAAGTTTTAAGAAAAATAGAAAGACCTTAAATGATTTATATAAAATCAAAAGAGGACATCTGCAGATAGATGTCCTCTTTTTTACTACTCAAAAAAATAAAAAAAACGTTGTTTCGATTATTGTATTTGCCTTTTATTAAAATTTAAAGCGAAGAAAAAACTCGTTTGATTGTTTAGCACTTGCCATTACTTTACCTGTACTGGTTTCGTAAGCATAACCAATTGTCAGATGGTCAGTAATTGTTAAACCTGCTATTGCGGCATAAGCGTTATCAACTCTGTAACTTCCTCCTATTTCCAAAAATTTCTCTATCTGAAGCATCAAATTAACATCTACTGAAAGTGGCGAACCATTTACATAACGCATCATAAATGATGGTTTTAGCACCAATTCTGTAGCTGTATTAAAATCATAATCATAACCACTACTCAAATAAACATGTGCTCTGTCTGTTGCAACAGAAGTATAACCGTCTTTGTTTTTTGCACGCTCCGTATTTAACATTCTTGGAACAGAAAGGGATACAAAAAATTTATCATTTTTCAATAAAGCTCCAATACCTACGTTTGGATTAAAATGATTTATCGTAATCAAAGATGGATCTGATTGAGGCGAATAGGTCTCAAGTCCAGAGGTATTTACATTGTAGAAATTACCTCCTGCTTTTATTCCTAAATACAAATCAGTAAGAGCTCCAACCTGAATTTTGTATGAAAAGTCAATTCCTAATTGTGTTTGTTTTTCGATAAAAGTTTTATCATAAACCATAGAAACCCCTAATCCCAAATGATTCCCTACCGATGTACCAAAAGAGACTGCTTGCGTTTGCGGTGCATCTTTAATCCCTGTCCATTGCTGGCGAATTGTGCTCATTAAAACAGTTTCTCCATCAACACCTGCATAAGCCGGATTTACAACATTCATATGGTAACGATACGTTGTAAAAAGGCTTTCTTGCTGGGCAAAAAGCATACTACTAAAAAGTAGTAATGCTCCCGCCAATATATTTTTAATTATTTTCATTTCTAAAATTTTATTTTATTTCAATTACCTGTTAATATAGATCCATCCTTGTCTTTCGATAGTACCATCACCATCTAAATCAATTTGATAGTAATATGAACTTGACTCTGGCAGAGAACTGGAACTTCCTTTGTAATGTCCATCCCAATCATTTTGGTAATTTTTAGCAACAAACACTTCTGTTCCCCAACGATTAAAAACACGTACAATTGAATTAGGATGATTTTCGATATTCGAAATAACCCATGTATCATTGATACCATCTCCGTTTGGAGTAAAAGCTTCAGAAATATTCATCTGGTCTTTATCGCAGGCATCACCAATACCATTATTATTGCGATCTTCCTGATAAGGATTAGCAGTAATTGGACAGTTGTCTAACCAATCTTTGATTCCATCATTATCATCATCATCGTCACAATTGTCTAAAATTCCGTCATTATCATTATCTCCAAATTTATTTACAACTGTAACTTTCGCAGTAGCTGTTGCCGTATTTCCAGCTTTGTCTTTTACAGTCAGAAGAACCGCGTTGATACCAACATTGGTACAATCAAAAGAAAGCTTATCAAGACTTACTGATACGACACCACAATTATCAGAACTTCCGTTATTGATTTGATTCACTGTAATTGATGCATTGCCTGACGCATCAAGTTCTACTGTGAGATCTTTCGTTTTAGCCGTTGGGAGAACATGATCCTGAACCGTCACGATTGCGATTTCTGTAGAAATATTTCCGTGCACATCAGTAACAGTAAGCGTTACTTCATTTTCTCCGATAGCATTACAACTAAAACTATTTGGACTAACTGTAAGTGAAGCAATTCCGCAAAAATCAAAACTTCCGTTATCGATTTGGGCTGCGGTGATTGACGCATTCCCGGAAGCATCCAGCTGAACGGTTACATCTCTAGTAAGTACAGTCGCCGCAACTTTATCTTCGATAGTTACTGTTGCCGCTTTTACTGAAACATTACCGTAGGCATCTGTAGCAGTCAACGTGACATTATTGATCCCAATATTAGCACAGGTAAAGACATTTGGAAAAACTACCAAAGTTGGAGTTCCACAAGCATATATTGATCCATTATCAATATCAGATGCAACAATAGATACATTTCCTAATGTACTAAGTTGTCGTGTAATATTCTTTGTCAATACTTTTGGTACAATTTTGTTTTCTACAGTTATAATAGCTTCTTTAACATCAAAGTTTCCGTTTTTGTCGGTAACTTTTAGTTTAACCGTATTAGGTCCGATATTAGCACAAGTAAATTCTGTCTTATCTAACTCTCTTACTGCGATTTCGCAATTATCAGTTGAATTATCATCAACATCAGAAGCCTGGATTGTAGCAACACCAGAAGCATCAAGAAGAATGGTGATATTTTTTGTAATTACGATTGGTTTGATATTGTCTTCAACTATTACAGTTGCCTCTTTAGTATCAAAATTCCCATTCTTATCTGTTACCGTAAGTTTTACAATATTTGATCCAATATTAGCACAAGTAAATGATGTTTTATCAATTTCGATTGTATCGATTGTACAATTATCAGATGAATTATTATCAAGGTCAGAAGCGAGAATTATAGCATTTCCTGTTGCATCAAGTTGAACTGTTATGTTTTTTGTAATTACTGTTGGTACAATATTATCTACAACTGTTACTATTTGAATTACCTCAGCTGCATCATTTCCGTTAACATCTTTTACATTCCATTTGATTTCTGTAATTCCTACAGGATAAACATCTGTAAGTAATTTTGCGTCATTTCTCACTCCTATTGGAGTTCCAACTGTGCAATTATCTGTAGCCGTTGTCGAAACTGTTACGTTTGCACCACAAGTAGCGACATCAACATTTACGTTTTGATCACCATTTGAAGAAATCACCGGCATTTGGTTATCGATTACTGTTACGGTTTGAATTACCTCAACAGCATCATTACTATTTACGTCTTTTACATTCCATTTGATTTTTGTACTTCCAACTGGATAAACATCTGAAAGTAATTTTCCATCATTTCTTACTCCCGTTGGTGTTCCAACTGTACAATTATCCGTTGCTGTTGCCGAAACCGTTATGCTTGCACCACAAACATTGATATCAGTATTTACATTTTGATCTCCGTTTGAAGCAATTACAGGAATTTCGTTATCTGTTACTGTTATAGTTTGAATAACTTCAGCAGCAGTATTTCTATTCACATCTACTACATTCCAAGTGATTGTTGTAGTTCCTACAGGATAAACATCTGTAAGCAATTTTCCATCGCTTCGTACTCCTGTTGGATTTGCAACTGTACAATTATCAGTAGCCGTTGCTGAAACTGAAACAACTGCGCCACAAATACCTGAATCAGCATTTACTGTTTGATCTCCGTTTGAAGCAATTACAGGAATTTCGTTATCTGTTACTGTTACAGTTTGAGTTACTGTAACTGCAGCATTTCCATTAGCATCGTTTACATCCCATGTTATGGTTGTTGCTCCTAAAGGATAAACATCTGTCAATAATTTTGCATCACTTCTTACTCCTGTTGGAGTTCCAACTGTACAATTATCAGTAGCCGTTGCTGAAACTGAAACAACTGCGCCACAAATACCTGAATCAGCATTTACTGTTTGATCTCCGTTTGAAGCAATTACAGGAATTTCATTATCTGTTACTGTTACAGTTTGAGTTACTGTAACTGCAGCATTTCCATTAGCATCGTTTACATCCCATGTTATGGTTGTTGCTCCTAAAGGATAAACATCTGTCAATAATTTTGCATCACTTCTTACTCCACTTGGAGTTCCAACTGTACAATTATCTGTAGCTGTTGCAGAAACGGTTACGTTTGCACCACAAACTCCTGAATCTGTATTTACATTTTGATCTCCGTTTGAAGCAATTACCGGAATTTGATTATCTGTTACACTTACCGTTTGAGTTACTGTAACTGCTGCATTTCCATTAGCATCACTTACATTCCACGTTATGGTTGTAACTCCTATTGGATAAACATCTGTAAGCAATTGGGCATCGCTTCTTACTCCTGTTGGAGTTGCAACTGTACAATTATCTGTAGCTGTTGCAGAAACGGTTACGTTTGCACCACAAACTCCTGAATCTGTATTTACATTTTGATCTCCGTTTGAAGCAAGTACCGGAATTTGATTATCAGCTACCGTAACCGTTTGAGTTACTGCTGTTGCTGCATTTCCATTAGCATCGGTTATGTTCCAAGTTATTGTTGTTGTTCCTACAGGATAAAGAGCTGTAAGTGCTTTCGCATCACTTCTTACTCCCGTTGGAGTTCCTACTGAACAATTATCTGTTGCAGATGCCGAAACTATTATGTTAGCCCCACAAACTCCTGAATCTGCATTTACACTTTTATTTCCGTTCGAAGTGATTACAGGGACAATATTGTCCTGAATTGTTATTGTTGCATTCACTGACGAAACATTTCCACTATTATCAGTAACAAATAATACAACATTTTTTACGCCTACATCAGCACAAGAGTATGTTATTGAAGTCGTTTCTGCCGTTGCCGGAGCATAGTTAGCTTGTACGGCTAGTCGCTTTTGTGTTCCATTGCAAGGGTCTCCAAAAGTATCATTGCTAGAATAAATAATTCCGCTATTGTTATTAAGGAAAGCAGCTGTTACTAAACTTAAACTATTTGATGCACTACAACTACCATTAACAAAATTCCCACAAGTTCCTGTAGAGTTTCCATAATTAGCATAAACTATATTTTTAAAAACACTTCCCGCAGGTGCATTAAGTCTTAAAAAAGTTCCTTCACCGGCAACATTACAAACTGTGCCTACACTTCCGGCAGAGAATTTGTAATTATTAATTCCGCAATTATCGGTACTTCCATTACTTAGCTGACTCGCATTTACAGTTACACTTCCACTTGCGTTCAATTGCACTGTAATGTTTTTCGAGATTGCAGTTGGCTTTACATTATCTACTACAGTTACTGTTTGATTTACCGCAACTGCAGCATTTCCATTAGTATCTGTTACATTCCAAGTGATTGTTGTGATTCCCAAAGGATAAGCATCTGAAAGTAATTTTGCATCACTTCGTACTCCCACTGGAGTTCCAACACTACAATTATCCGTAGCTGTTGCAGAAACTGTTACAATTGCATCACAAACGCCTGGGCTTGTATTTACATTTTTAGCTCCGTTTGTAGTAATAACTGGAGCCGTATTATCTGAAGCAACAATGGTAAAAGACGCTGTCGTTGTTAAACTATTCCCATCGGTAACAGTTACACTATAAGGCCCTTTTGCAAGACCTGAAGCTGTTGAAGTGCTGCTGACATTTGGTGACCACGCATATGTATAAGGCACAGTACCTCCACTTACAGCAACAGAAAGTGCTCCTGTTAAATCACCACTGCATACAACATTTGCAGTTTGAGATATAGATGCGGAGTATAAACTTGTTATCACAACAGATCCATTTCCAGTACTGAAGCCAACGTTTGTTTTACTGGTCCCACTTAAAAAGGAACCACCGCCGCCGCCAACTTGTCCATCGCCATTTCCTCCATTATGTCCGCCAGCTCCTCCAGAATATCCGCCGCCGCCGCCTGCCCATGCATAACCAGAATTAGTACTATCTCCAGAAGCACCACCACCACCAAAACCACCATCTTTAGCATTAGATGTTGCTGTACCTCCTACAAATCTAGTCCCACCAATCGTAGCAGAACCTCCTCCAAATGCAGGATTATAATCAGATAACCAGCCAGCTCCAGGTCCTCCAGATAACATATTACGATTTGAAAATCCACCGCCATTGCCAGCAGTACCACCTAAAGACAAATATCCTCCAGCATCGGTAATATCATAACCATTAGGTCCGAAATTTGCATTGTTAGTATTTGGAACAACATTTAAAATTGACGCCAAAGCGCCGCCGCCGCCGCCAGCTGCAGACAATAATCCACCGCCACCGATTGCACCAGTATAAACAAATGAGCCCCCGCCTCCTGCTCCGCCGTTATATGAGCCTGTTAAAACAGTGGGTAAACCTTGTTGCCCAACAACAATATTTAAAACTGTACCAGCTGTTAACGGATAATCAGATTGAGCAATCATTCCTTGTCCACCAACACCATTACTAGAATTTTGACCAGATGCACCCGCCACTCTAATTCTATAATTACCCGTGACAGGCACAATCCATTCTTGAATCCCCTGAGTGTTAACGGTAACTGCTCCGGCAAGTGTCGTTGCTGTATAAGCAGTAGTAACTTGAGACTGTGTTGGACCAAAACGTCCGGTTGCCCCAGCATTTGTAAATGTATAAATGGTTTGCGAAAAAGACACTAACGGAAATAGCAGCGCTAACATCGTAAGTATCATATTTTTTTTTATTAGTAAATTTTCTATAGAAATCTTTGACCAATAAGTTGTCTTTTTTTTCATTAATTGTTTGGTTAATTAATTATTATCACTTTATTTTAAACTTTTGATAAACAGCAATATTTATTTGTTCCAAATTGTTAAAAACAATGGAATCTTTATTCATCAGGAGATAAATTATGTACTAAAAGGAAAATTAAAAACTGCTGAAAAAATCATTCGCATCATTTAATATGCAAATTGGCAATAAAGAGTTTTTTGAAAGTTGCGAAACACATTCGCGAAGTAAAGTAGTTTTGTTATCATTTGACTGGTTTAGAATTACCAAACAAAATTATATCGAAATCCAAACGTCGAATAGCCCATTCGGACACATCTATAGCCCGAAACGACCAACACAATTTACCATGTAAAAAACAATGTTTAAAACTTGAAGAACAACACAATTAAAAAACTATAAAACAACAAGTTAAAAACAAAAACAGGTATAAATACGGTGTTAATAAAAACATAAAAAAAACACAAAAAAGAAAACTTAAACAGCTGAAAAGAAAGAATTTTACACTGATTATAATCGAATTTCAGAAGGCATTTTTCCAAAACGTTTTTTGAAATTCGCCGTAAACTTGCTGGAACTTTTATAACCGGTTGCCAAGGCGATATTTTTTATCTGCATATCGGTATTTTGAAGCAGCTGCATGGCGAGAAGTAATTTTTTCTCTTTATGGTATTGCATCATCGAAATACCGTGAACCAATTTAAAAGTTAGTTTGAGTTTTGTTGGAGACATATCTACCTTTTTGGCAATATAGTCTACTCCTAAAAAAGGATTTGTTACTGTATCCAAAAGCAACTTTTCGGCTTCAGCTATTTTTTTATAATCAGGAGTTTCTTTTGGAGTATAATTACCAATAGGTTGCTCTATGTAAGCATTTTTAAAAAAGGTAGAAATCAATTGAAAAGTCTGCGTTTTTAAAATTGCTTTACTCAACAAATCGTGATTGTTCTTTTCTAAATTAATCAAAATTTCTTTAGATAATTCTGCTGCATTAGGCACAATATCCTGATAGGTAATAAAACCTTCATCAGAGGTAAGAACCTTTTTAATCTGATTCTCTACCGGTAAGCTTTCAAAAGAAAAATTGCGTTCTGCCCATTCTTTGCTAAATCCGTACAAATAAAATTCGCACACAGAACCTTTATAAAAATAAGCACCAAGTTCTGTTCCCGGTCTTTTGAAACCCCAATATTTACTTGAAAAAGGACTTTTATCGGCAAATGTATTTTGAAGTTTTACGTTGCTTTCAAAAACTGAAAATGTAAGCATATAATAGTCAAGTGGAAATTCCCGATCATAAATAGCTTTAAGCATAACATTTTTCTTAAAAGTGATACTTGTAGCAACAATCCAGAAACCTTCTTCGATTTCACGATATCGCATAACTCCATTAAAAAAAGGATTATTGATATAAACAGCCTGTTCTTCTTCGACATGTTTAGCAGAAGGAGAGTTCACGATACTTTGCACGACTATCTGAGGAGAATTATACAAATAAGGCAATTCGAAAAAACCATCTTTATAAAAGGCATTATTTCCTTTTATAAAATCAATCCACCTACCTATATTCATATTATGCTGCTCCAATTTAATTCTCCCTAAAAACAGAAGGTAATACAGCAAATCGTTTCTTAAACGCAGCAGTAAATTTACTGGCACTTTCATAACCTGTAATTGCCGCAATAATCTGAATTTCGACTTCAGAGTTTTGAAGTAATTGTTTGGCAAGAAGCATATTTTTTTCTTTATGGTATTGCAGCATCGAGAAGCCAAATACAATTTTAAAATTAGTCTTTAATTTTGTTGGCGATGTATTTACCTCATACGCAATTTGATCTATTCCTATAAAAGAAGACTGGAGATTGTGCAGAATCATTTTCTCTGCTTTGGCTACATTATAGTAATCTAAGTTACTCAACGAAATATTATCTGTAATACGACTGTCTTCAAAAGAGTTATTGAAAAATTCCGTAATCAATTTCACGCAGTTTTTTTTTAACTCCAAAGTATTAAACTGAATATCATCTTCAGCTTCTAATATTTTCGATATTTTTTTTGACAAAGCATGTGCATTTGGAGCAATATCCAGCCAGGTATAAAATCCTTTTTGAGCATTAAAAAAACTTTCCAATACTCCTTTCCCACAGAATTTACCAGACTTAATATTTTGATCTACCCATTCCTTATTTATGGCGATATTAAAAAATTTGCCCTCGGTTCCTTTATAAAAATAAGTAGCGACCTCAGTATCCGGTTTATAAAAAGTCCAACATGTACTTAGTAAAGTAATAGGTTCAGAATCCTTAAAAGGAAATTTATATTCAAAAACTGAAAACGATAAAATATAATAGTCTCTTAGATGGTCTTTTGTATAAGTTGCTTTTGCAAGAACATTTTCTTTTAGATGAATGTTCGTTTCTAAAATCCAGAAACCCTCTTCTATTTTTCTGTAACGCATTTTACCTTTCCAAAAAGCATTGTCTGAAGAAATTACTTGCTTCAGAGCGTTATGTTTTATTATAGGGATTTTTATAAGACTGTCTAACATCACCTGAGGAGAATTTGACAGGTATGGTAATTCGAAAAAGTCATCTTTTAACAGAAAAAGAAACTTTTGAATATGTTTTGCCCAATCGTTTGTGGTCATGTACCTTATTAAAATGTATGGATGTTAAAATTCTGGTCAAACCTACGCAATTCATATCCACAAAACAAAATTTTAAAACCAGTTATTTTAAAAATTTTAACATTTGAATCAATCCTTTTTTTCAACCTTACTTATATGAAAAAATAGCAATTCAATAGACAATAAATTGGCATTTCTATTTTATCAAGTATCTTTGCAAAAACACAACTACAATGAACTATTTTTCTTCTGATTTTAAATTGGGAATATTAGGTGGCGGACAATTAGGCAAAATGCTATTGTCTGACACTCGAAAATTTGACATACAAACTTATGTTTTAGATCCAAGCGACGAAGCTCCCAGTAAAATTGCCTGCAATAAATTCTTCAAAGGCGATTTGATGGATTATGAAACAGTTTATAATTTTGGGAAACAAGTCGACGTTCTGACTTTCGAAATCGAATTGGTCAATCTTGAAGCTTTAACGCAGCTTGAAAAAGAAGGTCTAAAAGTATATCCTTCTCCAAAAACCCTAAAAGGAATTCAGAATAAAGGAGTTCAGAAAGATTTTTATACAGAAAGTAAGATTCCAACAGCCGCTTATTTAAGATTTGACAGTCCTGCACATTTGCAAAAATCTGTTGGAGATAATGAAATCACCATTCCGTTTGTATGGAAATGTACCGAATTTGGTTATGACGGAAATGGCGTAAAAGTTATTCGTCAGATTTCAGACATGGATGATTTACCAAACGTAGAATGTATCGCTGAAACAATGGTTCCGTTCAAGAATGAATTGGCCGTTATTGTAGTAAGAAACCCTTCAGGAGAGATTAAAACTTATCCGGTTGTCGAGATGGAATTTCATCCTGAAGCCAATCAGGTAGAATATGTAATTTGCCCAGCCAGAATCGATGAAAAAGTTGCCGAAAAAGCCAGAGCTATTGCCTTGAATGTTTCGGAAAAATTTAATCATGTCGGTCTTCTTGCCGTTGAAATGTTTCAAACCCATGAAGATGAAATCCTGGTAAACGAAGTCGCTCCTCGCCCACACAATTCTGGTCATTATTCTATCGAAGCCAGTTATACCTCACAATTCGAAAATCATTTACGCGCTATTCTTGATCTTCCGTTAGGAAATACAGACAGTAAAGTTGCCGGAGTTATGGTAAATTTAGTAGGCGCCGAAGGATTCTCGGGAGATGTAGTTTACGAAAATATCGAAACCATTTTAGGCTGGAACGGTGTTACACCACACATTTACGGTAAAAAACAAACACGTCCGTTTAGAAAAATGGGTCACGTTACGATTGTTAATGAAGACATGACCGAAGCAAGACGAATTGCTGAGGATGTTAAGAATACAATTAGAGTGATTAGTATATAGTTTTCAGTCGCAGTAACAGTTTAAAACCTGAAACAAAATAAACAGTCGCAGTTTTCAGTCTCACCAAAAACGTGAAACCTCAAACTTGAAACTTGAAACTTGAAACAAACAAAAACCTATGAGCAAAGTAGCCATTATAATGGGAAGTATCTCAGACATGCCAGTCATGCAGGATGCCATCGACATACTAAAACAATTTAATATCGAAACCGAAGTTGATATCGTTTCGGCACACAGAACACCTGAAAAATTATTCGATTTCAGTAAAAACGCGCATACTCGCGGTATTTCGGTAATTATTGCAGGAGCCGGAGGCGCTGCACATTTACCTGGAATGGTCGCGTCGATGTCACCGCTTCCTGTAATTGGAGTTCCTGTAAAATCAAGTAATTCTATAGATGGCTGGGATTCAGTTTTGTCGATTCTGCAAATGCCAGGCGGAGTTCCAGTTGCCACTGTAGCTTTAAACGGAGCGAAAAATGCGGGTATTTTAGCCGCACAAATCATCGGAAGCCATGATAAAAAAGTTTTAGAAACTATTATTTCATATAAAGAAGAACTGAAAGCAGCAGTTAACAAAGCGGCTGAAAGTTTGAAATAGTTTTCAGTTTTCAGTCGCAGTTTTCAGTATAAGCTGCCACTGAATAGAATACAAAACAAGAAAGGCTTCCCGTTACGGAAGCCTTTCTTACTTTATAGCTTTTTAAAATTACGCTTCCTCTTCGATATCCTCGAGAACAGCTTCAAATTCAGAATCCGTAATATCATCGTTATTTATCCAATTTTCTGAAGTAACCAGATCATAATTTATATTATCCTTTGTTGTTAATTCCCAAACAATTCCTTCGGCTTCAGGAAATGGAATATTTCCTGAAATCTGATTTTCAAATAATCTCTTAATAAGATTTCTGTCAGACAAGCCATTGTTCAATAATTTTAGCACGTTTTCAGCTGACAGCTTTTGTACTTCACCATTTGTTGGCGTCATTGAAAAATGAACGATAGATGCTTTTGCGTTTGGAAATTTTCCGTTGTATGCTTTAAAAAGCAATTGATTGATATGAAACAAAGTTCCCTGCATATCTATTTCAGGATATTCCTCGCAAACCTTATCAATTAACATGTTGTGTGCTATTTGCTCTATTTGCCCATCGCCTAATCGATCAGCAAATTTATATTTCAAAACGATTTCTGCAGCTTCATGAGGCTCATAATCAGAAATAGCCATTTCCAGTAATTCCGGTAAACTCGCTTTGTCTGCTGTTGCTCCCTCAGGATAATTGAATTTTTCTAATAATTGAACAAAATCTTCATCAGACCAATATCCTTCAACTTCATTCACAGTATCAATACGTTTTATTATAACTTGGTAGTTCATCCTATTTTTATTTTACAATTATTTTTGATTAGTTTTTTTTTCAGTTGTAATCCTGTTTTTCACAATTTAAGATTTTTAAATCTCCTGCACCAATAAATAACATATCTATAACACATTTTAAGAAGGTTTTAATACTGAGAATCAACCTTGTTTAGGTCGTTGGATTTTTATAAATTGCTATCTTTGGGATTCGAAAATATCGACTTCAATTAATAAAAATAAATTACATCATAATGAACGTTTTACTTTCAAAATTCACAACCAAACATAATACTGCTCCTTTTTCTCAAATTAAAATCGAAGATTATCTTCCTGCTTTTCAGGAGGGAATTACTTTGGCTAAAGCCGAAATCGATGCTATCGTAAACAATCCTGAAGCACCAACTTTTGAAAATACCGTTGTAGCTATGGATTTTTCAGGAGATATTTTAGATCGCCTATCAAGTGTTTTCTTCAATTTGAATTCAGCAGAAACGAGTGACGAAATGCAAAATATCGCTCAGGAAGTTTCGCCTTTGTTATCAGAATTCGGGAATGATATTACGCTAAACGCTGCTTTATTTGCTAAAATAAAAACTGTTTACGATCAAAAAGAAACATTAAATCTAAATCCGGAGCAGACTACTCTTTTAGATAAAAAATACAAAAGCTTCTCTCGAAATGGCGCCAATTTACCTGAAGACAAAAAAGATAAATTACGCGAAATCGACAAGGAATTATCGAAGATAAAGTTACAATTTGAAGAGAATATTTTGGCAGAAACCAATGCCTTCGAATTGCATTTGACTGACGAAAAAGATTTAGCAGGTTTGCCGGAAGGAACCATCGAAGCGGCAAGGTTATTGGCTAAAAACCAGGAAAAAGAAGGTTGGATTTTTACTTTAGATCATCCAAGTTATCTTCCGTTTTTGACTTATGCCGATAATCGCGAATTGCGTAAAAAGATGGCAATCGCTTTTGGAGCAAGATCGTTTCAGAATAATGAATTCGACAATCAGGAAAATGTCTTGAAAATTGCCAAATTACGTTTCGAAAGAGCCAACTTGTTAGGATATAAAACCCATGCAAATTTTGTGTTAGAAGAAAGAATGGCCGAAAGCCCGGAGAAAGTTTTCTCTTTCCTGAATGATTTATTAGCAAAAGCAAAACCGGCAGCTCAAAAAGAATTCGCCCAATTAACTGCTTTCGCAAAAGAACTGGACGGAATCGAAGAATTACAAAAATGGGATGGTGCTTATTATTCGGAAAAATTAAAACAACAGCTTTTTAATTTAGACGATGAAAAACTGAAACCTTATTTTCAAATAGAAAAAGTATTAAATGGCGCTTTTACAGTTGCCAAAAAATTATACGGATTAACGTTTACTGAAGTTTTTGATATCGACAAATACCACGAAGAAGTAACAACTTATGAAGTAACAGATTCTGAAAACAATCTAGTTTCAATTTTCTACGCAGATTTTTTTCCAAGAAAAGGAAAAAGAAACGGCGCCTGGATGACTTCATTCAAACATCAATATAAAAAAGACGGCGTTAACGAAAGACCACACATTTCGAACGTTTGTAATTTTACCAAACCAACAGAAACGAAACCATCGTTATTGACTTTTAATGAAGTAACTACTTTGTTTCACGAATTTGGTCACGGATTACACGGTATGTTAGCCAATACGGTTTACCCAAGTTTATCAGGAACTTCCGTTTTCTGGGATTTCGTAGAATTACCAAGTCAGATTATGGAAAACTGGTGTTACGAGCCTGAAGCTTTGGCTTTGTTTGCGAATCATTACGAAACCGGAGAAATTATCCCAATTGAGTATGTTCAGAAAATTAAAGAAAGTGCGAGTTTCCAGGAAGGTTTGGCCACTTTGCGCCAGTTGAGTTTTGGATTATTAGATATGGCGTGGCACGGACAAGATCCAACAAATATTACGGATCTAAAAACTTTCGAAACAGAACAATTTGCCAATACGCAATTGTATCCTGATGTAAAAGAAAATGCAATGAGTACAGCTTTTTCTCATATTTTTCAAGGCGGATATTCTTCCGGATATTACAGTTACAAATGGGCTGAAGTTCTGGACGCTGATGCTTTTGAATATTTTCAGGAAAAGGGAATTTTCAATCACGAAGTGGCAACAAAATTCAAAGACAATGTACTTTCAAAAGGAGGAACAGAACATCCTATGATTTTATACAAACGTTTTAGAGGCCAGGAACCTAAACCGGAGGCTTTATTGAAAAGAGCGGGACTTTTATAGATTATTGGACTTCTTAGATTATTAGATATTTTAAAACCGAAGTGGAAATACTTCGGTTTTTTAATTTGATTTTGACTAACGGGAATTTTAAGTATCTTCGCTTTTTAAATCTTAATCTTACAAATACATCTTGAAAAAATATTTCAAAATAATCCTTTATCTTTTCATTTTAGGATTGATCGCTATCATTTCCGTAAACTATTATGTGAAGTATTCTACCAAAAAAAACATCTATTATTCCCTGAAAAAATTCCCAAAGAATGATGTTGGAATTATTTTTGGTGCCGGAATAAATGGAGATCAGCCAAGCAAATATTTAAAAGACCGTTTGGATGCTGGTATTTCTTTATACAAAGCAAACCGTATTAATAAAATTTTACTTTCGGGAGATAACGGCCGTGATGAATATGATGAACTAACGGTAATGAAAAACTATTGTTATAAACACGGAGTTGATACTACAAAGATTTTTATTGATTATGCCGGATTCGACACCTATTCAACCATGTATCGCGCCAAACATATTTTCAACATCAAAAAAGCGACATTAATCTCTCAGGAATACCATTTAAACCGAGCCATTTATATCGGGCAAAAACTTGGAATAAAATCTGCCGGATACTCTGCTAATAAGGGTGAGTATTTGGGATACCAATATGTTACTTTTAGAGAATATGGTTCTATTTTTAAATCGTTCTTTGATGTTTTAAGAAATAGAGAACCTCGTTTTTTAGGAACTCCCATTGATATCAACGGTCCTTCTAACTATTCTAAAGAAGACAAACGATAAAAAAAGCCTGCAAAAATATTTTTGCAGGCTTTTTTTCTTCCGGTCAAATAATTTTAAAGATAAAAAATCTTCATTTTTCACTCTTTATTCTATTCTTTTTATTCTATTTTCTACTCTTTCTCTAAAACCTTTTTCGCTAATTTCCCAACGGTCAGTCCTTGTACCACAATTGAAAATAGTACGACAATATAAGTTACTTCCAGCAACAGGTTTTTATATTCTCCTTCTGGCATAGAAAGCACTAATGCAATAGAAACTCCTCCTCGAATTCCTCCCCAAACCAACACCATCAAAGAACCTTTGCTATAGGCAGATTTTATACCGAAAATCTTAAATATATCGAAGAATTTCCAAGGTAAAACTATAGACGCAATTCTTGCAAACAACACTATAAAAATAGCCACAAAACCAGTTAGCAATTGTTTGTTTAAATCTGGCAATAATAACAACTCAAAGCCGATAAACAAGAATAAAATAGCATTTAATATCTCATCGATAAGTTCCCAGAATTTACCTAAATAATCTTTTGTTACTTCACTCATCGCTACTTTTTTGCCATAATTACCTATAATCAATCCTGCAACTACCATTGCCAACGGACTTGAAACATGTAAACTCTGTGCAATCAGAAATCCTCCCATAACGATAGAAAGCGTTATTAGAACAGAAACTTTATAATCGTCAATTTTCTTCATAACCCTTGATGCAGTATATCCTAAAACAGCTCCTAATAAAAGTCCGCCTAATCCTTCTTCTGCAAATAACAAGGCGATAGAACCAAAAGTCATATCAAATGTTGGATCTGTAGCCATTTTTAAAACAACAGCAAACATTACTACTGCAACCCCATCATTAAACAAGGATTCACCAACAATTTTGGTTTCAATTCTTTTAGGAACTTTTGCCTGTTTCAAAACACCCAACACCACAATAGGATCGGTTGGAGAAATTAATGTACCAAAAACCAAGCAGAATATATAAGGAATCTTTATTCCCATAATTGGTGCTATATAATAAAGAAGTACAGAAATGATTAATGCTGACAACACCACACTAACCGTAGAATAAATCATAATAGGAACTTTTTGCTCTTTAAGATCAGACATATTAACATGCAGAGCACCTGCGAACAAAAGAAAATTTAACATCGCTCCCATTAAGATTTCGTTGAAGTCAAATTCTTTAATCAATTCAAAAAAATGTTTGGTTGTATCTGGAAAATAAGAATCACCCAACAGACGAATACCTACTGAAACCAACATTGCAATAATCATGATTCCAATAGTTCCCGGGAGTTTTAAAAATCTTAAATTTAAATAAGCGAAGAAAGAGGCCAGTACAATTAGTACCGAAAAAGTATAGTATAATTCCATAAAAAGTGATTTTTACAAAAATATATTTCCATTATCTAATACAAAATTTCATTTCCTAAATTAACATAACTTTACAATTCCTAAAACAACTCTTTGAATTATTCTTAAAATTTCCCACTTTATTCAACAATAAACTCAAAGAATCAAATTTTTATACTTTATTGATGATTTGTAAAATTGAAAAATGGTTATTTTATTTTTTTATAGGTTTAATTATTTAGGCAACGAATATTTCCAACAAAAAAGACCGCCTAACCAGACGATCTTTTTAAATCAAAACTCTAATTGAGTCAGGAAATTTTTATTATCCTGTTGAATTTGTTTTTGGGGAGAAATTAATTTCTAAACTAACTCTTCTTTTAGATTTTTTATTGCTGCTACCGGCACTTTTTCAATTTGATGTTTGTAGTATGAAAAACCTCCAGTTCCATTCCAGGAATCATTGATCGCTAAGTTAGCGTCAAAATCAGCTAAAAAAGAACCAATTGCCGGCGGAGGAACAGAGTGAATGTATTGCCCGTGCAGACTAACTACTTTAGTAAATTCTCCAAATCCGGTCGAATGAATTCTTCCTTTTACCTGAACAACAATATGGCTATCGGGACCTTGTATTGCCTGAGTAACTACTACAGTACCAGACACTGAATTTTGTGATGGTACTACTACTAAACTAAATGTTGCTATTGGAGCACCTGGTGTTCCAACATTTCCAATTGTGCCTTTCGCTAAATAAGCACCTGCTAATAAATCTGACATAACTTTTTGATTTAGGTTTCCTACTCATAAGGCTTTTCGGGAACGCCTCGTTTTTTTAAGTGGTTTCTGCTCCACATGTTTGACTTCTTCACTGTGTTATTTAACATCTAAAAAAACATCTTAAATAATACATTAAAATTTATTTCTATTTCAAAACTATATCAAATACATAGGCATTATGAATAAAATGTTATAAAACGGAAATTACTAGTTATGAACAAGATAAAAGAATGCCACAAGAAAATTAAACACGTAAAAACACCTATTCCTAATAATTATGAAGAATATAAATGTTAAATAAAAACTTTGATATCGTTTTAAAAATAATATGTTTGTACGCTTTTACTTAAAACCACTATTATGAAATCAATTTTTAGCGAAACTCAAAATAATGTGATTAATAAAATTTGGGTTTTCGGAATTATACTTTTCTCTCTAAGTATGATTCTCTATTACATCGAAGTTTTTACACCGAACACTTTTATATTTACACAGCTTTGGCGTGTACTTTTTTGGTTTTTCAACACATTAATTCTTTCGTGGTATTTTTATAAAAACAATAAAATAAAAACCGGTATCATCCTGCAATTATTGAGTCTGCCATATTTTTTCAAAAATGACATTTCATTTTTTTTAGATTATAATTTCACACACTACCTTTATAATTTCACCTGGTATGAAAGCATCTATATCAACAAAATCATCAGTTTTTTGACGCTTATAATTCCTTTTTTTTATTTTGTTAAATACTATTTTGCACTGGAAAACTTTAATATTTCCAAAAAAACAAAATGGTTCTTTCCGGTACTAATTTCTATAGTTTTACTCATTGTTATTGATATAGAAGCCAGGGATACATTTGGAAATTTTGCATTTTTAAATTTCAGCGAACCTTATATGCAGGATATATTGATAACGATTATTGAGTTTATCAATACGTTTAAAATTTTATTTGGTCTGATTGGTTTCTTCTACATTACCAATAGATTTGGAGGAATTAAAAGTATCCGCAAGCCTATAGACGAGCAATTTATTGATAAAAATTTCTTCAAGTGGGGATTTATAATCAGCTTTTTTATTTTGATTCTGACAGTTTTAGATCTGGCTCAATCAATACTTACAATTTCGATTTTTTCTTCAAAATTTGATTTTGCTGAAATCTGCAAGTTAATATCAAGCTATTTTTTATTACTCTACTCAGGAAGATTTTTAGGCAATCTAATCCAGTTTCGAGGTTATTCCTTAAAAAAATATTTTGGAGTTATAAATGTTTTTGCACTTGCTCCTATATTAAATATTTTTACTTTTTTTGTTTTACTTCTAACAAAAAAAACAGAAAACGCAACTCAATATTTTCTTAATCTAAAGAAAAACAAAAAACTTCACTTAGCTATTTATTGCCTTTTACTAACCGCTTTTCTGGTATATGAATATTTTACAAATGAAGTAAAAACCATAAATGATCTCATAAAAATTCCCGTTTTTATACTAGCAATACTTTTGGTTGCCTATTATAAGATCATGACCAAAATTGTTCCTTTTGCAGTAGTTCTGTTTTTATATTTTAAACACATAAAATTCTTTTTTGATTTTACCGATGGTTATCTCGTTTTTTTCAAAGACAAGATTTTCTCCTTTCTATGGCTCTCTAGCTTTGGCGTTTTTATTCTTTATTATGTTCTTTATTATGTCTTGCATAAATCATTTTATGTTGAGTACTCAGACATTGAAAACGAAGAAGACTTAGCGGTAAATATTGATAAGTTTAATTAACAAATAAATGCTCCTTATGAAAAATATCAAAATAATATATTTACTGGTATTGCTTTTATCAATATCAAGTTGCAAAAGATATAATGTCGAAGAAAATAAAGACAATACAGAATTAATTGCACAAGAAACAAAAATCAACAAACAAGAAGCTCAAAAGATTTTCAATTCAAAAGTAAACCTGACTCCTTTATCTGAAGCAGGTAAATACAACATTTCTATTCCGGACAATTATATGTATCAAGTTACAGTCTATGAAGAAGGCAATATTGATTTGGTGTTTGGAAAAATAGATTTTGCAAATCGAAAAGATGTAGTAGCAATTGAGTTAACCACCGCTTTGTTTCCCCGTGAAAGGCTTTGCTCACAAAGCGTTTATGTCATCAAGGAAGAAAACCCTAACCTGATTAGCATCCCGGAAATCAAGAAACAGCTTGTAAAAGAAAATTATATTTACTTTGAAGATTCTAATAGTATTATTTACGGCGAAAATTTTACTGTCATACATTATGAGTACGATGCTGCCGCAAAAAGCTATATTATTTACAATGGAGAAATCGATCACTTTGCAAAATTTCCTGAAAAAGAAAATCTTGCTCTTCACATGCTTAAAAATGGTAAAAATTTATTAAAAAAGGATTTCATAAAAGTTCCATTCAACTCCTGGGAAGAATATGTTTTGAATTCTCCTAAAGCTGAAATTAATTTGTTCAGTTCTATTTTTAACAAATTAGATAAGGAAATGCAGGCTTTCTTAGAGCCTAATCAATACGTTTCGCCAAGATCAGAAGGAAACTACGACTATGTAACCTTTTACAGAGCAAATGACGCGATAGAACGTACTTATCTTAATTTTCTAAATGCTGTAAAAACAAACACAATAGAAAGTTTCGAAATACCGGAGAAAATCAGCAAAGACTTTGAAAAGATTTTTTTTAGTTACAGATATTCACTAGCAAATAAATATAGCTATTCCCAAATAGATAATGTCACAGATTTAAAAATTACAGATTCAGGATATAATAATCGTGTTTTCGAAAAATTAATTTGTAAAGTACAATATGACGGGAAAATTTTTTACTTGACTACAAATGAGATCTCAGATCTTACAAGAGACTTTTACATTAAAATGTTCAATTATTATTCAAAAAATAAGACATTAGATATTCCTGCCATAAAAAAATAAATATGAAAATTATACAAAAAATCATTGCATTAATAGCCCTGCTAACATTCTACGGTTGCCATTCTGCTGGCGAAGATTTAATTGAAGTACCCGTAGGTAAAGATGAAATTACCTCTTCAGGCGAGATTAGTTTGAAAAAAGGAGAAACCATCGTATTCTGGACGAAAATAAATAGCAATTCCCCATATCCTGAATACACTATTAAATATCTCATTCAAGAAAACAAAAAAACGGTTGAATTTGACAGTATTACTAGATTTTCTTCTGAAACAAATCACATAATAAATGCTAAGGCAAGTTCTGAAATCATTACTGAAAAGACTTTTGAAGAAAAAGACACTATAATACACAAGAAAGATTTTGAATTTGAACTTGAAAATAAAAAATTTACTGCTCCAAAAGATGGCAAATACACATTTGATTTCAAGCTGACAAAATCCGATTCTGACTCCTTTTATAATAGTGGTATATCAATCGTTTTAAGAAAGTAAGAATATCATTTTTTGAAACCATTTTTGTCAATTCTTTTTTTACTCAAAATAAACTTTCATTTATTTTTGAAAGTTTAAAAACTTTTACTTACATTTGTTTCATGGAATTCAAAGAAGCAAAAAATAAGTTCGTACAAACATGGGGAGCATTAGGTTCTCAATGGGGAATTAATAAAACCATGGCACAGATCCATGCTTTATTAATGATCTCGAACGAACCTGTTTCGATGGAAGACATTATGGACGAATTGCAAATTTCCCGTGGAAATACGAGCATGAATCTAAAAGCTTTAATGGATTGGGGAATTGTATATAAAGAATACAAAGCCGGAGAAAGAAGAGAGTTTTTTACTGCCGAAAAAGATTTAGATGAATTGGCTGTAAAAATTGCAAAAGAAAGAAGTAAAAGAGAAATTAAACCTGCTCTTAAAATCTTAAAAGAAGTTTCTACAATCGAAGCAAAAGATTCTGCAGAAGAAAAACACTTTGTAGATCAGACCTCAAAATTATATGATTTCGTATTAAAGGCAGACAATATGTTAGACAAAATGACTGAATTTAATGATAACTGGTTGGGACGTTTGGTCATGAAAATCATGAAGTAGATCTTCAAACAAAAAAAATTTAATTAAAACTTTCATTTTTTTCTGAAAGTTTAAAACAATCTATAACTATGAAAGCCATAAATTACCTTAATTATTTTTTTGTTGGTATGCCAATATTACTAGTTTTAATCGCAGCAGTGATACCTAATAATGGAGCCGAATTCGCTTTTTGTGGTGTTTTATCAACCATACTTACCGGTTTATTTCAATTAATTTTTGGGATCAAAATGCTGTTGGATGAACCTGAAGATAAAGATCTTCAACATTATATAAGTGGCGTCATTTTCTTTTTCCTTTTATGGTTTGTTAATGGTCTAATACTCCATTTTGAGTTTATTTACTTCATCTTGTTTCCAATTCCAATAATTCTTGCAATCTACTTCTCTACTATAACTTATAAAAAAGCACAACAATGAATTTCTTAAAAGCAGAATGGAAAAACCTGGCACTTTTCAATTATGAAGTTGATGCCGGAATATTAGAAAAATATGTTCCCGCCGGAACTGAAATAGATACCTGGAACAACAAATGTTATGTGAGTCTGGTTGGTTTTATGTTCAAAAACACAAAAGTATTAGGAATTAAAGTTCCTTTTCATGTAGATTTTGAAGAAGTGAATTTAAGATTCTACGTAAAACGTTTTGAAAATGGCGAATGGAAACGCGGCGTTGTTTTCATCAAAGAAATTGTTCCTAAAAGTGCCATCACTTTTATTGCAAATACTTTGTATCAGGAACATTATGAAACTCAGAAAATGCGACATGAAATCATTGAAAATGAAAACACAAACATTTTTATATATCAATGGAAAAATGATAAAAAGTGGAATACTATTCAATTAGAAACAAAGAAAACTCCACTAGAAATTAAAGTTGATTCTGAAGCTGAATTCATTACAGAACATTATTTTGGTTATACTAAAATTGATGCCGGTAAAATTTTCGAATATGAAGTTCAGCATCCACGATGGGAACAGTTAGAAGTTTTAAATCATAACGTTGATATTGATTTTGATAAAACATATGGAGAGGATTTTAAATTTCTTCAAAACATAAAACCAGCTTCTGTCTTTCTGGCAAAAGGTTCAAAAATTACAGTCAAGAATAAAAGAAAACTAGAATTTGTAAAAGCATTAGAGGAAATGGCATAATAAATTCGCAATCAATAATTTATAAATCGGCAATTATGAATCTAAATATTATAGGGTATTTTATTTACCTCAGCATTACAATTTTGATCATTCTAAAAGTTGGAAAAATCTGCTATAAAAACGGAAATATTTATGTCTAAGAACTAATTCCCAATCATGCTGATATCTGTCAAAAAATCAATCAGGTTTTACTTTTAGGCTACTATCTTTTAAATATTGGGTATTGTGCAATGACTCTGATTTCCTGGCAAAAGATACTGTCATCAACTCAACTTATTGAAACCATTGGAATCAAAACAGCTATAATAATATTCATCATTTCAATTTTACATTACCTCAACATTATAATTCTAACCAAGTACATTCATAAATTAATTAAATAACATCTTAAATTAAATATCATGGAAACTACAAAAATCTTAATCGGTTACAGTGTTTATTTACCAATTGCCCTATTTCTTACTTATTATGTTTCTAAAACTCTTTTCAAAAACGGAAAAATATTTATGCTGGACATTTTTAAAGGCCGTGAAGATATTGCAGAAGCAACAAATAAGCTTTTTGAAACCGGATTTTATCTATTAAATATTGGTTTTGCGCTAATGATCCTAAAAATGCAAATCGGGCAAAATAGTTATCAGGAATTGATTGAAAGACTGAGTTACAAAATTGGAGGTTTTTCTATTTATCTTGGCATCATGCTATTCTTCAATTTATATTTCTTCTTTAGAGGGAAAAGAAAAGCAAAAGAAGCTCAGGAAGAAGAACGATTGGTTTTTAACGCATAATTTTCAGCCTAAACCTAACAGGCTTTAAAAACCTGTTAGGTTTTAATACTCACAAAATCAAAAAAAAAACCATGAAACTCATAATCGCAGCCGGAACAGGTTTTTTAGGACAAACTTTAGTCCATCGTTTCAAAGATAAGTTTGACGAAATTGTAATTCTTACGCGAGGAAAATCTCAAACAATTGACGGAATAAAATACGTAAACTGGAATGCAAAGACTTTTTCAGGCTGGGAAAATGAATTGGAAAATAGTACCGTTTTGATTAATCTGGCAGGAAAATCTGTCGATTGCCGTTATACTAAAGAAAACAAAAAAGAGATTCTTTTATCCAGAATTGAAAGTACAAAAGTTTTAAATAAAGCGGTTTTAAATTGTAAAAATCCTCCTAAACATTGGCTGAATTCATCAACCTCAACCATATATCGATTTTCTTTAGACAAACAAATGGATGAAATTAATGGTAAAATAGGGAATGACTTTTCTATAAATGTCGCTTTATCTTGGGAAAAAGCATTTTTTAAAACCGAAACTCCAAATACTTTAAAAACGGCTTTGCGAACTTCGATCGTTTTAGGTAAAAACGGTGGCGCTTTTATTCCTTTAAAGACTTTGGCAAAAATAGGCTTTGGAGGAAAACAGGGAAAAGGAAATCAGTTTATAAGCTGGATTCATGAAGAAGATTTTGCAAATGCAGTTGGTCTTGTTATTGATAAAGAAATCACAGGAGTTATTAATGTCGTTTCTCCGAAACCCGCTCGTAATACTGACTTTATGAAAAAACTTCGAAAAGCAGTTGGTTGCCCATTCGGGATTCCGGTGAATAAATTTTTATTAGAAATCGGATCTTTCTTTATTCGAACAGAAACTGAATTAGTGTTGAAAAGTAGAAATGTGATTCCGAAAAAACTTTTAGAAAATGGATTTACATTTAAGTTTGGAGATATTGATGAGGCTTTTAAAGATTTATTACACAAATGAAAGCACAAAATTCAGATTGGATTTTTTTTAAGTTGAACTTTAAAGAGGAAGAGGAAAATGCATAATAAATTCTTTTGCAAAGCTCCTGCGGATTGAGATATTTATAGAAATTAATAATCAACCCTACTCTATTAAGCTCCAGCGGAGCAACATATTTATAGAAGACATACCATACATTCTTTCATTAGCTCCGGCGGAGCGACATATTTTTTATTACGATTTTTATATCACCCCGATGGGGTTCAAACACTGTATAATTATAATTCTATAAATATAACATCCCTCCGGGATTTGAAATAAACTCCCTAATCATGACTACAATTCAACTTACAACAAAAATAAAAGCATCAAAACAAACCGTTTTCGACGCTTCAAGAAATATAGATATTCACCAACAATCTGCCAGTAAAACTAATGAAAAAGCAATTGCCGGAATAACATCCGGATTAATAAATTTAGACGAAACGGTAACCTGGCGAGGAAAACATTTCGGATTTTATCTTACTCATAAAAGCCGGATTACAGCGATGACTTTTTTTGATTATTTTGTAGATGAAATGGAACGCGGCAAATTCAAATCCTTCAGGCACGAACATTTTTTTGAAGAAGAAAATGATCTTACTACCATGAAAGATAAATTGCAATATGAAACTCCGTTTGGGATCTTTGGAAAATTGTTTGATGTTTTATTTTTAAAAAGACATTTAACTAAATTCCTTTTAGAAAGAAATAAAATCCTTAAAGAAGTATCTGAAAAACAGACTTAAAATATTTTTCTTACTTTTATTTAAATATTGTAACAATTGTAAATCACTAAAAATAAACTTATGACTTTAAAAACTAAAATTTTATCGATAGCATTTTTTACTATTTCTTTCATAGGATTTGCACAAAGTAATTGTGCCACTTTAAAAGGTTGCGAAAGAAAATTATGTGAGTTGAACACAAAATTAGTTGCAGCAAAAAAAGCCGGCAATCAAAGTCAGATTAAAGGAGTTGAAGATGCCATATCTAAAACTAAAAAGAATTGCACGACAAAAACAGTTACTACTGATCTTGACAAAAAAGTAAAAGAAAAACAACAAAAGGTTAAGGAAAAAACAGACGATCTGAACAAAGCGATCAAAGACAACGAAAGCAAAGAAAAAATTGCTAAGAAAAGAAAAAAACTCGATGAGGCAAAAGCTGATTTGAATAAAGCACTGGCAGAAAAAAAGACAAAATAAATTTTTTTTTTTAAGTTGACAGAAAATGTGATGGATTTTTTCTCGCAGATTCGGCAGATTTTAAAATATCTTTTTTTTTGAATAGCCTCCTGCTTTAGCTGGAGATAAGGATGATTATCTAATCTGGCTTTAGCCAAACTTTATCATTTGGCTAAAGCCGGAAATATTCTATAACATTTTCTCCCCAGCTAAAGCTGGAGGCAATTCAATAATTAAACTGTTTCATTCACTTTCTTTTGAATAAAATCTCTCATTTTACGGTTTGCGTGAGGGATTGAGGCCAATGTCATTAAATTAAGGAAAAAAAGATAAAATATTTACTGTTTTTGACTAACGAATTTTGATTTCAAATGTTTGAAACAGCATAAAATCGACAATCCTATTATTTATGCCCATTAAGATTTGAAAGCATACAATTTGTGCCGTTAGGCACTAAATATCGGTAGTAGTTAATAGGAATCGGAATAAATGTAGCGTGCCGTAGGTACGCAATAATTATCATTTTGTTGCGTACCTACGGCACCCCAATGTATTTCTAATCTATTTTAATTACTACCGATATTTAGTGCCTAACGGCACATTTAAACTCTTGATCCCAATATTCATAATTCTAAAAAAGCTTAACCTTAATGACATGCCTAAATAATTAAGCTTATTTTTATAAAAATACAATCATCAACCACCAAAATATAGGAACGCTTTCGACCCAAAAAGAAGTATAATATTTTGACCGATTGGGATTCGCGAACAAAATAAACAACATTAACATGACCACCATTATAAGATTTATAATAAGTTCATGAAAACTAAAACTCAATATCCCAACGATCCAAAAAGGTACTAAAAGTGAAAATCCCAAAATTTTAGTACGCTTAACTCCTATTGTCTGAGGAACAGTCTTTAAATGCGGATCATCATTGGCCAAATCTAAAATCTCGAAAACAAGAATTAATACAAAAACCAATACAAATCGTTGAATACATTTGATAAAGAAGTCAGGTATAAACGGAATTTCAGCATTGATATAAGGCAAAACTAATGTCGCTCCTACCCAACAAAGTGCTACGATATATATTTTTACTCCGGCCCAATTTCTGGCATTCTTTCGATTAGGAAAAAAAGGCAAAGTATAAAGTGCGGTTATGGCAAAAATTATAACGGAAACAATCTGTGTAATTCGTTTGAGATGAAAAAAATAATAGCCTACTAAAACGAGTGAAACTAAACTTAAAATTGCGATAATTTTCAATTGATTTCCCACTGGTTTCCTCTTGACCCGAACCAATGCATCATATTTAACAAAATTATATCCCACAATTGTTCCAAAAAAAACGAACAACGCCATGGGTTCATCATATTGAATATGAAACACATGAAATGTAATTCGTACCAATGCATAACAAGATAAAGCCACATGAATACTGCTATTGAGGTAAAAATCGAATATCTGTTTTAGTAGTTTCATTCTTTAAATCTAATCAATTATTAACAAATCAACTCTTTAGTTGTAAATTTCATAAAAATTGAAGTTAAAAATACCTATTAAATTATTAATAATACTTAATTTTGCGCGACAAAAAAACAACACATTTACTATAAAATGTAATAAACCTTGTGTAACACCTGATTACGTCAAAGAAGATACATCGCGAATTGCATTGCCCTTAAAAAATTAGATAGCTACAAATGAAAACAGATGCTTTTGCTTTAAGACACATTGGCCCAAGAGAAACAGATCTTCAACACATGTTACAAACTATTGGAGTTGAATCGATCGAACAACTTGTTTACGAAACCCTTCCGGATGACATTCGTTTAAAAGCACCTTTGAAGTTGGATCCTGCAATGACGGAATACGAATTTGCAAATCATATTCAGGAATTAGGAAAGAAAAATAAAGTATTCAAATCCTATATTGGTTTGGGGTATCATCCCACAATCGTTCCGGCTCCAATTCAAAGAAACATCTTCGAAAATCCCGGATGGTATACGGCGTATACACCTTATCAGGCAGAAATTGCTCAAGGTCGTCTTGAAGCTATTTTAAATTTCCAGACTACTGTTATTGAACTGACAGGAATGGAAATTGCAAACGCTTCTTTGCTTGATGAAGGAACTGCTGCTGCCGAAGCTATGGCGTTATTATTTGACGTTCGTACACGTGACCAAAAGAAAAACAACATCAATAAATTCTTCGTTTCTGAAGAAATTTTACCTCAAACTTTATCAATCCTGCAAACACGTTCAACTCCTATCGGGATTGAGTTAGTTGTTGGAAACCATGAAACCTTTGATTTTTCGAATGAGTTCTTCGGAGCCATTTTACAATATCCGGGAAAATATGGTCAGGTAAACGATTACAGTGCTTTTGTTGCTAAAGCAAAAGAAAACGAAATTAAAGTAGCTTTTGCTGCTGATATTTTATCACTAGTTGCCTTAACTTCTCCGGGAGAAATGGGAGCGGCAGTAGTTGTTGGAACTTCACAACGTTTTGGTGTACCAATGGGTTATGGTGGTCCTCACGCTGCTTTTTTTGCTACCAAAGATGAATATAAACGATCTATGCCAGGTCGTATTATTGGAGTTTCGATTGATGTAAACGGTAATCGCGCTTTACGTATGGCGTTAGGAACTCGTGAGCAGCACATTAAACGTGAAAAAGCAACTTCAAATATTTGTACCGCTCAGGTTTTATTAGCGGTTATGGCCGGAATGTATGCAGTTTACCACGGACCAAAAGGATTACAATATATTGCAGGTAAAGTTCACGCATCAGCGGTTACTGCTGCTGAAGCTTTAAATAAACTAGGCGTTTTTCAAACCAATACGGCTTACTTTGATACTATTTTAGTAAAAGCAGATGCTCAAAAAGTAAAAGCTATAGCAGAGAAAAACGAAGTAAACTTCTACTATGTTAATGCCGATACGATTTCTATTTCGTTCAACGAAACAACTTCAATTACTGACATCAACCAAATTATTGCCATTTTTGCTGAAGCTTTAGGAAAAGAAACTTTTACTGTTGCTGAATTAGCTGCTACAAGCCAATTACCTGCTTCATTAGAAAGAACATCTTCTTTCTTAACGCATGATGTATTCAACAATCATCATTCAGAAAGTCAGATCATGCGTTACATCAAAAAATTAGAGCGTAAAGATTTATCGTTGAATCATTCGATGATTTCATTAGGTTCTTGTACAATGAAATTAAACGCAGCTTCAGAAATGTTGCCTTTATCAATGCCAAACTGGAACAGCATTCACCCTTTTGCACCAGTAGAACAAGCGGAAGGTTATATCACGATGCTTAAAAAATTAGAGCAGCAATTAAATGTAATTACGGGATTTGCCGGAACTACATTACAGCCTAACTCAGGAGCTCAGGGAGAATATGCCGGTTTAATGGCTATTCGTGCTTACCATTTATCGAGAAACGAAAGTCACCGTAATGTATGTTTAATTCCTTCATCTGCTCACGGAACCAATCCTGCTTCTGCAGCTATGGCAGGAATGAAAATTATCGTTACTAAAACTACTCCTGAAGGAAACATTGACGTAGAAGATTTAAGAGAAAAAGCGATTGAACATAAAGATGATTTATCTTGTTTAATGGTAACGTATCCTTCTACTCACGGAGTTTTTGAATCTTCGATTATTGAAATCACTAAATTAATCCACGACAATGGCGGATTAGTATATATGGATGGTGCAAACATGAACGCGCAAGTTGGATTAACAAATCCTGCTACAATTGGCGCTGACGTTTGTCACTTAAACTTACACAAAACTTTCGCTATTCCTCATGGTGGTGGCGGACCTGGTGTTGGACCAATTTGTGTAAACGAAAAACTGGTTCCTTTTTTACCAACAAACCCAATCTTAAAAGTAGGTGGTGAGCAGGCTATTACAGCAATTTCATCTGCACCTTACGGATCTGCTTTGGTATGCTTAATTTCTTACGGTTACATCACAATGATGGGTGCCGAAGGATTAAAAAGTGCTACAGAACATGCTATCCTGAATGCTAACTACATGAAATCCCGTTTCGAAGGGCACTACCCAATTCTTTATACAGGAGAATGCGGAAGAGCGGCTCACGAAATGATTTTAGATTGTCGTTCGTTTAAAGAAAACGGAATTGAAGTTGGTGATATCGCGAAGCGTTTGATGGATTACGGTTTCCACGCTCCAACGGTTTCTTTCCCGGTAGCAGGAACTTTAATGATTGAACCTACTGAATCTGAAGATTTAGCAGAGTTAGATCGTTTTTGTGACGCTCTTATTTCAATCAGAAAAGAGATCGAAGCTGCAACAGCAGATGATAAAAACAATGTATTAAAAAATGCACCGCACACATTAGCAATGTTAACTACAGATACTTGGAGTTTCCCTTATACTAGAGAAAAAGCCGCTTATCCATTGGAGTATATTGCTGAAAATAAATTCTGGCCATCAGTTCGTCGTGTAGATGATGCTTATGGTGACAGAAACTTAGTTTGCAGCTGTGCTCCTATCGAAGCTTATATGGAGAACTAAGAAATAAGTTTTCTTTAATAAATATTCAAACCCGACAGGTCTTAAAACTTGTCGGGTTTGTTTTTTTCTTTCAAGTTTCAGGTTTCAGGTTCAAGCGTAACGTGAAACTTGAAACAATTATAAAGTTTTCTGTTTTTTAACACTTTTTGAAACTTCGGTTTTATTTGTAACAAAACACAAAAAAACTTTACAATTTTTTCAAAAAAAAATAAATCAAAAAACAAAACTCAAACGTTTGAAATCTCGGTAAAACCTAAAATTCGTTAGAAAATTAACAATAAATCCCACAAATAATTATTATTTCATAATTATATGCATGCATAGTATTTTTTATGATAGTTATCATAAATTTATTTATAATTTAGCCATAAATTTATTGGCTAATTAAGGAATAATGAAAATAAAAATAATAGGTATAGGAAGTTATATTCCAAATAAAGAAGTAAGCAACACTGACTTTGGTGATCATGTTTTTTTAAATGAAGACGGAACTCCTTTTGCTTATCCTAACGAAGTTGTTATTAAAAAATTTAAAGGTATTACCGGAATCGAAAATCGCCGTTATGCCGAAGACCAACATACCTCATCTGATTTAGCTTTTTTCGCTGCCGAAAGAGCACTTGCAAATGCTAACATCGATCGTGAAACATTAGATTATATTATTTTCGCCCACAATTTTGGCGATGTAAAATCCGGAACGAATCAATCTGATATTTTACCAAGTTTAGCTACTCGCGTAAAAAACAAATTAGACATTAAAAATCCTAAGTGTGTCGCTTATGATATTCTTTTTGGATGTCCGGGCTGGATAGAAGGTGTTTTGCAAGCCAATGCATTTATAAAATCAGGCATGGCAAAACGCGTTTTGGTCATTGGGGCCGAAACTTTATCAAGAGTTGTTGATGATCACGATCGCGATTCAATGATTTACTCTGATGGTGCCGGTGCTTCAATTTTAGAAGCTTCTGATGACGAAGCTGGATTATTATCTTACGAAAGTGCTACTTATGCAAATGATGAAGCTAATTATCTATACTTTGGAAAATCATACAATCCAGATTTAGATCCGGATATCAAATACATTAAAATGTATGGCCGTAAGATTTACGAATTTGCATTAAGCCAGGTTCCTTGCGCAATGAAAAGCTGTCTTGATAAAAGCGGAATCGCAATTGATGACGTAAAGAAAATCCTGATTCACCAGGCTAATGAAAAAATGGACGAAGCAATTATCGCCCGTTTTTATAAACTGTACGATAAAACGCCACCTGAAAACATTATGCCAATGAGTATTCATGATTTAGGAAACTCAAGTGTTGCAACAGTTCCTACTCTATATGACTTATTAATTCAGGGCAAATTAGAAAATCATGAAATCAACAAAGGCGATGTTGTTATTTTTGCTTCTGTTGGAGCAGGAATGAATGTTAATGCATTTGTTTATAGATACTAAAATTAGTATACAGTCGCAGTCACAGTTTTCAGCTTCTGAATACTGTGACTGTAAACTGAGACTGAAAACTTAAAAAAAAGTCCGCATTTTAAAATGCGGACTTTTTAGTATATTTGCGACCTAATTATAAATCAAGAACGAAAGATTGTTTCGTTCTTCGCAACGACTATGTACGAAAAAACGTTTCCGAATAAAAGATTCAAACTTACTTTAGAGTTTTTACAAAAACACGTTAAAACATCTGAAGTTATTTTTGATTTTGGTGTACCAAATCCATTCTCTAAGATAATGGAAGAAAATGGCTTTACCGTAAAAAACACAAAAGGCGAAGATCTGGACAACGATCAGACTGCTTTACAAACCCAAGACTATACTGTTTTTACTGCATTTGAAATTTTCGAACACCTGCTAAATCCATACACAATTTTGCAAAACGTAAAATGTGACAAATTGTTAATTTCAATTCCGTTACGTTTGTGGTTTTCTCCGGCATATCGTTCTAAAACGGATATGTGGGACAGACATTATCATGAATTTGAAGATTGGCAGTTAGATTGGCTTTTAGAAAAAGCAGGCTGGAAAATAACGGATCGTCAAAAATTTACACATCCGGTAAAAAAGTTTGGTTTCAGACCATTATTAAGATATTTTACACCCAGATATTATATTGTTGTGGCTGAGAAAATAAAACAATAAAGAAATTCCAATATTCAAATTCCAAATTCCAATTTTAACCTTAACGGTAAGATTGGAATTTGGAATTTTAGAAAATTGGTATTTAATTTAAAATTTATGAAATATTACATTGTCATTCCTGCGCACAACGAACAAGATCTTATTGGTCTCACGCTGCAATCTCTAGTTTCTCAAACTATTTTACCATCAAAAGTTGTTGTTGTAAATGATAATTCGACTGATAAAACAGAAGAAATTGTTTTGGGATTCGCAATGGAACATCCGTTTATTTCTGTTGTAAACAAAACTTCAGATGCCATTCATATGCCAGGAAGCAAAGTAATTCAAGCTTTTCAGAAAGGTTTTGAAACACTGGATTCCGATTATGACATTATTGTAAAAATAGACGGTGATTTAATTTTTCCAGCTAATTATTTTGAAACTATCATCAAACATTTTCAATCGGACCCGAAAATTGGAATGGCAGGCGGATTTTGTTACATCGAAAAAAATGGCGAGTGGATCTTAGAAAACCTAACCGATAAAGATCATATTCGCGGAGCACTGAAAGCGTATCGTGCAGCAACTTTTAAGCAAATTGGAGGCTTAAAACCTGCTATGGGTTGGGATACCGTAGATGAATTACTTTGCAAATATTATGATTGGAAAATAGTTACTAATCCTTCTTTACACGTAAAACACCTTAAACCAACAGGCGCAAACTACAATAAAACAGCACGTTATAAACAAGGAGAAGCTTTTTACACATTAGGATACGGTTTTTGGATTACCGCAATTGCATCAGCAAAACTGGCGATGATGAAGAAAAAACCTTTTTTATTTTTTGACTATATTAGAGGTTTCTGGAAAGCTAAAAAAGCTAAAACACCACTGTTAGTCACCACAGAACAAGCTAAATTTATTAGAAACTATAGATTTAAGAAAATGAAACAAAAGTTAATTTGATCCGGAAAAGTACCGAAATCGCTTCACTCATAACCCAAAACTCATAACTTCTTTTTAACTTAGCCAATATTTCAAAACTTATGATGCTAATTCGTTATATATCTCAAATAGGAAGATATTTTTTAATGCTGAAAGAAATTTTTAACAAACAGACCAAATGGCCTGTTATGAAAAAATTGATTTTCAAAGAAATAGATGATTTAATAATCGACTCTCTTGGCATTGTTTGCTTTATCTCCTTTTTTATTGGAGGAGTTGTGGCCATTCAAACTGCACTAAATCTAACTAATCCTTTAATTCCAAAATATTTAATTGGTTTTGCTACACGTCAATCTGTAATTCTGGAGTTTGCCCCTACTTTTATTTCGGTGATTATGGCCGGAAAAATGGGATCTTACATCACTTCCAGTATTGGTACAATGCGTGTTACAGAGCAAATTGATGCTCTTGAAGTTATGGGTGTTAATTCATTAAACTATCTTGTTTTTCCAAAAATAGTAGCCCTTTTAATGTATCCTTTTGTAATTGGAATTAGTATGTTCCTGGGTATTTTTGGCGGATGGCTTGCTTGTGCATATGGAGGATTTTCGACTAGTGAAGATTTTATTCAGGGTGCTCAAATGGAATTTATCCCTTTTCACATTACATATGCGTTCATTAAGACTTTAATTTTTGCAATGTTATTAGCTACAATTCCATCTTTTCACGGATATTACATGAAAGGTGGCGCATTAGAAGTGGGTAAAGCAAGTACGGTATCCTTTGTATGGACATCTGTTTGTATTATTCTTTTTAATTATATATTAACTCAATTATTATTAGGATAATGATCGAAGTAAAAAACATAGAAAAATCATTTGGTGACAGTAAAGTTTTAAAAGGCGTTTCGACGGTTTTTGAAACTGGAAAAACCAACTTGATTATTGGACAAAGTGGATCAGGAAAAACGGTTTTATTAAAAACGTTATTAGGGATTCACACCCCTGATTCAGGAACAATTGAATTTGACGGAAGAGTGTATTCTGAATTAAATCCGGACGAAAAAAGAGAATTAAGAACTGAAATTGGAATGGTTTTTCAGGGAAGTGCTTTATTTGATTCGATGACTGTTGAAGAAAATGTAGCGTTCCCATTAAAAATGTTCACTAACGACAACAATGCTAAGATTAAAGAACGTGTTGATTTCGTCTTAGAAAGAGTAAATCTTGTTGATGCTCATAAAAAACTACCTTCTGAAATCTCCGGAGGTATGCAAAAACGTGTGGCGATTGCCCGTGCGATTGTAAATAATCCAAAATATTTGTTTTGCGATGAACCTAACTCAGGTTTAGACCCGAACACCTCAACTTTGATTGATAACTTGATTAAGGAAATTACAGAAGAATACAATATCACAACCGTAATCAATACGCACGATATGAACTCGGTAATGGAAATTGGCGAGAATATTGTTTTCTTAAAAAAAGGAGTAAAAGCGTGGCAGGGAACTAAAGAAGAAATTTTTAGAACAGACAATAAAGATATTGTGAAGTTTGTTTACTCTTCGAACCTGTTTAAAAAAGTAAGAGAAGCTTATTTAAAAGGTTAAAACCTTTTTTAAATTCCAAAACTGGATAAAACTCAATAAAAAAATTCCAAATTCCAAAGCTGATGAGCAATTGGAATTTGGAATTTTTTTATTGGAATTTTTATTATTTTTTAATTCGAATTAATCAATTCCACTTCAGCATTAGGATTAAAAAGATAAGTTCTTCCAGAGCTTATTTCGATACATTCGAATCGTTTGGTTCTAACAGCTAATTTCTTGAATACTTTTCCGTTTTTAATTCTGAATACGCTTCCGTAAGGAATTTCAAAAACATAGTTTTTATCGTTTTTCGCATCGTATTGCTTTAAAGCCAAAGACAAAGTAGTATCGGTATCACTACTCGCAGACGGGCTCTTAAAATGCCTCGCTAACAAGGGTAATAATTGCCCGGGGAAAATCTCCGGACGAATATAAGGAACCATCGTGCGCTGAAAAGTAAGTTTCCACTCAATTCCGTGTGGCTTTATATTACGTCCATATTTTTCAAAAGCCACTAAATGTGAAATCTCATGAATCAGCGTAATCAAAAAACGATATTTATTTAAACTGGCGTTCACCGTGATTTCATGTTTACCACTCGGCCCTCTCCTATAATCTCCATGACGCGTTTGGCGTTCATTGACGATTTTAAGATGAACCTGATTGTCAACAATCAATTCAAAGACAGGCTTTACGGCATGTTCCGGTATATATCTGGCTAAAGTTTCGATCAATTTCTTTTACGTTAAAAGTTATATGTTAGATGTCAAAAGTTTTAAAATTGGAATTTGGAATTTATTTTTTGAAATTTAAAAAATCTAAGGATTTGTTGACGAAACTTCCAACACCTTCCCATTAAAGTATTTATTTCCGTTAAGCGTAAAATCATAAATATAATTAGCCATTCCTTCAGCAGAAATAGGTGCCTGATAACCCGGGAAAGCTTCTCGTAACATTTCTGTTTGGACTGAGCCAAGGGCTAAAACATTAAACGAAATTCCTTGCTCCTTGTATTCTTCAGCTAATAACTCGGTTAACGTAATTACAGCACCTTTACTTGAACTATAAGCTGCCAATCCTGCAAATTTAAGACTTCCTCTTACGCCTCCAATTGAACTGATCGTTACCACATGACTTCCTTTTTGAAGATAGGGCAAACAAATTCTCGTAAGATTTGCTACAGCAAAAACATTCACTTTATAAATACTTTCAAAATCAGCCTGAGTGGTTTCGGCAAAAGGTTTTAATAATAAAGCACCGGCATTATGCACTACAGCATCCACTTTTTTCCAGGTTGAAGATAAAAAATTAGCGACTTCCGTCAAAGCAGCTTCATCTGATAAATCAACCGAAAGGCAAGTGACGTTTGGATGCTCTAAAAGAGTTTGAGGTATTTTTCTGGAAATGGCTAAAACCTGATTTCCGGCATTAGCAAATTGCAAAGCCAATTCGTAACCAATTCCCCTACTGGTTCCCGTAACAATAATATTTTTCATAAAGCAAAAATAAGCAAATCAAATAAAATGATAAATTATTTATTCATTGTAATTTCTTGTGTTGGCGAAACAGCAATTTTTGTTACAGCCGGTAAAAATTCCTGAATAAAAGAAGTCATATGCGGAATGTCCATCAGTTTAAATTCATCCGAAACATGATGATAAAAATCAAAATTCTCAAAATCAAAAGTACTTACAGATTGGCATGGTTTTCCAAAAACTTCAAAAAACGGATAATTATCAGATCTGAAAAATAGTTGATATTCTGCTTCTTTTGGCAAGAACCCAATAGTCTTTTTACCTGTATATTCATTTATTTTTTCAGCCATATTCGATTTGTCAAAACCTGTAATATAGGCAAGATAATCACGTTTCATTGGCACACCAATCATTTCGATATTTAACTGTGTATATAAATTGAAATTTTGTTTTTTTAGTTTTTGCACCAAACTTTTAGATCCTAAAAGACCTTTTTCTTCTCCGGCAAAAAACACAAAAAGAATACTTCTTTTATTTGCTTTAGTCTCACTAAAATATTTTGCTATTTGCGCAACAGCCGTAACTCCGGATGCATCATCATTTGCGCCATTATTAATAATATCAGCCTGCTGTTTTTTCTCCACACCAATATGATCGTAATGCGCACTTAAAACCACAAATTCTTTTTTCAGCACAGGATCAGTTCCCTCTAAAACTCCAACAATATTATATGCCGGCGATTTAAAATTAGTCAACGTATCGCGATACGAAGTAAAATATGGCTTCACTTTGTTATTTTTAAAGAAATCCTCCAAAAACACCGCTGCTTTTTCAATTCCTTTCGTTCCGGTTTCACGCCCTTCTAATTCATCTGAAGAAAGATACTTCAAGAAATCCGAAACCTCCGTTTCATTTACTTTATAGGTGATTTCGAGTGGTTTTGAAATTGCTTTTGAATCTTTTTCAGTAACTGCTAACGGATTCGATTTACAAGCTAACAAAACAAAAGGAAGTAGAAAGAGAATTTTTTTCATAAATGAAATTTTAGTCCAACTTCAGATCTTAAATGGCTAAAGCTGATGGTTTAAAATACTTTTTATATACTTTAAATACCTGAAAACTTCCTAAAATAATAAAAACTAACGGAATAAAAACAGGCATTAAATACTTTGAAAAATGATTTGTTTTTTGAAAAAGAGTCTGCAAAAGAACAATCAGACTGAACATCCCTAAAAAAACACCTATCAAAGTTCCTGCAATATAATAATATTTTAACTTTCTTTCTATTGCAATATACTTTCCGTTAAGTAAATATAGATTCCAACTGGTCCAGAAAGGGAGTTGCAAAAAATTAAAACAATTTAAAACCACACCAATTACAAATGGCGAATACATGAAATACTCTTGTAAATAATTATTTGATTTTGTGGTTTGCCTGAAATTAAAATAAAAAAAGAGTGCCAAACCAAACATAAAAACAATGGAAAAAAAATCAATTATCTTCATTAATCGCTTACTTTGTATCAGCCGTTTAGCAAAAATCAAAGTGAAATAAATGACAAAGGTTTCAACAAAAACAACTCCAAATAAAAAGAAGATTAAATTATGAAGCCCTGATTTTGTATAGATTTCCAAACCTACTAAGTTTAAATATCCTAGAGGAATTGATCCCAGAAAGCTTACCAGAAATCCCACAGAGATATTTTTTATTCTTTTCATTTTTAAAAATTGATGATTTTACTATTTTGAACCAAATGCAATCTGCATTCACGCATTCCAACTTTATAATTTAAATACGGAACGCCCATTTTATGATTTTGCACACTAATTTCATACATATAAGTAATGTGTCGTGCCAACTCTTTCCAGGCAAACCAAACAGAATGTTTAGGATCATAAATATGTGTGGGTTCGCTTGCCGCTCCGTTAAGTTCTACGATTTGAAAATTTTCTCCACGTTCTAATTCTTCAAAAGAATTGTACATGATATCAAAACGCCCAAAGTAAAATTCAGGAATTTGAGTTGCGATTTCATTAATCATTGCAGTTAGTTTTGGCGTTATCAAATCACTGCCATCCAGAAATTTTGCACCGCGGGCATGATTCCCAAACGGAACTAAATTAACCACTTCGCCTTTTCTTAAGATCTGATACAATTGGTCTCCGTATTCTTCTTTTAAGGATTCAAGCTGAAACTGAAATCGGGGAGTTTTATAGATTAAATCTTCAATAGTGGAGATTCCGTCACCAATAACATTTAGAAATTCTTTAGAAACAATTCCTGTAATTTTTCCTTCTTTCTCAAGCGGATGACGCACATAAAAAACACCAACTTCTTTTTTAAACGGTATTAAATCTTGTATCAAAAAATCAAAGTTTGCTTTTTTAGCATACTCTTTTAATTCAGAAACAGTTTTAATCTTTTTCACGCCAGAACCACGCAAACCAATATCCGGCTTTGCGATTAAGGGAAAATAAATATTATTTTCGATTATACTATTTACTATCTTTTTTAAACCTGTATTCTCTTTAATCAAAATAGTTTTGGGATAATGTTTTTTAGGAAGCAAATCATAAATCTGCTTTTTACTTTCCATAAGAAATCCTCCGTTTTTAATTTTTGGATTAGATGCATTAAAGAAAAAAACAGATCTCGCTTTGCAGGCATAATACGCCCAAAGAAAATAAATAGGAACATACAAAACCTGAAACGGCCAATACTCCCAATTGGTGATTTTATGAAAAAGTAGTTTCATCTTAATTTTATTTAAATACTAATAAAAGAGGTCGAAAAATCTTGCGCCTTTACCAAATCATAATACTGCATTGTTCCTTTATTTTGTTCAATTATAACCTGTGTGACACTTAACGTTTTTAATGTATTTTCGCGATTAATAACCAAACCGTTTTCAGTATCTTCCTGTTTGGTGTTCTGATGAAAACTCAACATTTCTAAAGCTGAAACTTCATTTCGATCCTGCAAAAAATCAACAAACCAGGAAGCCCTTTCTTTTCGAACTTTTTCTGAATATAAAGTAACTGATGACCAAATATGGTTTTTACTTTCATCTAATTGTGTTGTTCTTTTTTCGGAACCATCCCAAATCAATTCATACAATTTTAATTTTTGATACAAAACCAATGTAAAAGGCTCAATGTTATCTAAATTAATCTGTTGCCAAAAATCTTTTGGCGAAGGATCCGAAATAATGTCTAAAGCAATTAACCCACGACTTTTTCGATAAGAAAACTGCGGATTGTGCTTTACAATTCCACCATTCAAAAGAACCAGAGCATTTCCAAACTCGTCTATCGCAAACCAGGTTCCTCCTGCTTTTGGATCTTTGGGATAGGTAATATTTTTACCGTTTAGATAATAATTTCTTGGTGCAATTGCCGCCGGACGAATTACTTTTTCATCCCGGTTTGAAGTCATAATTACAACTCCGTTAGTATTGATATAACTTACTGTACACATTGTTTTCTATATTCTATTGTAGAGCGCGCTACGCCAAAATTCTCATTAATCGAAATATTGCCAAATTGCAAAACGGCCACTTTTATCAAAGCCTGATGATGAATGCAATGCTCCAGATTATACAATAATTCTCTATAGTAACTACTTTGAATCCTGATGGCAAGTCCGTCTATTATTTGTTCTAAATAAATAGTTTTGTTTTCGCTTTTTAATCCCGTTTTTACTTGAATTATGCATTGTTTTGCAAACTCGGTTTCTGTTTGAATTTGTATGTTTCTTTCTCGATTATCATAATTTAAAATACCATTTTCATAACCGTTTTCAAGACATTGAAACATTTCAAGAATATGTCTTGTGTGCTCTCCAATCGTTGCACCGCTTAAAGCTTCGCAAGATTTCGAATACTCTTTATCAGACAACTGATCCAGAAGATAAATTAATTCATCTAAACTGTAACGTATTGATTTTAGTAACATGGCTATTTGAATTTTAGAAGATTAAATAATTTATTTTTATTGAAGTAAAGCAATCCTAAGCAGCATGATAAGGTAATAACCGCCAGGGAGAATAAAAGTCCTCCGTCATTTTTGACCTGTATTCCTAACACAAACAAATGCGATAAAATAGCTCCGGTCATTATTCCGGATCCGCCCAAAGCACCGATCCAGGTTGTTCTGGGAATCAAAATTAAAATCGCCGCAATAAGCTCGGCTATTCCGGAACCAATTCTTCCGTAAGGTTCTATCCCGAGAGTCGAAAAAATATAAATACTTTCCGGTGCTCCGCTGAATTTAAAAAATAATGTTTGCAATAAAATTGCTGCAGCTGTGATTCTTAAAACCCATGCTATTTTTTCAGTTTTCATGGCACCTTTATTTATATGTTTTTTTCCAGTTATTATCTGCTTTAAACTTCAAATTGGTTTCGTCTTTATTCCAGCTTTTTAGCGTGTTATTGAAATAAGCATTGTAAAACAGATAAAGTTTACCGTCGATAATCTTGAAAGTCTCCGGATTTATCTCGACTTTTTCTCCTGCACTTCCCATTGCATAAGCGCACCATCCTCCGTATTGAGGTTCATATTTTGAAGGATTTTTTAAGAATGTCTCTTTATTTTGGCTTGATGAAAATTTATAAACCACGCCTTGATAAGATGTAGATAAATCTTTTTTTCCTTTAATTGCTTTTCCTTTGTTAAAATACCCAACCGGGTCATAACACTGAATTGCAACTTTATTTTCCAGATTGTATTGATCAAGTCGTTTTGCATCGTTCTGGGCAAATGAAATAGCTGAAATCAAAATCAATACAAATAATACTAGCATTTTCATCTTATTTTATTTGAAGGTTTTTAATACAGAAACAAGTAATTCGTTTGTAATACGATGCTTAAAATCAGGAGAAATATATTCGAATAAAATCTCACTTTCAGGGTTTACTACAAAAACTGAAGGAACAGGTAACAAACTCGTATTGACTCCATTAGAATGTACGTTAATTACGGATTTATAGTTTTCAGGGGCTTCAAAAGCAATACCTAAAGCTTTTATTAATTCTCCTTTTGAGTCAGAAAGCAAGGTATAGTTTACCTTATCCTTTTCTCCTGTAATTTTTAAGTTCTCGGGAGCATCAGGACTTATGCCAATAATTTGATATCCCAGATCAAGGATTTCTTTTTCGGCTTCGGCCAAAGCTTGCAAATGGGCATTACAATACGGACACCAGCCACCACGATAAAAAACAAGAACTGTCTTTTTCTTTTTAAGTAAATCTGAAATATTTACAGCTGTGTTTTCAGATGATTTTAAAGTAAGGCTTGGAATCTTCTCTCCTATCAATAAAGGAGCGATATCAGTCGCAGATTTAGCAATCGCGTTCTGAGAATTAGCAACGGAAGTTATTGCTGCTAAAACAATAAAAAGTAATTTTTTCATAATTTAATATTTTACATCTTTTTGATGATGTAAAATTATTGCACTATGAAAAAGCAAAATGTCGGCTAAGTTACACTTAGCTCAAAATAATTAAATTTTGGTAATATCCGGAATCATGATTTCTTTTCTGTTATAGCTTAAAAGATTTTTAGTTTCCATTTCATTCAACAATTGCGTAGCGGTTTGTCTTGAGGTGCAAATAATTTGAGCAATATCATTTTGGGTCAAATAGTTTTCTATGGTAACTGCATTTCCATCTCGAACACCTTCTTGCTCTGCCCAATCTTTTAGAAATTGACAGAGTCTGGTTTTGGCATCTTTAGAGATTAAGTTAGCATAACTGTTTTTGATGCGTTTCATTTTTAAACCCACAAACTTGGTATACGAAAGCGCCAAAGTTGGGTTTCTAAGCAATAAATCTTCAAAATCAGACATTAGAAAACTACAGATTGCAACATCATCTGAAAGTACTTTTGCGTACTCTTCATTTTTATTGTCAGATTCTAAAGTTAGTTCGCCAAACAAATCTCCCTTCTGGATAATATCTTTTATGGTTTCGTTTCCATCATCATCAATTGCAACAATCTTGATATTGCCTTTTTTAAGTAAAAATATACGAGGCACATCTGAAGTAGAGAAATAAATAATCTCACCTTTCGAAGCTTTTTTAAAACCTGTAATAATGCACAATTGTTTGATCTGAGAATAACTCAAAGTTCTGAACAATTTATGATCCCGCAAGTACCAGTATTTTAAATCTTCGTACATAAAGTAAATTTTCTATATGTAAATGTAGCAATTTTAGCCTCTAAACAATAAACCCTTTCAAAGCTAAAGGCCTGAAAGGGTTTAAAAAATATATTTTGTAAGGAAATTTATCCTGCAATAACTGATCTGGAAATTACTATTTTCTGAATTTCAGAAGTTCCTTCGTAGATCTGAGTAATTTTTGCATCACGCATAAAACGTTCTACATGATATTCTTTTACATAACCATTTCCTCCATGAATCTGAACCGCTTCAATAGAGGTGTCCATTGCTACTTGTGAAGCAAACAATTTTGCCATTGCACCACTTACATCATAGTTTTTATGTTGGTCTTTATCCCAGGCCGCTTTCATACACAAATGACGCGCTGCTTCGATATTTACTGCCATATCAGCCAATTTAAAAGCAATCGCCTGATGGTTACAGATTTCAGTTCCAAAAGATTTACGCTCTTTTGAATATTTTAAAGCTAACTCATAAGCTCCGGAAGCAATTCCTAAAGCCTGAGATGCAATCCCGATACGTCCGCCTGCAAGTGTTTTCATTGCAAACTTGAATCCGAAACCATCTTCTCCAATTCTGTTTTCTTTAGGAACCTTTACATCACTAAACATTAAAGAGTGCGTATCAGAACCACGAATTCCCATTTTTTGCTCTTTTGGTCCAATAGCAAAACCCGGCATATCTTTGGTCATGATCAAAGCATTGATTCCTTTATGCTTTAATTCCGGATGCGTTTGAGCAATCACCAAATAAACTGACGCTGTATTTCCGTTGGTAATCCAGTTTTTTGTTCCGTTTACAATATAGTGATCTCCCATGTCTACCGCAGTAGTTTTTTGAGAAGTTGCATCACTACCTGCTTCCGGCTCACTTAAGCAAAATGCTCCGTGAATTTCACCGGAGGCTAAACCCGGTAAATATTTTTGTTTTTGTTCTTCAGTTCCAAATTCCTGTAAACCCCAACAAACTAATGAGTTGTTTACAGACATCACTACAGAAGCAGATGCATCTACTTTAGAAATTTCTTCCATAGCAATTACGTACGAAATCGCATCTAAACCACTACCTCCGTATTTAGGATCAACCATCATTCCCATGAAACCTAATTGTCCCATTTTTTTTACTTGCTCAGTCGGAAAAATTTGTTTTTCGTCACGTTCAATAACACCTGGTAACAATTCGTTTTGAGCAAAATCTCTCGCGGCTTGTTGAATCATTAAATGTTCTTCGGTAAGATTGAAATCCATAGTTATATTATTTAATTATTCCTCTAAACCAAATTTCAGAATATTCCTGTTTAGACGATGGTTGTTTTTGTTTTTTGAATTGTTTTTATTTCCTTGAAAAAGGCTCTCAAAGATAATTTTTAAATGTGAAATTAACAATGCATGCATATAATTTTAAGGGATCAGCAACAATTGCGATATCGTTTTCGTAATTATTATGAAATTTAGCAATAGTGACGATAAGTTTGCAATGTTTTCTGTAAAATTTAAGAATATAAATACAGGTAAAAGTGACTCAAAACTTAAAGTACAGCAGGTCTGTAGCCTAAAAAGAAGTAAATAAATCGCAAAACAGGTAAAACTACGTAAACCAACTCTTACTAAATTGATTGTTAATACAATACGTTCTAAAAAAACAAGGCACAGAGTAAAAAAACATGTTTAATTTGAAAGATAAATTGATAATTTACTATTATTTTTACCTAAAAATTACAAAATTAACAGAACATGAAAAAAATTACACTTTTACTCACTCTACTTTTAAGCTTGCAATTTTCTACTACTTTTGCCCAAACCCAATTGGATGTAAACGGAGTTACAGTTCCAAGAAAAATTGAATTTCAAAACAAAACTTTACAGCTTAACGGAGCCGGAGGAAGATCTAAAATGTGGCTTGAAGTTTATGTGCAGGCATTATATTTATCTCAATTAAGTCAGGATCCGGAATTTATTATTGATAGCGATACCGAAATGGCGATTAGAATTGAAATCACATCATCGATGGTTTCATCAAATAAATTAACCAAAGCAATGAATAGTGGTTTCGAAAAATCAGCAGGAAGCAATCTCCAGGAATTAAGACCCAGAATAGAAGAGTTTAAAACATTTTTGAGCGATCCTATTACAGAAAAAGATGTGTTTATTTTAGGATACAATCCACTTGATCAAACTATCAATGTTTATAAAAATGAAGTTTTAAAAGGAAAAATTCCCGGATTTGATTTCAAAAAAGCATTATTCGGAATCTGGCTTTCCAACAAACCGGTAGATGAAACTTTGAAAAAACATTTACTGGGGATATAAATTCTCAGTCTTAAAAAATATATTTAAAGCCGAAAACGCACTGTTTTCGGCTTTCTTTTTTTGTTTAATAAAAATTGAGCTGAAATACATTATTCGCATTATTCTATTTCATACTTTTACACAAACTAAACATATCTCATTAAAATGAAAGATTTATTACAGCAATTTGAAAATAAACCACCTGAAATTGTTTTTAACTGGAAAGATTCTGAGACAGAAGCTGAAGGTTGGACTGTTATTAATTCACTTCGTGGAGGAGCTGCAGGTGGAGGAACAAGAATGAGAAAAGGCTTGGATATGAATGAAGTTTTATCATTGGCCAAAACTATGGAAGTAAAATTTTCAGTTTCGGGACCTGCAATTGGAGGTGCAAAATCCGGAATTAATTTTGATCCGAATGATCCTCGTAAAAAAGGAGTTTTACAACGTTGGTACAAAGCGGTTTCGCCATTATTAAAAAGTTACTACGGAACTGGTGGGGATTTGAATGTTGATGAAATTCACGAAGTTATTCCAATGACAGAAGAATGTGGTGTATGGCATCCGCAGGAAGGTGTTTTCAACGGACACTTTAAACCAACTGAAGCAGACAAAATCAATAGAATTGGTCAGTTACGCCAAGGTGTTATCAAGGTAATCGAAAACCCTAAATTCTCTCCTGATGTAACCAGAAAATATACTGTTGCCGATATGATTACCGGTTATGGCGTTGCCGAAGCGGTTCGTCATTTTTATGCAACATACGGCGGTGACATCAAAGGTAAAAAAGCTATCGTACAAGGTTTTGGAAACGTAGGTTCTGCAGCTGCTTTTTACTTAGCCGAAATGGGTGCAAAAGTGATCGGGATTATCGATCGTGATGGTGGATTAATCAAGGAAGAAGGTTTTTCTTTTGAAGAAATTAAAACTTTATTCCTTAATAAGGACGGAAACAAATTAGTTGCCGATAACATGATTCCTTTTGAAGAAATCAACTCAAAAATATGGACTATTGGTGCTGAAATTTTCACACCTTGTGCGGCTTCAAGATTGGTACAACAAACTCAAATCGATAGTTTAATCGCAAACGGACTAGAAGTAATTTCTTGTGGTGCGAATGTTCCTTTTGCTGACAAGGAAATTTTCTTTGGTTCGATCATGGAAGAAGTAGATCATAAGGTAAGTTTGATTCCGGATTTTATTTCAAATTGCGGAATGGCAAGGGTTTTTGCTTATTTTATGGAGAAAAAAGTTCAAATGACCGATGAGGCTATTTTTAATGATACGTCAGAAACTATAAAAAATGCGATTGTAAAAGCTCACGCTTTAAATCCATCAAAAACAAATATCAGTGCAACAGCTTTTGAGATTGCATTGAAACAATTAGTATAATTTTCTTTATACTTTTATTCTAAAACGAGCTAAATTATTTGGCTCGTTTTTTTGTTTAACCGCAAAGGAAGCAAGGGTTTACGCAAGGTTCGCAAAGCTTTTTTTTAATCACGAAAAGCCGTGAAGTCGCAAAGAAAAACTTAAAAAAGGAAAACTTTACGACTTCGCGGCTTTGCGACAAATAAATTAGCGCCCCTTGCGTAAACTCTTTGCGGGCTTTGCGGTTAAATTACCTCTTTGTTTCTAAACAATTTTTACTACTTTTAAACGTTTTTATTAAATACTATTACAAAACTCAGAATCAAAATGACTTTTACAGATTCTTCAGATAAAAAGAAATCTTTATTAATATCTACAGCAATATATGCTGTCTTATTATTGCTTTTATTTTTTATCCGTTTTTGGCCTCCATATAATCCGGAAAACAATGCTGCACTTGCTTCTGGCGGTGGCGGTGGTGGCGTAACGGTAAACTTTGGAGACAGCGATTTAGGCTCTGGAGCAAACTATAAAAGCGAAGTTTTGAATGTGAAAAACGAAACTAAACAAGCTCCTGCAAAATCGACTCCGGACGAAGCTATTATAACTCAGGAAAATACAGCAGACGATAATAACGATGTTGTTATTCCGACGAAAGAAAAACCTAAAAAAGCAACACCTGTCGTAAAACCTGAGGCTAAACCTGTTCCTGAAAAGCCTAAAGTTTCGAACTCTACAAACGATGCTTTATCAAGCATCTTAAAAGGATCTAACAAAGGCGGTGATGGAGATGATAAGGCAGCAGGAAATAAAGGAAAAGCAGGCGGAAGTCTAAGCTCGAACGGATATTATGGCACCGGAGGTTCCGGTGGCGGAACTGGTGGCGGAAACGGAACCGGAAATGGCATTGGCACAGGAAGCGGATACGGAGCCGGAAGCGGCGGAGGTTCTGGCGGCGGATCAGGATACTCTCTAGGAACACGAAAAGCATTATCTAAACCTGCACCAAAATATACTTGTGAAGAAGCCGGAAAAGTAGTTGTTGAAGTTACAGTAGATCAAAACGGAAAAACAATCAGCGCAACCCCTGGAATAAAAGGAACGACAAACACTGCAAGATGTTTGCTGGATCAGGCAAAAATTGCGGCCATGAATACCAAATGGGACGCTGATGCTGATGCACCTGCTAAACAAGTTGGTAAGATTATTTATAATTTTAGCCTGGATTAAAAACACAAATTTACTGATTCACACTAATTGTGATAATCATAAAAAAAGGCTTTCTGATGATTTTCAGAAAGCCTTTTTTTTTATGTTTTATTCGTGTAGTTTGTCATTTAAACCGCAGGGAGAAATCGCACTCATCGACAAAGATTGACCTTTTCTTTGCGGAGTTTCTTGTGTGATTTCTCCCTCCGGTCGAAATGACATACTCTATGGCTACTTTTTCTTTAATCCCTTCTCTTTACTCTTTATTCTATACTCTTTATTCTATACTCTTTATTCTATACTCTTTCTTCTATACTCTTTCCTCTATACTCTTTCCTCTATACTCTTTATTCTATACTCTTTATTCTATACTCTTTATTCTATACTCTTTATTCTATACTCTTTCTTTTTGCGTGAGGGATAGGAGGAATCCGCCGCGGCGGACCGGATAGCCCGACTATAAGGGGTATAACCAAAAGTATTAATATATTAAATATAAAAACCCCTGAAATCTCCTTTAAAATCAACACTTAAGCTACAAAACCCCGTAAAAGCAACTTAAAACAAAAAGTATATTAATAGCCTATTATCTACCTGTTAATTGCCATTATTAAACAGTTTAAACGGATTAAGTACGGCATTATCTCAATATTACTTATAAAAACCCTGAAGCCCCTTAAAAACAGCAATTTAATACTCTTTAATAACCGTTTAAAACATCGTTTAAACGGTTTTTTTATACCTAGCGTTGTTAAATATAAACTCTTTCGAAAAAGATACATATTATAACTTGCGGTTAGCTTTGGGGTTAGTGTTGCAGTTAGAAAAATAGATAATATAATATCCTTTACATAATCGTAAATACACAAAAAAAAGCCTTAATAGATAAAATTATATCTATCAAGGCAGGGATAATACTATTGCTACAGGGGTTAAAATAAAATTATCAGGCTGTTTATGAGTATCTTAACTTAAAAAGAGCGCTTAATGACATGAAATATCTGCATGATGTTATTCAATGGATAGTCAAAAGGTACTGACTCGGGATTTCGTGATGATAAAGTGATTTCTCCATTCTCTTTTAAATCGGTTATATCTTTATGCCAAATTCCTTCTTTTGAGATAATCACGAAGCCATATTTTGTTTTATGAAACCCATTAGTCCATAAATGCTTGCCAACTTCTCGTCCTAGCATTTCTGCTCCTGAGGGTGTATCATATCCACCACCGTTCCACATGCTTTCACCTATGGATTCAAAACCTACATAATTACCACGACCTATGTGATCAACCTTAAAAACCATACTTGAAAATTCTTCTTTTAATGCAATTTCATCATTGTAACACTCTACATAAGAAGCATGTGCACTAAATGGGATTTTAATAACTTCAATTCTTATTGTGCCATCAGGGTATACGAAATATTTATTTCCGTTAGAGTTTTTAAGAATTTCCGGATCCTGACTATCATCGAAAAGCTTTGCTTCTATCAGGATTTCATCAACTAAACTATTAGAATTCAGCTTTACAACTGTGTCTATATCATTATCTTTTTTGATTGTGGTTTCCTTTTGCATACTACCACTTCCCGATAATAACCACTCCATATTAATCTCGGGATATTTAGATAAAAGACTATCTAAAAAATCAGAATTTACCGAACTTAATTTTTGCTTTCCCTTGAAACTACCTATAGTCATGCCGAGATCTTCAATAAACTTATCTTTTACAAGTCCTTTGAATTCAGCGTATTGCATAATCCTTTCTTTGATGCAGGATATATTTTTATCCATAATTTGTTTTTAGGATATTATTTTATCTATCTTTGTCACGACAACAAGACAAAACTATGGAGAAAAATAACAATGTCCTAACAAACGGACTAAAATGTAAAAAAGAAATCGACAGTCTAGAACAAAGATTACAGTATGGAGATTACACAACTCTCGGAGCTGCACTTAGTTGCTCTCCGGACGCTGCTAAAAAAAGATTTGTTCGAGGGAATGTCGAAGCATTTAATGCTCTGGATAGAATTATCACCAATAGAGAAGAATTAGTAAAAGATCTTCAAAATAATATTTAATTCTCAATACTATGTTTGAGTATCAGCAAAACACACTATGCGTAGCCAGTACTTGGCTTTATGGCACCGGAATAATGTCCGAAGCTAATTATAAGTATTTATGCTCTAACGGTAAAATTAAAAAAGTAACGATTGGTGGTAACGGTCGCAAAGCACTTGTCGCTTATGAATCTATCCCTGACCGCTTCAAGAAAATAATTCGCGAAAAAGGTATTGATCCTTACGCCAGCGTCAAAAACATTGTCTTTGGCGACTATATGGAATGGGATCATAAAGCGGAGCAATACTTCCGGGATTATCTTTTAGAAAACGGCACTCATTTGCCGGAAGAAAAACAAAAAGAGTATACACATCAGTCTGTAATGTTCAATGCAGTAAAGCATATTGCTACCAACGTTGTCGTACAAAAGCGTTTTGGCGGAAAGAAGCAAATGTGGGACAGGATGCTCGAAGCGATTGGCAATCTTCCGGAAACATGGATGCACACACGTTACAAAAATGTGGTTTCATTCAAACGTGCCATTCAAAAATACGAAGATGAAGGTTATAGCTCAGTTGTTTCAGGTAAGTGGATGAACAGCAATCCGTCTAAAATTGTAGATGATGTAGCAGATTTTATAATGGCTCAATATTGCCTTCCTGTAAAATACACAATTTCAGAAGTTTTGAAAATTTATGAATCTGTACGTGAAGCAAAAGGATGGAAAAGCTTAACAGAGCGATCAATTGGCGCATGGCTTGACAAGACTGAACAGAAACGAATTTGGAAGTTAGCTCGTGATGGACGTGATGAATATATGAAACACTTTGGTCATACGGTGACAAGAAAGCGCTCAGAATGGTTTCCTAATGCTTGGTGGGCTATTGATGGTACTAAATTGGATTTGGTACACTTTTCAAACAATAAACAAAAAATGGCTGCCGAACTTAAAATTAACGTCGTTTTTGATGTTTACAGCGAAAAAATCATTGGTTGGGATATTGCTTACTCTGAAAACCACGCATCACATTTTAGAGCCGTTAAAATGGCTGTTAATGAATCAGGCTGTCGTCCATTTCTATTTACTTATGATAAACAATCTGGTCACACTTCAAACCGCATGCAGGATTTATACGATAAGCTTCCGGCAAAAGGCGGAACACATTACAGCCATAAAGTAGGAAGAAAGTCAAGTCCGGCAGAGCAGATATTTAATCGACTACAACAGCAAGTGATTTCTAAAATGTGGTTCTCAGATAAGCAAAGTATTAAGGTTAGAAGCGTAAATAACAAGCCTAATACCGACTTTATTGTTGAGTATAAAACTGCCCTGCCTACTGTTGATGAATTTAATAAAATATTCACAGCCTTAGTAAATAAATGGAACGCTGGAAAACAGGAAGATTGGGAGTTTAGCAGGATAGAAATGTATAACCAAGAAACTGAACATCGCGAAGAAATTGACATCATGGATCAACTTTCTATGTTTTGGTTAGATGAAACCAAGGTTAAAAAATACTACGCTCATGGTATGCCACTCACAGTTGAAGGAAAGGACTATATCTACGAAGTATATGACGAAACCAATAATGTGGACTTAAATTTTAGAAGAAAATATGTTGGAGAAAGTCTAATAGTACGATATGATCCTGAGCGATTAGATGAATTTGTCGGACTCTACGAATTAACACCATCAGGAGAAAAGAGATTTGTTGCCTACGCACAATCTAAACGAATGCACGAATCTATTCCGGTATTAATGAAAGATAACTCAAAAGCTTTATTACTTCAGGACATTGCTGTTCGAGATGCTGAATTAAAGCGAGATCAGGAAGCCTACGAACGATTGATACAACGAACCGGTATTAGCAGAGAAAGCCTAATTGAAGAACAGGAACTCATGGTCAAGTTTCAAGGAAATCTACCTAAAGAAGAACAGATGGCAGCTGATTCAGGAGGTTTTTATTCTCGATTTTAAACGCTTTAAATATTATTTAAACCCTTATTAAACCTATAAAAATGACACATCAAGACAAAATTCAAGCTGTAGAAGCACTAGAAAGATTTATTATACAAAAAGGTTCTCAAAACCAAGTTGCCGCTGGAATGGCTGGAGTATCAGCTGCAACACTATCACAAATGCGAAATCATAAATGGGATCAAATTGGCGACGATATGTGGCGTAGAGTTGCTAAATATGTTGGCGTTACTGCAAATGGCTGGAGTTATGCAGAAACTCGAAATTCCAAAGATTTGCTACAGTTTTTTAATGATAGTCAACAATTCTCTTTGGTACTGGCTATTACTGGGAAAGCCGGATCAGGTAAATCAGAAACGGCAAAAAAATACGAAGTAGACAACAAAAATGCTTTCTTATTGTCTTGTAATGAATATTGGGATAAACGTTGGTTTTTACGTGAATTGCTGGCAAAAATGGGTAAAGATCACGCTGGCTTAACATTACCGGAAATGATGCACAAAGCAGTTCTACTTCTAAAATCTTTAGAATCACCGATTATCATTTTAGACGAAGCCGACAAACTTGCTGATAATGTGCTTTTATTTTTCATCACTCTTTTCAACGAACTTGAAAATCATTGTGGTATTGTTCTTATGGCAACCCACTTCCTTGAAAAAAGAATTAAACGAGGTGTAGCAATGGAAAAGAAAGGCTACAGAGAAATTTACAGTCGTGTAGGACTTCGATTCATTGAACTTGAAAGTACCAGTTATAGTGATGTTGAAAATATATGCATAGCAAATGGTGTGGAAGACAAAGCCATAATCAGAACAATATCAAAAGAATGTGATGGCGATGTTAGACGTGTACGAAGATTGATTTTCTCACATAAAAGAGCGTCATAATGGATTTTCGTTATCACCCACTAATCGAAGGACTTCGAGTAAATGAAAATGGCTCTGAAATTTACTTTAACGATGTTTTACTAAAGCCCTTTGAAAACGACAAAACACGTAAAAACCCAACGCTAAAAGTAAATTTTATTAATAAGGCTCATTCAGTCGCAAAGCTAATTTGTGAAGCTTGGAACGGTTTAAGAGAACATTCTGACCAAAGAGTTAGTAAGATCAATGACTTATCTGATTATCACTATTCAAATTTAGAATGGAAAGAAGGATCTTCAAACGGTGTTGGAGTATTCAGACAAAAGATAAAACTTGAAGATATCGACAACATTATAAAATTACTAAAAAGTAATAAATCAAATAACGAAATCGCCCACATGTATGGTGTACACAATGCGACAATAAACAGAATTAAAAAAAAATATGTCTAAGAAGATTAATAGAGCTTACTCTGTATCAAACGTTCTTTCAAAAAAATTTAATCCACTTAGTTTTTCAGGTGATTGGGAAACAACACTAGGAACTCCTGACAAAGCTTTTTCAGCCATTATTTTCGGTGGCTCTGGTCAAGGTAAAACTGAGGCTGCAATTCAATTCGCTAAGTATCTGACCAATTTCGGGAAAGTGGCTTACGATTCTTTAGAACAGGGGCTTTCTGCTACAATTCAAAGTGCCCTAATAAGAAACCACATGGAAAATCTTGGCAATTCTTTTATTCTATTGGATCGCGAACCATTTGACGATTTGATTATTCGAATGAGCAAACCAAAATCACCGGATTTTCTTTTTATCGATTCTGTGCAATACACAAGAATCAATCGAACCCAGTATTATCAATTAAAAGAATTGATGCTTAAAAAAGGAAAAGGAATTATTTGGATTTCACAAGCAAAAGGAAAAGAGCCTAAAGGTGCACTAGCTGATGACATACGTTATGACGTTGATTTGAAATTATGGGTAGAGGGATTTAAATTATTCCCTGACGGAAGATTAAACGGTGGTGGCGAACCATTCGTCATATTTCCGAAAAGAGCAGCAAATTATTGGAAAGAAATTATTTAAAAATCATATGATGAAAACAACAATCAAAAAAGAAGCAACCGAAGATTATCTAATGAGTCAATTAGAAATCTGCAAAACAAAAGAAGATTTAATACTTGCTTTTTGGTTTTACTGGGTCGAAAGCGTAGTGACCAATTCGATAGATTTTCAGAAGGTCTTGTCAAATTCCTCAGTCAACAAGTGGTTTCTGGTTGAGTTGCGAAAAGAAGAAATAGAATTCAAAAATCTAATTGCAAAAAGCCCACGAATAAAAGGAAGAGAAAAAGACTGGATCTATTGTAAATGTATCAGCAAATTAATGTGTCGATTTCCTAAAGCATTATTAGAATCAGTAAAAAAGAAAGAGCAAAAAAGACCACACTTAAAAGTATTAATAATGCCAATCGAAAAACAAAACTAACCATGACTCAACAACAATTAAGAAATAAAAAAGCCGAGCTGGAGCAATGGCTAATTGACAATCCAAATCATACAAATCAAATAGAAATTCAAAGCGATTTAAGAAATGTAATTGATCAACTTTTAGAAAAAACAAAGAAATGATAAACTCAAACATAACCGAACAAGAAGCCCAAAATCGTTTAGAATTTTTAGATGTAATAAACTCTTTTTTGTTTGAAGATATTCCGGTGCTTATTAAAGATGAAACCAAATATCGAAAACGTGACATACTAACAGATGGCGAAAAAATTTGCTTATCTCAGGAAAGAGCTGCAATACGAGACTTTATCTCTTATAAAAATGGAGAGATTGACAAAAAGCAAGTACGACAATACAAGGTTTCAGAAAAAATAGAAGGAAAAATAAATGCCTGTGTAATAATTATAAAACAAACTAATTGGCTTACAACCTATAAAAATCAATATAACTAATCAAAAATATAAAAATATGAATACACAGACCACAAAGATAGCCCCTGATTTATTAAAATTTACTCCGGCAGAACTGAGAGCGGCATTAGCAAAAAAAGAGGCTGAAAAAGAAGAAGATCGTTTGGCGTATAAAGAACTAGTAGAACAAACAGTGCCAAAAGCAATTAGCGAATTATCATTAGCCTCAGAAATACTTTCAAAAGCAAAAACGCAAGCTTTTCAATATTTTGAAGATGTTTTAAAACTAAAATCTGACGTTTATGGCATCAAAGAAAAGCAAATGACACATACGTTTTCTTGTGAGCATGGAGAAATCACAATCGGCTACAGAGTAAATGATGGTTGGGACGATACTGTGAATGCCGGAATAAATAAAGTTGAGAAGTTTATTGCATCGCTGGCGAGAGACAAAGCAACGGCTGCATTAGTAAGCATGGTCTTTAATCTATTAAAAAAGGATTCAAAAGGTAATTTAAAAGGAAGTCGCGTATTAGAACTTCAAAAACTAACAAAGGACTTCAACGATGAAGAATTTACAGATGGTGTTGACATCATTTCGAAAGCATATAAACCTAAAAAATCAGTTTGGTTTTGCGAAGCGTCTATAACCAACGATGACAGTACTAAAACACCAGTTCCTCTTTCATTAAGTGCTGTTGATTTTGCAGCAGGATACAAATTCAATTTCTACAATGAGCCATCCGGATTATAGTTGTAGCGTTTTATTAGCTATTCTGCTGATAATAACAAATAAGAGATCAATAGCCACTTATACTGAGTGGCTAATATTCAGAATTAGAACATTACTCAAGCAGTCTCAAAACAGTAATAAAAGCTCATTATGAAAGAATTTGCAATACCGTCAAATACAATGGCAACCGGAGATCAAAAAAGAATGATCGCCATCAATACACCTACTAAAGACATCAAAGAAGAATGGGTACAATGGGCTACGGCAGACGTGAAAAAAACGTCTACAAATGATTTGACATTCGACCAGGCGAATATGATTTTGAAACAACTTGGTCAAAAAGAACACATAAAAAATCTATGGTCAACGTTTGATAAAAATAATGCTCAACACATGTCAATTTTAGCCATTATGCGAACTGCACAATGGGTAAAAAAAGTTAACAGTAAAGAGGTTGCCGACTTGGACATCTTAGATCATTTTTTGAAAACGAAATCTCCCGTAAAAAAGCCATTAAAGAAAATGACACCAACAGAAGTAAGCAAAGTAATACATGCACTAAATGAATCAATAAAATGGATATTCCAGTAGAATGCTTTGATCATATACCAATCTTACGAGTTTTAGAAAGTGTTGGAACTTGTGAAACAACTGCCCTTTTCTGTACAGAATGTAACAAACAATTATCAGAATCAAAAACCGAATGCTAGATGAAAATAGATATAAAATTACCACAGCAAACATTTGTCATTATTGCCACGACATTACAACCGGTCTATAATTCGACACCACATACCCGAAAAGAAAAATCGACACTGTCAATAGCTTTAGATGTTGTCACTAAAATAGAGTCTAAAACGGGATCAATCAATAAACAATCTACTTTGTTTGATCAGAAAAAGACAATGAAAATATCGTTCAAACATCATGAGGCTGACATATTGGAACTCTTATTAATTGATCAAATGAAATACGTCGAAGACGATTATATAAAAATGCAAATTCAAAAAACAATTAATCTTTTAAATCAAAAGTTAGTGTGATAAATCAGACAATATATATAGCAGGCAAAGTAACCGGAGAGTTGCCAGAACCAACAGCTGAAAAATTTAAAAATATGCAAATCGAGCTTGAAGAAAAAGGCTTTGATGTTGTAAATCCAATTGAAGTAGTAGACAACTCAAATGAGAATTGGTACACAGCTATAGGAATATGTTTAGATGCCTTAGAATCATGTGATGCAATTTTTATGCTCCCATGCTACCTAGATAGTAAAGGATCAAAAATACACCTTAAAAAGGCTAAAGAAATGGGAATACAAGTGTATTACAAATTAGAAGAAATAATATAAAAAATGAGTCTCGTTAGAACATACACTGTAAAAATGCAATCAGGCGATATATGGCAGTTTAAATACAATTTAAACGGTGTTTTAATCTTCTTTAATGTTTTAGAAGGAGATTTAAAACCAAAACAGGAAAAATTTCTTTATCTCGATGGTAAATTCCCGTGGAAGGAAGAGCATATTAAGTCTTGGTCTAAATTGTTTAAAACGACAACTGTGGAAGTTGGAGAACCCGATCTTTCATTTACGGCATTTTGGAAAATATACCCATACAATCCTTTATCAAAGAAAAAACTTTCATTGACTAGATTTAGCAAATTGACAGAAGCACAAAAAATAAGGATCTTTCTAAAAACGCCTGAATTTATAAAAGAGAAAAATAAACAAAACTCAGCTTTTCCATATGCCGAAGTTTACATTAATCAGGGTTGGTGGGATCAATAAAAAACTCTAGGTAAAAATAAAGCGGCTCAAAAAGAGCCGCTAACAAGATAAAAAAATATTTTATAACTCTGATATTATAGAATCGAAAATATCATCAATTCCATAAACCTTATTAAACACTATTTCATATAAATCTTTAAAAGTTTCATAAGCTTCAGTTGTTGAATATTGTCTCGTAGTATATGTTGCCATACGAACAGGACTTCCAAACATTTTTAGATCTATGATTTGTTCTAGTGTTTGAACTTTATTTTCATTACCGTCCTGTGGGTAAAAATTAACAATATAAGTATCGATGTACTCTTCAGCAATTTTATCAACAGACCATTTATGTTTTCCATCATATAGAAAAAAGATTTCATCTCCATTCGCAATTATATTGCTAATCTTTTCCTGATGAGAAATTATTGAATTAATGACTAAAACTATTTTCATATTCCTATATATTAAGTAATTGTATCTGTAAAGTTTGATAGATCTAAATTTCGCACACTTTCTTTCAGCTCGCTTACTAAACTTCTTTTTTGTGGCTCCAGTAAAACTACCGGATTACGGATACGAGTAAAATTATTGATTTTTTTGAGTTGGACAGCTAATTTATCCTTTAAATATTCATTTCCTAAAATATGACCTTCAATTTCATGCAAGACATTAATGATCTCTTCATTTTGTTCAGGAATTGTCGTTTTGTAATCGTTTAGCTTTTCGATCTTATGTCTTAAGTCAGCTAAAGTCATTTGAATGGAATAAGATAAAATGAAGTTGAATGCCGTTTTGATCTTGTCTTTATTTGAAATAAATATATAAATAGCTAAACCTGCTGTAATGATGGTCATTACATTAGCAATTAAATTTACGACAAGATCAAAAATTTTCAAAAGTGGTTCATCCATGATACAAACATAGCAAATAATCTTAAACAGTAAACTTTAAAATTATTAATAACTATTACGGAAATCCGTAAAAAATATAAAAAGCAACGTAATACCTTTGAAAAAATGATAGATCAATATCAAAAAATAATTGACAAACATTATGCTGAAATGCTTTTAAAACATCAAGAAATTGACCGTAAGTACAGCAGAATAATACGTAATTTGATTTTAACACTGTTAATAATTTTAGCAGTAATTACTTATTTTTATTATGTTTGCTTGACCTAAGACTAAACCAATGATGACAATAGCAGATTTAATAAAAAGCGTAATAGATTCTTCAAAGGAACGAATAAAAACACCAATCGTTGGGGCTTTTATTTGTTCCTTTATTGTTTACAATTGGAGACCCATTTTGATATTGATGTTCTCTAATGCATCTATTGAAGATAAAATTATTGTAATTAATAATGAATATTGTAATAAAAGTGCCTTTTGGTCACCCGTAATAATAGCCCTGATTTATACTGTTTTCATTCCGTTTATTATGATTGTTATTGATGCAATACTTGTCTACGCTAAAAAACAAAGAATCGCAAATATTTACGTTGATAAAAGAAATACTCTTCAAGAAAAAATTGACATGGCATCAAAAGTTCTAGAGCTAAAAAATGCTGAATCAGGTAATAAAGAAAAACAAGAATTATTAGATCAAATTGAATCTTTACAGATTAGCAACCAAGAAATGACTATTACTAATCAAAACACAGTTGTACAATTAAATCAAAAACTCAAGGAAGCTAATGAGATGAACAAAGCATATCAAGACCTCAACAAGATTGATGGATCTTTAACATCTAGATTAGAAAGACTTGAGAGTGGAATACTTTCTGAGGAAGAAAAAAGAATATTACTTTCTTTCCAAATAGATGAAAAAGACAGGATAATTATCAGATCAAAGGATTACCCTAATTCACTTATAAATGATTTAATAGCAGTGGGTGTCTTAGATCAGAATAGCAACTCACTAAAAATCACATCTAAAGGATTAAAGTACCTTAAAAACTTACAAAGCTCAATATAACCGAATTATCTTAAACCAATAAAATAAAATTTATGAAAATTGATATTGTTACCACAAACGCAAAAGTATTAAATGATAAAATCTTTAAAGCTGTAGGGAAGGAATTAGAAACTTGGGAAGCTAGAAATGTAGCACACACAGGTAAAAGGTTTATAACCCCAATTGCCCAGCAATATGCTGATGTCGTTATTTTACATTTTGAAGTTAATGATAATAATGATAGATTACGAGTTACACCACATTATTGGGAAGGAAAAGACGAACCAACTGATGCACTATTTGCAATTGTTATGGGAATGTTTACAGCAGCTATTTTAACTCACTTCAGTGATGATTTTTCAAAACTTGAAACAACAACTTAAAATGAAAATAATAATATTCAGTTGCCTATTAATAGTATCATTTGTTAATGCTCAAGAAGTATCACCATATTATCCAGCGAAGAATGTTGTCAATGATCCATACGATTTCACAAGTCAAATCACATATTTTGACATGAACTATATCACTAACAACATTAGTGAGTTCCTTACTTATAGAATGAATATGACTGTTACCAAAACGGATAATAGTAAATTACTCCATGATGGTGGTTCTTATACCATTATTTATGGCGATAAAATAGCTCAATCAGGAAATGCAAACCTTGTTTTCAATTATACTATTGGCATTGTCGATAATGTTTATACGATAAAATCTTTGAAAATTACAGGATCAAAAGAAAGATTGATTTCGTTTTTTGTCGAATTTTGGCAAACAAGCAAAAACTTTACCAGTCCTTCTGGTAACTCAGACATTTCACTATTGACAGGTCAGGACGTAGCAAAATTTTATTTCAATAAAGGAAAACCATATATAACGGTCACAAATAACACCTATAAATCGTTAGATGAATTCAAGGTTTACTTTCAAAATCTTAAATCAAAATCATAAAAGAAGCCACTGTAAAAAGTGGCTTCTTTTATGTGAAAATTATAATTAACTTATTTATCTTTGCCATTATGACACGCAAAGAACGACTTACCGAAAGAAACAACCAAGTAAGAAAACTTTTCTACGATCTACAGGCAAAAAATCCGAAATGGCGTATTGATGCGATCATTGAAGAAGTTGGCAATAAATCCTTTTTAGCAAACAGAACTGTTGAAGCAATAGTGAAATACGAAGGGATTTACAATGATAATTCTAAACCTGCAGAATCTACACAACCAACATTATTTCAGTTTCTTTAAGAAATATCTTCAATTAACTTAGAAGCCATTTTTTCGGCATCTTTGATTTCGTTACTATTTAAAACCTCTTTATAGACTATTTCGCCAAATATCTTTTGGCTTAAAGCGGCATTGTTTTTAAATCTGGCTTTAGCTTCAAAATCCGGTATAACATCACTAGGATCTTCATCTGTTTGCTCGACATCGCATCGACAGCCCCAGTCAATTGGCGTCATATGATCTTTCCAAAACGGGTGATTAATTGGTAAAATTAAGCCATCTAAGACACGATGCTTTTCACGGGTTCTGGAATCATGTATTGCGTTATACTTTAAGTTTGGATATAAATCTGAATCAGCTACAAAACTCTTCCATTTTTCGACATTATTTGCTGTTGCAACGGTGTGATGATATTCAGTTTTTAAATATCTTTCGTTGTATTCGATATTTAATTCTAAAGCTTTCTTTTTGAATTTTGACCACGGAACGACTTCATTATTTTCGGTCAAAAAGGATTCTAATAGTTTTCTGAAGCTGGATTCTTTAAAAGCAGAAAATAATGCTATATCATTTTTTAAAGCAAGTGCAAGATCTTCATCATAAAAAACAGAACTGGAGTTATATCCCACATTTAAACCTTCACTTAAATGATCAAAATAGTGTTTTAACAATTGGTTTATAGCTCCTTTACTTCCTCCTCCAGACACACTATTAAATATTTCGCGAATATAACTTTCGATAAGCCTACTAAAAATACCATCATTCTTTAATTCTACTGCTTTGTGATCAGAATCACAACATTTTGAACGATAGTGCAATTTTAGCAGGCTTAAGCCTTTCCCGAATTTAACGTCTCTTTCGTAAAGTTTTCTGAAGGCATTCTCTCAATTTCGACACCATAAATTTTTTCAATATAGCTTTGCTTAAGTACATATCCATTTGACATTAGTTGTCCATCAATGTCAATTTGATCTTTTGCTACGATCGTTTTTTCGATGATAATTTTTGCATTGTCAGGAATTTTATAACCTAACTTCCGCATTGCCGGAACAACTCTTTTATTTAAGAATGACAACATTTTTTTTCTATCTGAACTTATAACTTCTCCAAGTGTATTTTCATGAACCTCTCCTTGCGACCTACTAGAACCATTTTCAGTTGTCATTGTTTGGTGCAAGATCAACTTAGAAAGTTCTTTATCTAAAGCCTGTATTTTCATGTAAAAGACATTAAACGAATCAGTCTTGGAATTTTCTTTAATTTCAACTTCAGTACCAATTGGGAAAACTCCGTAAGGTGCACTACCCATTTCTTCAAGCCAACCAGCTACTTCATTTTTTACAGTTTCACTTTGGGAGGCTATCTTAGCAATTCTAATCGGTACACCAAATAATTCCTCGAACTCATCCCAACTTCCCCAGCTATGGCGTTTTAAGATTGTGTATACTGCTGCTTTTTCAAGTATTCCAATATTGCTGTAGAAATTAGCATATAATAAAACGTCGTCAACTTCTGAAATATCCAAACCGGAATTACCATTGATATCACTTAAAAGTATCTTTTGTCCAGGAATAATTAAACCGCGATCAATCGTTTCAACTTCATTAATTTGCCCCTTTAAAAAGTCTTTAATCCAAATAAAAGTTTCTCCTCGATATGTAGACATATGAGCCTGTTCTAATACAACATCAAACCATTCTTGATCTTTGATGTACTCTGTTAATTTATCGTCTTTTATTCCGTTAATAGCAAAGGCAAAGTCTTTATTTGTTGTTCTTAAGGTTCTATCCTCTGTAACCGCAGTTAAGTGCCCATCCAGCATTATATCATCATATACTTCCTGCATTTGATAAAATCTCGGGATTTCTGCTTGATAAAATGCATAACGTGCCGCTTGCCAATCATTAATTTCTTTTCGCCATAAGCGACGTTGACGTCTAATAACGTCAACCATTAAATTGGTGATTTTATTTATATTTTCAGAATCATTACTTGATAAACTTACCTTTTTGCCTAATGCATTTCCTGAAAAGTTTACCCTGCTATTTATTACAGCCTTTTTCGCTGTCTGTTGTATTTTATTAAAAATTGACTTCATATTATCTTAAGAGTTTGTCTAATTCATTTTTTATTTTTAGACTTATTTGATTATCTAAATATCTTGACTTTCCCATAAATTGACGTTTAGGCATTCCATCGAGACCTTCGTTATGACGAGCAGCATATTTTTTACTGGTTTGAAAGTGTACTTGGTTACTTGCTTTTATGACATTGTATTTAAAAGAGTTTATTAGTTTATCTCCTCCGGTGTCATGTCCAACTAAAATTGCTCTATCAGCATTTCTCATTCCAAACTTGGTTGCACTTCCGGCACTACCACGCCTATTGGTTGTGTATCTCGTTAAATCCCTACCGTCTTTGTTGGTGGTTTTTCTTTTTTGCCACTTCGTGACGCCTGTATCGTTAAAGCCTTGATCACGAAAGTTTTTCTTTATAAACTTGATGCCTTCAACGCCAATTATTCTTAAAGCTTTATCAGGTATTTCCTTTGCCGCTTTATTCAATAAAATTTGCAATTCTTCTAAACTACCAGCCATTAGGATAATTTTTACGGCTACCAAGTTTTAAGAAGGTTGCTGGCTTATCTGGTACTCCATCTCCATCAGTATCCTCATTTCTAATTGGAAGCTTTGGTTTTATTTTTCCGCTGGCAACCTTTTCGAGCCAAAGCAGCGCTTCATCAGCACGAACTTTCGCAGCTTCATTCACGTCTTTTGTTCGACGGATATATATATCATGAATAACCAATCCCTTTAAATGCTTTAGTAACGTTTTACTTCTTTCTTCGCCTGTAGCCTTAAAGATTAGCTCAGTATCATAATATTGGTATAAGTAGTTTGCCATCAAATCAATATTTTCGTCAATAATTTCAACGACTATAGAATCATCATTGTTGATAATTGTATTAATGATCTGATCAACACCTACGGTTTTTAATTCGGTTTTTTCTAAAAACATTATTTAGTTATTTTGAGTTTTTTAAAGATATATTTTGGATTTACAGACCTATAAATTGAGGTTTCAAATGATAATTTATAACTCATGATTTCGTCCCCCTCTTCTACAGGTTCTTCATTAATAAGATTCAATGGTTTAAATTGATCCCCTTGAAACTCCTGAAGTATCTCGACAATTTTGTCAATAATATCAATTTCAATTAGTCCATGTTCAGGATCTGCGGTATTGTTATATTGATCCATCCATCCGTCTTTACAATAAAAAGTAACATCAAGAGTACATTTCCCTTCTTGCTTCTGTTCGACCATCATTGCCCATGTAATTGACTTTATTTCAATTAAAGCAGCAGTGAAATAACTCGGGTAATTTTCTTTTCCATTAGCGAATTGTTTTCGCTGTAAATCGATCAATTCTAGCTCAGGCAGTTTTGCCAATGCTTCTTTTACTTTTATGAATAATTCTTTACGTGGTGTCATACTCGTCTTGTAGTTTTTCTTTTGCCTATTAGTGGTTTTGTAGTGTTTTCCTCTTTTTGAGAATAGCCAAAAAGTAATCTCCCTTTTCTTACGCATTGTTCGAGTACATCAAGTATATCATCCGGAGTTTTACAACCTTTTTCAAAAGCGGTAATATGTTCGACAGCTTTTTCCATGTCAAGGGTGTCTTTTAACCGCTCATCAAATGTGATTAAACCTCTCATAAATGTGCTCGTTAATGTAGCATCAATCCGATCATGTTTATCTCCTGAAGCGTGATCCGGAATTGGAATATCACAGGCATTGTTTTCTTCACATGCAATAAGCCAATCAGTTTCATAAACAATTTCCTGTGCAGCAGTTGCGTCGTAATAAGATATAATAGACATTCCTTTAGCATTGTATTTTTGTTGCCACTCATAATGCATATTCATGGCTGTAGGTCGGTCTATTTGTTGATTAAATATTTCTAAAACATGGGCTCTACCTTTTTCTAAAGACACAACTCCGCCTGCCTTAAAGTCGCCACCATCTTTATATGACAAATCCCAAAATTCAATGAGACCGTTAAAAATTTGATTGCCATGAGTTTTTTTATATCGAATCCATTCTGCTTTAATTCGTTTTCCTTCTTCAACAGGGTTGTTAAAATCTTCTCTTTGACTTGTGTGGTAATCGGTGTCGTTTACAATGTCTTTACAGTCCTGTACCGTGTATCTTTCTCCCCAACTTGGTTTAAAATTGGTATCACAAAGATTTACCGTACTAATCTTAAAGTTTGGCGATTTCTTGTTCTTTTCTGCGTATCCATCGACTATTCCGTTTTTAACAATATAATTGTTTGCCATGACCTGACGAAAACGACCTTTTTGACCTGCCTTCCCTAAATCACCAGTTAATTTTTGAACGTTTTCTTTCGTTATCTCAACGTTTTTGGCTTGCTTTCTATCTTCCAAATCGTCCATAGAAGCAAAGTCCGGTCGACTTGCATTGTTACGTAATCCCCTAAAAGGTTGATTCAAACCTAAAGCCTTAAACATTTTTTTATCATTGGTTTCAAATTGTCCATCTGCCCAAGAGCCATATTGCATTTGCATACCAAAATCTTTAATGTACCGTTCATTACTTTCTAGGTGCATCTGAACATCAGAAAGCAACAACTTTCCTGCATCAAGTGTACGTCCTATGATTAATCCAAAATTAACTTCATTGTTTTCTTTAAGATGTGTAAGGTTTCCAACATTGGTATGAATAGATTTTGCAGCTCCACGAAACCAACGACGTTGTTGCTTGATTAAAGGGTTTCTAAACAGTTCTAAATAGCTTGATAGATGAAATTTGGCAGATGGTGCATCTGCCAAAGCTAAACCGGAGTTAACACCGTAGTAATATTCAAAAAACTCTAGATAGTTTTCAGGCTTTAAAAGGTGTTTAATTCTTGCTTCTTGCTCAGCACTCGTTTCTTTAAATAGAGAATGAGCAGAAAGTAACTGAATTCTTTTCGACTCTCTATTGTACTTTTCTAATGCCTCTTTTAGTTCTGTCTTAGTCATTGCTTACAAGTTCGTTTACGTACTTATCAAAAAACACTCTGATAGCTTGCAATAATTCTAGGATTTCATCTCGCTTTTTACCTGTATTTGTTCCTGCCAAAACAATCATAAACTGACTAAAACCGTCAAAGCTCTCCATTGTATGAACTGCTTTTTTTCGATCGTCATCCATTCGATCCCACGCAGCAGATATTTTTGCTAAATCATCCGCTTTATGAGCTGGCTTTTTACCATCACGGATATCTAGCACGTATTGTAAAATCAGTTTTTTGATTTCGCTTGGACGAATACTATTTAATTCTTTCTCATTATCCCAGTCATGTAATTCACGCCAGTTGGATAGTGTTTTTACGCCCACTCCAAGTATTTCAGAAATGTTTGTCAAAGAAAAACCTTTGACAAACAGGTCTTTTGCTTGACTTTTTTTGTAATCACTTTCGGCAGCGGTCATTCTACCCTTAGTTTTATTTGTAGTAGCCATCAATGTTTAGGTTTCCGTTTTCCTCAAACTTTATATTATTAATTTTCATTCCGTCATACTCAAGATTCTTTTTAGCATCAATCAAAAAAGGCATAAAATCATCTTCATTCAACATATTGTTGATGCCAACGCCTAATTCAGGAAACTCTTTAAAATCTCCTTTGTTTGCCAATAAAATATGCTCCTGATGTTGGTTGTCAGAATAACCAATCATGATATCCCCATTTTGAATATCTAAATCGCCTGTTTTGTTTAAAATTAGATCTGTCATAGAGCAAATTTCGATATATAATAAGGCTATAAAAATTCACTCTCCAATGGCTGTAAAGTTTTGATACAATGGTTGTTTTGATTTTGTACAACCATTGATTCGCTATTTTGTTTTACTTCAAAAACGCTCCAATTTTGCCTCATCAAACATTAAGAAATACATAAAATTATTGCCAATGACACACGACTTTGTAGTTAATACAGAAAATGTAAATGAATATAAATTCAGGGTTCTAACAAGCGGTATCGACTATAAACAGTATTTGCGAAATCCAGTTGTTTTATACATACATACAAGAGAAAATAAGGATGATGAAAGCAGAGGAAGCGAAGTTGTTGGAAGATGTATTGCTTTAATTGTAAAAGGAACTGAGTTAATAGCAACAATTGAATTTGACGAAGAAGATCCATTTGCAAAAAAAATAGCAGGGAAAGTTCAAAGAGGTTATTTGAGAATGTCATCAATATATGCCGATGTAATTGAGACATCAATGGATCCTGAACTGATTTTAGAAGGTCAGCTTTATGCAACTGTAACCAAATCTAAACTCGTAGAAATTTCGATCGTTCCAATTGGCGGAAATGATGATGCCCTAAAGCTTTCTAAATATGGATTTGACCCTGTCAAATTAAACAAAGTAAATTCTAATAAAAACGAAAATATGTCACATTTAAAAACTATTGCGCTTGCATTATCATTAAGTCATGATGCTGATGAATCATCTTTATTAAACGAGATTAAGAAAATCAAACTTGACAAAGAGACATCTGACAATAAGGTTGCTAAACTTGAAAAGCAAATTTCTGATGCCGCAAAAGAAGAAGGTACTCAATTGATTGAAAAGGTCATTGAATTAGGTTTATTGCCTGACGGATTAAAAGCTGTTCAGCTATCCGCTTATGAAAAAGATCCAGCAGGTCAAAAAGTTATTCTTAGTAAACTTATTGCGGACAAGGAAGCACAAAACACTCAGTCAGGAGATCATTCAAAAATCAAAGAAGTCGTTTTAAATGCTAAAAATGGTACTGGTGTTGTGGGCGATTCAAAAGAATCATTTGATTACCTGCAAAAACATGATCCCGTTAAACTTGGTAAAATCAGAGATGAAGATGCAGCAAAATACACACAGTTAGCAAAAGATTATGCTGCCGGAGTGAGGCATCCTGAAGCTAAATAGTAAAAACAAATAATAATCATATAAAAAAATATAAATGGCAGGTTTACAAAAAGAAGTATGGGTAGCAGGTATCCAAGAGAATCCAATCCCAAATAATAGTTTTGTTTTTGCATCTACTGATAAATCAGAGCATGTAGAAAACAATAAATTGCATCTTGCTGAAGCAGGTATTGAGCCGGGTGTTCATGAAGATTATTTTGCGGGTAATGAAGATGATTTGCCGTTGGCAACTATCACTGATATTCCAAACGAGGTTTTATTAAGAACATATTCAACAGAAAGAACCAGACACAGAAAACTTCAAGAAATTGAGTTGTCTTATAATAAACGTCAATCTGTGTTAGTGCGTCATAAAACGGCTTTAGCAAAAAACATTGGATTAAGAGCTGCTTTTGCATGGGCGCCAGCTTCAGACAATTCTTTTAATAAAATAAAAACCGTTGGTGCTGGATCTGTCCTTGATGCAATTATTGACTTAGAAGCTTTCTATAATGCATTAGATATTTACGATAATCTAAATATCTGCCTAACTGCCGAACACATGGCAAAAATTAAGAAAGAAGATAAAGCTCTGCATAAAGAAATTTTGAATACGAATACCATGTATGGTTTCAAAGTTCATCGCTACAACAAAAATGCAATTTATACATCTGCCGGAGTTAAAAAACCTTTTGGTTCTGTTTTAGAAGCTGGTGATAAGATGTGCTCATTTACATGGTGCTCCGACGAAGTTTTCAGATGTTTTGGAGATACTGAAGTTTATGAAACTTTGGCGACGGCAGCAACTCAGGCAGATGAAATCTCTTTTGCTCAAAGAGCTTTGGTAGGAAACATTCGTGCAACCAATCCTAAATATCTAGGAGCAATTTTAAACTAAGATGCCTAAAAAAAACATACAAACGAATGCTTCTCATATTGATGAAGCATTTCTTGAAAAAGTCGAAAATCACTTTATTGAAAACCCTAAGAAGAAAAAAATACATCTTACTTCAGATGGTTTTCTTTTTGACGTTAAAAAGTTTGCTTCAAATCATGGAGAAACTTTAGAAGACAAAGAAGTGAAAACAGTAAAAAATTCAAATTTAATAGAAGTTGATCTCGACGAAGATTCTGACGAAGATCCAGCATCACCTTCAGGGGTAGCAGCAACTCAAAATATTAAAAAATAATTATGCCCAGAAATATAAAGTTTATAGTCGTGCACTGTACAGCGACTTCTCAAAATACGAGCATTAGCGCAATTCAAAGCTATTGGAAAAATCAATTAGGCTGGAAAATGCCCGGCTATCACTTTATTATTAAACCTGATGGCGAATTAGTCCAATTGTTACCCATTGAACAAGTTTCAAACGGTGTTCAAGGCTTCAATAGTCAATCTATTAATATTTCTTATATCGGAGGAGTTGATCAAAAAAACATTCCGACGGATAACAGAACGTTAGCGCAGAAAGCTACTCTTTTAAAGAAATTAAAAGAACTAAAATTAAAATTTCCACTCGCAAAGATTCAAGGACATAGAGATTTTCCAAATGTTCACAAAGCATGTCCAAGTTTTGATGCAATTAAAGAATACAAAGATGTATAAAACAACACTGTTAATAGCGTTCGTTTGTTTTTGTTTTTTGACTTCCTGTCGTTCTAAACGGCAGGAATCTCAAAAAGTTGACACAACAATCGAAACGACAAAAGAAAGCATTGTGAGCTACAAAGACACAATTGTTTACGCTCCAAAATCAGAGACAAGTTTAAAGATTCCTGTTTCGGACTTATCGTTTAAACCTGATTTAAATAACCTTCAAAAGCCAAAAGTCTTTACTCAGAAAAACGGTAATGCTACCGCTAAAATCGAAATTGTTCCTGATGGTATTGTTATCACCGCAACGTGCGATAGTCTCGCAATTGCTGCGAAAATAAAAAGTAAGCTCGAAAAGGAATACCGGTTAAAAGAAAAAGCCGATCAATCTAAAACGGACATCAAAACAGGCTATACCCTTTTTGATTTGTTTGTAGCTTTATTGGTTGGTTTTATAATTGGCTTAGCACTTAAATTTTTTAAAATAGTATGAGTTTACCAAATATAAAATTTAATATCTCTAACAGCGGTTTAGGGCAATTACAATCTGATGTACAAAAAATACCAGGATTCGTTTTGACTGGTGCAACTGTAACCGGATCAAACAAAGTTACTATCGGAAATTCTTATCAAATTTTTTCGCTTGAAGAAGCTCAAAATTTGGGTATTTCAGAAACTGGAACAAACGCCTTTGCATACAATCAGATTAAAGGCTTTTATGATGAAGCTAAAAAAGGCGCTGAACTTTGGTTCATGTTAGTTCCGTCGACAATCACACTAGAAAATCAGGCTGATTTAACAGAAAATTATGCAAAGAAGTTACTTTCTGATGCAAAAGGAAAAATCAGAATCTTAGGTCTTTTAAAGAAATCCGGAACAACTGAAACAATTACTAACGGACTTGATAGTGATGTTCATTTAGCTGTTGTTAAAGCTCAGGCATTAGCACAGGACTTTAGTGATCGTTATTTTCCAGTACGTATTCTGATCTCAGGAAATAAATTTGACGGTGACGTTTCAAGCCTTAAGGATTATTCGACAACTGATTACAATAAAGTTTCAATTGTAATTGCGAACAATGATGGATCTAAGGAAGCATCAATAGGTTTGGCTTTAGGGAGACTGGCAAGCATTCCAGCTCAAAGAAAAATTTCCCGTGTCAAAGATGGAGCTGTAGAACCTTTCGCAGCATATTTTACAAATGGCGAACCAATTTCGACATTAGACACCGCTTGGGATGCGATCGATAATAAGAATTATACATTCTTACGAAGCTTTGCAAATAAGTCCGGATTTTTCTTCACTGGAGATAAAACATTAACAAAATCGACTGACGATTTCAATAGTCTTGCACGTGGTTTAGTAATGGACAAAGCAATTTTAATCGCTTATACCACTCTTGTAGAAGAGCTTTCGGATGAAATTCCGGTAACGGAATCAGGAACTGTACATCCGGCAATTCTAAAAGGTTGGCAAAACTCTATAGAACGCCAAATTGGAGGTCTTATGGTTGAAACTGGAGAACTGTCAGGAGTTAAGGCATTCATAGATGAAAATCAAGATGTTTTAACAAGCAACAATATGGATGTTCAGCTTCAGTTATTGCCTGTTGGTTATAGTGATTTCATAACTGTGAACATAGGATTCACAACAACACTTGAATAATGGCAGAATATACTAGTAAAAATTACTCTTGGAATGATATTTCTATCGCTGTTGGTGGCAGAATTATTGAAGGTGTTGATGAAATTGAATACACCGCTAAACAAGAAAAAACAGTTTTACGTGGTCGTGGAACTGTAGGTCATAAAATTGTTAGAGGTAATAAAGACTTTGAAGGTAAAATTGTCTTATGGCAAAGTGAGGTTGAAGCAATGATCAAGGATGCCCCTAACAATGATATTCTAGCCTTAAACTTCGATGTGATTTGGAGTTTTACACCAAATGACGGAGGTGCAACTGTCACAGATGTACTAAGAAGTTGTGAGGTTAAAGAATACAAAAAAGGAATGAAACAGGGAGATCAAAACATGCTTGTAGAATTACCTATCATTTTCTTGGATATTAAGCATCAACAATAAATTAAACAAACTCAAACATTCAAAAACCATTCTTTTTCGAAAGAATGGTTTTTTTTAAACAAACAAAAGCTATGAACACAAAAGATGCAAAAATCGTCATTGACGATAAACAGATTAACGATTGGAAAGCTAAATACGGAGGTGTTTATGAGCTGCCAGTTGAAGATAAAACAGCTTATCTAAGAGAGCCTAAAATGAAAGATTACAAACGTGCATTTAATGCAATGTCCAATGGGAATCTTGCTTTTGGCGAAGAATTGATTAATGTTTTATTCATTGGAGGAGATGAAGAAATCAAGACTAACGACGAGTATTTCTTACCAGCGAGAAATGAGATTAAAGACTTTTTCAATTATGACGATCCCGAAATTAAATCAGAGGGAAATAATTCAATTATTACTGTTGGGGATTTTAAGTGCAAAGTTAGAATGATTACACGTAATGATATCAAAATTGCAGAAAAGAAAAACCCAAGTGGGAAAGCTTTTGTAACGCAAGAAAAGCTGTTTGAAGCAATCTGTCTTGAAAAAGATGAAGTTTTTAATGATAGAGATGACGCTTCAGTAAGAATGCCACTATATCAAGCAATTGAAAAATTACAAAACAAAAAAGTTGCTTCGCTAAAAAAGCTTTAGATGAGGCAGTCATTGATAGAAATGATGCCTCATCTTTTGAATTGGTAAGAACTAATTCAGAAGGAGTAATATTTATTGACATTAGGCTCTTAGATGCCTATTTGAAGTACTACATGCACATCAGAAATCCTCATAAACTAAATGATAAATCATGGTGTGAAGAAGTTCAAAATCTGCATTATATAAGGACAAAAGAAAAAGAATCATCCCAATTATGAACGCCTACACATTTATTGTAAACTTAAAAAATTATGCAAGTAATGCGCTTAATCAGATCGCAGCATCAGTCGGGCAAACTGCAAATAATGTACGAGGTTTAAATAATAACCTTAATCAGGTTCAAGCTACTTCCTCCAGTCTTTCTAACACGTTAACAAAACTAAAAAGTGTAATAGCCAGTGTTTTTGCTCTAACTGCCGTCTGGTCATTTACCAACAAAGTAATAGAAGCCCGGAGTGAATATGAAAAATTTAATGCTGTTTTAATCAATACGTTTCAATCTGATAAGGTCGGAGCTGCGGCATTAACAATGCTGAATGATTTTGCTGCGAAAACTCCATTTGCCTTAAATGAGTTAACCGGATCTTTTGTTAAGCTCGTCAATCGGGGTGTTCTGCCCACACAAGACGAACTGACAAAGCTGGGAGATTTAGCATCGTCACAAGGAAAAGGCTTTGATCAATTAACTGAAGCAATGCTAGATGCTCAAACAGGCGAATTTGAACGTTTAAAAGAGTTTGGTATTAAAGCGTCTAAAAGTGGAGATATGGTTAAGCTCTCTTTTAAAGGAGTAACAAAAGAAGTAAAAAATAATTCAGATGCCATTACTGACGCATTATTACAATACGGACAAATGAAAGGCGTCGCAGGATCGATGGAAGCTATATCCCAAACTTTAGGTGGTAAAATATCAAATCTTGGCGATCAATGGAATACTTTTTTAGTAGCCGTTGGTGGCGAATCCGGTGAAATATTTACGGGAGCGCTTACAATTCTGAGTTTTGGTTTAGCTTTTTTAAGTGACAATTTATCCTATATCTCCGAATGGTTTTCAATACTTTTTGAAATGATCAAACCAGTCGTTATAGCATTAAGTGAATTTTTAAGGGTGGCTTTTGGAGTAAACGATGCAAGTAATGCTCTGGGAATTTTTGGAAATGTAATGATCGGTGTTTTGGTTGTTGTTAATTGGTTAACTGTAGGACTGACAACTATAATTGATATTTTAAGTCCTTTTGCCAGAGAAATTATGGTATTAACTGCAGCGTGGTGGTTATGGAACAATGCCATTGGTATTTTTAATGCCTTAATGCTTGTAAATCCGGTTACTTGGATTGTATTGGGAATTATGGCTTTGATTATGGTCATTGGGATGGTCACAAAATATACTAGTGGTTGGGGCGAAAGTTGGAAACATACTGTGAACGGAGCAAAATTTCTTTGGCAAACATTCACAGATTCGGCAAAATATCAATTTACATCAGTTGTAAATAACCTAATGATCGGAATCGATAAAATAAAACTTGGCTGGTATAAATTCAAGGAAGCTGTGGGAATGGGTGATTCAACAGATAATCAAAAAATGATTGCTCAGATTAATGGAGATGTTGAAGCCAGAAAAAGAGCTATTACAGACGGTTATAAAAAAATGGTTGATAGCGCATCAAAAGCAAAAAATGAATTTAGTCAGGTTGGAATTAAGGTTGATACCAACGGAATAAAAAAAGATTTTCAAGCCTTAAAAGACAGATTTAGTAATGCGGGGGCTCAAAAAAAAGGAGGAACCTCTGCTTACGACGACTATCTGACAAAAAACAAAGGTCTTGCTGCCGGAGCACGAAAAGATCAGGATTCAAAAGCAAAAAAAGATACGATTGTTTCCGGAGGATCAAAGATGACTCACATAACGATCAATATACAAAAGCTTCAAGACGACACTAAAATCTTTGTTGAAAGCACTGAAAAGGGTATTGAAAGTTTAGGTGAAAAAGTTCAAGAAATGCTTTTGCGAGCAGTAAATAGTGTAAATCAAATGCAAACAGACTAATGGCTCAGTTTAATATAAAAGAAATACTTGTAAGGGCTGCCGTTGACTATGTTGGACCTCATTTCCCCATTTGGTGGAAAAAAAATAAAAAAAAGTATAGTTTACCAGATTTGAGCAGTATAAACTCAAAACAACTTTTGGGAGCGAAGTATTTCATGCAATTGAAACTTTCCTATAAAGGTCAAATATTTATGTTACCAAACGAGCCTCTTGTCTCAATAGGATTGACAAAAACAATTGTAAAAACTGTCACCGTTGGAAAATACAAAAAGGGAACTGTAAAAGAATATATCAATACAGATGATTATGTAATATCAATTAAAGGTGTTTGTGTCGACAAATATGATCCGGAGTTATATCCTTCTGATCAAGTGAAATCGTTAAATGAATTAGTAGATATTAATGATGCGCTACAAGTCGAGGAAAATGCCTTTTTTGAGCTTTTCGGGATTAGAAGTTTAGTAATTGAAGATATCCAATTTGATGAAATGATAGGAGAATCCGGATTACAGAAATACTCAATTAAAGCAATTAGCGATACTGATTTCTTCGCTGATTTAAACGAAAAGGACAAAACCAAAATTAATCTATTGACATAATGTTTATACTCGAAGGAAAGGTTGAAATAGGCGATTTTATATTCAATGCTGTAAATGATATTGAAATAACAAAATCGGTCGAAGATATGGGTGATACCGCCATTATTAAGCTCCCCACTCGATTTAAAGTAAAACAAAATGGCGAGCAAAAATACACTGAAAATGCAATTAAAGTTGGTGATCCGGTTACAATTACTTTAGGCTATGAAGGTAAATATTCAGGTGTTGAGTTTACTGGTTATGTGAAGAAAATTAGTCCTAAGACCCCACTAGAAATACATTGCGAAGATGCCATTTGGTTGCTCAGGCGAAAAAATATTACCAGAACATGGGAAAAAACAACAATGAAGGAAATTCTTCAAGAGGTTGTGAAAGATACTCCAGTCGAATTAGCTGATCGAATTCCAAGTATTCAGTTGGATAAGTGGATTATAAGAAATGCTAATGGAGCTCAAGTTTTAGAAAGTCTAAAAAAGGATTTATTAATGTCTGTTTTTATTACAGATGATGGCAAACTCTATTGTGGTTTACAACAACTTACCAATATAGGTCAAACTGTACTTTATGATTTGAATTTTAATCTTGTCGAAAACAGCCTTGAGTTTAAGAGCAAGGAAGACAGGAAAATTAAAATTAAATACACATATATCGATGCCAAAAATAAAAGGCAAAGTATAGAGGTTGGCGACCCTGATGGCGAACAAAGAGAATACCATACATCTGTAATTTCAGACATGAAAAAGCTTGAGGAAATGGCAAAAGCTGAAATCGAAAAGCTAAAATATGATGGTTTTGATGGTGATGTGACGAGTTTTTTAATTCCGTTCGCAACTAGAGGAATGAAGGCGAAATTTATCGATAGTGAACATCCAAATCGTGAGGGTAATTACTTTATAAAAAAAGTAGTTACCACTTTTGGAACTGGAGGAGCTAGAAGAAAAGTAACAATAGGTAATCGTTTGTAATGGATAAAAAACTTCAAGATGCTTTCAGAAAGCTTCAAAAAAGAGATGTCGATACTTTTCCTGTCGAAGTTATATCGGTTGACAAGAAACAAGGAACTTGTACAGTGTCGGATGATCAAATTAAATATGCCGACGTACAATTATCATCAGTAATTGATGGAAACAAGAATAAGTTTTTCCTATTTCCGGCTATTGGCAGTTCAGTCCTTGTAAGTCCTATAAATGAAGACTTGAAAAGATTATATGTTGAAGCTTACTCAGAAATTGAAAGTTTAGATCTTAAAATCAATGAAGTCGAATTTAAAATAAGTGAATCCGGCTTTTTACTTAAAAAGGAAAACGAAACCTTAAAAGGGCTGATCTCTGATTTATTAACTGCTATAGGAGAAATGAGTTTTTTGGTTACTACAACAAGCGGAACTGGGAACACAACCACATTAGTGAATGCGCAGCAATTTTTAAGTGTTAAAAAGAGGTTTAATCAGTTTTTAAATGATGTTTAAATGAATCAAACAATTTCAATTATATCGACATTAATTACAGTAATCGGAGGTACTGGATATTTTACATTTCTTTTTGCAAGGAGCAAAAACAAACAGGAAATAGAAAGATTGAAAGTCGAAATACTTCAAGCAAAAAACACCGCTGAGACTACCTCAATTGATAACGACATAAAACTTTCAAGTCATTACAAACAAATTTTGGACGACCTGAAAACGAGATATGAAGACCGTTATAAGGAATTTGAAAATATATTATGTCGAAAAATTTCCATGTTGGAAGAAGAATTGAAATTGAAAGACAGGAAAATTAAACTTCAACAAGCTGAGATAAGCGAATTAAAAAAAGAAAACCGAATACTTAAAAAAAATGCAATCAATCGCTCAACATAATCAAAACCTGTTTGACATAGCGATACAGGAAAACGGGAACGTTTTAACTGTTATTGAATTGGCTGTTTTAAACGGTATTTCAATAACTGATAATACTAAACCTTCTCAAAAAATAGAAGTCGTAAAAAGCACTTTAATAGTTCAGGAATTGGTTGACTATTTTATAAATAAACAACAAATAGTTGCTACAGGCAGCTCAGACAACTTGTTAGTCCGTCCTTCTGGAATTGGGGCAATGATAATTGGAAATGACTTTATAGTTATATAAAAATGGCAAGACAAATAGAAGTAATACAAAAAGAAATGTTGGATAAAATAGCCTCTGACGAAAATCTTAAAGGTTTAAATTCAACAAGTAAAACCGCAATTTTTAGATTATTGGTATATGTTGTTTCCTTTTCAATTTGGGCTTTGGAAGCCTTATTTGATCTTCACAATAAGGAAGTTGACGAAAAATTAGCAAATCAAAAATCGGGTACATTACCGTGGTATCGTACAATGGCATTAAAATATCAAGATGGTTTCGATTTAGTTAAAGACCGTGATTATTTTGATAACTCAATGGCGAAGCCTGAAGAAATAGAAATTTCCAAAATAATTAAGTACGCAGCTGTTGGAGAATCTGAAAATGACAGTCGTGTAATTATTAAAATTGCAGGTGAAACATCAGGTAAACTGTCACCAATAAGACCAGAGCAAAAGGAAACTTTTGAAGCTTACATAAAGGAGATCAAATGGGCAGGCGTGTCTACAACAGTTGTCAATTACAGACCTGATAAATTGTATTTAAACATACAAATTAAAAGAGATGTGTTGGTATTGGATAAAAACGGTATGAGCATAAGAAATGCCAATTATCCTGTTATTGAAGCCATATCAGAATATATGAAAGAACTCCCGTTTGATGGTGATTTAAGATTATCAGCATTAGTCGACAAATTACAGAAAGTAGCAGGTGTCTTGGACGCAACAATTATAAGCGCTCAAAGTGCATGGATTAATCCTCTCATAAATGATTATGATTTGCCACAACCTTTTTCTATCTCAAAAATTCCTGTATCGGGATACTTTGATGTTGTAACATTTGAAAATATTGAGTATGTGGTTTAAAATTGATTTCAATAGACTAAGCATATTATTGCTACCTACATTTTTGAGAAAACAAAACCTAGTAAAATATGTTCAGGCATTAGTTACTCCCATTGGTTCACTACACTATAAATGGTCTAACTGGCGAATTGAAAATATTTTCAAAATCGAGTATTCTGGTCAAGTTTGTTATTTAAGAAAATCACTAAATGATAAGTTCGACCCTTTACAAAGAAGAATTCGGATTGGAGATGGAAATATTCATGAAGTAACTTATATCTACACAGAAGTAGAATTGCAAAATGCATTCTTACATACAGAAAATGAAAGTCAAATTATTTGGATCAGAAGTGAGGCAGAGACTGCAAGTACAGGATTAGACTTTATTGTTTTTGTTCCTCAGGAAGTTTATGATTCAGATTTTTTTGGATTACACGCTCATATAAAATTTTACAAAGCAGGCGGTAAACGCTATAACATATTAATAGATGAATAATTCAAATTTTAATCAAACCGGAGGTTATCCATTAACAACAGAGCGTTTACAAGAACTTGTGACTGGATATAAAATTTTTAACGCATTTGGTAGTATTGCGGGTAACTACACCATTATTTCAGGTTGTGAACTTGTTGGAAATACAGTAAAAGATGGTTTCATTTTTATAGATGGAGAACTGCTTGAGTTTAAATCCGCGGTCGTTACACCGACATCGACTGTTGTCATTGTTGAAACACAAATAATTCGCCAGTTTGAAAACATTACTATTCAAAAGCCAGTATATACCTATCGACATGCAACTTTTGGAACGGCTGAAATATCTTGGCTCTGGAGTTCTTTTATACGCCCTTTTGAAACGAAGTTAATTCAAAATACATTTAATTCATTCACAACTCTTGTGAATAATTTGGAAAAACAAGTAAATGACTTGCAAAACAAATTATCCCCTATTGAGCAAAAATTATCAACAATTGCTGAAGGAGCAGAAGTTAACGTTCAAAGCGATTGGAGTGTTACTGACATTCTATCACCGGCATACATTAAAAACAAAATTGATTTAAGCAGTCCATTTTTACGCAAATCTGTTTTCAATATTGGAAATGTTGGAAGTTCCGGTAATGTAAATGACACAAAAATGACCGTTAGTTTCCCTTCCGTAGGCACTTCAAACTATATGGTATTAGGTGCTCTTAGAGGAAGATCAGCGTTTTGGAATGATGATAATGATGTGTTTTGGACTTATGGAAACGAACAATCAACTTCTTTTGAAATTTTCCTTCGAGAAATTGTTGCCAATACTCAGGACTTGAAATTTTATTATGTACTAATACCACTTTAATGGCTACTCCAATAAATACAATATTAAACTGGTTTAAGACTGGTTTACAACCTACAGAGGCTCAATTTTGGGCTTCTTGGGCTAGCTTTTGGCATAAAGATGAAATGATCCCTCAGGGCAATATTAATCAGCTTGTCAACACGCTTGGTGCAAAAGTTGAAAAAGATCAATTTGATGCGCATAAAATAGACCCGAATGCTCACCCGAACTTAATTTTAAAAGCCAGGATAATTCCAATTGGAGGATTACTGGTTTTTAAGGTTGCACCAAACGAGAATGAAGCCGAAAAAGAACGAGGTGATTACTGCATGGGAATAGTCGAAGACTCTTTTATTAGTGGTAATTGGAATGGTGACAACGATCAATTAAAATCATCTTATGAATAAAATCTTATCTAAAAACATGAAATTAAAAAAGAAAATCAAAGCGTTAAAAGCCGAAATAGCAGGTCTTAAAAAACCGCTTCAAACCGACAGTATTACACTGGTTGATTCAAGTAACCCCAATTGCAAAGTTACGCTAAGCTTAAAAGATGGTGACTTTACAATTCAAAAAGTGACTACTGAATCAAAGGAAAATATTGAATTAATCATTAAAGACAAAAAATAAAATGAAAAAAGCTTTTTTACTTGCATTGTTGGCTATCACATTGAATTTGTCAGCGCAAAGTACTACCTATTTTGCAAAACCGTTAGAACTAAACGCTGTTCCGGTTAGTACTTCGAAATCAGACAGCGTTGTTGTTTGGTCTAACAAAATTTTAAAACATGTTCCTCGAAGTGAATTTTCGGAAGAACCAAAAGTACCTACTCTATTAGAAGTAACGAAGGCAGGTGCAAATACTAATACACCTGTAACTTTTTATAGTCAAAATTTTAATGGGTTCACTTACGTAAGTGGTGATGATGTCTCTTTTGTGGACAATAACACACTTGCTAATTTTAAAGTTGATGGTAAAGGATTAAGTAAAACT
>NZ_JAMZNK010000049.1 GCF_027980145.1 Flavobacterium azizsancarii | reverse complement strand
GCCGATGTAATAACCATTTATCCAAGATTGATCTACAAAGCCAAGTACAAGGTCATTTACTTCAAGTACATATTTTTTTGCAGGGTCAGCATTTGTGGGATGCTTATAAATAGACAATTCTCCCACTTGAATAAATTTGGCTTTTGTAATTATTTCAGGATGTGCATTCGGGTCGTTTTTGTGCGCATCAAACTGGGATTTTTCAGCCTTTGCATTTAGAGTATTAGAAAGGTTTGTTATATCGCTCTGCGGTATTGAATCACCTTTCAATCGGAAACTTCCAAACGTTGCCCAAAACTGGGCTTGCGTTGGCTTTTTGCCCGTCATAAACCAATCGTATATTTCTGCGAGTGTTGCCATTAGTCGAGTGGTATTAATACATAGTAAAATTTCAAATTCTGTTCGTTCGCTACTATTTCTCGAAGGTATATTTCGAAAGAAGTCGCCTGTTCGTTGCCATAAGTCCAAAACACATCATTGTCATCATTCCAATTAGAGCTTCGACCTCGAAGTGCTCCCAGAACCATGTAATTCGAAGTATTTACAGTAGGGAATGAAACAGTCATTTTTGTATCATTTACATTACCTGCGCTACCCACGTTTCCAATATTAAATACTGACTTGCGTAAAAATGGAGAAGTGAACGATATTTTATTTTTGATATAAGCAGCTGAAAGAACATCGGTAACATTCCAATCAGCCTGTACATTTTTCTGTGCTCCCTGCTCAATTGTTTCTAACTTGGTTTCGGCTGCAATTAGCCTGGTGAAAATTCCCTCGAGCAATCCTTTTAGAGATTTAGTTTCAAGAGGTTTGACAAAATCTGACCACGGCCAAGAAACTTCAGAAGTACCAAATGTTGCATAACGTATTGTATGAACTTGTTTTACTACACCGTTTTTAAAGGCTTTATTTACTGCCTCTTCGATAATAGTAACTTTCGAATCTACATTTACATCAGCTTCTCTAAATTCTAACAATTCATTGTCTATGTAGACAAATCCATTTTTTACAGTAGTTCCGACGATTTCACAACCTGAAATAATAGTTAAGTTACCAGCCAAAGAACCAAAAGCATTTAATATTTGGTAAGCTGTTTGCATTTCCTGCAATCTTTCGGCTTTTAATGGATATCCCCCCGTTAGTATGTAATTTGATTTATTCATCTATAAAAATATTATAGCGTTTTCCGCCAGCTTTATAAAATTTAACGTGTGCATGTAATGCATCTAACTGAGTTTTGTAGATTTCTTCGGGAGCATAAACAATGAAGTCCAAACCTGTGTCAGCCGTTTCTGATTCAGTTCTGAGCCAAATAGTTTCCGGTTCTGATTCTGTTTCGAGCCAAACGTCTTGCTCTTCAGCTTCTGTGAATATATATTGCGTTTCATACAGCAAGCCATTACCAATGTAAATGCGCCGCTCTATTGGGTCAAATTTGTCATTTAGAGAACCTCTTAAATAGCATACTTGCCAAGTGTGCTCAATCTTATAAATGTTATCTATTCGCCAATTATACCATTTGTAATGCAATGATTGTACTTGACTAACTAATGCATTTGCATATGCTATTAGTGCAGGTTTTCGCAAAAAAGTGGGTGTCAGGTTAACCACCAAGACGTCCCAATTAATGTCAAACCACATACTCAATATCATCAAAGGTTACTATCTCATAATATCCACTTTCAGCTACTTTGGATATGAAAATTGGCTGAGGCACTCCGTAACCGTTAAGATCAGGATCAATCCATGAACTTTGCGCGCCTATTAAAGTTGCATCAATTACTCCCGGCACTAATTGCACTTTATCTACTAAGGCCGACAATCTTAATTTTCCATTAAAATCTAATTCTTTCATAAATTGCCTTAAAGCATCCACGACTGGGTAATTAGCATTTAATTTACTCATCCCGTTTTGATCAAGGATAAGGACATCCCTTTGTATTTGCATCTTTAAATACAACTGGTCTGCTTTATAATTAATAATTGTAAGATCTGTTCCTGCAACTTTTATCTCTTCAAAATATGCCTCTATGGCTTCCACTTGCGACGGGTCATCAAAATCAGAAAGCTTTCCATCTTTTTCACCAGCAATTTTTACAATTATTCGACTAAAATCTTCTGCCTCGTTTACAGCGGCATATTTTATAATTTTTGAAGCTTCGATTTCCTCATCTGAAGCATTACCATTATCAAAATAATCTTTATCAGGTACTAAATCGAATCCATATTGATAAGTCAATGCCATTGTTTTGTACCAGGGTAAACGACCAGTTTTTTGACTAAATATTTTTTCGTTAATTTCCTTTTCATGTGTATCAAATAAATTTTCTAAAATGAAAATTGAATAAGCCACAACGAAAACAAAGAGTCGATATATTGCCACTTTACTTACTGAGCTAAGGGCAGTAAGCCTTTCATCATTAGCTATTTTATTAAAAATATTATTCTCTATTTCTATAACTGTTCTTGCCATTTTATCTCACTATAAATGTTGATTCTATTTCCATTGTACCAATTCCTAAGACAGGATTTAAAATGTCTAAATCTGCTTTTCTCGCTCCAGTTGCAGGTACTATTTTCTTTCCCTGTAAAAAAATAAGTGCCTTATTATCGATAGAAATATTAGCGGGGATTATTATTTTTTCTCCTGGTGTAATTTCATCAGTTATGGATCGTCCATTTGCATAAGCAATTTCATAAGCATTGGTCACGCTTCCTGTATATTGGTTTGACAAATCAAACCAAGATTGTAGTACTAATGCCGTTTCTGTTTTCATAATTATTCATTATAATTAGCGTCAATTTGGATAGTCAAATCACTCTCGATTTTTATTTTATTTACGATCATTCCATCAGTATAAAACTCCTGTCGAATTTCTCTCGCTAAATTATCTGGCGTGTCATCTTCCAAAAACCTGCGTGAGCCCACACCACGCATTGGCACTTCTTTAAACTCGCCTTTATCGCTCAGAATTAACATTTTTTGATGTTGGGAAGTGCTTTCTCCAACAACAAAATCGCCGTTTATTATTCGTAAATCTAAATCGTCATTTAATAAAATATCTTTAGGCATACTATGTTATATTTCCGGTTCCGGCTCCTGTTTGTGCAGTTGCTGACCCTGTTGTCGAAACAGTAACATTTACTTGTCCTGATTTTACAAAAACATCAACAGCACTTGCAATTCCGTTAACTAATCTTTCTATTGACTTATCAGCGCTTACCTCTTCCGATTGTTCTCTTGTAAAAACTTTACTCAAATCTTCTACTAATTTTTCTTTGTTTAAACTCATATTAAAAGGCTTTTAAATTTTTGATTTAGTCCTTCAAATTCTAATTTGTTTACAAGATTAATTGTAGGACCTGCATTTGTGGTAAAAACCATATTCCCTATGGCAGTAAACAAATCATCAATTAAATCTGCTAAGTTTTCACCACCGGCCGAAATATGAACCTTATCTGTTAGTTCAAAAAGTGTTTCTCCAACATAGTAACCAACTTTAGTAACTTCGTCTGCGGCAATAACCATCCAGTCATCGTCATCTTCCACACGAACGGCCAAAACGAAACTATCTACTTTCGGCACCAGGATAAAACTTTTTTTATTCGAAAGAACCGGCCGAAGTCTAACGTCTAATATTTCCTGTCCATCTTCATCAACGAGAACGCACAAAGCCTTTGTTTCATCAACAGATTTGACTTTAGCAATGTTACTCACAGCTGGTCCTAAACCTTTGGCCATTCTTTCAAGAGCTTGTCTTATTTGTTCTTCTGTTGCCATTATTATGATGTTATAAAACCTAATTGAATTGTTTGCCTTCCTCCGGAAGCTCCAAACTCACCCGAAACATTTTCAATAAAAAAGCTACCTGATTTTTCGGGATACTTGTATCCGTCTATTTCTGCAATATCTCCTTTGTTTACTGATGGCTCTAAAAATGTAGTGATAGTACCTTCGTATCCGTTATAATTGCTTTTGGTTTGTAATCTGTTTGCAATTTGTTTTAATAAATCAGCAGGAATACCAGCTTTTATTTTAAGTAGTTTCTCATTACTGTATTTATTCGCGTCAGATTTTGTGCGTTTCACAGCACCGTCACCACTCTTTTCCTGAATAACGATTCTAACATTTTTATCTACAATACGTTTTTTAAAGTCATCGTCTTTAATCGTATTCCATCCTAAACGCAGTTTTACTGTTTTGCCTTTTTTACCGAATTGAGTACCGACATATAACTCATTAAAATTGAAATAAACAGCTAAATGAACCTCCTTTTTAAGCCATTCCAACACTTGGATTCCGGTTGCATTTTTAAAGCGTACATTCGTTAAGGGAATGTTTGGCATTTCAGGAGATAATACGATTTCAGTCCCTGAGCATAGATCAGTAAGTAATTGTTTAACGGTTACATTTGAGTAGGTTTTATTAAAAATGATATCATACAATAAGTAACTATATCCTTCACACTCAATTTTCACAGGAATAGACATGTTTACCCGTTTGATAAATCCCTCAAATCGTTTCACATTGTTTCCATCGTAACCCAATGCTATACTAATTTTATCATTTTCTTTAAAAAGATATTCCTTACGCTCATTTGGCTCTTGCTGATCTTCCGTTATCGTCTTAGTATTTGCCAAATATTTAATCCTTGGTAAGTCAATCGTGCAGGTATCAGTAAAACTATTTACATCAGTTTTCCAACTAACTTTTGAGGGTTTAATCTTTGTGTATTCTCCAATTGTGATATCGCTAGTTAAGTAAAACATCTATTTAATTATTAAATCTTCGATATAATCAGTTTCTAAAGTCATTGTAAAAGGGCGAATCCAAACTGCTTTTCCTTGAACTTCAGGAAAATCCAAAGTGCTAATTGCAACGTGACAACTATCTTCAAGAAATATTTCAGGATAGCCTCCATGTAGTTCCACATATTCAGTACTCTCAAAAATCTTTTTTAATCGGCTAATTTGTTCTTCAGGAACCAACCTGTTTTTGCCAATTAAAAAACCTTTTATAGTAAAACGATAATCATCAATTGCAAAGCACTCTTTTACCTTTCCTTTGCGCTCGCTTACTGGTGTTCTAATTAATTCTTTCATTAAATTAACCCCCACTGTACAGGCTTCAATTTCAATCTGTATTGTCTCTGTTTGACTTCCTTTCTTAATTGTTGTTTTAAGAGTAATAGGAAACCAAATCGCCTGACCATAAGCTCCAATTTTATTAAAAGCAATATTCTTACTCGAGTAATCAATACTACCTTGTGGTCTAGGGTTTTCGGTAGTTATCGAATAACCTATTTCTTTCGTTGTAGGTTCCTGAGAATCTTTTGGTGAGACGAAATATGGTGAATTTGCAAAGTAGGTTTTGTATAATTTTAAAAGATCAAATGCCGTATTTGTGCTCATATTAAACTGTTTTAGAACCATTATATACTACCCTGGCAAAACATTCCATTACTACACGCTCGATCTCATTTGCTGATTCATTCGCATTCATAGTTGTAAATTGCAGGTTCTCGAAAAACTTTCCTACGTGAATATTAACGACTTTCGGACCCGCTCCGGCAACGGTTGTACCCGCTGCTTTTCCAGAGGATGCATTTGAGGAAACTAATGCACCACCTGCCCCTAATGGTGAATCTTCAGGACTTTCGCCTTTTGGCTTTTTCGGTGCAATTAAGGTTTTTGTACCTTTTACATTTATGGTAGTATTACCTTTTATCCACTTGTAAAATGCTTCAATTTTATTTAAAATTGGTTCCACCAGATTATCCCACACCCATAAAATACCATCTAAAACAAGGCCTATAGCAGCACCAATATTTTTCATGTACCAGCCAATAAATTTGAATACGTCCTTTAAAATTTCGCTTTTTCGCACAAACTCGACAATTCTACTCACAAACTCCCAAAGCTTAACGGCTATGTTTTGAATAATTGGCCACATAATATTAAAGTGGTTTTTTGCTATTGCAACCCATTCACTCCATTTACCGGTGCCGCTAATCAAATCGGTTACATAATCGACACCTTTCCCAATACTATTAGAAAATGAATCTATATACGGCTGTGCTCTTTCAATCATTGGACCAATACCGTCGGCAAATTTTATTCCCATATCAAGGAACTTATTTATCACAGGTGAAAATGCGTCACCTAAATCAGATGCAGCAGTGCTGAAATTATCTTTAACAGTATTCCATTTTCCAGATTTAGTTTTTCCTTGTGCGTCCATTGCTCCCTCGTAAATGCCTCCTTTAGAATTCGACATCGCGAGTGATTTTGCAAGATCCTCGTAGGTAACTTCCATTTCTTTTACCTGGGCAATACTTTTCCCTGTAGAACGTGCCAACATTGCATAAATATTAATACCGGCAATTCCAAATTGACGAATATCCATGGCCGTCGCTTTACCCACAGTTTTAATTTGCTGCATATTAGCAGCCATTCTCGATAGAACATCATTGCCTCCGCCAACCGCAGAGACAGCATTGGCTAAATTTAACGTGTCAGTTCGCGCTGATTTGGCATTTAAACCCGCTGAAATCAAAGAGCGATTAACTTCTAAAAGAGAGGCCGTATCATAAGGTGTGGCGTTAGCATCAGCCCTTATGTTTTTATAAGCATCTGTCGCACCCTTTTTACCTAAAAAGGTGGTTAACCCAGTAATTGCCTGCTCTTTTTGCATGCTTTGGGTAATCATTTCACCAATTCCAGATGTAACCGCCCCCATAAGCATTGTCGCTCCTTTGGATGCTAAATTTCCAATCATTGAACCTATTGCAACACCTCCAACACCAATGCCACTGGAACCGCTTTGAGCCCCACTATTTGTGTTTCCAATATGACTGGCAGACTGTCGTTGCAAAGCGGCAAGTTCACGGCGGGCTTCAGCGATTTGACTCGGAATAGTACTTCTACTTATGACGTCTTCAACTTGCCTAATTTTAGTCTGTAGCTCGGAAAAGCTCATTCCTAAAACTCTGTTTCGTCCTGTCATTTGATTAGCAGACTGACTCATTCTATTAAATACGGACTGTGAGGTCGAACCAACTCGCGTTATGTTCGAGCTCATCATGTCTCGCATTCTTAAAACAAATTCAATCGTATTATTCATAACTTAATTTTCCTCTTTTTTTGCCAACTCTAAAGCAATACCGGTACGGTAAAAAAATGCTTCATCACCCCATTCTTTAAGGGCACTTGCTCCGAATTTCATACTACCAAAAACAATCAGATAGTCTAATCCTGCTTTTTTATCCTGGCAATCTTTTATGCCTTTATTGCTAAGCGCGAAAAAACTCGGCTTTCTTCCCTTCCAAGATGTTATTTATCTGTAGGAAAACAGAAATGAATTTTTCTTCGTCTTCAATAAGAATAATGTCACCATCCAACCAAAGTTGTTCCATGACCATTGTTACTGCCTTACTAAGTCCATTAGTTCCAATAGCTTCCATATAGTCACCTAAATCGTCTGCTGTAGGTGGTCTTAAGACTGCTAAATCACTTTCGTGTTTTAAATAGATCAGCTTACGCCCTCCGGCTAATTCTTTCCATTCGTCTAACTTCGCTTGACCAAATTTTTCAACAAATAGTGTTGTATCATTTTCTTTAAGCTTTTCAACTTCCTTTGTCTTACGATTTGCGAAAGCAGATTTCAAAGTGTTTTTTGGTGCTTCAACTTGTTTCATTTGTTTGTTTTTTAGGTTATGGTAATCTTACATTCATTGCTATAAAAGGCAATGTTATTTCTCTATGCTTTGCATTTTGTTCCATATCAACGCCGGATTCGGTAAAAGCTACACCAGATGCGATGTAAGTTGAAATTGGGTCAATTAATCTTTTTCTATACGAACAAGTAATTACAATTGCCTCGTGTGGTACTTCTGTAATATCTTCGAATCCTGCAAGTCGTGCGGCTTTGTTCATGGCATCTGCCTCAAATCCCAATACCTTTATACTTCCTGAACTCTTTTTATTTCCAGTTTGAATATCAATAGCTTCATCACCGGCACCATATAAGTGCTCTTTTTCAAATTCCTTTTTGAAGCCAAATCCGCGTAGTCCTTTTATCGTTCGTGTTAGTACTTTAACTTCAAAGTGTGCCCACGCACACTCTGATGAACTTATATTTACATTCATAGTTATAAATTAGCGGTTAAACCTATTGTTACTTTTATCCAGGTCAAATATCCCAGAGGCAACACTTTTACTTCAATTCCTCCGGTGCTTGTATTGATAATATTTACATCGGTCGGTACATTAACTTCAACATTACTAACCTGTCCACCTAATTGAGATCTTAATTTCAGTAAGATTGTTTCTTCTAAATCTTTTGCATCAGTTGCATTTATTGTTCCGTCATCGTTCACACGGATCGAAGTTTCCAACATCGGTGTGGCAGTTGCCGCCGCAACTCGTTGTGCTTTATCGATTACTCGTCCATGAACCAGGATTCTAAAATCATCATCAGTCGCCATATTATCTCTTGCAAAATAATACCCAGCTGATCCATCACGACGATGCAGAATAATATACCCCGCATTAGCAAAAACGTCTAACTGTTCTGGGTAGAAATCCTCTATTGCTTTATCTCCAATAAATGCTTGTGCAATACTTAAAGGTCCATTTTGACCATTACCTAATTTTACGTGAGAGGGATATTTAACTGATCTTGCAAGTGCCAGGGCAACTGCTCCGGAACCGTCATTAAGATCACTACCAAGTACAACACCGGCAAAGCCATTACCAACTGAATGTGGTTCAAATAAAGTACCGTCTAATTCGTTGGTTCTACCTTCAATTAGCATACGCACCGGTTTATTAATTGATTGCTGATATTGACCTAAAGTTTTCGAAGCTAATAAAGCATCATCGACATCTTTATCTAAAAAGCGATCGGCAACCGGAACATAAGAGCTCGCAGGTTTACGAATTAACCCTACAATGGTAATTGCTCCTTGTGCTGTATTCAATAGTTTTTTAAGACCGTTTGCGTTGGTAGAAGTAGCCATTTGGGTTAGAGTCATTGTGTCTTCAACGCCTAAAATTGTTAAAGCCTGATTACCTCCTAATTCCTGGTAAAACAGTTCAATTGCTCTGTTTAAAAAGGGCTCACTGACTAACGTATAACCTTTAGCCACAGCATCATCGTAACTATAAACAGTTTCAATCACACCTATTTTTGTTTCAGAAGTCCCAATAAGTCCTGCAACGCCGTCCAGCACCTGCACTTGACGTTGTAGGTTGCCAGAGGCTACTGATACAGTAACCTTTGGCGTTCCAGTTCCTTGTGCCATTAAGATTGTTTTTCTAAGTTATCTTTTGCTTTCGCAATGGCTTCTAAGAGATCTTTTTTAGACTGAGACGGGCTTTCAATGCCCAACGCTTTTACTATTGCTTTTATAACTTCATACCCTGATTCAAAATCAAAAGTCTTTAAATCTTCATTGGTAAAAACTTTATCAGCTGCTGGTGTTTCATCTTTCTTTGAATCCAATGATTCAGTTTTTGGATCTGTAGGCGTTTCATCTTTAGAAGAATCCGATGTTTCACTTTTAGGTACTTCTAAACCATTTTCTAAAACAGGGTCAACCGTTTTAATATTCATCAGCTCGTAGTCACTTCTGTAATGTGAATTGACTTTGGTGTCCTTAAGTACATTTGCATGACCGTCAGCGGTGCCTTTAGTATGAAACACTCTTTCGTCTGAAGTAATATGACATTCATTGCTTGATGGGTGTCTGTCGAAATAATCGACTGCTTTTTCGTTTGACATTTTAAATAGTATTTAATTAGTATTTAATTAGTTTAGTTTTCTGTAGCACGACAACAATTATAAAAATTGTCAAGAGTGCTAAAAATACCCGTCCGCAGATAATCTGGGTTTCTTGCCACCAGGATAATTCTAAGGGTACCGAATAGGGGATTTTTTTAATTATTTGCTGATGCTCTTTAGTATAAACATCTTTCCATTCTGCAAATAATTTGAACGCCTCTGCCTCACAATTTACTGTTAGCGTATTATCCGTTAAATTAATTTTTGGAGGTTCTAAATGTTTACCGGGTTTTTCAATTGGTTTTGTAGTTTCTTTTAGAACTACTTTTCCATTAATACATTCGAGATAAGCTTTATAATAGCTACTATCTTTTGCTACTTCAAATGTGGTATCACGAACTACCTCTTTGGTAGTTGTCGTTATAGTGGTTTCGGTTGTTGTTGGTGGTACAACGCTAGAACTTTTACAAGCAATTAGCGTTGTGGCCAACAAAACAAACAAAAGCAATACAGAAAATAAGTGTTTAATATTTTTCATAATCTCAAAAATGCCTTAATTGTGTTGGTTTTTCTTTGTCTTTTAAATACACCATAACCCTCACGACTTCCATCATTATTGGTATTTCCTTCAATGGTGTAGATGATGTTTTTATCTACCTTCTCTACAATTCCGGTATGTCCTTGACCTTTGCCAAAATCCATAATAAAAATGTCACCAGGTTGCGGATCAGTTACTACTAAATCCTTTTTTTTATTATACATTGCCAGAACTCCGGCAGTTTTAAAAAGTGGGTTTTCGATACCTAATTGTAATGAAGCTTCTTTTGTACACCAATACATGAAAGCCATACACCAGGCATATCCTTTACCAAGTCCTACAGATTTTAAATATTTTTCAACAGCTGGACCGGCGTTACTATTCCTCGGTATTTCTTCGACACCAATTTGAGTAATAGCAATTTCAAGTGTCTTTTTTCCTAATTTGCTCATTAAGCTTTGCCATTTAATTGTTTGAATTTTTGCAACTCTTCAACTAGGTGCTGATTGATTCCCATTAACTCACGGTGCTGCGCTTCCATTGTTTTTATGGTTTCCGTTGCTGCCGTTAATCTTGATGCCATATCGTCCAATAATTCACGATAATATTTCACAGCATTTACAGCGTTATCTAATTCTGCTGCTCTATCTTCGGCTAAGTTTTTGCGCTTAGAAAATAAATAGGTTATAAATGCGGAAAAAAAAGCCGCTAAAGTTGGGAATACAATTTGCTCCATAATTGATTAAAAAAAAAGCTACCATCAGAATAGAGATAGCCTTTTGTTATATAATATCTAATTGTTTACATTAAGCGGTAGCAGCTTGAACAATAAGTCCAACACCTTTCCAGTCTTCACGACGGCAACGACCACCCATTTTGACAAGTCCTGAGTGAATATCTCCGTAATAAAGTGGATTCTCCATGTCTTGAAAAAGTTTAGTATCTCCTAATGATTTAGTTACACTTTGTTTTTGCCAAAAGATACTTGCTAAGTTGTCAGTTGCTGCCAATGCTTCACCTGGCAGTCTGAAAACTCCTGCTGATGTTAAAGCCAAAACTGAACTTCTTTCTAAAAAGGTAAAACCTGCAAACTTTCCAACAATTCCATTTTCTAAATCAGCAGTTGCTTGGAATGCTGCCATTTGGTTGGATGATAAAGAATCAATGAACTGTTGATACATATAGCTTTCAGCCATACCATAACGGTTCTCTTTTGGCACATTATCTTTATTGAATTTTGCTTGCATCGCCTGAACTTCTTTGTAAGTAAAGGCTTTACGGGTCCCGGTCTGTCCATCTTCTGGATTCACCGGCGTAGCAGCACCACTAGTTGGGATTTGTCTGGATGCTGGAAGGAACTCGACAGTTGTTCCGCCTCCAACGGCAGGCTTCATACCTTTAATCCAGTTATAGGTTAATTCGTCACCAATACTTTCGGCTAAAGTGTCCGTATGATCTGCTAACAAACTATCTTGTTTTTCATAACTGATTTCAAGCTTGTCAGAAGTCAATAAAGCTGTTGGATCAGTTGTAAATACATCAAGTACGTATGCAATTGCGGTATCGCCTCTTTGAATAGCTGTCGCTGCTCCGAAACCTCTGTTTTTTACAACATTTGGTTTTGCTCCCGCCTGTGGGATGTATACAACGGAACCACCAACAATGAATTGACTTTCGTCAAAACAAAGAGAAATATGCGGGTTTGTTTTACGTAGTTTCTCTACGATATAAGATACCCAAAATTCTTGGGGTATTTTTGGATTTGCCATAATTAAATTGGATTATGAGTTAGGAAATTTTTCTTTTTTCAACTTTTCGTACAAGTCTGGGAATTGATTACGCACAGTTTCTAAATCGTCTGATTGGTACAAATCATCCCATTTTTTGCCAGCAAATGCACTTACATCTTTTTTATCTCCCAATTGATCTGTAATCAACGTTTGCGCTGGCATCGCATCCAGCAAGTCTTTTAATCCAGTCGGATCACTCTTAAAGCTTACCCCCAATTTTGCAGACAACTCTTTAGTCAGTTTTTTGTCGCTTTCGCCTTTGGCTAATAAGTCTTGAACTTCTTTATTTACACTTTCCTCTTTTAAGTCGGATAGCTCTTTTTCTTTATTAGTCAAAGCCGTTTTTTTATCGGCTAAATCTTTTTCTAGTCCTGGTACTTTGCCGGCTGTATCTACCAAGTCCTGAAATGTTTTTTCAATATCAGTTTCGGAGGACTTATCACTTAAATTTAAAGCCGTAAGCATAGCGGCTGTTAAAAGAATTTTACTCATTTCTTTAGGATTAGGTTTTACAAAATCAGCGAGATTTAACTCGTTATCATTAATATCATAGAGATTCGCCAATGCATTATGATTGCCCGGAATGTCAACAAAAGATATTTCGCGAGGAAACCATTTTGTTACTGTTGGACCTGTTTGTCCGTCAAGTTTCAGCTTAGGATCATCAGAAGCGGCCAAACAAATTATTTTACCACATGATGCGGCATTAATGAATCCGTTTTCAACTTGTGAGGCAATATCTTCCCCTTTTGGATGAGATAAATTAATCACAGGTTTACCATATAGTTTGTCGCCTTCAATTCTAAAATCGCCCCACTTGACCAGTACACCGCCTTCACGCTCATGCATTAAAAAACCGATTGGATTTTTCTTGTAGTTGTCCAAAAGCAATCCCTCTGTTAACAGGCGATACTTGTAAACATTCACGCTATTATCAGTTAAGCAAAACTCTTTGTCAATCTTTTTAAACTTATCACTCACAGGCTAAAATTTTGGGTTGTTTTCTATTGAGAGTACAAACTTGCGAATGTTTACAAAGCCTTGAAAATAAAGGCGCAAGGGTTGCATACATATTTTTATGAAGGTTTGTTTTTGGTCAACTTTGTCCTGTTGAAAAAATGTAATTAATGGGAATTTCCAAAACACAGGAAAAAGAGTACGCTAGAATACTATATGTAAGCGAGCGTATCACTTTTAAAGAAATAGCTGAACGAACAGGAGTAACCGAAAAAACAATAGGTAAATGGGCTGTTTCGGATAACTGGGACAAGCTTCGTAAAAGCTTGCTAACCACCCGTCAGAGTCAACTTGTGCATTGGTACAACCAATTAGAGGCTATTAATGAGTTTATCGCTGAAAGGCCTAATCTGATTGTAAAAGGGCAATCAGTTCCCAATCCTTTATTAAAAAACATTCCTACGAATTCTGAGGCAGACACTATGAGTAAGATTACTTCTAACATTCAAAGACTGGAAACAGAAATAGGATTGGGTGAATATGTGGAGGTTTCCAGAAAACTATTAACCTTCATTCAATCGGTCGATTTGGACGAAGCAAAAAAATTCAAAAATTACATTGATGAGTTTATCAACTCAAAATTAAAAAATGGCTAAAAGAGTAACTGACAAGGAATATTTAGAAGTATGGCGTGAATTCTGTGAAAACATGGACAATGCCACTCCTATAGACTTAAATGAAACTCATTCGGCTAAAATTAAGAGAAAACAACATCTTGAAAAAAATCCGGAGGAATGGTTTAAATACTATTTTCCGATGTACTATACTAGTGAGCCGGCACCTTGGCATATTAAGGCAACTAAAAGAGTTATAGCTAATCCCGAATGGTACGAAGTTCGTTCGTGGTCGAGAGAACTATCAAAGTCAGGTCGAACCATGATGGAAACTTTGTACTTGGGTATAGCTGAAATTCCTGTTGAATTAAAAGTTGATACTATTCTTTTAGTATCTGATTCATTGGACAATGCAGAAAGATTGCTTTTACCATATAAAGGAACCTTAGAAAGCAACAATCGTATCATTAACGATTATGGTTTGCAAAAAAAAGTTGGAGGGTGGGAATCTACTGAATTTACTACTAGAAAAGGTTTGGCATTTCGTGGTATCGGTGCGGGTCAGTCACCACGTGGAACCCGTAACAAAGCAAAGAGACCAAATTTAATATTGATTGATGACATTGATACTGATGAATTATGTCGGAATCCAGAAAGAGTAAAAGAACGCGTAAAATGGATTGAGCAAGCTTTAATTCCAACCCGTTCAATTTCCAGCGGATTAAGAATAATTGCTTGCGGAAATATCATTGCAAAGAACTGCTGTATTACTGAAATGGGTAAAAAAGCAGATAAATGGGAAGTAATCAATATTCGTGATAAAGAGGGGAAAAGTACTTGGCCTCAAAAAAATAGTGAAGCCAACATAGATAGAGTTCTGTCCCAGATAAGTTACGAAAGTTACCAAAAAGAGTACTTCAATAATCCAATGGATGGTGGGGATACCTTTAAGGATATTATTTTCGAAAAGTGCCCTCAATTGCGCCATTGCGATAATGTTGTCATCTATGCTGATCCAGCACCAAGTAACTCAGACAAAACAAATGCAAGTAGTAAGGCAATTACAATTGTAGCTAACAAAGGACTAAATTATTATATCCAAAAAGTTTGGGTTGATCAAATGAGTAACGCTAAATTTTGCGAGTACCTATTTGAAGCTCATGACATTTGCAAGCGCGCAGGAGTTGAACCAATTTACATCTGGATAGAAAACAACTCACTACAAAATCCATTTTACGAACAGGTGATTTTACCACATATATATAGAATCAGCGAGGAGCGAAATACCTTTTTACCGATTCGCCCGGATGATCGTAAAAAGCCTGATAAATATGCGCGAATCGAGGGAGGACTTGAACCACTAAACCGATTAGGACACCTGATTTTTAATATCATGGAAAAAACTAATCCACACATGGAGAGAATGGTTGCGCAGTTTACAAGTTTTAGCCGAAAAGTAAAATTAATGGATGGCCCCGATTGCATCGAGGGTGCAGTCTGGATTATTAAAGAGGTACAAATCACAACGGCTACCGGCGCAATAGAAAGCTTCCCACGTCAAGCCAATAAACACAGAATGTAATGTTAGTACAACCATCAGAATTAAATACCGAGTTATATCCAGAAGTTATTGCGGCAATTACTCGAAGTAATCCCGGAGAAACAATTTCGCAGATTAAAGCAGCTGAGGATTTTTGCAAATCATACCTGTTTAAATACGATTTAAAAGCTCTTTTTGGTGATGATAAAACCCAACCGTCTACAGCTCCAACGGTAGTTGATGAGAATTTAAAGAAAACTATCAAGGTCATTGCTTCCTATTGGTTGGTAAGAAAATCAAACCCTAATGTGAACTTAGATTTATTTAGGGAAGATTGGGAATTAATGATTGGCACAAAAGAAGTTCCTGGGTGGCTTTATGATATCAAAGAAGGAAACATAAATCCTGACTGGCCATATAAAGTAGACGATCCCGAAACACCAGAAGACGAAAGCACATTAAATGATGGTGTTTTTTGGGGTTCTAACCAAAAACGCACCCAAAGATTTTAACTCATGGAAAATAAAGAAAAAGAGCCTTTTATCATACACGATTTAACCCTTGTTGCTCCTGATCGTAGCAGTAAAGACATTGGTAAACTAAAAGAAAGTGTCGTTACTGCTGAAAGTATACATTATCCTAATCGGGTAATGCTTTACGATTTATATCATGACATCCTTTCAATGGATGGTTTTTTGCGTGGTATTATTGAGAAAAGGATAAATGCTGTACTGAATAAAAAAATTAAATTCATCAGAAAAGAAGGCAAACAAGATGACGATCTTACTGACTTAATCAAAAGTCAAAAAGGACGTGACTTAATAAATCTGATGATGGAATCCAAAATTTGGGGAACTTCCGGTGTTGAATTTGTTATCGGTAGTGATGAGTTAACCTTTAAAGAAATTGAAAGAAAACACATTAAGCCCGAGAAAGGAATAATTACTAAATCACAATACGGACTTTCAGAAGAAAATGGATATGTTTATGAGGATATGCCGTTTGTTTGGGTTATGGGTAAACCTAAAGACTTAGGATTACTTTTGGCTTGTTCTATGTATGGAATCTACAAACGTGGAACCTTTGGCGATTATGCGCAATATGTTGAAATTTTCGGGCAACCTGTCCGTATTATGAAGTATGACGCATATGACACAAAAACAAAACAGGAGCTAAAAACCTTACTAACTGATAGTGGTTCATCATTAGCCATGATGATACCAAAACAAGCCGATTTTGAAATGTTAGACGGCAAAACTTCAAACGGTGATGGTAAGCTTCAAATTGGTTTAAAGGATGCTTGTAACGAAGAAATGGCAATCGCGATTTTGGGTAACACCGAAACTACTTCATCCAGTAAGTCGAGTGGTTATGCCCAATCAAAAGAGCATGGCGAACAGCAAGACGAATTGACAATATCAGATTTGATATTTATCGAAAATCTATTAAACAGTAAAAAGTTTAAGCAGATTTTGAAATCATATGGCTATAACATCGAGGGTAAATTTGAATTTGAGCTTGATCTTAATTTATCCAAGTTAAAACTCCGTATGGAAATTGATATGTTTGTAAGTACAAAAGTGCCAATAGGTGATGATTATTGGTATGAGACATATAAAATTCCAAAACCTGACAACTACGATGAGCTAAAGGCTAAAATGGAACAAACACCACAGGAACCGGCAGCAGAACCAACTGAAAACAATCGTAAAAAAACACCAGGACAACACCCTCAAAAAACACAGCTAACCGAAACAAGAAAGCAAAACCTTATGGATTTACTTTTTAAAGGTTTAGCGGATTTTTTCGACCAAGCCCGACATTAGTCGGGCAATTAAATAACTTATATAGTTCTAGCTGTACTTGTTGCGATGATCTGGTTCTCGAAGACCTTGCCGTCGATAATTGGGATGATATCTACACGGATATTGCAAGACAATTAATTGCTGGAGATTCCCTTATTACTGATGCTGTTTACAACAAAACGGCAGCGCAATTAATAAAAGCACTAAACAATGGTTTAGGACCTTCATTTGATGATAACGAAAGTAGGATAGCTTTAAAAAAGGCATTCGTTCAAAATATTGAACAATTTAGCTACGCAAAAACGTTAACCCAATTTCATCTATTTAAAGATGCTGTTTTTAATAATAAGGGTCAACAGCGAAGCTTTGAATCTGTTAAGAAAATAGTTGCGGATACTGGCGAAATATTCAATAAAAATTATTTGTCAACTGAACATAAATACGTTACTCAAAGTGCTATAATGGCGCGAAAATGGGAAACTTTGGACTCTGAATATTTACAGTTTTCAACCGTTGGTGATAGTGCGGTACGTCCAGAACATAGAATGTTTGACAAGTTTACCGCTCTTAAAACAGATAAAATTTGGCTTCGTTTATACACCCCTTTGGCTTGGGGTTGTCGCTGTACAATTATACCAGGTATTGCACGAAACTTAAGTAAAGAGTACAACAGTGATTGGGCTAACAGGCTGGTTGATCCTTTAGTAAAAGACACCATTTTTGACAACAACGCCGCGTTAAGCAATGTCATATTTAATAAGTCTCATCCCTATTTTAAAGCTAAGGACAACAAAGCCATAAGTAAACCAGAGGTTACTAATAGTTATATTCCTAAAGAATTGGAACGGTACGAAAAAGAGTTAGGCATTGTAATTAATAAAGATATTTTTAATTACTTAAAAAAAGAAACTCCTTTACATACTGTTGAACCGGTTGGCTATCCGGTACATCGAGGAGCATACTATAGTCCCGCCGCAAATTTTGTAAAAATACCAATTGATGAAAGACGTAAAAATAGTAAATGGTATGCCCAGGCAGTAGTGCATCATGAGTTTGGTCATGCTATTGATACACAAACAGGTTTAAGAGATAGCACACGTCTTAAATCGTTAATGACTGAAGCTCGAAAATTGTACACGTCTGCTGAAATGAAAGAGATTTACATAAATGCTCGAAAAAAAGGCTTATTTGGTGATGACGATACACGCGAAAAACATTCCGCGATTTTAGATACTATTGCGAGTTTAAGACCAACAATCAATATGAATCAAACACATAGTGATGCTTATTGGAAAATACCCGGATATAAAGAAGCTGAGTTCATCGCACATATATCTGAAAATAAATTTTCTGGTAATGATGCCTTTAAAGAATTGATGCCGGCACTGTATAAAAAAATGGTAGATTTTAAATTTGACTAGCGAATTTCCAAGTCTTCTAAATAGATTGTTCCATCCGTATGGATGTCATCAGTGGCAGCCTTATTTTGGCTGTCGTTTTTTAAATAAACTCGCTTGTTTTCAGTCTCAGCTTGTTTAATTAGTGGGAAGAAATTTTCTGAACAAAATAGTATAATACGAGATAAAACACCATAGTAATCTATGTCTGTTTTCTCGTATTTGTCCAAAATCATACTTAATTCGTGCTGAGCCATAAAACAAAATTACTAAATGTTATTTGAATAACAATATTTTATAATTAAAACTAATATATAATGTCGCCAGAGGAATTTTCAAGAGCACTTGAAACAAAAGGAAGAGAACTTAAAAACTATGCTAATAACCGCTTCCCTTCAATATCTGGAAATATAGCATTACGCTTTATAAATGGTAATTTTAGGGCGGGAGGTTTTCAGGGGCAAAGTTTTGATCGTTGGAAAAAAAGCAATAAAAAAAGAGGATCTACATTAGTTGATACAGGAGCGTTAAGAGCCGACAATCATTACACCACTCAACCAGGACAAACAACCTTAAAAAATAATAGGCCTTATGCAAAATCACATAACGAAGGCTTCCAGGGAACCGTAAATGTAAAAGCTCATACTCGTAATAAATACAGTAAGAAGAAAGTAGGTACCGGCAGATTTACCAGAAATGGAAACGAGCGAATGCAGACAGTGACATATAAATCAGGTGAAGGTACTGTAAAGGCGCATACTCGCAAAATGAAAATACCAAAACGTCAGTTTATGCCAACGAACGAAAGAGATAGCGTAGTTTTAAACAAAGCTATTGAGAGACAAGTCGCAAGAGATATTAAAGAAATAATGCAATAATTTATGACACCAACTACAAAAAGTGCACTTTTAGACGCTGTAGAATCACCATTTGGAAAATTATTTTTATTACTACAAGAGCATATAAAAACAGAAGTTCCGGAAGTGATGTATATAGAGCAAGATTTAGGACAATTAGGAACAGATGATCCGCGAAATTGTATGTCGTTTCCTGGTGTTTTAATTGACTTTCCAAACACTCCATTTTCAAATCTGCAAGGAAAAAATCAACTTGCAAACCCCGTTATTTCTATAACTTTGGTATTTGATAATTATAGTCAAACCTGGCAAGACGCACCTCTTGATGTTAGAAAAACAGGGCTTAAATATTTAGAAGTTGAACAAAAAATTTTCATGGCCATTCAGAATTTGGAAAGTGATTTTTGCGAAGCTCTTAATAGAACTGCTGCAACCGGCCACAATAGAAATGATGTTGGTTTAAGGGTTCGAGAACTAACTTTTACATCTGAATTTGAAGATTACAGCTGTGATGATGATTCACAAAGGATTCAAGTTAGTTTACGCACCGAATAATGATAATTGCACCTGTGATTCTTTAGGAATAGGCATTCCTTTAATATTCATCCATTGGCGATACGAGAGAAAAATGTTGTATTTCGGGAAGACAGTTTTTACAATTTTAGTATCAGGGACGTCTGAGTGTTTGGCGCTCTTGTAGACCTCAATAATAAATTGAGCTCTTTTATTATAGTTCTTTTTATTATACGCCATATCGCAAAAATAATAAGACCTTTTGTATTATACAACACGAGTTTTAACCATAAAAAAACCCCGGCTGGATTCAGTCGGGGTTTTTAAATATGAATTAAATACTATTTAAACTCATTTAATCGGTCAGTATAGTTTTTAATATACCACTTTCCTTCGTCCTTGCTTGCTGCAAAATTATACCAATATTTATTGTTCTTAAAATCTCTTTGAGAGTCGATTCCTTTAGTTGAAATTTCAGAGGCTACAGCGTTTGGATTTACATACTTAATCCAAAAATTAAACAAATCCAAAAAGTTACCTCGTGTAAAAGTAAAATGATACTTTTTTATTCCTTTAATTTCAAGGTCCTTATTTTCTCCCTCATTAATCACATTAAAGTGCACACTTAAACAAGAATCACATTCAAACTCACGACTATAACTTTTTTCAATTGCCTCTTTAATTGCTTCTTTGCTTTTTGGCATACTTGATGAGGGTAAATAAACGATCGAATAAACATTACCCCGTTTAGATTCCCTTGCATCTAATCGTTCGTATTTTACCCGAAAGCTATTTGCTATTGAATCCGCAAATTTAGTTGCGGTAAGTAAATCACAATTATCTACTTGATGTAAAAGTTCAATGTTTTGAGCTTGAATAAAAGGACAAATTAAGAATGCTATATAAATTATTATGTTTCTCATAAATATCTAAAAATAAAGTATTTTTGTACAAATGTAATTATAAAATGGAAAAAATTAAAGAACGTAAAAAACAGGCTTATGACAATATGTTTTACAGTACCCAGAGAATTGATTTGCTTGTTATTTCTCTTAGTGGCGCCGGTATTTATGTTTGTTTAGAAACTATAAAACATTTTGTAGGTAAGGCGCAACCCTGTGGTCTTTTAATAAAAATATCAGGCTTTATCTTTGTTGTTGCAATAACTTTAAACTTTTTATCTCAACATTTTGGTTATAAAGCAAATGAGAGTGATTATTTAATGTGTGATGCTGATTTAGACTTAAAGGACCCAGGTTGTGACGAAAATAAAAGAGAAGATTTCCAATTAGAATTTGATAGATATGATCAACTAGCAGAAAAATATTCTTCTCTTACTAAAGTATTAAATGCCTCCAGTATGATAGCACTAATTGTAGGCTTACTTTCAATATTAGCGTTCTTTGCGATTACCTTTTAAGACCTTTTTGGGGGTCTAGGAACTCCTTTTTGTTGCTCTGATCCTCTTTCTCGTTGTGGTGGTGGTGGCGGTGGTGTAGGTCTGGATGGAGGTGTTTGTCTAGGAGCCGTTGGATTTTCTTTTCTTTCCATTTTTTATATTAGTTTTTTGGTTTTTATTTAACAAACATACACAAAATAAATCACGACCGTTACAAGTATAAAAAACGTTACGTATAAATTACGTTCTATTCGATTGTGTTTTCTGTCTATTGCACATAGCTTTTTAGCTAATTCGATCTCGTGTCGATCTCTTATATCTTGATATTTATCAGGCATGTTCAAAGGTATTAAGTGTTTATTTATTAATTTTACGGATATCCGTACTAATATTTAAAAGTTAAAAGGATTATTTATTTTGCCGTCATCGGTTACTGTAGCAAGCAGTCTATCTGCATGTCCTTGACTGTTTAGGTGCCATATTTCAACTTTCTTCTGATCATCAGAAATATTCGCTTTATAAAACATATCCGCAGTACCAACTGATGCCTTTTTAATTTCTCCTATTCTGTCCTTAAACATACCAGGAAGAGAGTATAATGGCAGATTGGTGTTTTCAAATTCTCTAAGTTTAAATATAACTTGCAATTCGTAGGACTTACTCCTTTTTGATTTAATTTCTATTTTTAGTGCCATAATTTCTAATATTCGTCGTTATATCTCTTCTGATTAAGCCATGTGACTAAATGAGCTTTTGCTTGCCCCGTTTTTATTAAAAACTCATCGTATTTCTTAAGTGAGTTGAAACATTTTATTTTCTCAACTAAATTGAGTTTTTCATATGCTTTTTCGGAAGCTTCTTTTTTTACTTTTAAATTGTAAACTTTCCAAAAGGCTTCGAACGAATAGTCGTTCAAAACCATTTCAATTGTAACTAAGTGTTTGTATTTTGTCCAGTTTTCCATTTCGTTCTTAGTGCCGGGAAACTGAACATTTTCTAATAGCTTTAATACTCTTCTGCCTTTAAGGTTGAAAAAACTGTAAATGACACCATCATCTTTTCGATATTGGAAAAGCCATTCGTCAGCGGTTTCTTTGAAGGTTACTTTATAGGTGATCAACTCGCTCATTTTAAAAGGTATTTTACAGGTTTAGTATGGGTAAATGTTTGTGAAATATGCTTAGCTTCTTTTTGTAATCTCTTTTCAGCATCAAAAATGCTTTCTGCTTTGTTCGTTGGTTTTTTAGGCGTTTTATAAAGTCTCATTACGCTAATTGTTGATTTAGAATTGCTATAATTTGATTGATAGCGTTTTTATCATATTCGCTCATTGTAAAATCTTGTATAGAAAACAAATACTGTTCTAAAAAATGTGCTTCTACCAGCTCCAATGAAAAGGTAAACTTTTCGTTACTATTAAACAGAGTGGAGCTTATTTGAACTTGCAACTGCTTAGTTTTGAATTTTAGAACAACTTTGTCCAGGACACTCTTTGCAACTTTAGCTATTCTTCCTTTTGCTGGTTCTCTGGATGACTGAGAGAATGTGTTGACTATGGCACTAATCTGCTTTTCCGTTAATTTTAATTTTACTTTCATAATAGTTTTTCTCCTAATCTGTTTAAATAGTCTAGTTTTTCGATGCAGTACTGATATGTGTCAATATCATAAACACCTTTCTTTACCTTAAAAAAGTATTGATTCCTGGTTTCATCTAAGAATATGTCAACTCCTAAATGATTACCAACAGGCTTACGTAATTTCCATTCAGTTTCAAACCATGCTGCATAGCCTTTGGTTTCTTCTAAGGTTCGATCTTGTATTAATTTTTCAACTAATACTTTTCCACATTTGGTTTTGTGAAAGTCCGTTAAATACCAAATATGACCATTGCTTAATATATTTTGCCTTTTAAGCTTTTTTAGAAGAGCTTCTTTACTTGTAATTGTTTTCATCTTAACATTCTATTTTAGGTTCTGATAATTCTGCACTACATGCAGTGCAAATGAGTACTGTTGTTTCGCACCCACAAACAACGTATAGTACTCTTATTTTGGCTACGTCATGCGGACATACTTCTGTGATGCTGTACCTTTCCATTTTAGTGTCTGAGGCCACAATTTGAACAATGTAGGCGACCGTTTTTTTCTTTTACCGGCATTTCAATTTCACATTCGAAGCAATAAGCATTAAATAGCCATTCGTCATTATCATCTTCAGATTCGATTTTACAAACAAGATAAATCCCAGTTAAAAAACCAGCCACTAAAGCAATAAAGAAGGCTGAGAACAGGGCAATAAATATTAAAAGGTAAGTCATAGTTATTTTTTTATTTTAGTTAGTATTAAATTGAGTGTTTCCAAATAACCACTCCATCAAGAGCTTTAATTATTTTTGATAATTCTTGTGAAGTCATTTGCTTTAATGGCTTTTTAACTGGTGATTTATCACTTTTTAAAAACCGATTAAACCACCCTAACATATCAGCTACCTCACCATGCCTATTATTTTTCACGACTATATTTGCTTGTCTCAGGTCTGATTGTATTCTTCTATGTTTTGAGTTTTTCATATCAAATAATCCCCAATTAACTTCCTTTGTGCCGTTGACAATGTTTTGAAGTTGCTTTTTTGGATCATTATAATTATCTATTGCGGAACCGGTTCCTGTGTAGACTTGCGGTTTAGTTGCTGTCATAGTTCATCTACTTTTTTAGTTGCCTCACATCCTTTTTCAAATCCTGCTCTATAAGCATCATCGTGTATTTTTTGCAAATAATCCTGGCCTTCTAATAATTTTTCAATGGCCGATGATAAAGGACTATTTTTAGGAACTTTAATAGCATTCATTAATTCGTCAAATGCTTTTATTTTGTTGAAATTTTTCATGTTGTTTTATGATTTGTATGTTGATTTGAAGTGTTTTTTGATTCTAGGATTTTTTATAACTACCTCTTCATATTTTTTAAAAGCTTGAAGTTCTTTGTTTGATAAATCCTGTTTGCATGACCAGTTATTTAGATGGTCTTTATAGACCAAATGACCATTAACTTCGTATTGTTCGTGATCTGTTATTGGAATTATTTCTACGCTCATTTTTCCATTGTTTATAGATTGTTCTGATTCTGAATTTTAGCCACTCATGAAAAGTGGCTATTGGTTTACGGTTTGTCATGTACAGCGCTATTGCCAATACTATGATCGTACTAAGGTTTGACTGATTCATTGTAAAACTCAAATTTGTAACCTTTTGAAAAATCAACTGAACTAGCGGAAAGTGGGATAGGTGTTCTTGTACCGTCCTCAGCTATTAAAGAAGCTTCTATATACCAAACTGATCGAATAGGCTTATAAGATTCCGAAATGATGTTTACACCGTCAGTAAATTCTACATCATCAATTTTCTTGGTTAATTTTTGGAGTTCTAAAACTCTACTTCCTTTTAGATTCCCTTTTGCATCTTTCTTTAGTAGATTAAAAACAATGTCAACAAGCGCAGCTGTAGATTCGTTTGTAATTAGCGAACTGATATATTTTTCAACTTTGGCGATGCCGGCACTCACAGTGTCGTCCCATCCGTCAGTAACCCTGTAACCGATTGTTATTTCACCGCCCTCACATGAAAATGTGTGTGACTGCTGTTTTTCTTTGATTCCGAACGCATCTGCTTTTAGCTTTAAAACATCTTCGAATAATTGGAACGCTTGAGTTTTAGCGTTTGAAATCATTTCGGAAGCAGTACAAAGTGTGAAAATCGCTTTTGGGACTGCTTGCTCTACAAGTTCTTTATAAGCTTGTCGGTCATTGTCTTTTTTTGCATCTACTTTGTTTAAGGCTTCTTTTAATTGTTTAGCTGAGAATTTTGTTAAATCAATTGTTTCTAGTGGAGTTGTTGTATTCATAATTGTATTTTATTTTTATTGATATTGAATTGCTTTTTCCGGTATCCAAGAGTCTGAGCGTATTTTTGAAATGACTAGGGCTATTTGTGTTTCAAGTGCCTCATTTTGTTTGAAACTATGATTGCCACTCATTATTTTTGCGCGTTCCTGATTGATTGATAAGCGTTGTGTTTCTGTGAAGAACCCAGCTTTGCCGATTTCCTTTTTTGTTGTATCGTACTGTAAAACGAGGTCTAAAATTATATGGCGGTTGTTAGGTAAATAGCTTCTCATAGGCTAGTTTAATTTTGTAATAGACATTGGTGTTCTAAAATTTTGTTTTTGCTCTTGTTTTTTTGCTTCGTATAGTAATACCTTTGGAAATCTGGACATCAATTTGCTGATGCATTTGCAGTAAAGCCAGTCTTTATCGTTTCCGTTGGTGTCTGGATAAATCGAAATAAAATCTCTAAAGTCGCTTTCATCTTTTTTTAGTTCTTGCATAAACCACTTATTGACGGGTGCGCATGCAACTACTTTTGCAAATTCGACTGAATTGGTTGTAACACTTTCGACCCAGTAAAACCAAAAAGCAAGAATTAGATCTTCCTTGGTTTCACAAACCTTTAATTGGCTCATTAAATAATCTGTTGCTGATTCTAATATATTTGTTTTCATATTATCCCTGTTCTAATAGTTTAAAATGCTTTTCGTTATATCCTTGTTGCCAAATTATTCTGGGTTCATACGCTTCAAATCTGTTTTTCTCAACTATTGCCTGATAATTTTTTACTTTAATTACTAGGTCAGCATCAAAGTATATATCATTAGCTATTTGTCCTTTTGGTTTTTCACCATCTGCGCCACTTATCCAGATAAATGTTGTGTCTTGAAACTTGCTTATAAAATCAAAATAATGCTCTGTTCTCATTTTTCGAAAGAAGTATTGAACTGAATCAATTACTACTATTTTGGCCTGACGCTGTCGGCTTAAACGTGCCGTCAACTGCGTCACATTTTCTTGATGATAATTGAATCCGGGAACGCCTTTCATATTATTTCGTTTGAGCGCCATTTGAAAACCTTTTTTCATTCCCTCTTCTGAGGTATTGTAATGTGATTTTTGAGAGTTCATGCATATTTGCTTAATCACTTGCAACACATAAGAGGTTTTCCCTTGCCCTGATCCGCCATAAACAAGCCAATGACTATTTCCTAATTGCGGTTCGCCTAAATGCTGCTGCCATTCACTATCTAATTTTATGGTTTTAAATTTTATCCTTTCAATGTCTTCGTAGCTGTATGCTCTGGGAACTTTTATCATTTTACGCCGCCTTTTTTTGATTTAGAAAATAGCTTTCAACATCTTGTTTTACCCTTCTTAAATCACCTTCACAATTGCAGAAAATAGTTTCGATTCTTTCAGTATCAGTTAATCCGTTTTCAACACAAATAGCCGTTACGTCTGTTATTGTTAGCGGTTTAAGTTTTAAAAACTTCCTTCCGATTCTTGACCATAATTCAAAGTACCCCGAGCGATCGGCTTTTACACCTCGTTTGATTCTCTTTTCTAGCGCCGGAACTCCTGAAAGAAGAAAACCACAATGCCCGGCTAAATCATTATAGAAGTCGATAAAGAAATCCATTGAACCATCTTTTTGTTTATCCATTTGGTCAATGATCACTAATGGTTTATCCAAACCTGTTAAATGATCTATAAAGCGCTCTACTAAATCTTCGGTAGTTCCAAAATCATCTAATCCACAAGCTGTAACCAGTGCTTTTGCATAACTTTTGGACTTCCAAAAAGTTTTACATTCTATATAAATCACATTTGGTAATGTGTTTGCTATTAATTTGTAGGCTTGACTTTTCCCCGCTCCCGCATCGTAGGAAATTCCGAAGCTGATCGATTTTTCTTTTGCCTTTTCAGCATGACGGTATATATATTCTAAATTGCTGGTTTTGGCTGTTTTCCAATCCAACTCAATGCGGAGCTTGACTTTTACTTTGCGCCACATTTCATCTTTAATCAAAGTCCAGTTCTCATTTATCATTTGGCTAATGGTAGCCGATGAAACACCCGCTTTTGTTGCAACTTTATTTTGAGAGGTTAAAGCGCACAAGTGTTTAATTTCTTTTACTATCTGGTGTTTTTGTTCTGTTGTCATTTTTAGATTTGGGTTTAGTTAAAAATCGTATTCGTTGTCTATTGCTTCGGTAATCAATTGTTCCATTTTGGTGATATTTCCACCCATTTTTATAAGCAAATCGGTATCTTCTATCAATGTCTGCCTATTAATTCCTGTGCGGTCTTCTAATGCCTTTAATTCTCTTTGAGTACGTTCTAATTCTAATTTTCGTACCTGCATATCCGCGAACCATTTTTCTTTGTCACCTTCTTTCATTAAAGCGGGTATATTTTGATGTTTCCTTTTAGGTTCTGCGTTGGCTATCCATACATAATTATCTTTTTCATCTTTAGTGTAGAGCTGTACATATCCATCAAGAAAATCAGGATCATATCGTACTTTGAATTTCTTTCCGATGTTTTTATATCTAAAATCGCTATCGACTTCGCCTTTACTATTGTAGACTTCAAACTCATAATCTACTCCTGATATATTAACATTGATCCCTGAACCTTTATAGGTTACTAATCTTTTTGTTTCTTCAATCCACATTTTATCCATAATATCCCAAAGCGTTAACGGCTCTTTCATTGGCATTTCATGTTGATAAACTTCATTGCGGCTCATTTCAAAATGCGGATGCTTTTTAGTGTTCCAAATATTTACTGCTGCTAACCACGCTTTTTGCAATTCTTCAACCGTTTTAAGATTTGCTTTATTTTCCAGGATAAAATCAGTATTCATTTTGTTGTCTTCACGCTTTACCGTTACGCCTTGACCATCTGAAAACCAAAAATTTGTAATAACTTGCTGTTGAAAACGTGCAAACAGTTGTTCTGACGGGTTGGAGTGATTTCGGGCTTTATTTGGGTGATGCGTTCCCTGTCCTTCGATAGCCATTAAAGAATCGTATAACGTTTGCATCCTGTCCATTTTATGCCCTCCCTGATGGTCATACGTTAGATAATATGGTCTACATTGCGCCTCATTTACGGCCATTTTGATTGCTTTGAAGTGTTCAATATGACTTTCAGTAAATGATAAGTCCCAACCAATTATTTTTTCGCTGTAAACATCAAACATCACATCAATTTTAAGTTTTGCACCCATTTTATTAGTGCTGTCATCCCAATAGTGTATCCAGTCAAGTTTTGTTCCGTCGATTGCCCAATAAGCATTTGGGAACCAATCGCTTCGATCTCTGGTGATGGTGTGTTTGTATTTTTTATTATAGGCAGACAATCCATGGCGAGCTAATGTCCAAATACGTTCTCTTTCCGGTTGATAAAGCCAATTATAAATCGCTGCCTCAGTCAAACTTTTCCAGTTACGTTTTTCGGCTTCCACATCATAAGCATTTAGTACTTCTGGAATAGACATTTTAATCGGAAGACAATATTTAGCCAGGATAAAATCAGCGATTTCATCTTTTATGATTTGAGCGTTCTTTTGACCTTCGCCTTTATGAAGAAAAACTTCATAACCATCTTTTAAATAGTTCTCGTATTTTGCTTTTAGCCTGCGAGGATTTCCGGGTAAAGAAAAAATCCATTTTGGTTTCTCTTTATTACTGTTGAGCCCGTTAACAGCAATGCTTACTTCATCCCAAATCATACTTGTTTTTGTCCCAAAAGCTTTTCTTTTCAATTTTGGATCACTAAATAGCATTCGAATACCATTTAAAATCATTACGCTTGTGGCTTTTTCTCGTTGGTCTTCATCGGATAATGGTCGACCGTTTGGTTTGCGGTGTTCAGCGAAAAACCTTATTGCTTTTACGTCGGGAACAATATAGTTTTCTAACTTATTTCTAACCAGAACCTCTTTAGGTTCTCCAAGACCTTCAATGCATAATTTTTTAAAGTCAACGCCCTGGTGAACCGGCAAATCGTGAAAACTTACAAACGGTTCGTTACCCGGTCCCCGACCTTCTTTGGTACGTACTAACTTTCCACGTTTGCATAAATTTTGATAATTGTTATAAGTAATCAATCCCCAATCTTCATATAGAAGTTTAGCGGGTATCGATAGTGTATTTTTGTGATATTCGTACATACTTTAAACGGTGTTTAAATGGTCTTTTTTGCTCCCGCCCGGTACTCGAAACCGGGAGTGTGCCACTCGGTAGGATTTTCTATATTTTATATAGTTACATTATTAGCTTCTGACAACAACAACTCTTTTGCCCGAGCGCGAACCTTCTTTGCAAGCTCTGAGTTGTTGTAATAGTCAAGTGCAGTTTTTACATTTTGCTTACTTGTATTAAATTCTTTTGCCATTTGAGTTTTAAACTCGGGAGCGATTCTTATTTTCATATCTTTGCGTTTTATACTATGTTTTGAAACTGTGTTTTGAAACTTGTATTCTGTATTTTGTTTTACAAATATATAAACAAAGTTTATGCTTTTCCGTAAAAATATAAACTTTGTTCATATTAAATTGAAAATAATATTGTAAATGACTAAGATAGAACGAGTTAAGAAGTTAAGTAAATGGCTTATTTTTGATGGATTTGCGGACAATGATGCTGATTTAGCTAAAAAACTAGGCTACTCTAAGTCTTCTTTTTCACAAATAATAAACGAAAAAGTACCACTTTCAACTAAGTTTATTGAAACATTATGTAATGCGAATGAAAATATAAACAAAGTTTGGATTACCGATTTAAAAGGTACAATGCTTAAAAGCACTTCTAACTTGTTAAGTAATCGTGAAGACAAAAAACTTATCCCATTTTATGATGGAGTTGTTACAGCAGGTATGCAAGAGATAGCAATAATGGATGCAACACAGCATCAACCAGCAGAAATGATTGACGCCGGTGACTGGTTTCGTGATGCAACCGCAGCAATGCGCGTTCACGGAGATAGTATGTATCCTGAATATAAATCTGGAAGTATTGCTGCTTTAAGAGAGGTAAAGAATAAACGTTTAGTTGTTTATGGTCAGGATTATTTAATAGAAACAACAGAGTACAGGGTTATTAAGCGCCTTCAAAAAAGTGACATCCCACAAAATTGGTTGGCCTGTTCTGTGAATGAAGAAAAATATGAGAGTTCCGGGCGATTAATACATGAGCCATTCGATGTGCATATTGACGATGTTACAAGACTCTACCAAGTGTTAGGAAATGTAAAAAGAAACCAAAGTACTACCGTTATACATACAAACAGAACTTAAAAAACAGTATAAATTGCTGTTTTTCAACGTATTGAAATACAATTCTGTTTTTTTTACAATGTATTTAAACCCCCTAACTCAGAGTGGTTTTAAATACAAAGTTCCTTTTTTGTGTATTTTCAATTACTATTCAAGTAAATATTTAACCAAATTTTGACCATCTATTTGACCATCTATTTGACTACCTAATGCTTTTTTACCTAACTATCTTTTTTTTGTTTACTTTGATTTTTACTTATAAAAAAAGCCCTCCATAATCGGCAAGCTTTATTCTAAAATTGAGACTTTAAGGCTTATAAATAAGGACTTAGCGTATGTTTACCGACTATACAGTAGTTCGTGTCTTAAATGGTACATTAAACTCTTTAAAAATGGTACATAAATGATACTTAATGGTACATAATTGTACAATTTAAATTTCACCTTTTTTCGATCTTTTTAGCTCTTAGGTATTGATTTTATTGGCTTTTTCGACCTTTTTTATATTAGTATATATTGTACATTTTATTTAATGCCCTATAAATTTTGAAAGTGAACAATCAACCACTTTTTTCTTTGCAAAAACATTCGATTCCTATTTTATCCGTTGGCAATATACTTGGAGAAGAAACTTTAGGTATTACCTTATTTCGCCATAGTGTCAAGGGACGAAACGAATTCGAACAGCCTCATAAACACGACTTTTATCTTGTGTTTTTTGTAGAGAAAGGCTCAGGTGTTCATAATGTCGATTTTACACAATATCAAGTAAACGATTATCAGGTTTATTTTATAAGGCCCGGTCAGGTACATAACTGGTCGCTCGATGTTGATACTTCAGGGTTTCAATTAATGGTTTCGGCAGATGTAATTACTATTTTTTCGAATTTAGGAGCATTTCCATTTTTTGAGCAAAGTGTTCCGTCTTGTATCTCTTTAACTCAAAAAGAATTCGAGGAATTTAAAGATCATTTACATGAAATAGAAGTAGTACTTTCTGATAATGATTTGCTAAACAGAGAAATAGTTTTACTGCGTTTGCATTTACTGCTGAAATTATTGCAAAAAGAATATTTGGTTCAATTTCCGGAACACGATTCTTCGACCAAACCGCAGAAAATAATAAAAGGATTTCATGCTTTAATTGATGATCATTATAATGTGGAATCATCAGTGAATTTCTATGCTGACAAATTAAATATTACACCTAATTACCTTAATATTCTTTCGCAGAAATATTTAAAGATACCAGCAAGCGATGTGATAAAACAAAGAACCATTCTCGAAGCCAAACGGTTACTAACCAGTACCCATTTATCTATTAAGGAAATTGGCTATCAGCTTGGATTTAATGATAATACCTATTTTACTAAAGTATTTAAAAAATATACAGGAAAAACTCCCGGTGATTTCAAAAAGTTATAATTTTTACCATCCTTATCCGCAATATTACCGTTCCTGTTTTAAGTTTATAACGATTTTTGCAATGTAATATATTCTAATTTTATTAGAATGGTATTGCAAAAACACATAACAAACTCAAAGAAGGTAAAATATAATTTATGGAAGAGCATAAAATTAGCAGAAAAAAATTCTTAGGATTAGGAGCCGCCGCAACCGGCGCAGCTTTGTTTTCAGGAATTGGCGGCAATGCAGTTGCGCAAGTATTGCCACAAGAAAATAAAACAGCTTTAAACGAATATCTTTTGATTAATGTGCGATTAGAAGATGGTTTTGAATACAACGAAAAAAATGAAGTTATTGCTACTAAAACAGCGCTTTATACAATTCATATTGCCAATGGAAAAATTAAAAGTATCACGACAGGAAAGTCTGCTTTGAAGTTGAAAACAGTTGACGCCAAAGGACTTTTGATGCTTCCGGGATTGCGTGATATGCACATTCATATTGATAAAACCTATTATGGAAACGGGACCTGGAATGCAGCGCCAAGAAAAGGATATACGGTAAAAGATATGATTACACTGGAGCAAAAGTTGATTCCGCAATTATTACCCGATTCTCAGTATAAAGCAGAAGAGGCTATTAAACTCATGCAAAGTCAGGGAAGTTATTTTGCACGTTGTCAATGCAATATAGATCCTGTAAGCGGATTGAAGAGTTTAGAACATTTACTTGCCGCATTAGATAAAAACAAAGATAGTTTTGGGTGGGAAATTGTAGCTTTCCCGCAACACGGAATCTTGTACTCGCAATCTGAATCTCTATTAAGGGAATCAGCCAGTATGGGAATTGATTTTATTGGCGGACTTGATCCAACCAATGTCGATGGTAATATGGAGAAATCATTAGATACTATGTTTCAAATTGCAATCGATACGAATAAAGGAATTGATATTCATTTGCATGAATCTCTACCATCAGGGAAATCTGCGATTGAATATATCATTAAAAAAACCGAAGAAAATAAACAACTTCAAGGAAAGACTTATATAAGTCACGGTTTTGCTCTTGCCAAAATGGATACGAAAGATCTGGAAAAAATAGCGGAGCAAATGGCAAATCTGGGAATAGGAGTAGTCTCCGGAATTCCGATTGGGAAAACCATAATGCCAATTCCAACCTTGAAAAAGTACGGTGTAAAACTCATGACAGGAACAGATAGTATTGTCGATCACTGGCAGCCTTTTGGGACGTGCGATATGCTCGAAAAAGCAAAATTATGCGCACAATTATATGGCTGGACAGACGAATACAATTTAAGCAGAGCTTTGCACATTGCAACAAAAGATGAAATTTTGCCACTTAATGATTCAGGAGTACGAGTTTGGCCAGCAGTTGACAACGAAGCTAACTTTATTCTGGTAAAAGCAAGCTGTTCTGCCGAAGCCGTTGCGCGTTTGCCTAAAAGAGAAGGCGTTTTTTATAAAGGAAAAATTATTGCTGGCGCAATAGGGTTCATAGGTGCAAAGGTTCAAAGGTTGAATGCGTTGTATTAAAATTTATCCAGCAGTTCCGGAGGAACTAAACATATTATAGGGATGGATTTTAATCCATCCTACGTTGTTATTAAAATCTAAAAAGACGCATAACAAATGCGTCCTGTAAAAAACTTTGTCCCTTAGCAACTTAGCACCTCAGAACCTAAAAAAGAAAAACCCCTTAAGCAATTCAACTCTTAAGGGGTTTTTTTGAAAATAAATAATAACCAATTAAATTTATTTCTTTTTATCTAAGTCTTGTTTTAGCAATTTCGCATGCTCCAAATGAGCTGTTAGCGGTGCTATACTATTTGATGCCCAAAGCTTAACATCTTGATCTTTTGCATCTTTAGCTGCTTTTTGCAATTTGTCAATTGCTTTTTCGTGTCCGTCGATCATCATATCAGCGAACTTTTTATCAAAGTCAAGACCAGATTTTTCGTTTAGTTTGTTGTATTCCTCTTTTCCATCTTCGGTAATCGAAGTAGGTAAAGTGAAGTTTTTAGTTTTTGCCAAAGCACTTACTTCAGAAGCTGATTTGGTATGCTCATCAACAAGCATTTTTCCAAATTTCTTAACCTCAGGATTTGTACTTTTTGTTTGCGCCAGTTTTCCAATTTCGATTTCAGCAAGATTTACTTCCGCTTGATCTACTAAAAATTGAGAGTCATCTTCTTTATTATTAATAGTGTCGAATTTTTCTTCGTTTGCATCTTCTGCAACTTCTTTTGGATCTTCTTGTTTTGTTTCATTTTTACAAGAATTCAAGGATATTAATAATAATCCTGCTCCTAAAATTACTTTTCCGGCTAATAGTAGTTTTTTCATGATTTAATAGTTTAAATGTTATAATGTAAAATTATTCAGATTGTGTGAAGAACGCCTTACAGGATTTTTGAATAATGTTATATGATTTGGATTTATGAAAAATTAATATATAATACAAATAGTATTATATTCGCAATGCTAAATAATGAAGCCAATATAAAACGAACCTGACATTATATGAATGTTGTAATAAACCCCAACGTCACGCAGAAAATTTTGACAGCGTTACTTTTTTTAGTTTCCCTTGACTTAGCTGCTCAAATATCTTATACAGGATTTATAGATAAGTATCCAATAGAATTTATAACAGATCTTAACTCCGAGGGATCAGGAAATGCCATTTATGCCTATTCTAATTATGATACTCCTATCGAAATAGAGGGAATTTTAAAGCAGAAAGTATTAACGTTCTATGAAAAAGATAAAACAAGCAAGAACACTGCTAAAATAACTTTTGAAAATTTTAATCCCAAAAGCAAGAAGTTAGAAGGGGTATGGACGGATCTGAATACAAAAAAAGAGCTTAAGATTACTTTATCAAAAACATTCGAAGTTGAATATGGAGATGCAGCAGAATGGAAAAACATAGAAATTTTGCAACCGGTTTCTTTAAAAGGTAAATACTTTAAGCTCATTATTTCGAAAACTAAAGGTGGATATGCGAAAGTAACCGGAGTTAAAATTCTGGAGAAAAAGACCGACAAGCTAATTCAGCAAATTGCTTTAGAATGCGAGCTTTGGGGACTAAAGAATATAAGTACCGGAGATTATAACTTCGATGGTATCGAAGATTTCTCTGTCTTCGAATCAAGTTATGCGGGGCCTAATACTTCAAGATTATATTTTTTATATAACCCAAAGACTGGCAAATATTTCGAAAGCAGTTTTAGTGGTACTTCATTACAGTTTGACAGTAAAACCAAAAGAATTGAAGAGCGTAATCAGTGTTGTGCAGGTCGAAGTGTTACTACTGCACAGTATAAAGTGGTAAATGATAAGATGGTTTTAATAAAACAAACCTGCCTTGAATACGATGACAAAACGGGGGATTATAAAAAGGTAAAATGCGATTAAGTTTATTTTAATATATATAACAAAATTCATGAGAAGAAATGTATTGATGTATTTCGCTTTTATTTTCTTTTTTTCCTGTAACCAGATAAAGGAAGACCAAAGTAATGCTAAAGAGAATCTGATAAAAACAGAGTCAGTAACAGAAAAGAAAAGCTCAAAATCTTCAGCTAAAATTGTTTTAGGAGATGACAAAGACGAAATAAATGCTTTAGTAAAAAATATTTACGAAATAAATGGTGAGGTGTTTATTGATCTTGATTTTGTTCAGATAAAATTTAAAAATGTCGATGAAAGAGTCGTTATTAATGAAAACCCAAAAATAAGAACTTATAAAGTTGACTCAGAATCACTTATTTATTCAAAGGATTGTAAAACTTTAAACCTAAAAGAATTAATTAGAAGTAAAAGCAAAATTTTGCGAGACAAAACTATTATTTTAGTTGGAGAAGCAAAAGGAGGAAGAATGCAAAGCTTAAATTTTGGTTGTTATGGTTGATTGCACCATAATTTGACAAAACCAACTAAAAAACCAACCTTAAAGATTCATGAAAATAGTAAAAAAAAGAAGAGGCTATTAAGTCTGCTTTACTTTGGGGGCTTAAAAGAAATTCCTAAAAATGCTAAAATTATTAATATTGAAAAGCACGGAAGTTCTTTTACAAAACAGTATATAATTGAATTTACAAGTTCGAAATCTGAAATAGAACAATGGATACGTAAAAGTAAACGATTAAAAAACAACATTCCAAAGATTCAATTAAACATTTAGGACTTATGAAATTCATCCTGGAGAAATTAATTCTTATGGAGGAAGAGTAAAAATTAAACAAGATACAGTTTCAATTAATATGAGTTGGAGCTAAAGATGATCTCAGTATTAGAGTCTTTATGCGCATGAGGAAATACATAATTGATCAAAACATAAAGCTGTAAAACGTTATTATATTTTAAAGAAAATAATTAATCAATTATTAAGAACAAAAAACATTACAATAAAAAAATAACATGCAAATTAACTCAGAATTTAGAAAAGCATTAGGAAGAAGAATAATATTTGGTTGTCTGCTTTTCATTATAACCTTAATCTATATTTTATATGCTTTTTTGGGGAATAAAGAGTCGGCAATAAATCCTCTTACGGTTATAGTTTTTATGGTATTTGCATTTTTAATTTATGCATCACCAGACCTTTTTAAAATTTGTAAATTAACGATTACCGAAACCGGAATCGAAAAAACAATGGCAATTACAGGTCAAAAGAAATTTATTCCTTTTGAAACTATTTATATGATCAAGAAAGGAAAAATTAAACTTCAAAACAGGGGAGGAGCTGCTATATCTGATGGTTTTTATTTTAGTACACTGATCCTCGATAATAAGGAGAATATAATCATTTCGCCAGATCATTATGAAAATTATAAGGAGATCATAATGACTATTAAAAATAGAGCAGGTTTTGAAGATTAAAATTTAATAAATTACCTCCACGTTAAAAGATTTCAAGTACTTACTGAGTTTCCGTTGCGAGCGCAAGTTCTTGCTTGTGAATACAATCATGTCTTGTCCTGAAAAAAGTTTACATATTTACATTTAATCGTAAAATAGATTAACATCCTAATTTAAAATATGGTTTTCCGTAAAATATATAATTATTAAAAAATAATATTTGTTCTCTGGCAGATAAAATGTAAAATTTTAATTATATAGAATAGAAATAATAAAATTATGGAAAATACAATTAAAGAAATAAGTAGAAATGCGGTTGTTCCGTTACTTAATGTTTCAAATAATGGACCTTCGCAGAAAATGGAATTCGAGATTAATTGCTCAGAATTAGAAGACTATAATCATGTTGATATTAGAGAGTCTGAAAAACATAAAGAATTATACAAAGAGTTAAAAAAACTTGAAGGTCCTTGTTTGTATTTTTTCGAGATTACATCACAAAATTTGACTTCTGAAATAATTAGTAAAATTAAGGAATATTCAGCTACTGAAAATTCTAAAGCGATTCCTGCAATAAAAAAAAATGTTCCAGAAAGTAAAGTACTTTACGTTGGAAAAGTTAAACGTCATTTTTGGGGAAGACTTATTCAACATTTAGGATTCTATAAAGTAAATAGGACTCAGGGATTACAATTGTTTTACTGGACTAAAGAGCTTGGCTTAAATATTAAAGTTACAGTTTTTGAATTTGAACCTGAAATGATAAATTTAATGGAAGTTTTAGAAAATCAATTAGCAAAGGAATTAAAACCAATTTTAGGAAAACATAGATAAATAATAAAAAATAAGAAAGAATAAGGTTTCGGATTTTCTGTCTTGTCCTATCTAAAAAAAGCAAATTTTATTTGTAGTAATAGCCTAATCTCAAAGAATTTTCAAAAATTATATCAAACGTTTTGGCCAATATTATATATTTATAAAAAACTAAACATTTAATAACCAAAATAGTGAGGAATGATTAATATAGATTTTAAAAAAGAGAAAGGTAAAATTGATGGAATTATAAATAAAGCGTTAACAGATTATCAAAACGAAATAGATCTGATTAATATTGATGATTGGACATCAAAATCTAAGGAACTATTTATTGATAAATCCTATAATGGTTATAGTTCTCAAAGTACGCAATTCATTAATAACAGTTTTCCGGATATTAGTCGTTCTGTAGACAGTAATGCCAGATTGATATTATATTTATACACATCAGAAAGAGATTCTGAATTTGATTTGATCAAAGAAAAATTAGTTGCAAAAATTAATAAATTGATGTAATACTTTTCAACTACTAGGATTTTAATAAACTGCTGGCGAGAGCGCAATGTCATTAAGTTAAGAAAATTTCATATCGCATCTTTTTGATTTTTAAGCACTAAAGGTCTTACTCTAGTTCTGTATTTACCTGCTTCCCGTTTATTATTACGA
>NZ_JAMZNK010000048.1 GCF_027980145.1 Flavobacterium azizsancarii | reverse complement strand
TGTGGAATTAAATCATCAAACGAATAAGGCAAAAGTACCGTTTGTTGTTGGTTATAATGTTTGAATCTCATATATAATCAGTTACTTAACACTGATTAAATTTACAAAATTGTTAATGAAAATACAAACTAAAAAAAAGTAGCTGACTCAGTTTTGAGACAGCTACTTAATATATAAAAATCTTAGCGTCTTAGTATCTTAGAACCTTAGCAACTTAGACTATCGCCTTAACAACCGCTTTTGGCGCTTCTTTACGAGTTCCGTCGAAACCATCTACACCAGAAACTGTGGTATATTTAAGTACGTATTTTTTACCCGGATTGATGATTCCGTATGCTGCCTGACACATTAAAGTCGCTTCGTGGAATCCACAAAGGATTAATTTTAATTTTCCAGGATATGTATTGATGTCTCCAATGGCGAAGATTCCAGGAATGTTCGTTTGGTAATCTAATGCATTGTTTACTTTGATCGCATTTTTCTCGATTTCTAATCCCCAGTCGCCGATTGGACCTAATTTTGGCGTTAATCCGAAAAGTGGAATAAAGAAATCTGTCTCGATTTTGCGGTGTGCTCCGTTTTCTTCGATATCTAACGATTCAACGTGCTCAGCACCATTGATTCCGATTACTTCTGCAGGAGTAATTAGTTTAATTTTTCCGGATGTTTTTAATTCCTGTACTTTTTCTACTGAATCAAGAGCTCCTCTAAATTCGTTTCTACGGTGAATTAAAGTTACTTCTGAAGCTACACTGGCAAGGAAAATACTCCAGTCTAAAGCTGAATCTCCTCCTCCGGCAATTACAACCCTTTTGTCTCTGAATTTCTCCGGATTTTTGATGAAGTATTTTACTCCTTTATCTTCATAAAAGTCGATATCTTCTATAAGTGGTTTGCGTGGTTCAAAACTTCCTAAACCTCCAGCGATAGCAATTACCGGTGCGTGAAATTTAGTTCCTTTATTTGAGGTTACAATGAAACTTCCGTCTTCTTGTTTTTCGATTGTTTCAGCACGTTCTCCTAATGTATAACCTGGCTCAAATTGCTTAATTTGCTCTTGTAAGTTATCTATTAAATCTCCTGCTAAAACTTCCGGGAAACCAGGAATATCATAAATAGGTTTTTTTGGATACAATTCTGAAAGTTGTCCTCCTGCTTGTGGTAAAGCATCTAAAATATGACATTTTAATTTTAATAATCCTGCCTCGAAAACGGCAAATAAACCTGTTGGTCCTGCTCCAATTATAAGTATATCTGTTTTAATCATTATGGTTGTTGTTTATAATCATTCTTAATAATACAAAGAAACAAATAATTTATTCTTCTGCCAATGATTTTTGTCATTGATTTCTTTGTGTAATTTTTCATCGGGTTAAACACGAAGCTACAATATGAATCGTCCCCCCGGACTTTTTGTTATTCTTTATTTTTCAATGAATCCGTAATCTCGTTCATCTTTTTAACCTTGTCTTCAAAATCACCTTTTAGTGTCTTCCTGTATTCATTGAGGTTTTCGACCATTTTGTTGATATCCTCCGGAATTACATCTTCAAAAAACTCACGAAGTCTTTTTGCTGTTGTTGGTGATTTTCCGTTGGTCGAAATGGCAATTTTTACATTTCCTTTTGTTACAATTCCGCCTAAATAATAATCACATAAATCTGGCGTATCGGCAATATTGCAAATTAAATAACGTTTTCTGGATAAATCATATACCCTTTTATTGACTTCCAAATCATCGGTACAAGCGATTACCATGTGGCGTTTTTTGAGCATCTTTTTCTTAAACTTCGCTTCCGTCAATTTGATTGAAGGATGATTTTCTGCTAAAACTTTAATTTCTAAATGAAAATCAGGTGCTACAACCTCAACATTTGCATTTGGACTCGACTTTAGTAAAAAAGAAAGCTTTTCTAATCCTACATTTCCTCCTCCAACAATTAAAACATTCAGATTGTGAAGTTTTAAGAATATTGGATATAATTCGTTCTGTTCCATTTTAATTTAATTTCATTGGATAAAAAATCCAATTTACATATTTATTACATGATTTTAATTACCATGTCGATATGTTTTTGCGTACATCGGGTTAAAACCCGACGCTACAATATGAATCGTTCCTCCGGAACTTTATTGACTGATTGATCATCTTTGTCAACATCGGGTTGAAACCCCACGCTACAATAAAAATCGTTCCTCCGGAACTTTATCTTGCAATTTCTTTTGATAGAAATTCTTCGTAAAAGCCCTTTAATTTGTTGCTTTCGCGGACAACTTCTCCTAGAACAATAATTGCTGGTGAACTCAATTTCTTTTGTTTTACAACTTCTAAAATCGAATTTACTGTTCCAACGCCTACTTTTTCTTCGGATGTTGTTCCGTTTTGAATGATCGCAACGGGTAAATTGCCTTTATTTTCTTTTTGAAACAAATCTATAATCTGAGGCAATTTGTGCATTCCCATCAAGATAACTACTGTTGCAGATGATTGTGCTGCCAAAGCCACATCAGAAGATAATTTTCTATCTGAAGTTGTGCCTGTAATCGCCCAAAAACTTTCTGAAACTCCTCTTTTGGTAATCGAAATTCCCTGACTTGCCGGAACTGCCACTACCGAAGATATTCCTGGAACAACTGCCGTTGGTATTTCGAAACTTTCTATGAATTCTATTTCTTCGCTTCCACGCCCAAAAATAAACGGATCTCCGCCTTTTAAACGCACTACATTTCCATAAGTCAATGCATTATCCACAATTAACTGATTGATTTGATCCTGCGTATAAGCGTGATTTCCTATCTTTTTTCCAACAAAAATTTTGATGGCATTTTTAGGTGCGTGTGCTAATATTTCGTCATTGGCCAATGCATCGTACAAAACCACATTCGCTTCAGCAAGGGCTTTTACGGCTTTCAGCGTAAGCAAATCAGGATCTCCGGGACCTGCGCCAACTAAAGTTACTTTGGGTTTTATTATATTATGCATTTGCTAATTCTTGAGCTCTGTATTTTTCTATAGTATAAAAAAATGAAATCCCTTGTTGAATGTATGCTTTCGCAAATGCTTCTGAAGGCTCCGTTGTATTGATTTGATATACTAATTCTCTAAATGATGTTGATAATTGAATTTTATCAGTTGCAATGAAAACGGTGTCGAATAAATCTACAATTCCTGCGTGATTATTTGTTTTTTCGTTTTCGGAAAGTAATAATGCTTTTGCACCATTTACAAATCCTGCGTAAGCGTGATAAATTGCATCTGACCATTTTCCTTCGTCGAATGATTCTTGTGCGAATGTCAATTTGTCTTTTGCTTCTAATAATAAAGTAGCAACCAAGTCGATCACAACTCCCGCACATTCTCCTACTCCAACTGCTTTTACGTAGTTGTCAGCATTTCCCCAGTCTACAAAATCAGCTTCGGTTAAATTGGTTACATCTGCGAAAGGTTTTAAAATTTCATAGAAATATTTCTCTCCTTTTGCGTCATAATAATTAAGGAATTTTTCTCCGTTTGCATTCGCATCAAAATCATTTAAGATCGTACGCAATGCATCTGGTCCTCTACGGCTTGGGATTTTAATTACTTTATCTGCAAAACGTCCTGAACCGTTTCCTAATCTTCCTCCACCTAATAAAACCTGCAATGCCGGAGCTACTAATTTTCCTGAATTGATTGACATTCCCTGAAAACCTATTGCAGACATATTATGTTGCCCACAAGCATTCATACAACCCGAGATTTTAATCTCGATTTCGCGATTGTTTAAGTATTGCGGATATTCTGCATTCAGCACTTTTTCTAATTCTTCTGCAATTCCTGTACTACTTGCAATTCCTAAATTACAAGTATCTGTTCCTGGACAAGCTGTAATATCTGCTGTAGAATTATATCCTAAATCAACAAATCCCAGTTTTTCCAATTCCTGATAAAAGAATGGTAAATTTTCATTTTTTACGTGACGAATTACAATATTCTGACGCAATGTAAAACGCAATTCATTTGCGGCGTAATTTTTTATTAAATCAGCTAATAATCTTGCTTTATCAGTATAAAAATCTCCTAATAAAACTTTGATTCCAATAGCTGAATAACCTGCTTGCTTTTGAGCAATTACGTTAGATTTTTTCCACGTTTCATAAGCTGCCGTATCATCAATTGTTACTGATGGAACTGGCAATAATGTTTCCGGAATTGGAGCTTCAAAAGCGGTTGTGTCTATTTCGTAAGTTTCAAAAGCGATTGCTTTTTTCTCTTTTTCAACCAAATCCATGAAAGTATCTCTTCCTATTTCTTTGATTAAAAATTTCAAACGCGCTTTCATTCTTTTTGCACGTTCTCCGTATCGGTCAAAAATACGAATCACACCTTCTGCTGTTGGAATGATTTGATTTGCCGGAACAAATTCTGAAAGTAATTCAGCATGTGCCGGTTGAGATCCTAAACCTCCACCTAACATGATTTTGAAACCACGAACTCCATTAACAATTTTTGGAATAAATCCTAAATCGTGCAAATAACTCAAAGCGGTATCTTCATCTGATGATGAGAACGAAATTTTGAATTTACGTCCCATTTCCTGACAAATTGGGTTTCTTAATAGGTATTGAAACAAAGCATGTGCATAAGGCGAAACATCAAATGGTTCGTTTACGTCTACACCTGCTAATTCGCTTCCTGTAATATTTCTTACCGTGTTACCACATGCTTCACGCAAGGTAACATCGTCTTTTGCCAAGTTTGCCCAAAGTTCCGGGGTTCTGTCTAGACTTACATAGTGAATCTGAATGTCCTGACGTGTTGTAATGTGCAAACGTCCTGTAGAATATTCATCAGAAACTTTAGTAATACGTACCAATTGCTCGCTGGTTACTTTACCATACGGCAATTTAATACGAATCATTTGAACGCCTTCCTGACGTTGTCCGTAAATTCCACGCGCTAAACGAAGACTACGAAAACGTTCATCATCAATTTTTCCTCCACGGAATAAATGAATCTTTTTTTCTAAATCGATGATCTCTTTCTGAACGATCGGATTTTCTATTTCTGTTCTAAAACTTTCCATTTGTTTTTGGCTTTCCCCTCCCAACCCTCCCCGAAGGGGAAGGAGTAAAACTGGAGAATTAATATTTTTTTATTGACTCTTAATCATTCCCCTTTCGGGGGCTAGGGGGATTTACCTAATAAATCCTACTCCTGCTGTGGTATTTGTTGCTGTATCAATTAAGATAAAAGCTCCGTTTGATTTATTATCGTTATAGGCATCAAAATATAATGGCTTGCTTAATTTAATGCTTACTTCTCCAATCTCGTTTATAGCTAATTGTGATGCTTCTGTTGTTCCTGAATAATCAGTTGAGATGGTATTTTTGATACTTTCTACTTTTGCCAAAACTGAGTTTGTGTTGTGCTGCACAATATATTTTGTACCTGCAACCAGTTTTTTACTGTCCATCCAACACACGGTTGTAGTTATTTCTTTTTCAATTTTTGGAAGTTCCGATGATTTTACAATCATGTCACCTCTTGTTACATTGATATCGTTTTCTAATTCGATAGTAATCGAAGAACCTGCAACGGCTTCGTCAAATGTTTTATCGAAAAAGTGAATTTTTGCAACTTTAGATTCAGTTAAAGAAGGCAAAACTGTTACAGCATCTCCAACCTTAATAGAGTTTCCGTATAATTTTCCTGCGTAACCTCTAAAATCATGGTATTCTTCTGTTTTTGGACGAATAACAGTCTGAACCGGAAAACGTGCTTTTCCTGTTTCAAAAACATCCGCAGAGTCTAATCCTTCTAAATGCTCTAAAACGGTTTGACCTGTGTACCAAGGCATATCTTTTGATTGATCCACCACATTTCCGCCATTGATCGCACTTAACGGAATATAACTTACATTTTGTTCTTTGAAAGTACTTTTAGCATTTAATGCCTGAAAATCGGCTTTGATTTTATTGTAAACTTCTTCAGAATAATCAACTAAATCCATTTTGTTAATCGCTACAATTACCTCTTTTACTCTCAATAAATTATTGATAAAAAAGTGACGATATGTTTGCTCAATTACACCTTTTCTTGCGTCAATTAAAATAATAGAAACCTGAGAAGTCGATGCTCCTGTAACCATGTTTCTGGTATATTCTACGTGACCCGGAGTATCGGCAATAATGTAACTTTTCTTTGCAGTCGAAAAATAAATGTGTGCAACATCAATCGTGATTCCTTGTTCTCTTTCTGCCACCAATCCATCAGTTGCTAATGAGAAATCAAGATAATCGTAACCTTTTTGTTTACTGCTTTTTTCGATTGCCTCTATTTTATCAGTCGTCAATGATTTTGTATCATACAATAATCTCCCGATCAAAGTACTTTTTCCGTCATCTACACTTCCTGCTGTTGCTATTTTTAAAACTTCCATTCTGTTATTTTGTTTCAGGTTTAAAAATTTTGTTTCAGGTTTCAAGTTTAAAGTTGATTCCCTTTGAACTAAAATTTAAAGCTGTATGTTTTTTTGTTTCTGATTTTCACTTTCTGAATTGCATTCACAATTCATAATTAATAATTTACACTTATTAAAAGTATCCTTGTTGTTTTCTTTTTTCCATTGCGGCTTCAGAACGTTTGTCGTCGATTCTGGCTCCTCTTTCAGAAATAGTTGATTCTCTGATTTCTCCAACAACTTCTTTGATTGTTGCAGCATACGAATCAACAGCAGCTGTACAAGTCATATCTCCAACGGTTCTGAAGCGAACAATTCTTTCTTCGATTTGCTCGTCTTCTTCCTGATACACAAAAGGAGAATGTGACCAGATTAAACCGTCTCTCAAAAAAACTTTTCTTTTATGTGAAAAATAAATAGATGGAATCTCAATGTGTTCTTTTTCGATATAACTCCAAACATCTAATTCTGTCCAGTTTGAAATTGGAAACACACGAACGTTTTGTCCATTTTCTATTTTTCCATTCAAAATATCAAATAACTCAGGACGTTGGTTTTTTTCATCCCATTGACCGAAATCATCACGAACTGAAAAAATACGTTCCTTTGCTCTTGCTTTTTCTTCATCACGACGGGCTCCGCCAATACAAGCATCAAACTTAAATTCTTCGATAGCGTCTAAAAGCGTAATCGTCTGCAAGCTGTTTCTACTAGAATATTTTCCGGTTTCTTCAACTACTTTTCCGTCATCAATAGCATCCTGAACATTACGAACAATTAATTCTAATCCTAATTCCTCAACCAATTTATCTCTAAAAGCAATTGTTTCAGGGAAATTATGTCCTGTATCAACATGCAAAAGAGGAAACGGAATCTTAGCAGGGAAAAATGCTTTTTGTGCCAAACGAACTAACGTTATAGAATCTTTTCCTCCAGAAAAAAGTAAAACAGGTTTGTCAAATTGTGAAATTACTTCTCTGAAAATGTATATCGCTTCACTCTCTAAAGCGTTTGTTTTTAATACTGAACTTGAACTCATTTGATATTTTGTTTAATGCTTGACAGTTTTTAATTTCAGATCGCTGTGAGTTTAATCTAAAACCTATAAGACTATCGTTATTCTGTGTTTTTTGTTTTTGTTTTTTCAACGGATTGAAATCCGTTTTTGTAATATTTTCATCGGTTATCCCGAAATCTCGGAACGACGCTACAATATAAATCTTCATTTTCCATCGGGTTAATCACCGACGCTACAATATGAACCGTTCCTCCTCCATCGGGTTGAAACCCAACGCTACAATATGAAACGTTCCTCCTCCATCGGGTTGAAACCCGACGCTACAATATGAATCGTTCCTCCGGAACTCAAAATCTATATTCTTTATTCTATTCTCTTGTCTCTTGATTCTATTCTCTCGCTTCTCTACTCTTTCTTCGCACCATGCAAACCACATTCTTTATGGCTTGATTCCCACCACCATCTTCCGGCTCTGATATCTTCACCCGGGAAAATTGCTCTTGTACACGGCGCGCAACCTATACTTACGAAGCCTTGTTTGTGTAAAGCATTTTGAGGAACATTATTTTCTGACAGATACGTTTCAACTTCTTCTAAACTCCATTTTAATAACGGGTTGAACTTTATAATTTCGAAACCTCCATCGTATTCAAACAATTGTAAATCGTTTCTGTTCTCAGATTGCTCGGCTCTTAAACCGGTAATCCAAATTGAGTTTCCTGCTAAAGCTTTCCTTAACGGAACTACTTTACGGATGAAACAACATTCTTTTCTGTTTTCAACCGAATCATAAAAGCTGTTTGGTCCTTTTTGTTTCAATAAGTTTTCTACAGAAGCTGCTTCAGGAAAGTAAACCTCTATTTGTTTTTTGTATTTTTTTAATGTTTTGTGAAAAACATCATAAGTCTCCTGAAATAATCTTCCTGTATCTAATGTAAAAATGGTAATATCAGTATTACTTTTTGCAATAAAATCAGTAATTACCTGATCTTCCTGACCAAAAGAAGTCGAAAAAATTACTTTCCCGGGATATTCATTTGCTAAAAAAACCAATGTTTCATCCAGCGAAAAATCTTTTGTTCTATCTAATAATGATTGTATACTCGTCGCACTCATAATCTCTTTCTTTCCTTTTCTAAAAAATATTTACAATAATTTTAGATAATGTTTTCAAACTTAATAATATAATTAATATTCCAACTGCCACCATCATTGGCTTTCTTTTAATTTTGTTTACCAAATAAGCTCCTATTGGTGCTGCAATTACGCCTCCTAAAATCAAACCTATAATTACTTGCCAGCCGTGAATTCCTCCAAAAAGCATGAAAGTAATTCCACTTGCAAATGAAATAGCAAACTCAGCAGCATTTACAGAACCTATTGTATATCTTGGGTTTCTTCCGCGTCCTAATAATGTAGACGTGACGATTGGTCCCCATCCGCCACCACCAACAGCATCCATAAAACCGCCAAATGTGGCAAGAATTCCTAATTTCTTTGTTTTCTTTTTAACAATCGTTTTTGCCAATGCTTTTTTAATTATGATAACTGCCAAAATAATCATATAAACAGCAATAAAAGGCTTTATAACATCTCCACTAATAACATCAGACAATAAATATGCTCCCGTAATCGAACCTAAAACTCCTGGAATCAACAAATGCTTCACTAGCTTTTTATTGATATTTCCAAATTTATGATGCGAAATAGCCGATGCTCCGGTAGTAAACATTTCTGCAACGTGAACTCCTGTACTACTTATAACCGGAGGAACTCCGTAAGCCAATAAAAATGAGGTAGAAGTCGCTCCATATCCCATTCCTAAAGTACCATCAACTAGTTGAGCAAAAAGACCAATAGCAAAAAAGACTAAAAATTCCTGATTAAAGCCTTCAATAAATGCATTCCAGGAAAATTCAGCATGATGATTGTACATCAATGTAAGTAATAAACCTGTCAATAAAACAATAGGTATTACAACCAATAATTTCTCATTTATTGCGGCATAAGCCTTTACTCCAACACTATTTATTTTTAATTCTTTTTCCATCTTAATGGCTTGGTTTTTAGCCCAGAAAACTATTACCCTATCGGCTTAATAGATTACTATGCAAAATTAGTACTTATTTCTAAATATCAAAACATTATTCCATTTTTTTACAACTCTAATCCTCTTTTGATCAAGCAACTACCAATTTGGAAGAATATAACAAATTGGTTTCATAAGTTAAAAACCGTATCAGACTGTATTCCAACAAGATAAAAACATTAAAGATATTCTTTTGCAAATATAGTATTTTAAAGTCTACCAAATCCATAGGATTATTATAAAATTGTTCTTATTTTTACAGCAAATATTTTTTCATGGATTTTAATATAGGTCTCGTAATTGCCGGTTTAGTAGTGGGTTTTGTTGTTGGGTTAACAGGTGTTGGAGGCGGTTCTTTGATGACTCCTATTTTATTATATTTTGGCATTCCTCCAACGACAGCAGTTGGCACCGATTTATTATATGCAGCTTTCACCAAAATGGGTGGTGTATTTGTACACCATAAAAAGGGCAATATTAATTGGACAATTACCGGATGGTTGACTTTAGGAAGTGTTCCTGCAGCTTTATTGACTTTATGGATATTGCATAGCATTAAAACAGATATTTCCACAATAAATGCGGTTATAAAATACAGTTTAGGCTGGGCACTGCTTTTTACCTCAATTGCGATTTTATTCAAAAAGAAATTATTGGTGCTTTCTCAAAAACATGCGGGTGACAGATTTCATACTGAAAGTCATACTCAAAACATGTTAACTATAGGGATTGGGGTATTATTGGGAGCAACCGTTACTTTGACTTCTATTGGTGCCGGAGCTTTAGGAACCGTTACTTTATTTTTCCTTTACCCTCTTTTACCAACACCTCGCTTGGTAGGAACTGAAATTGCTCATGCCGTTCCTTTAACGCTTGTAGCTGGAATTGGACATGCCTCAATGGGGAATTTAGATTTGGCTTTACTAGGTCAGCTATTATTAGGCTCGCTACCTGGAATTTTTATAGGAAGTATGTTAAGCGGAAAAGTACCGGATGCATTCCTTAGAAATGCTATTGCAATAATGCTTTTTCTAGCCGGATATAAACTGATTTTTTAATTTATCCACCATATAAGTAACATAAGTTCATTTAATAAAACTTACATTCCTTAATTAAAGCAACACTTATATTGCCTTACATGGCTTATATGTTTTAAAATTCTCTTTAAAATGCGATATCTGCCAGAGAGTTACTTTCTAATATTTTAAGTGTATTATCACGTACTTCCATCATTAAACGTCTTGCTGCACAAGTAGTTTCATCATCGCAATCATCGCATCTTTCATAAAAATTATGACTTGCGCAAGGCAGTAAAGCAATAGGACCTTCCAGAATACGATATACTTTGGCCATACTGATTTCTTTTGGATCTTTTATCAGGTAATAACCTCCGCCTTTTCCTTTTTTAGCTCCAAGGAAACCCGAATTTCTAAGAAGCAATAATATACTTTCTAAAAATTTTATCGAAATATGTTCGCTTTTCGCAATTTCAGCAATTTGTACAGGATCATTATTTTCACGTCTGGCTAAATAGGTTAAAGCTTTAATTCCGTATTTTGTTTTCTTTGAAAGCACTTATATATATTTTAGATTTTAGATTGTTGTTTTTTTAGATTTCTTCAAAAAACAACAGCTAAATATTTTTCTGCAACAAAAATAAGCTTTTTGAATGAGAAAAATAACACATTGAAAAACTAAGTTCTACTAAATTAGTATAGTTTAATAAATTACAACTAAAAAGCGATTTTCAACGGTAAATAATTTACAGTCAAAAATCGCCATTTACATTATAATCTAAACTCTTAAATATAAAATTACTTAAGAAAGTGCCTGATCTAAATCTGCAATAATATCTTTTACGGTTTCCAGACCTACAGAAACTCGCACTAATCCTTCTGTAATTCCAACAGCAAGTTTTTCTTCAACAGATAATTTGCTATGTGTTGTTGATGCAGGATGTGTTACAATCGTTTTTACGTCTCCAATATTTGCCGAAAGCGAACATAATTTAATCTTATCCAAAAATTTCCTTCCTGCTTCGATTCCTCCTTTAATTTCAATTGCAATTATGTTACCGCCTAAAAGCATTTGTTTTTTGGCAATTTCATACTTTGGATGCGATTTTAAAAACGGATATTTTACGCTTTCTACATTTGGATGATTTTCTAAAAACTCTGCAACTTTTAAAGCATTTTCGCAATGCTTGTCAACACGAACTGCCAAAGTCTCTAAACTTTTTGACAAAACCCATGCATTAAACGGTGACATAGCCGGTCCTGTATTTCTTGAAAACAAATATATTTTACGAATCAATTCAGCTTCTCCAACTGCAACTCCTCCTAAAACACGACCTTGTCCGTCTATTAATTTTGTTGCTGAGTGAATCACTAAATGCGCACCATATTTAATAGGCTGCTGAATATATGGTGTTGCAAAACAGTTGTCAATTATTAAAATCAAATTGTGTTTTTTTGCAATTTGACCCAACAATTCTAAATCAACTACATCCACACCCGGATTTGTAGGGGTTTCAGCATATAAAATTTTAGTATTTGGTTTAATAAAACTCTCTATCGTTTCCGGTTTATTAATATCAAAATAAGAGGTTTCAATTTTCCATTTTGGAAAATAAGTCATAAACAACGCGTGAGTCGACCCAAAAACACTTCCTGCTGAAACTATGTGATCGCCTGATTCCAGCAATGCTGCAAAAGTCGAATATATTGCTGCCATTCCGGTTGCAAAAGCATAACCAGCCTCAGCACCTTCCATGGCGCAAACCTTATCTACAAACTCGGTTGTGTTTGGGTTGCTAAAACGGGAATAGATATTACGTACTTTTTCTTCAGTAAAAGACGCTCTCATATCCTCTGCATCATCAAATACAAAACTTGATGATAAATACAAGGGAGTTGAATGTTCCTGAAATTGCGTTTTTTCTAAATGTGTTCTTATGGCTAAAGTTTCAAAGCCAAATTCTTCTTCGTTCATTTTTTTTTGTTTTAACACGAATTGCACTGATTAGCACTAATTCGTCACTTATTTTTAATTTCACAAAGACTCGCAAAAGAAACACAGAGACTCACTAAGGAATTTGATGCGAATATTTATTACGTGATAGATAGTCTAAAAAATTATCTAATTTTCTAATTGACCAATTTTCTAATTCTATAATTCTTCGTTGTTTAATACAACTTTGTATTTGATCGTAGCTGTTGGCTCAACCGTTTTGGCTACTGAACAATATTTCTCGAAAGAAAGCTGTGCCGCTTTTTTTGCCTTCTCCGGGTTGATTTCACCTTCTAAATAAAAAACCACATTGATTTCTTTAAATGGTGTTGCTTCTGCAACTTTTACACGTTCTCCTTCTACCTCAGCGTTAAAAGAAGTTATTTCCTGACGTTGTTTCTTTAATATCGAAATCATATCAATAGCGCTGCAACCTGCAACTCCCATTAATACCAATTCCATTGGACTTGCCCCTAAATCGCTTCCGCCAAATTCGGCTCTGCTATCAACATCAACTACATGACCACGCTCATTTTTGAGTTTAAAATGAAACGCATCGTTTACTCTGTTTAAGGTTACTTTCATGTTTTTTGTTTTTCTAAGTTACTTGTCTTTTTTATCTAATTTATTCCAATATTCTAAAACCTGTTTTTTAGATTCTGCATCTAAAGAGTTGAAATTATCCGAGAATTTATCTGTCTTAAAATCATCAGAAACACTAGATTCTATAGTATAAAATTGATCTTTTTGCGAAAATATCAAATGAACTGATTGCTGTTTGAAATCAGCATCATATAGTCCGTAAATAAAAAGAGCATCGATACTTTTATCTTTATTATAATCCCCAAAAGCTTTTCTGCTTCCCCAAGCCGAGATGATTCCGTTATGATTTACCTCAAGAATAGATTTTATAATCCATTTATTGTTGATTTTTGTAAACCGCTGAAAATACATTTTATCCGGATTAGCGTTTTTTTCAATTTTAGAAAAAATAAATACGTTGTCCTCGTTTCCTGGAGAGCTTACTTCATCTATCTGAATCGCCCTGACTCCTTTATAAGGAAAAACATCTTGCGTATAACTGTCTTTATTTCTAATAACATTAGAAACCTGAGCCGTTAGAATATTTGAGAACAATAGTAAAATCAGTATTTTTTTCATTCGTATCTTATAGCTTTAATTTAGAATCTTCATTTTCTGTTTAAAGTAACTTTCCTTTTTTGTTTTTGTTCAATAAAATTATCACAATCGATTGTTGAGAAAGATGGAGGCTTTTCTTTGTAGAGTTTAGTGTGTGATTTGCTTCGCCTGTTCGCTGTCGCTCGAGTCTCCTTCGTCGAAATGACAAACAATACAGATTATACTCGCTGCAATCTAAAATCTACACTCCATAATCCAAAAATCCTCTTATCCTTTATCTGATAATCTCAAAATATCTCCAAAAACTCCTCTTGCCGTTACTGCAGAACCTGCACCGGCTCCTTGAATTACGACAGGTCTGTCTCCGTAAGATTCTGTATATATTTCGAAGAAAGAATCAGATCCTTTTAATCCGCCTAAAGCCGTATCAGAAGGAACAGAAACTAATTTTACTTCCAGAATTCCTTTATCATTTTGCAAATCACCGGACAATTCGCCAATGTATCTTAATACGTGATTTGGCTTTTGATCTGCTTTTATTTTATCGTAAATCGGATCGAATTCTTTTAGCTTGGTTAAGAAATCGGATACATTTCCTTCACGTAAATGTTCCGGAATTAAATTCTGAATTGATATTTCTTCAAACTCATTTTGCAGATCTAATTCTCTTGCCAGAATCAATAATTTTCTTCCCACATCATTTCCACATAAATCCTCACGCGGGTCTGGTTCTGTATATCCGTTATCAATTGCTTCTTTTAGAATTTCGCTAAACGGAGCATCTTTTGCAGAGAAATTATTGAATAAATAACTTAATGTTCCTGAGAAAACTCCTTTTATTTTTGTGATATTTTCACCCGAAAGGTGTAATAATTTTATGGTATCAATTAATGGTAATCCTGCACCAACATTGGTTTCGTACAAATAATTCTTCTGATTTTCTGCTAAAGATTTTCTCAGTTCTTTATAAAAACCATAGCTTAATGTATTGGCAACTTTGTTAGATGAAATCAAGTCGAAACTACTCTCTATCAAAGGAATATAATTTTCTACGAAAGTCGCGCTTGCTGTGTTATCAATCGCAATTAAATTTTCCAGATGATGTTGATTCGCGTAAGCAATTACGTCATTGATGGTATATTCAAGCCCCTCTTGCTGGATGTCATTTTTCCAATCAGAAGTTACGCCATTTTTGTTTAAAAGTAATTTCTTAGAATTGGCAATAGCAAAAACATTCAGTTTAATGTCTTTCCGTTTTTCGATTGCTGCAGCCGATTCTAAAATTTGATTGATTAAAGTTCCTCCCACTAATCCGTGACCAAAAATAGCAATGTTGATTTTCTTGGAAACTCCAAAAATTTCTCCGTGAATTACGTTTAATGCTTTGTTAAGTTCCGATTTTTTAACCACCAAACTCACGTTTTTACCCGTAACGGTGTTATTAAACAAAATTGGAACTATTTTATTTTTGATTAATGCTGTATATGGTTTGTGGAAAGTGCTCAAATCCTGACCAATAATCGAAATTACCGAAACATTATCTGTTACCGTAATCTGATTTACATCTTTAGAATAAAAGTCGTTTTCGAACTCTTTTTCTAATTCGATCATGGCTGTTGTAGCTTTATCTGTAGCGACAACCAACCCGATTCCTCTTTCTGAAGAACCTTGCGAAATGATGCTTACACTGATATTGTGATCTCCCATTACTTTAAAAATTCTGGCATCAACACCTGATTTTCCAAGTAATCCGCGTCCTTCAAGATTTACCAATGATAAATTCTCTAAAACCGAAAGGGTTTTGATTCCTTCTTTAGCCGAATCTGAAGTGATTAAAGTTCCGCGATTTTCGTGATTGAATGTATTTAAAATACGAAGCGGAATATTTTTTTCTAATAGTGGAATTATCGTTTTAGCGTGCAGAATTGTCGCGCCAAAATTAGCCAATTCGTTTGCTTCATTAAAAGACAAAAATTCGATCTTTTTAGCATCGGCAACTAAATCTGGATTTGCTGTGTAAATTCCGTCAACGTGGGTAAAGTTTTGAAGCTCTTCGGCATTTAAGTAATTGGCGATTAAAGATGCTGTATAATTACTGCCGTTTCTACCTAAAGTTGTAGTATCGTTATTATTGTTTGAACCAATAAAACCGGTTACAATATTTACAGTTTTACCGTTGTGTTCTTTGAAATAGTTGACAACATTTTTCTTAGAAAGCTGTTCTAACGGTTGTGCATCTCCAAATTTCGAATCCGTTTTTAATAATAATCTTGAATCAACAAAATTTGCCGGAATTCCTTTTTCTATTAAAATTGCGGTCAATAATTTAGCCGAAAGCAATTCTCCTTTTGACAAAATCTGATCTTTGATTTTATTGCTGTAATCTCCAATTAAGCTTACGCCTTCAAAAAGTTTTTCTAAAATATTAAATTCTTCAGAAAAATCTACCTGAGGATAATCTGAAATCTGATAGGTTTTGAAATTTTCAAATAATGGTTTGTAATTACCATTTTTAGCGGCAAGCTTCAAAATATAATCTAACTCATCGGTAGCTTTTCCTCGGGCCGAAACGACAACTGCAATTTGTTCTCCTTGATTTACTTTATCAGAAATGATTGAAACTACTTTATTAAGTCCTTCTCCGTTTGATAACGATTTACCTCCAAATTTTAATATTTTCATTTTATTTTTCTATTGTTTCTGCCTTAAAAATATCGGCAAGTAAATGATCTAATTGTTTGTACTCGATTAAAAAAGCGTCATGTCCGTGTACCGAATCTATTTCGCTGTAAAAGACATTGTTTTTGAACTTTTTTAATTCATTATAAGTTTCGCGATTTTCTTTTGGTGTAAAAAACAAATCTGAGTTGATTCCTATAATATGAATCGCTGCATTTGTTCTGGACAATAAAGTCTCGAAATCTTGACTATTTCTGGTAATATCTATGGTTTTAAGCAATTGGTTCATCAGTTTATATGATGCCAATTGATATCTCTTTTGTAATTTTTGTCCGTGATGCGCCAACCAGCTTTCGATATTAAAAATGAGCTGCTCGTTGTTGATTGTACGTTGAAATTTTTCTTTGAATGATTCAGGAGAGCGATAACACAACATGGCATGGATTCTGGCATCTTCTATAGGTTTTGAAGAATTGTTGAGTATTTGCTCTTGTAAGTAACAATTAGCGATCATCCAGTCTGTCGATTTCCAGTCTGTTGCAATTGGAATCAAGTTTTGAGTAATGTTGGGTTCTAATGCAAGAATTTCCCAGGCAATTCCTCCACCAACAGAACCGCCAATAATTGTGTGTAATTGTGCGATATCTAAGGATTCTAATCCTTTTATAAAAATTCGGGCAATATCTCTTGTCGTGAAGTCCTGATAGTTTTCTACTATAAACGAATCGTTTCCGTTTCCGGGAACGTCGAATGCCAATATGGTATATCTCTGGGTATCGATTGTTTTTTCGTCGCCAATCAGGTCATTCCACCAGCCATTTTTACCTGTAACCTCAGAATTTCCGGTCAATGCATGATTGACCAAAACTATAGGCGCGCTATACAATGGCAAACCAGAAAGGGTAAAGCTTAATGGTAATGAATGATATGATGCACCACTTTCTGTGATGAAATCGTGAATTATGATGGGACTTGGTATATTTTCCAATTTCAAATCTTTTTATTATTGATTTGTATGTGGAAATATTAGAAAGAAAGTACTAGAGTGAAACTAGAAAAATTCTTGTTGTTATCTTTCCACGTTTGGGCGTGGTAGAATGCAGCACCTTCTTCGAATTAACGAAGGGTTGCTAAGGATTCATCGGGTCTAATCCCTCGTCCTTTCTTTATAACATTTCAATACGTTTTTGAACTTAAAGGTGCAAATTAACTACTAATTTCTTAAACAAACAAATTTTATCGAAACTGATTCTGCAATTTCTTAAAGATAATTCAAACACAAACTCTTGTACGCAAAAAATTACCGAACTATCAGCCCAGTAAATTTAAGCAGGTATTCCCCTATTTTATGATACTTTTTGATTTAGATAAAAAGTGTTTCATTTTCTTTTGAATACATCAAAAACAATAATGAGTTTGGCTCTTTTTTCTCCGCTGTTTTATCTGCCTCAGTAATTCCGAATCTCGGGTGTACTAATTCATTTGTTGGCGGTGGCGGATTGTTTCTTTTTGCTCTTAAGTTTTTCAATGTAGAAAAAGTCTTTGTTAAGTAGTTTAATGTGCTCATGATATTTAAGTTTACGTTAGTTTATGTTTTATAATCTTTATTATTTGTTTAATTTTTTGTTATGGCAACCAAATGGAATAAAAAAACCCTTTTGGATTTGAATACCAAAAGGGTTTAAGTTTTTTACAACTTATATATACTTTTAGTATCAACAGACGCATACACAAATACGTGCGACGTTAAACATCTTGTTCATCTGTAGGGATTTATTCATCTGTGATTTACTTGCTATTTGAAAAAATTCTTGCATTTTTTTATTTTATTTAACTTCTCGAAACTATTGACTGTTTTTACTTTTATCCTTCTTTTTTTTTAATTAAATAAGAAATAAAGTCATTCAACATTTGTTCCAATCGACATAACAATTCTTCAGAATTGAAAATTTACTTTTGGTAGTTTTGAGGTATTACAAATGTGCGAATATTTTTTCAATTACGCAAGTGAGGATCAGCAAATTAATCTTAAAAAACGTTAAAAATTACCTTTTTAACGTTAAAAAACATCTTACAAATTTAAGATTTAAAAAAATTAACGTAAAAACCTACAAAAAAATATCTAATAATTTTCCTGTTTCATTATATCAAAGAACAACTAACTACTATTAAAACCACTTACGACCAAACTGCTTCTTTATTTTTAATTTTTTCTGCTACTTTCAAAATGTCAGTTATTATCCCTCTTGAAATAGCTTGTTTACATGCCGAAGCGCTTTGAATTGCTATTGGAACATCTGCGTATGATTGTGTGTAAATTTCGAAAATGGTATCTGATCCTTTTAACTGACCAATTGCTGATGTAACCGGTTCTGAAACCAATTTGACTTCCAGCGTGTTTTTCTCGACATCAAATTCTCCCACATATCTTAATACGTGATTGTCTTTTTGGGTTATTTTTGCAATTTTAAATGATTTGTCGATTGCATCTTTGTTCAGTATTCCGTTTTTCTCCAGATGTTCTTCTGTAATAAGAGAGTTGATTTTAATATCCGAAAGATCAAAATCCTTTCCTATTTCCCTGGTCAGAATCAATAGTTTTCTTGCTGTATCATTTCCGGATAAATCTTCCTTAAAAGTAGAACGCATTAATCCGAGTAAACTGGCATCTTTTAGAAGTGACGAAAAAGTAGCTTCTTCATTTGCAAATCTATTAAATACGTAACTTAGATTATCAGAGAAAACACCTCGTATTTTGGTGATTTTCTCTCCGGAATAATACAAATCTCTTAAGGTTTGCAAAACCGGAAATCCTGTATCTACTGATGTCTCGTACAAAAACTCTTTGTCGTATTTTTTAAGATTTACCCTAATTTCTTTATATAAATCAATAGGTAATGTATTGGCTTTTTTATTTACCGCTACAATATTAAATCCGTTTTCGATCAGGGTATTATAATGATGAATTAGCTCGTCGCTTGCCGTTGCATCAACTGCAATTAGATTTTCAAATTCATTTTCTTTGGCAAATTCAATAATATCCTGCACTTTAAACGGAACTGCCAATTCTAAAAAATTGGTTTCCCAAGCATATCCTACGCCTTCTTTCTCGAAAAAAGCTACTGTTGAATTTGTGATTATCGGAAAATGAAAGTCGACATTTTTACTTTCAAGAAAAAACTCCTGACTTTCGATGATTTGATTGATCAAAGTACTTCCGATATTTCCAATTCCAAAAAGGATGATATTTATTTTAAGCTTTGACATAATTTTTAATTTATTGGGGGGTTAATTAAACCATATAAGTGATATAAGTTCATTTTAATTATCAACGTATAATCGTCATCCAATGTTAAACGCACTGCTGTGCGTCTCTACTAATGTGCGCCTCTACTAAAATGAACTCCTATCACTTATATGGTGAAAAAACTTTTATATGGAATGCTTTTTATAAAAAATCACCTCTAGCAGAACTCACGCTACTAAAGGCAATTTTTCAAACAAAAAACAAAAAAACCTAATTTTTATTAACGCTGTATTGCGATTGGACCACGCTTGCGAATGCAGCCTTCAAATCAGCTATTAAATCTTCGATATCTTCTATCCCGACAGAAAGTCGCACCAGATCTTTAGAAACTCCTGTTTCTAGTTGGTCTGCATCTGACAATTGTTGGTGCGTTGTGCTTGCCGGATGAATAATTAATGATTTTGTATCACCAATATTCGCCAAAAGCGAGAATAACTTCGTGCTATCAACCACTTTTTTAGCAGCATCAAAACCACCTTTTAGTCCAAAAGTAATTACACCGCTTTGACCTTTTGGTAAATATTGCTGTGCTAAATCATAATATTTATTAGTTTTTAGACCTGGATAATTTACCCAGACTACCTCATCTTGTTTTTCTAACCAAGAGGCTAAAGCCAAAGCATTTTCGCTATGTTTCTGGATTCTAATTGGTAATGTTTCTAATCCCTGAATAATCTGAAAAGCATTAAAAGGACTTAAAGCTGCGCCAAAATCACGCAAACCTTCGATTCTTGCTTTTGCTATGAAAGCTGCATTTCCTAGAGCTTCATGATATACTAATCCGTGATATCCTGCAGAAGGTTCTGTAAATTCAGGAAATTTTCCGTTAGACCAGTCAAATTTTCCAGCGTCAATAATAGCACCTCCTAATGAAGTTCCGTTTCCTGAAATATATTTGGTCAAGGAATGAATTACGATATCTGCTCCATATTCAATTGGGTTCAATAAATAAGGTGTAGCAACCGTATTGTCTACAATAAAAGGAACTTTGAAGTTTTTGGCTTCTGCCGAAATTCCTTTTAAGTCTAATACATCTAATTTTGGATTCCCTAAAGATTCTACAAAAAAGGCTCTTGTATTTTCTTTAGCAGCTTTTGTAAAGTTTTCCGGTTGAGATGGATCTACAAACGTGGTTGTAATCCCTAAACGAGGTAAAGTTACGTTTAGTAGATTATAAGTTCCTCCGTATAAACTGTTTGAAGCTACAATGTGATCACCCGCTTTTAATAAAGTCAATAAAGCTGTAGAAATTGCTGATGCTCCTGATGCAGTAACAACAGCTCCAATTCCGCCTTCAAGCGCTGCAAGTCGTTGTTCAAGAATGTCGTTTGTTGGATTATTTAATCTCGTATAGATAAATCCGGCTTCGGCAAGACCAAATAAATTAGCAGCGTGATCTGAATCGTTAAAAACATATGACGATGTCTGATAAATTGGCACTGCTCTGGTTCCTGCATTTTTAGTAACATCGTGTCCTGCGTGTAATGCGTTGGTGGCGAATTTTTTTGTACTCATGATTTCTTAGTTTTTTAATGTTGTTAATTCGTTTATATTTTTTTTATAAAAATGTTTCTAAGTTATACAAAAAGATTTTCATCTTCATGCAATTAGTTTTGAAAGAGGATGAATTTGATTTAAACAAAAAACTCTTCTCCTTCTTCTTCAAGATCATACATGTGAAACAATAAGGATTTTTGACTTTTTATAAGTTGCTCTGCATTTATCCTTATAACCTCTCTGGTTATGTCTTCTGATTTATTGTTGTTTTTTTGAGAATCGTTTCTTAATAAATATTCTATTGCTATTGAATTTAATGTTTTCATGATTTTTGATTTAAAAGTGTTGAAATAAAAAAAGCCCTTTCGGATGGCTACCAAAAGGGCTTATAGTTCTAACTATAACAAAGATTTACTCTTTCACTTTTAGCAACAGCGATTTTGGATGCACATTTGCATCATCTCACAACATATCATCATATTATTCGCTATTGTTTTCATTATCATTTTATTTAAATTAATTCTCTTTTTTAAACTCGACTAATTTGATAGAGTAAATATAGAAACTATTTTTAGATCTACCAAATCAAAAAAGAACATTTAACATTATTTTTTTATTAGCCTGCAAATACAGGGAATATCTTAAAAATATTAGTCCACGGATTGTACTGGTTTAAACCGGTTTACGCGGATTTTTTTATTTTTCTCTCCTGACTAAAAAATTTAGCACGCGGATTGAACAGATTTAAACTGATGAATACGGATTATTTTTTTTATTCTCCTTTATCTACTTCTAAAATTAGCCGCTCCCGATAGCTATCGGGATAAAAGATTAAAAGGATTAAAAAATCTGTGCAAATCCGTTTGATCCGTACAATCCGTGGGCAAATCTTTTACTTTTAGAATTTGAAACTTAATCTGGCAAAACCAAATCTTCCGTTTAATCCAAATTGTGATACTGCTCTTGAATAAGCAAACTGATTTGCATTCGTTAAATCTGTACTTGGTGCAGGAGACAATGTTGGGGTTGTATTGGTAAATGCAGGAGTTGCAGGATTATTTCTATCCGGATAAACGTCTCCTATATTATTAAATCCAAGTGTGAATCTGAACTTTTCGTTGATTTGATATCCGAAAGATAAATCTGTAACTATTTTTGAACTGTATTCAGGATGTTCGTAAACTGAAGATGATCCGTCTAAATTTACATCTGTTGCTCCCGGATCAGTAACTTTTCCAAAATAACTGTTTCTTAAATAAATATCCAGTTTTTTAATATTGAAAGTGGTCATTAAATTTGCTTTCAATTTAGGAATTGCTTCTTCTAAATAAATTCTGCTTGATTCCGGGAAAAACGAATATACATAAGGATCTCCACCTGCATCAATAATAGATTGAGGTACATTTAGCTTACCTACTCTTTTTGTAGTGTTATAACTTAATGCAAAATCGTTTCTGATGGTAAAATCCTGGATTACATTGTATTTTTGAGAAATTACCACATCTATACCTTTTGTTTCAGAATCAATTCCGTTGGTCCAGAACGAAGCTCTTTCTACTCCTTTTAAATCAAATGCTTGTTGAAACAATGTCAATGCATCTTTTTGCTGTGGCGTTGTTGCCGCATTTATCTGCGCATCTGTTGGCCTTGCATATTGCCCTGTTAACACAACTCGATCATTGATTCTTGTAAAATACGCATCTGTTGCAATGGTAATATTTGCTGCAGGAATTTTGAATGTAAATCCTGTACTGATGCTTTTAGATTTTTCAGGTTTCAGACTTTCAACTCCTATACTTTTTGCTGCCTGAGAATCATTTGTAAAATAACCTACCTGATAAGGTGAACCATTTATGAACTGGGTTGAACTCGCTTCAAAATATTTTTGCTGTAATGATGGTGCTCTAAATCCTGTTTGTCCGGAAATTCTCCAATTGATATTATCGTTTAATTTTAAAAGAGAGGCTAGTTTAAAGATCACCGTACTTCCAAAATCAGAATAATTCTCATAACGAACTGCTCCGTTCAAAAGCCAGTTTTTCGTCGCATTTAATTCTAAATCAAGATAAGCAGCGCCACTTTTTCTGTCTTTTTCTTTAGCATCTGTTGGTTGAAACCCGGAAAAACCCTGTGCTCCTGCTCCACGTTTGTTTCCAAAAAAGTCTGTAACTATTAATGGTGAATTACTTGGCAGAATTCCTGAAACCAAATTTCCGTTTATATCATATAATCCATAAGAAGCTTCTTCTCCTGCTTTAATTTGATAGTTTTCATATCTGAATTCTCCACCAAAAGCAACGTTTAGTCCTTCTAAAACATCTAACTTTTTACTGAAATCAAGATTGGTTGTACTTTGTAAAAATGAAACTTTTCCGGCATCAAAACTTGTAGCCGAATTAGCTCCTAAAGTAGCATTAATAGTATTGTTCACATCATATTGAAAAGAGTTTGTTCCCAGGTTTGTACTAAGATCAGTATCAAAACCAAATAATTCTGTTGTTACTCCAACTGCAGAAGATGCATCTAAAATATTAGATTGTATTTCTGGCAGGAATCCGTTTTGATACACTTGCGTAAAAGTTCCTGAACCATTAGGAAGTCTGTTGAATGCATACGATTTACCATTTCTATACGAAACTCCACCAAAAGAGTACAAAGATGTAATATCACTTATAGGATATTTAGCGTTATAGTACAATTGTCCTGAAGCCAATTCTGACTGACCTACACTCATATTATAATCGCTTCTTTCCTGACCTCTATAAGCAATCTCGTTATTGGTTACATCAAAGTTCAAAGCTGTCTGCATTTGGGCTAGTGTTCCGGCAGATGAAATTGCAGTTTGCTGTGCCGGTGTAAAATAACCTACCTGCGGTGCATATTGCTTTAATGAAGTAAGAATTTGTGCTGAGTTTGGCGTGTTATTGATATTACTAAACAATGAATTAATAGCTACACCATTTTGGGCTGCTCTATTCTCTACAGCATTGTAAGCATTAAAAATACCATTATTTCTAATTCCCGCTCTGCTTGTTGCTTGTCTGGTTACGGCACTTCCGGTAACATTCAGGAAACTTCCTGCTTTACCTAATGATGTACCGTAGTTTAAATCTACTTGTAAATTCTGTCCATCAGATCCGCCTTTAAAATTGTTAGACCCTGAAGATAAATTCGATCCATATTGAATACCTCCCGAAATAAAATTAGCATCTTTTTTTAATACAATATTGATAACTCCCGCAATGGCGTCTGAACCATATTGAGCTGCTGCACCATCACGCAATACCTCGATTCTTTCGATAGCGAATGATGGGATTGCATTTAAATCTGTTCCAACAGATCCTCTTCCCGGAGATCCGTTAATATTTACTAATGCACTTGAATGTCTTCTTTTTCCGTTTACCAAAATCAAAACCTGATCCGGTCCTAAACCTCTTAATTGTGCCGGATCGACGTGATCTGTAGCATCTGCTGTAGAAGTCGCGTTACTGGTAAAAGAAGGTGCGACATAATTTAAGATCTGAGTAACGCTTGTTTGCGGCGAACCTTTTGTAATCTCTGAGATATTAAAAACATCTACAGGAACAGGAACATCAGTTTTTACCCGGTTTTTACTTCTGGATCCTACTATCGTTATTTCAGACAGTTCATTGTTCTTTAAAGTATCTTGCTCTTTTTTATTATTCTGAGCATAGATTCCAGAAAATGTTAAAAGACCCAATGCTAATAGTACATTTTTTTTCATTTGGTTTTCTTTGATTAATTACTATTTAAAGTTAAGAAGTTATTTACAATTTGGTACTTTTTGAAATAAAAAAAAGCCCCTGCAGTTGGCAGAGGCTCTATATGTATTTTTGAAATAAAACTACAATATCGTCTCTGCGGAAGGCTCCGGCATCTTACAAGACATATTGCAAACTGTTGATTTCATCTTTTCTATTATTTTGATGGGGCAAATTTGCAAACTATTTTTTAATCGACCAAACAAAAACAGAAATAATTTCTATTACCCTATCAAAATAGTATGTTATGTTAAATTTCTACTTATAAAATCAAAAAAATCAAAACTTTAATTTGCAAATCAAAATGGTTTTATACCTTTGCACCCTAATACAGAGGAAAAATTTGAACTGATTGCAACCTCTTCATAATGAAATGGTTCGTTATGAATACTGAAAGTTTTTAATTTCGGTAGTAAAAAATGCTAAAGCAGACATTCTCCTTTAGCCCTTTTTAGCAATTTTTTTCCTCACTTAATTTTAATTTAATAAATTATTATGGCTTATTTATTTACGTCAGAATCTGTTAGTGAAGGGCATCCAGACAAAGTTGCAGATCAAATTTCGGATGCATTAATTGATAACTTTTTGGCATTTGATGCTGACTCAAAAGTAGCTTGTGAAACTCTTGTTACTACAGGTCAGGTAATTTTAGCTGGTGAAGTAAAATCGAATACCTATCTTGATGTTCAGCAAATTGCTCGTGACGTAATCCGTAAAATTGGATATACTAAGAGTGAATATATGTTTGAAGCAAATTCTTGTGGGATTCTTTCTGCAATTCATGAGCAATCTGCAGATATTAATCAAGGTGTTGACAGAGCTAAGCCAGAGGAGCAAGGTGCAGGAGATCAGGGAATGATGTTTGGTTACGCAACTAACGAGACTGAAAACTACATGCCATTGGCACTTGATTTATCTCATAGTTTATTGCAGGAATTAGCAATCTTAAGACGTGAGAATAAAGAAATCACTTATTTACGTCCTGATGCAAAATCGCAGGTAACTTTAGAATATAGCGACGATAACAAACCAACTCGTATTGATGCGATTGTAATCTCGACTCAACACGATGATTTTGATGAAGAGGCTACAATGCTTGCTAAAATCAAAAAGGATATTATCGATATTTTGATTCCAAGAATCATTGCTAAAAATCCAAGTCACGCGCATTTATTCAATGATAAAATAAACTACCATATTAACCCAACAGGAAAATTCGTTATTGGAGGACCTCACGGCGATACTGGTTTGACAGGAAGAAAAATCATTGTGGATACTTACGGTGGAAAAGGTGCTCACGGTGGTGGTGCATTCTCTGGAAAAGATCCAAGTAAAGTAGACAGAAGTGCTGCTTATGCTACACGTCATATCGCTAAAAACTTGGTTGCAGCTGGTGTTGCTGACGAGATTTTAGTACAGGTTTCTTACGCAATTGGAGTTGCTCAACCAATGGGAATCTTCATTGATACTTACGGAACTTCTAAAGTAAACTTGACTAATGGCGAAATTGCTAAAAAAGTAGAAGCTATCTTTGATATGCGTCCTTACTTTATTGAGCAACGCTTGAAATTAAGAAATCCTATTTATAGCGAAACTGCTGCTTATGGACATATGGGACGTACGCCGGAAGTGGTAACTAAAACTTTTTCTGCTCCGGGAGGAAATGTAAAAACTGTTACTGTTGAGTTATTTACATGGGAAAAACTTGATTTCGTAGACAAAGTAAAAGCTGAATTTGGATTGTAAATATAGATTATTAGACTAACTTAGATTGTTAGATTTTTTGACAAACTAGTTACTCTTAAACATAAAAAAGAGGCTGTCTATTTATTTGGACAGCCTCTTTTATTTAGTAGATTTTGCAATATTCTGTGTGTTTATTTGAACACGGATGAAACGGATTTACTTCGTAAAGACGCGGATAAAAACGGATTTTATTTATATCCTGCTTAAAGTAGAAAATAAAGAAAGAAAAAAATCTGTTTTTATCTGCGTTTTCGCGGTAGCGAATCCGTTTCATCCGCGTCTAAATTTCAATCCAAATATAATATAATCTGTAAATCCTTTATCGCTCTAATTGTACATTTGGTAATGTTTTAGGACGATTGGCATCGTTAGATAAAATCCAGCCTGTACGGTAGATCCATTCAGTCATTTTATGCAATTTTACGAAATCAATATTTTCAGATTCATCCATTGGCGTATGGTATTGACTGTGTAAAACACTGGTATAAAAAACAGCCGGAATTCCTCTTTTTGCATATGGCAAGTGATCTGAACGGAAATAAAAATATTCCGGATGCTCTGGTCTGTCCCAAAGTTTATCTAAATCGAATTTAGGGCCTTCATCATTTGCTCTTTTGGCAATAGCCACTAAATCTGAAGAGTTTTCATGAGGTGAACTGGAACCCAGTAAAGCAGCCTGATTTACATTATTTCTACCAATCATATCACCGTTTAGTACCGCAATAATATCCTTTTCGGGAACTGTAGGATGCGACGCATACCATCTTGACCCTAACAATCCGCGCTCCTCTGAACCATGAAATACAAATAAGGCAGATCTTTTTCCGGGTTGTTTCTTGTAAGCTCTTGCAATGGCTAACATTGCTACACAAGTACTTGCATTATCATCGGCTCCGTTATAAATAGAATCCTGCCCGTATTTTTGTCTCACACCATCATGATCCTGATGTCCGCTAAAAAGAACATATTCGTTTTTTAATTTAGCATCAGTTCCATCTATCTTACCTACAACATTTACTGAAGGATATTTATAGGTTTCAGAAATTACCTCTGTTGATAAAAGATCTTTCGTAGTTTTAAGATATGCTAATTGATCGTTGTGTAGCCAAAAAACCGGCATTGTAGCACCAATTTTATCGCGAACACCTTCGATTCCGTAAATACCTCTTGTCATTTGTGGTTCAACCTGAGACCAGCTTTCCTCTCCTAATTGGTCTGCTACCATAATCATTGCTACAGCGCCTTTTTTGACTACAACATCATAATATTTATTTCGTACAAGACCCGGATAACGTCTGTCAAAAAGCGAAATATCATCTGCAATTCCTTCTTTAGAAGCTAATATGACTACTGCTTTTCCTTTGATATCTGCTTTTTCGATTTCTTCTTTTGTTGCTGCTCCTAGATATACTAATGGCGCATCAACTTTTATGTTTGTCGTTTCTGCTACCAGAACATCTTTCCACAGTTTATATTCTTTTTGCCCAATTTTGAATTTTGTATTTGGAGTTACCTGATGCCTGTACAAATCAAAAAACTGAAAATAAGTTCCATCATCACCCGCTGGAGCCATTCCTGCTTCTTTTGCTTTATTTGCCAGCCACATCGAGACCTTTAATTCATCTAAAGTTCCTGCTTCACGACCATTAAAATGATCACCGGCCATTTGATACATATCCGTTCTCAGGTCTTTATCTGTAATTGCTGAAACTAGCGGTTTTTTAATTGCTTGCGAAAAAGCTACTCCTCCACAGGCAATCAAAACGAGAATCATTTTATTTTTCATACGTTTTAATTTAATAACCCAAACTTAGTAATTTATAGAGAAAAAAAGCCTGTTTGCATTTGAAATAGTACTGAAATGTAAATTTGACAAAATGATGGTCTCCTTTTTTTTGTATCATTATTTTATTTGGTTATCCCTTGCAATTTAGTTTACTTTATACAAAATAACTGATAAAAAATGGGCAGACTTCCTTCGTTACAAAATGTTCTAAGTGCAACACTAAAAACAGTTCTTAGATTTCCGTTAGAAACTATAACTGTGATTTTGGGTACTATTCTGGCAATAATTCTTAACGAGAAAGAATATAATGATCCTAATAGAGAGCTTTATCAAAAAGCAATAATGAGCTGTTCTTTATGTTTGGTCTTATTTCTTTCTGTCAGTTTATTTTTTTTAGCTTCAAAAAAGGGCATTCTTTTACGTTTCATAACCAGTTTAGTTCTTGGCAGTTTTATCGTTCTTTTTATTTTTACTTTTCATGAATACATTACAGAAATTGAAATACAACAATTTTTAGTTCTTAATATTGCTCTGCATTTGTTGGTTTCATTTGCGGGTTTCTTACCAAGGAAATATAATCAGGATGAATTCTGGGAGTTCAATAAACAGCTTTTTCTTCGAATTTTAACGGCAGCATTGTACAGCATTGTACTTTATTCGGGTTTGGCATTGGCTATATTAGCCGTTGATAAGCTGTTTAAGGTTGAATTCTATGATCATATTTACTTTCACATCTTTTTTGTCATTGCCGGCATTTTTAATACCATTTTCTTTTTAAGCGGAGTTCCGGAAACCAATAATAACGAGGTTCCGTTGGTTTTAAATTATCCAAAAGGGCTTAAAAACTTTACTCAATATGTTTTGTTGCCTTTGATAAGCCTTTATCTGGTGATTTTAATCTGTTATGAAGTTAAAATTCTTGTTACGCTTTCCTTGCCTGTTGGTTGGGTTTCGTATCTTGTTTTGGTGTTTGCTATTTTTGGGATTCTTTCCTTTTTATTGGTTCATCCTATTGCGACTGAAACCAATAATCTTTGGATGCGAACCTTCAATCGTTGGTTTTACTTTCTATTGATTCCACTACTTGGATTACTTTTTTGGGCAATTTTATACAGAATCAATCTTTACGGATTTACTCATGAACGTTATTATGTTCTCTTGTTATCGATATGGCTTTCTATTGTTGTAGGATATTTTTTAATTCAAAAGAATCCTAAAATTAAGTTTATTCCAATAAGTATGTGTCTGGCCGGATTGTTTTCGATTGCTGGCCCGCAAAGTGCGAATTCTATCTCAAAACACAGCCAGTTATCCCGATTTGAAGCTTATGTGCAAAATTCAAATCATAAAAAACTAACTTTCGAACAAGAACAGGATTTAAGCAGTATTGTTTCTTTTCTCCAAAATAATTATGGTGTAGAAATTATGGTTCCTTATGCGAAAACCAAGTTAGAAGCGCTGATTAAAAAAGACAAGTCTCCCAGTGATTATAAAATAATGGAAGCTTTGGGTTATAATTACAAAACATCCTATGATAGACCAGAAAAATATAAAAACGAATTTTACTACTATTATTATGAAAATGACCAAAACACTATAGAAAACATTCACGGATATGATATGGCATTTACGCTGTCTTTTTATGATAAAAATTTTGAATGCAAAGATTGTGTAAAGATTGAAAATAAGAGCTATTCGATTAAAGCTACCGTTGAAGATTACGGTATCAAGCTACAGATTAATCAAGATAGTATTCCGCTGGAAATTAGTAATTTTGTGAATAAAAATTCTGATTTTGATCAAAACAACAATCTAAATAAAAAAATAACTCAGGAACTTGAAACCCCTAAGTATAAAATTTTGATCACTTATCTGAATGCCAATGGCAAAATTAAAAACAATAAAAGAGTATTAAACAGTTACAATATAAAGCTTCTGGTAAAAATTAAGAACTAAAAAGAAAGCCTTTGAACTACTTCAAAGGCTTTCTCATTTTAATAGGTTCCGTTTTGCATTTTGCTTAACGTCTCTTTTATTTCTGTTGCTGTTTCTTCTTCTACATAATCAGTTAAATACTTAACCGCGAGAGTTTGTGTTTCGATTGCTTTTTGTTTTTGCCCATCTTTATAATACAACTGAGCCAGAGTATCTAAGTAATAAGGATTATTTTTCGTTACTACCAGACTATATTCAGACCAGATAATTGCTGATTTTATAAAAGCGGTATTTCCGGGTTTTGAAACTACGGTCCATGCGGCGGAATTGGCCAAATTAGAATGATATTCTTTGAAGTAATTCCAACTAGAGTAACCTGAATTTTCATCTAACAAAGTAAACAATTCATCTAATCGTACAATAGGATTTACTCTATCTGTTGTTAAGTAACTATCAAAATAAGTACTGAATTCTTTTAAGTAGGTGGTGTTAGATCCATCTTTATCTTCCAATTCTGCGAGATAGATAAAGTAATTCTGGTAACAGTCAAAGTTTCCTTTCCCGAGGGCAATTAATTTTTTATAAATTGAAATTGTTTTGTTTTGATTTTTATTTTTGCTTCCTGAAATGTCATTTTGTTCAACATCTTTATTTTGCTGTAATGCTGCCGCAATTTCAGTATTCAGGCTTTCTATTGAATGTGTTTCACCTTCTTTACTATTAAATGCTAAACGTTGAGCATCGATAGCATCATAATGTTTGATCAGATAGTCTATCGCCAGATAATCAGTATCATTTAAAACTTTATCATCTTTAATAAACTGTTTCGAGAATCCCTGATTTTTAATTTCTTTCAAAATTGTTTCTACCAAATACATATTTGGTTTAGCATCTTTTTGATGTGCTTCTATTAGTTTCTTCCAGATTTGAGCAACTTCTTTTTTATCTACAGTAGTATTTACAAACTTAAATTCGATAGGTTTATCATCCGTTAAAGTATAATCTGTATCATAATCATACGGAATTTCCAGAACAGAAATTTTATTAAAAGCCTGAATTAAATCACTATCCGTTGCTTTTTTATTTTTCACTATTTTATTAAAAGCCAATAAGCCATCTGTTCTTTGCAATTTTCTATAAAGGGCATCGTAATAATTAAACTGATACTGTTTCCCGCTTAAATTAGTTTTTACGGTTGCTAAAACTTCTCCATTATTATTCAGAATAATCAAGCATGGAGTATCTGTAATTTTATTTGTCTTGAGCCATTTTTTATCATCGGCTGTCGCCAGATAAAAATTATACAAATCATATTCAGGATTGTACTCATCATACATTGCATAGGAAATCTGCGTTTCCTGATCCTTAATAAAAGCATCAAAGTCAGTTTTTGCCGAAGCATTTTTACTATCAAGTTCCACTACCAAAAATTTAGTTTTAGCAGTTTTATTGGATGAAATAGCACTTTTTAAATTGTTTTCGATTTTTAATTTAAAATCATATGTTGCTACAGAAGTAGTATCAGCTACGACGACGGTAGAATCAACTGCTGTCCCAAAATCGTCACTAACCAAAGGTTCTTTTCCAGGATAAGTCCAATTGGTAATTGTTTTATTTTCTAAAGCAATTACTTTTGAAACTTTTTCAGGCTGAACATCCTTTGCATTACGAAAAATCAATGGGGTTGGTACTGATTGTTCTAAGATCATTAAATCCTTTGTTTTTTGATCATAAAAACCGGTAATATTCAAATCAGCTGTAGCATCTAAATTATATTGGATTGTAACTTCTGAAACATCTTTTGGTAAAGCAAATTTCGAAACTTTGCTGTCTCCTCCATATAGTTCATAAATTAAATACAAGTAATCAGCACGATCAATTTCAAAATCTACATCTATTTTGTCATAATTAGGATTAACTCTGGCTCCTATGTCAGCTAATCTTTCATACTGAATTGGATCTGATTTTTTTTGTGTCCCTATATAAAAAGAATTGTAGTTAGGATTTACGAATTTTACCTTAATTTTCTTTGCCTTTTTATCATTTTTAAAGGTAAGATCAAACATATTCTCTGCTTTTACGCTTGGAGTAAATAATAATGAATCTCCTTTTATCTCATAATCGCCGGAGTAAAAAACCAATTCGTATTTATTATTATCTAATAAATTCAATTTGATTTTTTGGCTTTGGCCTGTAGACAAATAAGATCCTTTTTCAATATTTATTGTTTGAGAAAAAGCGCTGGATATTAAACAAAAGAACGCTAAGAAACTCCATATAAAATTACGCATAACTATTATTTTAGTTGTTACTAATTAGCGCAAAGGTATTTCTTTCTTATTTAAAAAAGCACCAAAAGATACAAAAATTTGTAACCAAAATACTATAAATTATATTTCATCGAAAACATGATGTAGCGAGGCTGCACAGTATATTGTGAAACCCTTGTAGAAAACTGAGAGAAGCTGTCATCATTGAGATATTTTGTATTGAGTAAGTTAGTTGCCGCTATTTTATACTCCCATTTGCTGTTCTTTTTCTGATAGATTAAACTGGCACTTAAAAAATCATATTCGTTATCGACTGTTTTATTGCCATTGTAATAATGATAGAATTCATACTCTGAAACAAACGAAAAGCTTTCCAGAAAATAATAATCCAATCTCGCAAAGGGTTTATCTGTATAATAAGTAGAGCCGCTATATTTATTAATAAGCGCATTATAACCAAACTCGATATTGGGAAAGTTTTTATAGTTTGTTGAAGCTTTTACGGTATAACTTTGACTAAAACTTTCTGTTGTTGCCAATACATCATTTTGGATATTATTGAATTTTGACCAATTGAAAGTTGCATTTACGGAAGCTTTGTAATTCTTTAAAAAAGAACGTCCGTAATTTCCCATTCCTGAAAAAGTTTCATCGGCTAAATTAGAATTATAAGGTGATGATGATTGATTAATTCCTTCGAAATCAGCTTTGGTTTTAATGGCGTCTACTTTTTTGGTATACGTTGCATTGGCAAAAATGTTCTCAAAATTGAACATATTATATTTAAAATAACGTAACGAATGTACTTGCGACGTAGCGTTTTCCAAGAAACGATTTCCGCGGAACAAACTACTGTAATCTGACAAAACATAACCCGAAGCCAATTGATTGATATCTGTAAAATCATTTGACAATGAGAAATTATACGTGAGTGTTTCTGATTTTTTAATTTGATACAAAGCAAAAAAATCAGGTAATACTTTCATGAAATTCTGCGAATAATCAGTTCCTAATTGTGTGTTTTTCATTGTATATGAATGCACGCTAACTCCGGGAGTTAAGGTAAATTTTCCGGATAAAATCTTGTAATGAAAACCCATAAAAACATCATTAAAATCGTAGTTGACTTTATTATTGTTTTCAGGATCATTCAAATCATTTTTATCTCCATTATCCAGCATCTGAAAAATATGAGAGTTAAAATCCTGATACGAATATGTGTTTCCTAACGTAATATTGATATTGCTTTTTGGCGTTACCATGTAGTAATAATCTAGCTTGGCATCTACTTTATTGGTTTTTACAAATCGATCCTGATTAAGATCGTTCCTGTTTTGCCCTGAAGTATAACCTGAAAGATCAAAAGGTTGTGTTTTTAGATTGGCATTGTAAAATGGATTTTCTTCCTGATACAAATGTTGCATTTCAAAAGCAAAAATATTCTTGTCACTTTGTGTATAATACAAACTCAAATTTTGATTGATAGATGTAGGATCTTGCTTTTTATTGGTTAAAATTGTTTCTAAAGCAGATACATTATTCACAACAGATTCACGCAACAGATCAGTATCTTCATTTTGTCTGGATATCTTCGTCAAAATATCATAATCAAACTGAAATTTGTCATTTGGCTTATAAGTCGAACTTAATTTAAACAGTCCCAGATTATTTTTTTGATGTGTTTCTTCCTCCCTTTTTTGCTCATCTCCAGAGTCTAAAATGGTAGTTTGAGATTTTGTTTCCAAGTCTGTTTTTGAAGTCGACAATATTCCGAAACCGCTAATATTCCATTTTTTAGTAACGGAATAAGCAAAATTTGTTGCTCCAAATTTTGTTTCAATTTCTTTTGCGCGATTGTTTCTCAATATCGAAATTCCTAAATCATTTGAGGAAACATTAAAATTACTTCCGCCTTTTTTCATAAGGTTTTTAAACCCTCCTGTAAACTTAAAATAATCCTGCGCTGTTAAAGGTAATTCACCAATATTATTAAAATTAGTGATTAGATTAATGCTGTATTTTGGACTGTAATAAAACAGTTTTGGATTAATAATATACCTGCTGTCAAGTTCTCCAACTCCAGTTCCGGCAGTCACATCACCAAACCAAAAATTCTTTTTACCTTCTTTCAGTTTAATATTCATCGCCACATTATCCTGATCATTTTCCAATCCTTTTAAAGCCTTAACTTCGTTATAATTTCTTAAAACCTGAATTTTATCAATGGCATCTGCAGGAATATTTTTAACACCAAGTTTCGTGTCTCCGTCAAAAAAATCTTTTCCCTCAACCATTAATTTGGTAACTTTTTTACCTTCAACTTCAATTTCTCCGTCAGCATTTACCTCAACTCCCGGCAGTTTTTTCAATACATCTTCGAGCTTTTTTTCTGTTCCTGATTTAAACGAATCAGCATTATATACAATGGTATCCCCTTTTATAGAAACAGGCATTTCTCGTACAATCTCAACGCCTTGAAGTTCAATTCCGGCATCATCCATAACAATGTTCTGAACAATATTTGCACTTTGAGTTACAACTGAAATCTCTTTCGATTTCATTCCCAGATAACTGACTTTTATTGAATAAGATGTATTAGGCTTTAATGTAAGTTGAAATTTTCCTTTGTCATTGGTAATCCCGTAAGAATCCATTGCTTTTGTAGTAATGTTTACAGCCATAATGTTGGCCATTTCTAAGGGATTTTTTTGCTCATCCTGAATAAAACCATCAAAACGGACACTTTGAGAAAAACATATAGAAGTAAACAAAAAGGCGAGTATAAAAAGAGACTTGTTCATTAAAAAAATGATTTAGGATAAAATAATTTTAGACTGAAGTTTTATCTTCCCATCATTGGAGGGGCACTTAGTGTACGACCACGATTCGTTTCTCTAAATTCTTCCATCTTTTTGATCACTGTTTCGTCATAATCTTTCTGAGAAATTACTTTTCCTCTTTTAGATGGTTTTATTTCCACTTTTTCTTTAGCATTCAAAACTATCTTTGAACACAAAATAGTAGTTCTCCCATCATTTACTTCGAGAATTAAACCCGGCAATCCCCAATAATTCTCAGGTCCCTGATTTACGGGAATTTCTGGTGTATACCAAGCAGTAATAGTTACTTCTTTTGGCATTTCGAAATTATCCTCAAAGTTGGTTTTCGTTACTCCCGAAGTTTTCTTTACATCCTCTTTTTTCTCTTCCGGTTTTTTATCATCGTTGTTTTTAGGTCTGAAGTTTCTAAAATCAGTTTTGCTGGCTTCTTTAACGGCCGTTGCTTTATAACAGGTATAACCACCAATTTGTTTGGTTTCAGATTCCATTTTCCAATTCAACTTTGGCAAAGAATCTACTACCAGAAATTCTTTCCCCATAAATTCTTTATCAACAGTATAGGATTTGTTTTTTACATCTTTATAAAAAGTTCCGCCACCGCCCATAAATGAGTTCATCATCACACGCATTCCACCTCCTTGTTGTCCCGGATTTTCTAACCTTTCTTCTTCTTTATAGATCGAAGCCGATTTGTCAAAATTCAGGATAAATGTTTTTTCCAGCATTTTTTTCATTCGCTCTTCCATACTCTTTTGCATTTCTGGCGTGATATCACGAGGACCACGCATACCATCCAACTTTGGCGGTTGTGTTTTGGATTCATAAACTGCCATTCCCTGAAAATCTTTCTGAGCCTGCATTTGAGTAAATACAAGCATCATGAACATATAATAGATTGTTTTTTTCATTACATTTTTTTTTAATTTGGATAAATCCCATAATACCTACACTCAAATGTATTGTTTATTTTAAAATACAAAAAATTAAATATATCAACACCTCTAAGACATAGACAAAATCAGCTATTAATTAGACCATTACATCAAAATAAGGTTTATAGATTACATCTCGATTATTGAAGTAATTCTTATTGCAGTTTTTCCTATTTTGGCTCTAAAATGATCTGGATCTCATAAATAAACTGTGCATGTTCTTCTATCTCTTCTATATTATTGTGTGTTTTTTTTTAGAAAGCAATTACTTTACGGAAGGTGTCTGATTTTAATTCAATTGAAATAACTAACAATCAATCAACATTTTCCCAGCAAAGCTAATTTGTTGTATTTTAAAGACATTACGGCTAGAAATTGAAGCAGATTTTCTGAAATTGAAATTTTAAAAAAATCGTTTAACAAATTCTGCTGCAAACACCAAATTTTATCTATTTTTACAGATTAAGAAATAACAAATTATAAAATCGTAACACGGTAATGCACATAGCAATAGCAGGAAATATAGGAGCAGGCAAAACAACTTTAACTAAATTATTAGCCAAACATTTCAAATGGGAACCTCATTATGAAGATGTAGTTGATAATCCGTATTTGGATGATTTTTACCACCAAATGGAACGTTGGTCGTTTAATTTGCAAATTTATTTCTTGAACAGTCGTTTCCGTCAGGTATTACAAATTCGCGAAAGCGGTAAGAAAATCATTCAGGACAGAACGATTTATGAAGATGCGTATATTTTTGCTCCCAACTTATATTCGATGGGATTAATGACCAGCCGTGATTTCGAAAATTATACTTCTCTTTTTGAATTAATGGAATCATTGGTAAAAGCTCCCGATTTATTGATTTATTTAAGAAGCTCGATTCCTAATCTTGTCGGACAAATTCACAAACGCGGACGTGATTACGAAAACTCCATTTCTATCGATTATTTAAGTCGTCTGAACGAAAGATATGAAGCCTGGGTACAAACTTATACTAAAGGAAAATTATTAATTATCGATGTTGACAATATCAATTTTGTGGATAATCCTGAAGATTTAGGAAATATCATTAATAGAATCGATGCTGAATTGAATGGATTGTTTTAGAAAACAAAAATTTTACAGACTTATAGAATAAAAAATGCCTCTAAATTTAGAGGCATTTTTAGTTACATAACTTTATAGCTTGTCTAATACTTTGATCAAACATATTGTTTTAAAGAAAAAGATTACATTTGATGCGAATTTAATTTTGAAGTCAGATGACGATTACAACTCAGCCTTTATCAGATAATGAAAAAAAACTACTCCGAAGAGCATTTAAGATTCGTTTGATTTTTTCGATTTTACTTATTTCCCCAGTATTGTTCTTTATTATTGATTATGTTACTTCTCCATATTATGATTTTGAGCTATCATTTTTTCCTATCGCGTTAATTAGCCTAATCTGTTTTTTAGTATTTAAATATGTAATACCATTTTACAGAAGATCATACAAAAATCTTAAAGAGGTAAATAAATTGATCATATCCACATTTGTTACCAATATAGAATCAGGATGGATTTACAATGGATCACGCCAATATGTAATACAAACCGAATATAGAAGGATTGATCCTTGGTCATTAACGATTCTTGACAATAACCCTATTTTTATATTTTCAGAAGTTTATGTCGGGATGCCTATCGAAATTCATTGCCTGGAGAATAATAAAACAGATATACTTAGAATTAAAAAAATTGTAATAACAAAAGAGGTTGTCTGAAAAGACGACCTCTTTCTTTTATTATACTAGTAGATTTACAGAGTGTTTCTTGAAAAATGTAAATTTGGGCTAAAATGGTCTTCTATAAACTTTTC
>NZ_JAMZNK010000047.1 GCF_027980145.1 Flavobacterium azizsancarii | reverse complement strand
ATAAAACGAAAAACGCTTATAACGGATATTTTTAAATCCTGTTATAAGCGTTTTTTATTGTCTAAAAAATAAACCTGATCAAAAATAAGGGATGTTTTTCAGTGCCCTCGTAAATTATGATCAGACTTTTTTTATGTCATTTGGTAGTACTCGTTTCATTTATCAAACGTACAGATTTGTTGTAAAAAAGTTTTATTAAAAGCACCTCTACAAGCGAAGTATGTTTTTTGTGATCGCATTCGTACCACCAATAAGATGAATATTGAATGTTATTTTTCTCCATTCGAACCATCCATACTTTTTCATTATTTCTCTTAATCATTTTTGATTCAATAATTTTATAGCCAGTTCCTGTCCAGCAAACTAAAGGATTGTGAGATGGAGTTTTAATATAAATAAGCTTTTCCGGAGTTACGATTTTATAAACTTCATTATTAACCCATATTCTATCTTTGGTGTTGTATTCAGGATTTAGATTCTCAAGTAAATCATGTTTAATCTCTTTTTTAATCTCTACACTCGTTACGAATAGTATTAAGAACCCTATTATAATTGGAATAAAAGTAAATTGGGCAAGATTTGTATGTACAATTTCTTCCTTTTTAGGTTTTAAGTAACGAATGAAAAACAACATTGGCACGATCTGATAAAATGCAAAGCAAAGCAAACCTATTGTATGATGCAGCGTATTTTCCTCGGTACAATTAAATAGAATTAATGTTATGATTCTAAAGTAATTCGAAATAATATTTAATCCGATCACAAGACAGCAAAAAAGGAAAATCTGTTTTACGTTGTAGTACTTTTGTTGTTTTCGTTCTTCTAATGTTAGTAAAAAAGCCCCAACAAGCAAACCTGTTTTGAACATAGATAATCCCATGCATGCAGTGTCGACTGTAATTTTTGCATTATTGATGTAGAAATTCACGCCTTCTATTTTAGTAATCGGAATGAAATTTTTTAAGGTTAAATAAACAACATAACAAAGAGACTGTTTGATTTCTACAGTCAAATAATCGAAAAAAGTATTAAAAAGCGACGAGAATAATAGAATACAGATAAAAGCAATGAATGAAAATTTTTGAGTAAAACTATAATAGATGAAACATGCTAAAAGTGCCAAAGCTAAAAAATGCAAAGATTTAGTGTGCAAACGATAGCTTATAAATTCTAATAGAAAAATGAGACCCCAAAGAGGGTAGTTCATATTAAATGAAGTTTTTCTACCCCCGATAAGAAATAATACTATAGAAAATACAATTCCAAAAAGATTGCTGTCAAGACCTGATATAACTATATTCGAGTTTATAACCAATAAGCAAATCAGAGTCAATAGCACAATTGCTTTTTTATATTTAAGTAGTAGCTTCATTAAATCGCTTTCTTTTTGTTTTTTGCATAATAAATGAAAAGCATTGTTGATCCAAGAATGATTAATAACCATTCATGAGGTTCAGGAACTGATCCGTCATTGTTGATAGAAGCATTTCCTAAAGTATCTACGTTTTTCTCAATTCCATTGTTTTTATAATCATCATCAGTTTCAAGAACAATTAAAGATGAAATAGGGGTGACAATATTTGCGTCTTTTGCCAGTTCTACATATGAATTACTGGTTAATGTGTCGTTCTGGATTTTTACCTGTTCCTCAAGAACTTTTCCAAAAGCGTACATTCTGTAAATATGGTCCGGACCATTAATTTTTAAAGTATTGTTTTGAGGGTTTTGGGTAATAGAAATATTCGCCGGCTCAATATTGACACTATTGATGTCATTTTTAAATAAAACAAATTGATTCTCATTGATTAGTTGTAAAGTATTTTTTAGACTAGTCTGATAGTAATCTACATATTTTTGCTCCTTGGCAGTTTGCCAAAACGGATTGATATCAGATGATATATTAATTATCTTTAGGTTTTGCTGCTTAGTTTCGGTTCTTATTCTTCTTAAATAATTCGAGTCTTCAAGTTCTTCAAAATTGGCAGAAAAAGTTCCGCATTTTGTGATGATTAAGCTGTTTTGGGTAATTTTATAAAGAGGCAGTAAAGAATAATGGAGATCTTCAAATTCTAGTTCTATAGCCCTGAAATTATCATTATTGATTGCTTCTTTCTTTCCGTTTACAAAAACAAATACATTTTTTTTATTTAAGTTCACAAGAGATTCTATTTGTTTGGTAGTCCAGCTGCTGTTCAAATCCAATATGATTTCTACGGGTGCAAAAGGAATAACAGTTTTCTGGATGTCTTTTACTTCATAAACTTTGTTTTTCCACGTAAACGAACTTGATTGCAAAGGCTTGGTCAAAGGCATCAAAGCTTCCCAGTTGTCTAGGCCTTTTGATTGATTGATGTAAAAATCCTTTTTAAGTTCAAAATCTTTACTGGTCACGATTTTTGTATTTCCAACAGTCTGAATTCTTGAAATAGTTTCTGCATTTGAAATATTCGGGCCTTTTATAGAGAGACTTTGGTATTTCATTTCGTTATCTTCGACTTTTAGCGGAGTTGTAAAACCGCATTTAAATGTTCGTGGATTCTTTTGATTTATGGGGAAAACTCTAACAACAACTTTGTTTCCTTCTTTCCATTGCATTAATGATGGATCGCGGCTTTCTACACCAACAATTTGTTTGTATGCTTTATGAGCTTTTTCTTTAGTAGTCAAAACACCTTTCCTTTCAATTCCGTTAACCCATAACGAAAGAGATGTTGCAACAGAGCCTTCCGGTAGTTGAAAAGAATAAATGGCTTCCTGATCTCGCCATGAATCCTTAGAACATTCAATCTTCATTGTAATTTCGGTATAAGCCAAACGAGCTTCGGGATAAAGTTTTACATCTTCTTTGATCGTTTTGGTAAATAAATCTTCGCCGCTCCATAAGTGCTCCTCAGTTTCTAAACGTTTGTCAAAGTTTGATTTCAGGATATTTATTCTGTCATCGTTACTTAGATTAAGATCTTTACAAAATAAATAGGCAATAGAGATAAACGGATTGTGTGTTTTTTTATCATTGTATTGTTTGCTGCCAAATGAATTGAAACCTCCAAAAGAAAACAGATCGTGAAGCGGAATGTAGACGATGTCTTTTTTTAATAGAATTTCGTTAAAAAAATTAGGTTTTAAATGCTGTGAAATCGTAATGTAATTAGGAAGATCTGCATTTTGATCAAATGAATTTAGTCTCGCTGTTTGAGCTATTTTTCTGCTTTCAATACTTAATCCTATCGTAAAAACAGCTAAACTTATTAATATAAGTAAGAAGCCTGCACTAAAAGAAACAGCATATATTTTATTTCTGTTCAGGTATCGGGCAATTGTTGCTGTATGAATAATTAATACCAATGCAGGAACTAAACCGTAGAATCCTAATCCTAAGGCTATTATTCCGACAAAAGAAATTGGCATAACAGGAATTAAATATGCTGTGAAATATAAAATGATTCCAAATGACAAACCATTTATAAAAAACGGAATGGCAATATTGCGGCTTTCGTCTGAATTTCTGTAAATGAAAAAATTAGAAAGGCAGAAAGCAAGAGTTGCGAAATAAACCCAAATTGGCAGATCTTGAAAAACTGGGATAAAAATATTTAGGCAGAAACATCCAATAAACCAATTGAGGATTAAGAATGGGGTTAAGTGAATATAGGTCTCTTTTTTTCTAAGAATTATAAAAGAAAGACCAGCTCCGTAAACTAATTCAAAAATTAGACTCAGTATCGCAATTGAATCAAAATTGTGAAATCGTAATTCTTTAAAAAGAAGCGTGCCCATTAATAGAAGACTGCTAATAACAGTTACGATTAAGCTAATTACAACTTCAGGTTTTTGAGTGTAATATTCTAAAATTTCTAATTTGTATTTCATAGTTGTATTTATTTAAAAGTACTTTGAATTGCAAAGTTATAAGAAAAATTGAATTACACGTTTTTTATTTCATTTATTTGGCTGATGTAAAATTTTTAAAAATGCAGTCTAAGTTTTCTTTTAATTATGATGCAGCGAAGACGTACAATTAAAAACTATAACGTTGTAAATGCTAATTTAGAAAGGTTCTTAGTGAAAAACGGGATAAAATCTGACTTCGTTTGTAACATTAAATTTCGACTTTGTTAAAGAAAAGATTTTAAAATATCAATAATTTATTTTTTTAATGAAAAACTGATATTTTGATAAAAACAAGCAGTCAAAATCGTTTTTTAGCAATAATAATTTTTAAAAAGGCGACTTCTGTTATATTCTTTTTAATTCTCGGCTTTAATTTTTAAATTTGCGTACAAAAAAATAAAAATACCTATTTACTATGGCTTTTGATAATGAAATGAATATTTACAAAGATTATATTAAAGAAATTGAAGAGCGAAAAGAACAAGGACTTCATCCGAAACCAATTGATGGTGCGGAATTGTTAAGTGTAATCATCGCTCAGATTAAAGATTTAGATAACCAATATAGAGAAGACTCTATTAAACACTTTATCTACAATACTATACCAGGAACAACAAGTGCTGCCGGTGAGAAAGCTAAGTTTTTAAAGGAGATCATCCTTGGTGAGTCTGTAGTAAAAGAAATAACACCTGCTTTTGCTTTTGAATTATTGTCACACATGAAAGGCGGACCTTCTATTGAGGTACTTCTGGATTTAGCTCTTGGTGATAATGCGGCTATTGCAAAAGAAGCGGCAAATGTTCTTAAAACACAAGTTTACCTTTATGAGGCAGACACGGATCGTTTAAAGGAAGCATTTAAAAATGAGAACCCAATCGCTATCGAGATTATTAAAAGCTACGCACAAGCGGAGTTTTTTACTAAACTGCCGGATGTTGTAGAAGAAATTAAAGTAGTTACTTTTATTGCCGGAGAGGGTGATATTTCGACTGATTTACTATCTCCTGGTAACCAGGCTCACTCACGTTCTGACCGCGAACTTCATGGTCAGTGTATGATTACTCCTCAGGCACAACAAGAAATTAAGGCACTACAAGCACAACATCCTGATAAAAGTGTGATGTTGATTGCAGAAAAAGGAACTATGGGTGTAGGTTCATCCAGAATGTCAGGTGTAAACAACGTGGCACTTTGGACAGGTAAACAAGCAAGTCCATACATTCCATTTGTAAATATTGCTCCAATTGTTGGAGGTACAAACGGTATTTCTCCAATTTTCCTAACAACTGTTGACGTTACAGGTGGTATTGGTTTAGATCTTAAAAACTGGGTAAAAAAGCTTGACGCAGATGGTAACATTATTCGCAATGAAAATAATGAGCCAATTCTGGAAGAAGCATACTCTGTTGCTACCGGTACAGTACTTACAATAAATACTAAAACCAAGAAACTATATAATGGCGACAAAGAGCTAATTGACATTTCTAAGGCATTTACTCCTCAGAAAATGGAATTTATAAAAGCTGGTGGATCATACGCAATTGTATTTGGTAAAAAACTACAGACATTAGCAGCAAAAATTTTAGATATTGAGATTCCTCTTGTATTTGCTCCGTCAAAAGAGATTTCTTATGAGGGACAAGGTCTTACGGCAGTAGAAAAAATCTTCAACAGAAATGCTGTTGGTATACCTGCAGGTAAAGTGTTACACGCTGGATCAGATGTTCGTGTAGAAGTTAATATTGTGGGTTCTCAAGATACGACCGGTCTTATGACTGCTCAGGAATTAGAATCTATGGCAGCTACTGTAATTTCGCCAATCGTTGATGGTGCATATCAGTCTGGTTGTCATACAGCATCAGTATGGGATAAAAAAGCGCAGGCAAATATTCCAAAATTAATGAAATTTATGAACAACTTTGGTCTTATCACAGCTCGTGATCCTAAAGGTGTTTATCATGCAATGACAGATGTAATTCATAAAGTTTTAAATGATATTACAATAGATGAGTGGGCTATCATTATTGGTGGTGACTCGCATACAAGAATGTCTAAAGGTGTTGCGTTTGGTGCTGACTCAGGAACAGTTGCTCTTGCACTTGCTACGGGTGAAGCTTCAATGCCAATTCCGGAATCAGTGAAAGTTACGTTTGTAGGAGATATGAAAAGCTACATGGATTTCCGTGATGTAGTTCATGCTACACAATCTCAGATGCTTAAGAAATTTGGTGGAGAGAATGTATTCCAGGGTAGAATCATTGAGGTTCATCTTGGGACTCTTAATGCTGATCAGGCATTTACCTTTACAGACTGGACTGCAGAAATGAAAGCAAAAGCTTCTATCTGTATTTCTGAGGATGATACTCTAATTGAATCACTGGAGATTGCAAAAGGCAGAATCCAGATCATGATCGACAAAGGTATGGACAATGAAAAACAAGTTCTACAAGGCTTAATTAATAAAGCAGATAAGAGAATTACAGAGATTAAATCAGCTGAGAAACCAGCTTTAACTCCAGATGCAAATGCGAAGTATTATGCAGAAGTTGTTATTGACCTTGATCAGATTATAGAGCCAATGATTGCTGACCCGGATGTAAACAACGTTGATGTTTCTAAACGATATACTCACGATACTATCAGACCTCTTTCTTTTTATGGAGGAGTGAAAAAAGTAGATCTTGGATTTATTGGTTCTTGTATGGTTCACAAAGGAGATATGAAAATTTTGGCTCAAATGCTAAAAAACATAGAAGATCAACAAGGCAAAGTAGAGTTCAAAGCGCCGCTTGTAGTAGCGCCGCCTACTTATAACATTGTAGACGAACTTAAGGCAGAAGGTGACTGGGAAGTTTTGCAAAAATACTCTGGTTTCGAATTTAATGATAGTGCTCCTAAAGGTGCAGCACGTACAGAATATGAAAATATGTTGTACTTAGAGCGTCCGGGATGTAACCTTTGTATGGGGAACCAGGAAAAAGCAGCAAAAGGAGATACAGTAATGGCAACATCTACACGTCTTTTCCAGGGAAGAGTTGTAGAAGACTCTGATGGTAAAAAAGGAGAGTCATTACTTTCATCAACACCAGTTGTAGTTTTGTCGACAATCCTTGGAAGAACTCCAACATTAGAGGAATATACAACTGCAGTAGAAGGTATCAATCTGACTAAGTTTGCGCCATCTAACAAACAGTTAGTAATGTAATCATATGATTAGTTAATGATAATTGAAAAGCCCGAGTCACAAACTCGGGCTTTTTCTTTTCTAGCTCCTCAATTTTTTGTAACTTGTGATGATCAAATAAAAAAAACAAAAACAATTATAACTTATGGCTTTTGATATTGAAATGATTAAAAAAGTGTATGACAACATGCCAGGTCGTGTTGATAAAGCACGAGAAATTGTTGGTCGTCCACTTACTTTAACAGAGAAAATTTTGTACAATCACCTTTGGGATGGAAATCCAACCAAGGCGTTTGGAAGAGGAGTAGATTATGTTGATTTTGCTCCGGACCGTGTAGCGTGTCAGGATGCAACAGCTCAAATGGCATTGTTGCAATTTATGCACGCCGGAAAATCTAAAGTTGCAGTTCCTACAACGGTACACTGTGATCACTTGATTCAGGCAAAAGTTGATGCTGCAACAGATTTGGCAAGGGCAAAAACACAAAGTAATGAAGTTTTCGATTTCTTATCGTCAGTTTCTAATAAATATGGAATTGGTTTCTGGAAGCCAGGAGCAGGAATTATTCATCAGGTAGTACTTGAAAATTATGCTTTCCCGGGCGGAATGATGATTGGTACCGATTCTCACACTGTAAATGCAGGTGGTTTAGGAATGGTCGCTATTGGTGTTGGTGGAGCTGATGCTGTAGACGTTATGTCCGGTATGGCTTGGGAACTTAAATTCCCTAAATTAATTGGAGTAAAACTAACTGGTAAATTATCCGGTTGGACAGCTCCTAAAGATGTTATCCTTAAAGTTGCCGGTATTCTTACTGTAAAAGGTGGTACAGGTGCAATCGTTGAATATTTTGGTGAAGGCGCAACTTCGATGTCTTGTACCGGTAAAGGTACTATTTGTAATATGGGTGCTGAAATTGGAGCTACAACTTCAACTTTTGGTTATGATGATTCAATGAGTCGTTACCTGCGTTCTACAAACAGAGCAGATGTTGCAGATGCTGCAGATAAAGTAGCTTCTTACCTAACAGGAGATCCGGAAGTTTATGCTAATCCGGAACAATATTTTGATCAGGTTATCGAAATTAACTTAACTGAATTAGAGCCACACTTAAACGGTCCTTTTACACCGGATTTAGCTACTCCGATTTCTAAAATGAAAGAAGCAGCGATCAAAAACAACTGGCCATTGCAAATTCAGGTAGGTTTAATAGGTTCTTGTACCAACTCTTCTTACGAAGATATTGCTCGCGCAGCTTCTTTGGCAAGACAAGTAAGTGCTAAAAACTTAAAAACTAAATCTCAGTTTACAATTACTCCGGGTTCAGAAGTAGTTCGTTATACAATCGAAAGAGATGGATTTATTGATACTTTCGAAAAAATTGGTGCTACCGTTTTTGCAAATGCCTGCGGACCATGTATTGGTATGTGGGACAGAGAAGGAGCAGAAAAAGAAGAGAGAAACACAATTGTTCACTCATTCAACCGTAACTTCTCAAAACGTGCAGATGGTAACCCAAATACTTTAGCTTTCGTAGGTTCTCCAGAATTGGTAACTGCTATGGCAATTGCGGGTGATTTAGGTTTTAACCCATTAACAGACACTCTTATCAATGAAGATGGAGAAGAAGTAATGTTAGAAGCTCCAACAGGAGATGAACTGCCTCCAAGAGGATTTGATGTTAAAGATCCGGGCTTCCAGGTTCCGGCTGAAGATGGTTCCGGAGTTCAGGTTGTCGTAAGTCCAACATCTGAACGTTTGCAATTATTAGCTCCGTTTGATCCTTGGGATGGTAAAAATATCACAGGTGCTAAACTGTTAATCAAAGCCTTCGGTAAATGTACAACAGATCACATTTCTATGGCTGGACCATGGTTACGTTTCCGCGGACACTTAGATAATATTTCTAACAATATGCTAATTGGTGCAGTAAATGCATTCAACCAAAAAACAAATTCAGTTAAAAATCAATTAACGGGTACTTACGATGCGGTTCCTGCTGTTGCTCGTGCATACAAAGCAGCCGGAGTACCATCTATTGTTGTGGGCGATCACAATTATGGTGAAGGTTCTTCACGTGAGCATGCTGCTATGGAGCCACGCTTCTTAGGAGTTAAAGCAGTATTAGTGAAATCTTTTGCACGTATCCATGAAACAAACCTTAAAAAACAAGGTCTTTTAGGATTAACATTCGCTAATGAAGCTGATTATGATAAGATTCAGGAAGATGATACAATTAACTTCGTTGATTTGGTAGATTTTGCTCCCGGAAAACCATTAACGATAGAATTCGTTCATGCTAATGGTACTAAAGATATTATCTTAGCTAACCATACTTACAACGCCGGTCAAATTGGCTGGTTTGTTGCAGGCTCAGCATTAAACTTAATTGCTGCCGGTAAAGCTTAATCTTTAAGATTTTAATATACAAAGAAAACGCTCTGTGAAAACAGAGCGTTTCTTATTTAGAGCAGGTTCTCGACAACTTTGGTATTTGCTTTATTAAAAAAAGATATTTTTTTATCGTTTTTTGGTTTAAAAGTTGGTTTTGGTAATAAAAAGAGGAAGTAGTTATAATATTCTTATTTCTAAGTTGTTGGCTCTGTTTTTATTTCGAGAATGTTAATTTGAACAAAATTAGATGTTAAAAAAGGTGTGTTTTTTACTTTAAAAAGTTAAATTCGCTTTTTAGGTAATATATTCACTTTTTTCGAGTTTAAATATTGTCTCAACTTAAAAGAGTATTCATTAAACTTTAATAGGTATGGTTTTTAGATTAATTATAGTGTTGTTTTTTTTTAGCGTTGGTGTCTTTTCTCAGGAGAAATTTATCAAGCACAAAATATCAAATGGAGAAAACCTTACTGTAATTGCTAAAAAATATGGTGTTAAAACAAAGGATATTGAAGATGCTAATCCAAATGCACCTAAAGTTCTAAAATTAAATTCGGTTCTGTTAATCCCGAATACCAATAAAAAAGCTACTACAAAAAAAAATGAAATTGTTGCTAAAACAACTCCTGCAATAATTTCAAATTCAGGTTTGCACGAAGTACAAGAGAGAGAAAGTCTTTGGGCGATTTCAAAAAAATATAATATCTCTGTTGATGATTTAAAAAAAGCAAATCCATCATTGGAAAGTGAAGGTTTGAAAATAGGACAGAAACTTAATATTCCGTCTAATGCTATTGTTTCAACTGAAAAAACAAAGAAAAATCCGCAAACAGAAAAACCAGAGCTAATTGCTTCAACAGATGTTGAGGTTAAAGTGAAGCCAAAGGAAACAAAATACCTTATTGCTAAAAAATACGGAATAACAGTCGCAGAACTGGAAAGACAAAATCCCTCTATTAAAAAGAAACTTCCTGTAGGGTATGTTTTAAAAATTAGAACTTCAAAAGAAAAAGCAGATCAGCAAATACAGGATATTGCTGTTGGATCTGAAACCCAGATTGCTGAAAATACTGTTTTGACATCAGAAAATATAATTAAAAATGATGAAGCAAAACCGGAAATTATACCTGCACAAAATGTAGATGTAGTTGTTGAGGTACAGCCAAGAGAAACTAAATATGCTATTGCTAAAAAATACGGATTAACGGTTGCAGAATTGGAGCGCCAAAATCCATCTATTAAAGGGAAATTGCCAGTAGGCTTTTTGTTGAAAATTAATGCTTTAAAAGAAAAAGCAGATGCAGCAGGATCAGTAATCACTCCGGATGTTAATGAAAATTCATCAACAACTACACAGGTTGCTGATAATTCTGATTTCAAGAAAGACACAACTTCAGTTTTTCATGTAAGCAATCATTCAGAATTAGTTAATCAATTGATTGATAATGCAACAGAAAATATTGGAACCCGTTACAGATCGGGCGGCACCACAAAAGCTGGTTTCGATTGTTCCGGATTAATGATTTGTACTTTTAATAATTTTGATATCAAATTACCAAGAAGTTCGATTGAGCAATCCCGCGTTGGTACTAAAGTGGGGACAGAAGAAGCTCAAAAAGGAGATTTGATTTTCTTTAAAACAAACGGCAGACGCCATATCAATCATGTGGGAATGGTTGTAGAAGTAGTTGATGGTGAAATTAAATTTGTGCACTCCTCAACTCATGGCGGTGTTATAATTTCATCTACAAAAGAACCTTATTACCAAAGAAGTTTTTCGCAAGTAAATCGTGTTTTACAATAGTCTTATTCCTTTAAATTAGCCTTGTTTTTAAACTCATCAATTTGGAATGGTTTATTTAAAAAACCGTTTACATAATTGATTTTCTTTATTCTTAGAATTTCATCAGAATCTAAAGTTGATGAAAGCACATATATTTGAGTTTCTTTTTTAATCTCATCATTAAGTTTGTCAAACTCATTCAAAAATTCAAATCCATTCATTATTGGCATCTGAATATCTAATAAAATGACTAACGGTAACTGCTTCTGATTTCTATTAATCCATTCCAGACCTTCTCTTCCATTATTAGCAATTGAAATTTGATCAATATTAAGTACTTTCTTAAATAATTGTTTTATAATCAGCTGATCAATCAAATTGTCTTCAATTAATAAGAATGTAGTGTTAGATTCCATGTGGTTTTGGGATTGTTACAGTAAACTTACTTCCAATAGTACTTTCTGAGCATACAGAGATATTTCCTTTAATGTTCTCTACAGCTTCTTTAACAATATAAAGTCCTAATCCTGATCCTTTGTTTTTATTGGTTCCAAAGTACATTTCGAAAATAGAGTCTTTGAATTCATCGCTAATTCCAATTCCGTTATCAGTAATTTCAATTTTATAGTCATCAGCGGCATACGTTTTTATGGTAATAAACATTTCCTCTTTGCTAGTATCTGCATACTTTATTGCATTAGAAATTAAATTGCTAATGATAATCTTTAAACGAAATCCATCGCTCTGAATTTGATCGACAAGTAATTCTTGTGTAAAAGTAATTTTGTTTGCATTTTCAATATGCATTAATTGAGAAATTGCCTCATCAAATAATTCACTTAAATTAACAGGTTCAATTATTACCTGCTTGCGCTTGTTTTTAGAATAGTCAATGATGTCGTTGAGAAATTGATCTTGTTTGGCAAGACTTTGATACATCAAACGCAGGTAATCTTTTATTTGGTCAATATCATCTTCCAGTTGTGTAATTTCGATCAAGCCCTTTAATGAAGTTATTGGTGATCTTAAATCGTGGGATGCACTATAAACAAACCGATCTAATTCGCGATTCACGACTATAAGATCTTCATTTTTAATTTCAATTTCTTTTTTAGAAGCAAGAAGTCTTTTTACCATTATCGAATAGTAAGAGCAGACACTTAAAATAATAATTAAGATAAAAATAATATTAGCAATGATTAACAGGCTCTTGATTTTTCTTGTTCCTTCTCCCAGAGTATTTGAGAAATTACGTTCATTGATAGTTAGTTTATCACTAATGTTGCTAATTTGAGAAAGAAATTCCTGCTGATCAGTTGTTGTTAATACATTATACTTGATTTTAGCATTAATTTGTGTTCCAATAATAAAAAGTTCATCTATTAAATTATCGCCTTCTTCCCATTCGTGAATGGCTTTTGCTAAAAACGATATGTTTTTAAAATTTACAAATAGCCAAACAATATCATCTATGTCATCTTTATGATTGCGACCAGTAATAAAGCCTTGTCTTGCTACCTGATTGTCTCCAACCGCTAAAAGTGTTTTGCGGGCAATGCCATCGCCCTGAGGAACTTTTAATTCTTCAGTATATAATTTCCATTGATCAGGTTCTTTTGTATACAGATAGGTTATAAGATGGCGCGAAGCATCTTTTTGGCCTTTAGAATAATGAGATTCGCCATTGACATAAGCTCTGTTGGCCGATAATATTTTTATGGTAAAAAAGTTGATACAAATTAGTAAAGCGCAGGAAATGAAGACAATTATTAAAAGAATAAAAACATTCGAAAGACGAAAATTTTTTAAAAACTGACCTTTGGGCATAATTTTCGGATTTGTAGGTTTAAGATTCTAATTTTCTGCCTTGTAAAGTCTTTTTTTGTTTAATTATTCAATATTGATAATCGTTGAGGTTCAATTATTCTGCGAATAAAAAATAAACAATTGTTAATGAGATTTTTGGTATTTATGACTGTTATCACTTCTCTCAAATTTAATAAAAAAAGAATCTTGTTTTACAAATGATCTATTTTTTCTTGTTAAATTTCGTTTTTATTAAGGTGATGTATCTAAGGGGGTTATTTTTAATGCTTTATATTTTTTGTTTTTTAAGAAAATGTGATTAATTTATTCCTAGCAGCCATATGCGATCATTAAAGTTTTGCAAGTTAAGATCTAAAGTATAATAGGTTCTTAATTTGTCTTTTAGTTTAATAGACAAAAAAGCTACAGTTTTAATATAATTTTAAATTGGTGCATATCAAAATTCTCCAATAAACATTTTATTAGTTTCGTTTTGGAAAAGATTAATGATATTGCTATTTTTGATTAAATAGAAAACTTTGAGTTATAAATAGCTTTACTTAAGTTCATGCCAAAAATGTCCACAACCATTTTTGCATTCTGTATTTCTTCTTTCAGTGTCTGTTATTTTAAAAATCCAAAGTAACGAAGTTATTATTTTTTTATATTCATTTTCAGGAAGTTCTGCCAATCTATAAAAAGAAATTCGTGTTGGGAATCTTTTTAGAAGTACAATTGGAGTATAAGTAGGTTTTAAAGGAATTGTCTTTATAGCGTTTTGATAAGTTTCTGTATTGTAATGTGTTTTCTCAGGAATAGCGTTGAATATATAATTTGTCAAAGTTGTAAAAAGCCTTCTGAAATTGTATTCAGGATCTTCTAATAAAAGTTGTAAGCCAGGATCAAAATCTATTTTGTCCTGCGCAATCTTGTTAATTATTTCTTCTTGTTGGGACATTATATACATAAAATAATATTTCGATTTTGTCTAAATTGTTGTCTTACACAAGTGACATTTTATTAATGCTAAAATATAAAAAGATCTATTTAAGTTGTTTAAAAGCTAGAATTCTTATTGACCCCTTTTATATTCTTGAATATCCTTAGAACCGTCATTAAAAGTTTGAATTATAGAGAGTTTATTATTTTTTTCGATAAAAGTGATTTTTTCATCATATTGTGAATCCCTCCATCTTCCATCTATATTTGACCAAATAATTTTAGTTCCATCAAATTTTATTTTATAATCGAATTTCTTTTTATCTGATTTTCTAATATACGATATATAATATAAATTCCCTTTTTTGATTGCAGAAATTATTTTCGGTTGCTGTCCCATAATAGATGCCATAGCATATCTGGCAATATCTTCATAAGTAAAAGTCTTTAAGGCAATTTCTTCGATTTTGTTTGCTTTTTGAATTTGATCTTCGATGATGATTTCTTTTCCTTCATTTTGTATGTAACTGAGAATAAGAATTAAAAGTGGGATTATTAATTTCATTTTTTTTGATTTAATTAGGAATGTCTTTTTTGTTTATCTTCTTTTGGGAGAACTTCGTGTGTGTGGTGCAACATAAGTCCCGTTTTTTCTTGTATAGCCCTTTACGTGAACAGTTCCTCCAGACGAAGTTCTTGTTGAGGATTTAGTATAATTACTATTAGAAGAGTTGTCGCTGCTTGAAGTGCTGGAAAAGAATGTATGGCTATATGCAGGATTTATGACCCAACCTTTAAATTTTCTCCATTTTACTTTTCTTTCTTTTTTATCGCTTCTATTAATATATGCACCAGATCCTTCTGGAATTATAGTAACTGATTCTTTTCCATTTTTAGAAGTGAAAATAGGAGTGTCTTCGTTGATATTTACGGAATAATAATTCGTAGCACAAGAGTTGAGAATAAGCTAATAGTCTTCATTATTTGATTTTAAGATGTTTCTAGTCTTATTAGAGTAATACTTGTATTAGGTGTCAAATTTAAACAGATGAAAAAGTATTATTTTATGGAAATCCGTAAACGTAATTGTGATCATTTATACGCAACTTGGAATTTGAAGCTTCACGATTTGGAATTTCAGAAAAAAGTATATCTTTAACTAACCCAAAAAACCAAAACCATGCAGGAAAAAGACCAGGAACATTTTAAAAGAGAACTCGGATTATTAGACGGTACCATGCTGGTAGTTGGTTCTATGATCGGATCGGGTATATTTATCGTGAGTGCCGATATCGCCAGACAAGTAGGTTCAGCCGGATGGCTAACGCTAATTTGGCTTATCTCCGGATTGATTACTATTATTGCCGCTGTGAGTTATGGTGAGCTGAGTGCGATGTTCCCAAAAGCTGGCGGACAATATGTTTACCTTAAGGAAGCTTACAATAAATTGATTGCCTTTTTGTATGGCTGGAGTTTTTTTGCTGTAATTCAGACTGGGACTATTGCCGCAGTTGGAGTAGCTTTCTCAAAGTTCGCGGCTTATTTGTATATACCGTTAAGCGATGAAAATATTCTATACGAATTGGGTTCTTTTAAACTTAATGCAGCGCAGATTGTTTCGATTTTAACGATTGTTTTACTAACTTTTATTAACAGTCGCGGTGTCAAAAACGGAAAAATTCTACAAACAGTTCTTACAATTATCAAAATTTTATCATTGCTGGGTTTAATTATTTTTGGATTAACATTGGCAGCAAAAGCTTCGGTATGGGACGCTAACTGGGCAGATGCCTGGACAACACGCTCGTTTAATAAAGATACAGGATCGTGGCTGCCTATTAGCGGAACAGCTTTGATTAGCGGAATTTCGGCTGCTATGGTTGGATCATTATTCTCTAGTGATGCGTGGAACGGTGTAACATTTATTGCGGGAGAAATTAAAAACCCGAAACGTAACGTTGGTTTCAGTTTGTTTTTAGGAACTTTTATTGTAACAATTATTTATGTACTGACCAATTTAATGTATTTGGCGGTGATTCCGTTAGACGAAATTGCAACAGCAAAATCTGATAGAGTAGCGGTGGTGGCCTCTCAATATATTTTTGGTAATATAGGTACGTTGATTATCGCTATTATGATTATGATTTCGACTTTTGCCTGTAACAACGGATTAATTATGGCAGGAGCCAGAGTTTATTATACAATGGCAACTGATGGATTGTTCTTTAAAAAAGCAGCTGTCTTAAACAAATCGAGTGTTCCGGCTTGGGCTTTGTGGGCGCAATGCATCTGGGCTTCGGCTTTGTGTCTGACTGGGAAATATGGTGATTTATTAGATTTCGTAATTATCATCGTTTTGATTTTTTACATACTAACTATCTATGGAATTTTCATTTTACGTAAAAAAATGCCTGATGTAGAAAGACCTTACAGAGCATTTGGATATCCATTTTTGCCATTATTGTATATTGTGATTGCAAGTGCAATTTGTATTTCGCTATTAATTACAAAATTTTCAACATGTGGATGGGGAGTTTTTATTATGTTAACCGGAATTCCAGTATACTACTTAACAAAACCAAAAGAGTAAAAGTTTATTTCAGGTTTAAAGTTTCAGGTTAGATTTAGTTTGTGGTATTGCCCACAGGTTTTACGGATTTATACAGGTCTTATTTTTTACTTTGAGTAAGTTCAGAATATAAATGCCTTGTTTTTAGCAAGGCATTTTTTGTGTCTTAATTTTGAGTAATAAAAAATCAGCGTAAATCCGTTTAATCCGTAAAACCTGTGGGCAAAAAAAACACTACCAATCTGCAAAAGCAAAAAATGTAGTGTCTTTTAATTTAAATAATCTAATGAATTAGTAGTGGCAATTACGCCATTTCAGTTTCAAGAGAAGATTTTATAGATGAATTAATAATAGACAAAGTCAATGGATCTGATTCTCCGGAGAAGAATGCTTCTAATACTTCCTGAAATATAGGATTTGTATTTTCTACTAAAGAAAATAACGTCATAGAAGAGCGTAGTTTACGTGCATCTAAATCTCCTAAAATTCCATCTGCTGATTTTCTTCTAAAAGTCAAAAATAGCTCAGAAATTTCGATAAGATGTTTTCCTAAAATGGGATGTTCCAGGAACTCGGTTGCTTCTTTGAGATCGTTAATGGCATAATAATTTGCAGTATCGCTTTTGCCCAATCCTTTAATCTGAGGAAAAATAAACCACATCCAGTGAGTCTCTTTTTTTCCTTTTTTGATTTCAGAAAAAGCAGTAAGATAAAGTTTGTTTTGCGCATCTAAGAAACGCAATAAATCATTGTTTGAGTGAGCCATTGTGGTAATATATAGGTAAAAAAAGGTTGCAAAAGTAGTAAAAAAGATAGGTTCTGCCTAATAAAAGGTTCATGTACTGAGTATTTTAACTTTTAGAGGAGGAATTTTCCTCGTCGTTTTTGAACTTAAAAAAACTCATTTTGAGTGATTTAGAATCATTCACTTCGTTTAGTTCTTCTAAATGTTAAATTGATTCTTGGCAATACATTTTTGGCTGTTTTAGGAACCTGATGCTGCCAAAAACTATTAGTTGTTCCTGCCATTAATAGAAATGACCCGTGATGTAAAGGAATCTCTATCTGGGGAATTTCTTTTCGAAATTTATGGCGAAGTCGGAACATTCTGGTCTCCCCAAAAGTTACCGAAGCAATAATGGGGTTTGGCCCTGAATTATGTTCTTTGTCGCTGTGCCACGAAATACCATCATTGCCGTCTCGATATAAATTGAGCAACAGACTGTTAAAATCAAGCTGAGTTTCTTTCTCAACCCTGCCTCTAATAGTCAACAGTTCGTAAGTCCAGTTAGGTCCGTTTTGATCTGCTCCAACATTATCTTTATCTTCATACCAGGAAATCATTCGCGGAGCTGTAACGATTTTATCATACATTTCCATTTCATATTCTCTCCATTTAGTTTGATGAAGCAGTTTTTCATAAAAACGATCAGATTCTTCTTTAGTAAAGAAATTATCGATCAAAATAAGTTCTGCATCAGGCAGGTCAAATACTTTTCTTCCTGTTAAACCTGTGGCAAATAATTCAGTATCGCTAAATAGTGTCATTGTTCAATTATTTTGTGTCAATTTCAATCCATACCGGCGCATGGTCACTTGTTTTTTCCCAGCCCCGCACATAGCGGTCAACTCCCCCGGAAACCAATTTTTTTACTAATTCAGAACTAAGTAAAAAATGATCGATTCTAAGACCCGCATCTCTTTGATAGGCATTTCTAAAATAATCCCAAAAAGTGTAAATTTTCTCGTCAGGATATAACTTCCGAATTGCATCTGTCCAGCCTTGTGCCACAATAGCTGCAAAAGCTTTTCGCACTTCAGGTAGAAAAAGTGCGTCGTTTACCCATTTTTCAGGTTTATAAACATCCATTTCTGTTGGCATGACATTATAATCTCCAACCAATATTACCGGAGTTTTTAAACTTAATAAAGTTGCTGCACGATCAGTCAGGCGTTGAAACCATTTTAGTTTATATTCTAATTTAGGGCTCGGAGCAGGATTTCCGTTTGGAAGATAAAGGCATGCTATCACAATGCCATTGATCAAAGCCTCGATATAACGGCTTTGTATATCTTCATCATCACCCGGAAGAACGCGTGTTATTTCTTCAATTTCCATATTAAGAGCCAGAATAGCAACACCATTCCATTGCTTTTGTCCGTGCCAAATAGCATTATATCCTGCATCATTAATCGCTTTAAACGGAAATTTATCCTGTGGTGCTTTTAGTTCCTGCAGACAAACAATATCCGGCTTAGCTTCTTCAAGCCATTTTAATAATACATTTAACCGTCCGTTGACCCCGTTTACGTTATAAGTTGCTATTTTCATAGTAGATTTAATTAGTTGTATCATTAAATTTACAGCTTTTTGCGCCTTTATATTTACACAAATTCATGTTTTTATTTTAGAAACTGTTTGTTAAAGAATACTTTACGCGGATTTTTTTCGGCATAAGCAAAAATCAATTGCTCGATGTATTGATTACTTTTATAAGGTGTAGCATAATTTTTTACTTCTAGCAGATCTGTAATCGCAACATCTAAAGGAATATATCCCATACCATAAAAATGACCATTCTCGATCCAGATACAGCTTCGTTCGTGTGATGTTCTTCCTTTTTCTATAATCGCAAAAGTAGGCCTGTTGTTTAATAAAAAATCAATAGCATTGTCGACTTGCTCATTATGGTGCGAAACATCCGGCAAGTCTTTTATATCATTATTTTGAAATAATTCTCCGTCTTCAGGCCTTAGATATTTACAAAATCTATAATCAATTTCAAATTGTTCTGTCAGACTCCGCAATATATTTGTCCCTTCATTTATACTGCTGAAATGCTCAATGCACGACTGAAATTTATTGAGTTTCCCAAGTGCGAGATATTTGTATCCGTTGCGGGCTTCATATTGATACAATCCAAATTTTGGTTCAAACCGTTTTAATGCTCTATTATAGGTTGGCCATAGATGCTTGATTTCTGTACATTCTAACAAGAGCGCCATTAATTCGTTGCCACAGACTTCAAAAGAAATGGAATGTATATCCCTTAAAAAATGCTGTCTTTGCGGATTGATCTTATGACCGCTAAAGTGAGAAGCCACGCGTTTTTTTAGATTAATTGCTTTCCCTACATAAATTACTTTTTTTACCTCATTATAAAAATAATATACGCCCGGTTTTTCCGGTAAGTTATTAAAATCTTCAGGAGGTAAATTAGGAGGTAAACGCTGATCTTGTGATGTGTTTTTGATCATTTTTTCGATATGGCCTTCATCATCCCATTCGAGTAATCGTGAAAATAATATTGCAGTCGCATCTGCATCGCCGCCGGCACGATGCTGATTCTCTAAAGGTATGTCGAGCGAAATGCAAAGTTTACCTAAACTATACGATGCAAAACCAGGTCTGATTTTTCTTGCTGCGCGAACAGTACATAATTTTCTTGCGGTCCATTTAAAACCTGCTTGCTCAAGTTGATGGCGAACGAAAGAATAATCGAAGTTGACATTATGTGCCACAAAAACACGATCTGTAAGCATTTCTAAAACTTTATCTGAAATGTCATCGAAGATTGGTGCATTACGAACCATTTCATTATTAATTCCTGTTAAGGCAAAAATCGAAATAGGTATTTCTTTTTCCGGATTAACAAGCGTTTCATAGCGATCAATCACGTTTTCTCCGTCATGAATGATAATGGCAATTTCGGTAATGCGGCTGCCACTGGCGTTTCCACCGGTGGTTTCAATATCTACTATGGCATATTCTTGCTTTTTCATCTTATTTATATAACGTAAAACTGATTCTTATTCTTGTCAAATTTTCAATTATGTTTTTTGAAATTTCATTCGGTGTCTGGGTAAATTAATTTCATGTGCCTGCGGATAAGGTTCCCGATGCGTAGGACTTACGTCTTCCTTGATCATTCGTTGTGTTTTGTATTGATCTTTAGCATCCATATAACGAGGATCAGGAATAAAAGGCATTTTGGCCATTTTAGTCATCGTGATAGTCGGAAAATGATAATCAACTTCGACAGTTCCCAATAAAAGATAACAACCGCCACCTTCAAAAGGAAATTTTGCCAGACAATCAGGAAAATGTGCCGTGTCAAAATAAGTACCTTCATGATCAATCCAAGTCCCAAAATACATGTTTCCTTTTTTAGTAGGAACTTGTTTTCTTGAGATTAGATACGCCAGCATTCGAACTTGTTTTTTATGATGAACCACTAAATCTTTAGCCATAATATCGCCGCGATGTTTGGTTTGCAAAAGGTCAAAAACAGTACAAGAAACAGGAAAACTCAGTAATTCAATTTCATCAAAAGCATCTTCATATAAAGAACGTTCTAGAGTTGGGAGCTTATATTCTTTAACAGGTTCCTGTAAAAGCATCAAACTTCTGTTTTCGGGTTTGAAATTGTTTAAAAGTAAACTGGCAACAACCAAAAGCTGATTTTTGGTTTTTCCTGTAAAGCGAAAAGCATCTATAAAAATCAAAATTTTTATGCTTTCAATCCCAATTGGAATACGATTGATAAAATCCTCCAAAGAAAGAAAGTCACCGTTTTTCTCCCGATCCGATTCAATTAAATGAGCCGTTTTCGATTCTAGACTCTGCAAATGCATAAAACCGAGATAAATATCAGTTCCGTAAACTGTAGTTTGATATTCGCTTTTATTGACACATGGATTAAGAATTGTAGCACCAGACATACGTGCTTCGTGTACATACACTTCGGTTCTGTAAAAGCCGCCCTGATTGTTGATAACCGCGGTCATAAATTCTACAGGATAATTAACTTTTAAGTACAAACTTTGATAGCTCTCTACAGCATATGAAGCCGAGTGTGCTTTGCAAAAGGAATATCCTGCAAAAGATTCGATCTGGCGGTAAATTTCCAGACTCAGACCTTCAGGATGTCCTTTTTGGGCACAACTGGCAAAGAAATTATCTTTTACTTTTTGAAGTGCTTCGAGAGAACGTCCTTTTCCTGACATGGCGCGACGCAGAATATCGCCATCAGCAGCCGGAAGACCGCCATAATGTTGAGCAATTTTAATAACATCTTCCTGATAGACCATAATACCATAGGTTTCACCAAGATGTTCCTTAAAAACTTCATGAAAATATTGAAACTGATCCGGAAAATTATGACGAAAAATATACTCTTTCATCATTCCGGATTGTGCCACGCCGGGACGAATAATAGAAGATGCAGCAACCAGAATTTTATAATTATCGCAATTAAGCCGGCGCAATAATCCACGCATGGCCGGACTTTCGATATAGAAACAACCAATGGTTTTGCCTTGTGCCAGATAAACATTGCATACAGCTTCATCTTTAGAGATCGAAGTATCCCGAATGTTCACTTTAATTCCTCGGTTTTTCTCGATTAGTTTTACGCTGTCATCAATATGACCAATTCCACGCTGACTTAAAATATCAAATTTTTCAAAACCAATTTCTTCGGCAATATGCATATCAAAAAGCACGATAGGAAAACCTTTTGGAGGCATTTCAAGAGGTGTATAATTGGTAAGAGGTTCTTCAGAAATAATGATTCCGCAAGCGTGCATACTACGCTGATTAGGATATTTATTCATCATCATACTGTATTCCTGAACCAACTTTACGATAGAATTTGTTTCGTGTAATGCCATGGGATTTTTTGCCAGCATGTCCAGTTCTTCTTTTGGAAGACCAAATACTTTTCCGACTTCCCTAAAAATTGACCGGTGTTTGAATTCGACATTCGTGCCGCAAAAAGCCACATGATTGCGACCATATTTACCAAAGATATATTCTAAAATAGTATTGCGTTCTTTCCAGCTCCAATCGATATCAAAATCAGGTGGACTTTTTCTGTTTAAATTCAAAAAACGTTCAAAATATAAATCCAGTTCCAGCGGACAGATGTCGGTAATTCCTAAACAATAGGCAATAATACTATTAGCACCGCTGCCCCGGCCAATGTGCATAAAACCCTGGCTGTTGCTATACTGAATGATATCCCAGGTAATTAAAAAATAACCGCTGAATTCTAATTCATCGATTACTTTAAGCTCTTTTTCAATGCGGGCTTTTGCCAAAGTATGGTTTTTACCATATCGCCAAATCAAACCTTCCTCAGCCAATTGAGTGAGTTTTGCAATATCAGTCTGACGATTTTTAGTGTAAAATTTCTTATTCTTTGGAGATTTAAAATCATATTCGAAATGACATGAATCTATTATTAGCTGCGTGTTCGCTATAATTTCAGGATAACTTTCATAATAAGGTAAAAGATCTTCTAAAACCAACATTTTTTCAGAAGTTCTGCAGTAATCAGATTCAGTTAGCTTCGATAATATGATGTTGGTATCAATCGCTCGTAGAATTTTATGCAGATTAAATTCTCTTTTGTTTGTAAAAGTTACAGATTGAAGAATTACCATTTTGGAAATTCTATTTTTAAATTCTAAAGTAAAAAGCTTGGAAATTTCCTCAGGTCGCATTCCGATAAATTCATTTTCACGAAGTATTTTCGGAGCATTTTCTAAAGTATAAATTACAAAAACCGAATCAAATTCCGGAGCAATTACAGGTAAAGGTTCTCCACTAAAATTATGTTCCGTTAAAAAGCGATTCATTTCCCCTAATCCTTCAGCGTTTTTAGCCAGACCAATATATCTAAATTGATGATTACATCGAAACTCCATTCCCACAAGAGGTTTAATTCCAACTTTATCACAGGCTCTTATAAAATCATAAATTCCGGTTACAGTATTAATATCCGTAAGTGCCATAGCTTTTACACCGTAAGAAACGCCCTGCTCGATAAGTTTATCAAGAGGAATCGTGCCATAGCGAAGCGAATGAAAAGAATGACAATTGAGATACATGATTTATTTGATACGTTTTAAAATTTCATCTTTAGTATTTGGTTTAAAAGAAGCACCGGCACAACGCATTACAGCATCAAAACCATAACGGCTTTTCATTTTGTCCATCGCTGCATAAAGCGATAACATTTCCTGAGTATCCTCAAAAAGATCAATTTGATATGTTCCGCGAACCAATCCGCTAAAGCGAATACCAATCAAACGTAATCGCATACGACGCTGATACACTTTATCAAATAACTCCATTACATTTTTGGTCAGTATATGATCTGCTGATGTATAAGCGATTTTGCATTGTTTGGTTTCAGTATCAAAATTGGCATAACGTATTTTTACCGTGATGGTTGAAGTTAGCCATTGTTCTGATCGAAGTTGATAAGCTAATTTTTCGACCATTCCAACCAATATCGATTTTAGCATGATAATGTCTATTGTGTCCTGAGAAAAAGTATGTTCTGTAGAAATAGATTTTCTTTCGGTATATGGTTCCACGGGCGTGTTGTCAATTCCGTTCGCTTTTTTCCAGATATCCAAACCGTTTTTACCAATCATTTGCTGTAAAACTTCGGGAGGCATTTCAGATAAAGTCTGAATTTTACGAACGCCAATTCGTGATAAAAGCTGAAAAGTGACATTGCCAACCATAGGGATTTTCTGGATCGATAACGGATTTAAAAAGGCTTGTACATTTCCTTGCGGAATTTCCAGATTTCCTTTTGGTTTGCCTTCGCCGGTTGCAATTTTAGAAACCGTTTTATTAACAGATAAGGAGAAACTAATGGGTAATCCGGTTTCTTTAATAACCGATTGTGCCAATTCATCTGTCCATTTATAACTCCCATGAAATTTATCCATACCGGTAATATCGAGATAAAATTCATCGATACTGGCTTTCTCCATTATCGGTGCTTTTTCCTGAATAACCTGCGTAACATCATGTGACAATCGAGAATATAATTCCATATCACCTTTCATTATTTTGGCTTGCGGGCAAAGTTTCATCGCCATATGAATAGGCATTGCAGAACGTACTCCAAAATAACGTGCTTCGTATGAACAAGAAGCGACAACACCACGATCACCACCACCAATGATAAGCGGAATACCTCTTAATTCTGAGTTGGTTAGTCTTTCGCAGGATACAAAAAAAGTATCCAAATCCATGTGTACAATTGCCCTTGTCATCTCCTTGTTTTTGTATGAAACAAAATTAGTACAGATGATAACATTTTTTTGTATATTTGTTGTTCCAAATTATAACAAATTAATTATGTCCTTATTTTCAGATAACATCAGAGCATTGAGGGTTAAGCATAAAATATCTCAGGAGAAATTAGCTGAAAACCTTAGAATTACCCGAGGAAGATACGTTAAGTACGAAGATGGAACCTCCGAAGCACCATATGATATCTTAAAGCAGATTGCTTTATATTTTCATATGAGTATTGATTTACTACTGTCTGTGGATATACGTAAAATCAATATAGAAAACCTGATAAAATTAGAAGGCAACCGACTTATTTTGCCCATACAAGTAGATAGTTTTGGCGAGAATTATATCGAAATTGTATCCCAAAAAGCAAAAGCGGGTTATCTAAACGGATATGCAGATCCGGAATATATAGAGAGTCTGCAGCAGGTTTCCCTTCCGTTTTTAGGACCGGGAAAACATCGAGGATTTCCTGTAGAAGGAGATTCGATGCCGCCACACGAAGACGGATCGATTATCATTGGCCGTTATGTAGAAAGGTTAGGAGAAGTAATGGATGGCAGGACGTATATCCTGATTACCAAAAATGAGGGAATGGTCTACAAACGTCTCAATAAAAACAAAAAGAATGCTTTGGTTTTGGAATCAGACAATCGTTTTTACCCGAATTATGAAGTAAAAGCCTCAGATATTTTAGAAATCTGGGAATACGAATGCAACATTGGCCGTAGTGATAAACGTCATGAACAAACAGAATCTCAAAGTATGAAAGATTTACTTTTGGAGGTGAAAAGGGAAGTGATGGAGATTAAGAATAATACGTCGAATACATAGAAAAGTTTTTTGCCACTCCCGATAGCTCAATGTCATTAAGTTAAGGAGAAATCTGTAAAATTACTTAACCGTTTAATCAAGAAAGTAATTAGAAAAATCTGTTTTTATCAGCGTTTTCGCTTTAGCGAATCAGTAAAATCAGCGTCTAATTTTGACGCGGATAAAACAGATTTACTTCGTAAAAACGCGGATAAAAACGGATTTGATCTGCAATGATTTTATTTTTTAAAAGCTTAACTTAATGACATTGCTCGATAGCTATCGGGAGTAGCTTTAAATAAACTTTGTGCCTTAGCTCCTTTGTGGCAAAAAATTCTAAAAAACCTTCACAAAACCCAATCCATATTGTTGTCCATTATAAAAAGGCATTACCATAGAAGTTGATTTATTTTCAGAGGATGATTTGAATAATTTTCTGGTAATATACGGATTCATCCAATACGCCAATTTAGTACTCAAAATCCCGATTCCGGCTCCGGCGGCAACATCTGTTAACCAATGGCGGTTGTTGTAAATTCTAAATAATCCCGTTCCGGTTGCTACGGCATAACCCGCGATTCCATACCAAATTGATTTGTCTTTGTATTCCTGCCATAAAAACTCAGCTCCGGCAAAAGCAGTTGCAGTATGACCTGAAGGGAAAGAATTATTCGAGCTTCCGTCCGGACGTTCTTCATGAACAATCGATTTTAATCCTAAAACTGTCGAAGCCATGATAACATACGAAGTCACAAAAATGACAGAGCGATCGCGCATATTGTTTTTGCCTTTTACACCAAAAGCGTTCAAAGCATAAACAGAAGCTGCAGGCGCATATTGAGAGAAATCATCAATAGTGATTTTGTTATCAATATCTTCGGTAACTTCATTTTTGATTTGGTGATTGAAACTTAAGAGCTGATCGTTTGCAATACCAATAACACCGTATCCAATCAATACACCGGGAATAATCAATTGTTTGTAATTGAATTTTAATTGATGTGACGTACTGTCAATTTTTGTTATGGAGTCGTTTTGTTGTGCATTTGTATTCAAAACACCAAATAAAAATACCAGAGAAATCGCTTTGTAAAACATCTTGCGTTATTGTTATAAGTTGCAATAATAACGAATGTATGATCTAACTATTTTGGACTTAATCTAACCTTAAGCGAATATTAATTTCTTGGTTTTAAATGAGATAGTTTGATTAAGATTGGCTAAATATTGGGAGGTGAAATGTTCAATATCAATGACAATATCAAAGTAAACATGTTCAATTGAAAAGGTGTAGTTCCTACGGAACAAATATATGGTTGGTGATTTTTTCTACCAACATATAATCTCTCCGAGATATACTTAGTTAGGAGTTAAATGTTGGTAGAAAAAACAACGAAGTATTTTGTACCAAATATAAATCTCTCCGAGATATACTTAGTTAGGAGTTAAATATTGGTAGAAAAAACAACGAAATATTTTGTACCAAATATAAATCTCTACGAGATATACTTAGTTAGGAGTTAAATGTTGGTAGAAAAAACAACAAAATATTTTGTACCAAATATAAATCTCTCCGAGATATACTTAGTTAGGAGTTAAATGTTGGTAGAAAAAACAACGAAATATTTTGTACCAAATATAAATCTCTCCGAGATATACTTAGTTAGGAGTTAAATGTTGGTAGAAAAAACAACAAAATATTTTGTACCAAATATAAATCTCTCCGAGATATACTTAGTTAGGAGTTAAATATTGGTAGAAAAAACAACGAAATATTTTGTACCAAATATAAATCTCTCCGAGATATACTCCGTTAGGAGTTAAATATTGGTAGAAAAAAACAGCGATCAGTAAAAATGTCCCGTAGGGACTACACCTTGCAAAGTTTTACAGAAAAAAACTAAACCTTCAACGAAAACCAAAAAGTACTTCCTAAACCTAAATTGCTTTCAACGCCAACGGTACCATTTTGAGCCTCTATAAATTCTTTGCTGATGGCCAATCCCAATCCGGTTCCTGATTTCTGACTACCGGGTATCTTAAAATATTTATCAAAAATCTTGTCTTTAAATCTTGTTTCGATTCCTTTTCCGGTATCGATCACCTGAAATACAATCTGATTATTTTCATTTTTTAATTTGATAATAATTGTACTTTTTTCAGATGAATAGGTAATTGCGTTTGAAAGATAATTAATCAAAACCCAGCCCGTTTTTTCACTGTCAGCTTTCACATCTTGCAGATTTTCATCGGCATCAATAATCAGTTTAATTTGTTTTTGATCTGCCTGAACTTTTACGGCTTCGGTAGCATAATTTACAATTGCATACGGATTACTTTTTTCGATATTCAGCTGAATATTTCCTGTTTCTAATTGCGATAGATTTAGTAATTCGCCAGTTATTTTCAATAATCTTTGACTGTCATCTTTAATGCTTTCGACCAATTGTTTCTGATCGTCGTTCATATCACCTGTTTTTGCATTTTCAAGCAATTGTAAACTCAGTTTTATAGACGCAATTGGCGTTTTTAATTCGTGTGAAACCGTTGCAATAAAATTCGTTTTTGCAAAATCAAGTTCTTTAAATAAGGTAATATTTCGCAGAATTATAACATCGCCAATATTGATTTCTTTTTCTTCTCCGGTTGGCGTTATTGTGATGTTGATGGTTTCTTTATCAAAATAACTTTCTTTTCCGTGGGCGAAAATTTTCATTGGTTGTTTTTTCTGAGAATCAGTTGCTAATTCTTTCAAAATCAAAGAACGAATCAAGTCATTCGATAAAGCCAATGTCGAAGCTGAATGGCCAATAACATCTTCAGATTTCATTCCGATAATTTTTAGCGCTTCATCATTTGCAAACAAAATAGTACCTTCATTATCCAGCCCAATGATAGGATCGTGCATATTGTTAATAAGCGTTTCGAGTCGTTTTTTCTCAAAGAATAATTTGTACAAATTACTATTGTTGTATTCCTGGAGTTTTTGTGCCATTGTATTAAACGATTTTGCCAGATCACCATACTCGTTGTGATTGGTGAAATGCACACGTTCCGAATAATTTTTATTTGCAATTTCTTTAATACTCTGAGTCAATTCCTTAATTGGGTTGGCGATATTATTAGGTAGATTTATCAGTAAATTAAAGGCAATTAAAAAACACAAAGTTCCCACAATGGCAATCCATAAATTGGCAGTTTCTGCAGTATGTTTGGCGATATCACTTTTTTGCTTTATGGCATCGAGATTGAGTTTCATAATCGCAAAAATATCTTGTCTGATTTGTGTTTTTAGAGCCTCGTTAGAACTGTTTTTTTCTAAAAGAGCAAAGCTTTTCTCTAGATTAGCTGTTGCTTCTTTTTCTCCGGGTTCAGTAACATTTTGAGTCTGTTTTGCAAGATATTCTCTAAAAGTATGTAGCTTCTTATCTGTAGTCATTTTAGTTTCATCCAAAGACAAAATCATATTTCTCGAATATTCAAGCGTATTATAATTCGCTTTCAGAATATTTTCCGTGTCTGCTTTTATCAAAAAAACAGAATATCCACTCACTAATGAAAGTATGATAATCATTAAAAATAACAATCCAACTCCCAGATTCAATTTAGTTTTAATTCTCATGACGTTTATTTAAAAACAAGTTTTTTATATATGAACCATTAAGTTATTAAGTTGCATAAAGTCAAAGCTTAATCTTTCTTAATCTCTTAATGGTAAAAAAAATTACGATAAAATAACAAGGTCTACATTCGATAAAGACAGACTATTCAATAATCGTCTGAAAATCGTTGTAGACAAAATTACTTTAAATAAATTCAAATGTGGTTTCCCGATGCAAACAGTTGTAATATGTTTTTCTTCAACCGCAATCAAAATCGCTTCTGCAATATTTTTATTTTCTAATTTAATAACTTCGGCACCTAATTGCACCGCCAATTTAAAATTATTGATTAAATGACGTTGTTTGTCTAATGCAATTTTAATGCTGCTTTCTTTAGGTGTTTCTACATATAAAACATACCACGATCCGTTGTAATAACTTGCCAAACGTGCCGCTTTTCTAATTACAATTTTAGCTGTTTTATCATTACTGCTAATGCAAGCCAGAAGTTTTTCATGTCGTAAAGCATGTAGATTAGGCACTTCGCTTTCGACTTTTCGAACCACCTGACTGGCTACTTCTTTCAGAGCCAATTCACGCAATTGCAAAATCTGATCTGATTTAAAGAAATTTGTCAAAGCTGTCTGAATTTTATCAGCCGTATAAATTTTTCCTTCTTTCAAACGTGCGATCAAATCTTCAGCCGTCAAATCGATATTCACCACTTCGTCTGCCAATCGCAAAACATTATCCGGAATGCGTTCCTGAACATCAATTCCCGTAATCCGTTTTACATCTTCATTTAAACTCTCGATATGCTGAATATTTACTGCCGAAATCACATTGATTCCTGCTTCCAGAATTTCAAGAACATCCTGCCAGCGTTTTTCGTTTTTGCTTCCTTCAACATTCGTATGTGCCAATTCATCGACAATTACGACTTCAGGTCTTAGATTGATAATCGCCTGCACATCGAGTTCCTCGAGCTCTTTCCCTTTATAGAAAATGGTTCGCCGTGGAATCACAGGCAAACCAGATAAAAGCTCATGCGTTTCCTTTCGCATATGCGTTTCGATGTAACCAATTTTCACATCAATTCCGTTCTTCAATAACGAATGTGCTTCCTGCAGCATCCGATACGTTTTACCCACACCGGCACTCATGCCAATGTAGACCTTAAACTTTCCTTTTCGTGATTTCTGAATTAAATCGAGAAAGTGCTGTGCGTTATTTTCTTTTTCCTTTTCCATAGTATTCGCCGCGAAGACGCTAAGACATAAAGTTTTTTAATTTTTTTTAGCCACAGATTTCACAGATTAAAAGGATTTTTAAATGGCTTTGTGTAGATTTATTTGCCACGAATTACACAAATTTCCGCGAATTATATTTAAATAAAAAATTAGTGAAAATATGTGTAATTCGTGGCGAAAAAAATCCGTTTAATCTGTGAAATCTGTGGCTGATAATACTAGAAACTAATCGCCAACGAAGTCGTTACAAACGCATTCGTATTCGTAGGCAGATTGTCTTTTGTAAATATCTCATCTTTACTTGAAAGATTTCTTGCTTCTAATCTAAATATTACATTATCAGTAACTAAGTAATCAAAGTTAGCTGAAAATCCGTAAGTTTTAAAACCATTTGGAGTTCCTGTTGCGATAATAACTCCTTTTTCATCACTATAATATTCACCACGCGCTGCAAGCTGAATTTTATCCGTTGGTTTGTATTGCAAAATCAAAACAGGCGAAAACCACGTATCGTATTTAGTACTGTTTTTAGCCGCTTGTTGAGAACCAATATCAAAACCAGCCGTAACATTTGTTTTATCCGTTACTTTAAATTGTCCGTAAAAGTTATTAAAGTAGCGCCATTTTTTGTCAATATCCGGTTGTTCATTTCCCACATAAGTACTCCAGTTCAAAACCACCCTGTCCGTTGGTTTGTAAGTAACCTGCGTTCCAAAAGCAGGCGTTTGATTGCCTTTTACTTTTTCAATACGTTGCCAGCCATTCAAATACATTCCGGCCAAATACCATTTTCCAGATTCTGATGTATAACCAATTTTAACTCCCGTTTCATAATAAGGTGAGTTTTCAGCCAGAATACTTCTAGTCAAAGTAGGGCAATCTTTCCCAATAGCACTTTCGAAACCTATGTGTGCCGGCATAATTCCCGCATCAATCCATAGATTATGACTTTGCGAAATTTTCACCCCCACATTTGCCTCATAAATATTTTTCAATAAACCTTGTTCTGCTGCCATGTTGTATTCGGCATAAGTTCCTGCCATTAGGGCAAAATTTCCACGAACATTATCTTTTTGATAGTTCACTTTTGCCAAACCTAAATTGATATTCACTTCATTGCTTTTATTATAATTGTAAAAAAAGCTCGGGCGAGTATGATTGTCTGGTTTCCCGAAATCATAACTATAATAAACGTCTACATATCCTGAAAACGTAAATGGACTTTTTGTTTCTTCCTGAGCGTGTAAATTGGTAAAACCAAAGGCAATTAAAGCCGTAAGTATAATTTTTTTCATTTTTTTAATGTGGTATTCAAACCCGACAGTTCTCTAAACTTATCACGTTTAATTAATTTTATTAGTAGGTTTTTTTGGAGCTAATCCCGCTATCCGTTTCAATCTTTTTCTTTTTAAAGAAAAAAGAAAAAGGATTTCCACTACTATCGGGGCTAGGGCACTTGAGGCTAAAAAGGGTGATTAGTATCCTAACAGGTTTTTAAAACCTGTTAGGTATTTAATTTTAGCGTTCCAATAGATCAACGCACAGATTTGTCATCCCGAGGAACGAGGGATCTCTGCAAGAAGCTCCATAAAGTACGTCGCCATTTTTGTCGAGTTTCTAGCGGAGATCTTCATTCCTCCGCATGACGAAGTTTGTGGTTATTCTATGATTAATGGTTGACGCTGATTTTCATATCTGTAATGTTTTGAAAACCTTGCAGGAGAAAACCTTAGAATTGATGAACGCATCACTTTGTCATACCTAACAGGTTTTAAAAACCTGTTAGGATAATCCATAAACTACGTTGCCATTTTTGTCGAGTTTCTAGTCGAGATCCCTCGTTCCTCGGGATGACGAAGTTTGTGGTACTCTATGAATAATGGTTGATGCTGATTTTTCATACCTGTAAGGTTTTGAAAACCTTGCAGGAGAAAACCTCAGAATTGATGAACGCATCACTTTGTCATACCTAACAGGTTTTGAAAACCTGTCAGGATAAAAACCTTAGAATCTTAGCGACTCAGAACCTAAGAACCTTTCTTAGAAAGCTCATCCAAAGCCACATTCAATTCCAACACATTAACTGTTGGAGTTCCCATAACTTTTGGAGTATTAATTTTAGATTCAACTAAGGCTTTCACTTTATCTTCGGATAAATTTCTTTCTTTGGCAACACGTTTTATCTGAATCAAAGCACCTTGAGGAGAAATATTAGGATCTAAACCACTTCCCGAAGCCGTAACCATATCAGCAGGAATCTCTGATTTTCTTAAATAAGGATGAACAATCAGAAAAGTATCAATTCTTTTTTGAACCACAGCCAGATATTCAGCATTGCTTGGTCCTTTGTTACTACCACCACTTCCGGCAGCATTATAATCTACAGCCGAAGGGCGTCCCCAGAAATAATTGGATTTATCGAATTTCTGACCAATTTTTTGGTACCCAACCACTTTTCCGTTAACCGAAATAGTTTCTCCTTTTCCCTGATTCGGAGCAAATTGTGCAATTCCATAAATGGCTAAGGGATAAATAATGGCCAACAGAACCACCATAAGAAGGGTGAATTTTAATATTGAAAATATATTTTTCATTTTTTTTTAAGTTTCTAAGGGACTAAGTCTCTAAGTTTTTAATATTTTTTTTGAAGATTCTGAGCGGTAAGTTTCTAAGACACTAAGAAAAAAACTTAGAAACTTAGCAACTCAGCGCCTTAGTAGCTACATAAAAAGTGCTACAGCCAAATCAATTAATTTAATACCGATAAAAGGAATGATCAACCCGCCTAAACCATATATCAATAAGTTTCTTTTTAAGATAGCACTTGCCCCGATTGGTTTATAATCAACACCTCTCAACGCTAATGGAATCAATATTGGAATGATGATCGCATTAAAAATCACTGCTGATAAAATCGCACTTTCCGGACTGTGCAAATGCATGATATTCAAGCCTTCAAGCGCAGGAATCGCAGTAATAAAAAGAGCAGGAACAATAGCAAAATATTTCGCAACGTCATTTGCAATAGAAAAAGTAGTTAAAGTTCCACGAGTCATTAAAAGCTGTTTCCCAATTTCGATAATCTCAATAAGTTTTGTTGGGTCATTGTCAAGATCGACCATGTTTCCGGCTTCTTTTGCAGCCTGAGTTCCGCTGTTCATCGCAACACCCACATTGGCTTGTGCTAGGGCAGGAGCATCATTCGTTCCGTCACCCATCATGGCAACAAGTTTACCCATATTCTGTTCGTTTTTGATATAGTTCATTTTATCCTCAGGTTTCGCCTCGGCAATAAAATCATCAACACCGGCAGCTTCAGCAATAAATTTCGCCGTAAGTGGATTATCTCCCGTAACCATTACCGTTTTAACCCCCATTTTTCTCAAACGGTCAAAACGTTCTTTCATTCCGGTTTTGATGATATCCTGTAATTCGATAACACCTTGTACCTGATTGTTTTTAACCACCACTAATGGAGTTCCTCCTTTAGACGAAATATCAATTACTTTTTGAGCAGTATCTTCAGGGAAAGTATTTCCAGCCTGAAGCGAAATGTTTTTTGCAGCATCCTGAGCTCCTTTTCTAATATTGGTTCCGTCTTTTAAAATAACTCCGGAAGTTCTCGTTTCAGCGGTAAATTTGATTAAAGTAGCACCTTCAATAGATAATTTATTGGCAGTTTCGGCTCCTGCCAATTCCACGATACTTTTCCCTTCCGGAGTGTCATCTGCTAGTGAACTTAATACAGCAGATTTTATAAAATCTTCTTCAGATACGCCTTTTGCAGGATAAAAATTAGTTGCTTTTCTGTTACCAATCGTGATTGTTCCGGTTTTATCCAAAAGCAATACGTCAATGTCTCCGGCAGTTTCAACTGCTTTTCCGGATTTTGTAATTACGTTGGCACGCAACGCTCTGTCCATACCCGCAATACCAATAGCAGAAAGTAAACCTCCAATTGTAGTTGGAATCAAACATACAAACAAAGAAATAAAAGCCGCAATCGTGATGGGTGCATTTGCATAGTCGGCAAACGGTTTTAGCGTAACGCACACAATCACGAATATTAAAGTAAATGCGGCTAATAAAATGGTTAAGGCAATTTCGTTTGGTGTTTTCTGACGGCTTGCACCTTCAACCAAAGCAATCATTTTATCCAGAAAGCTTTCGCCAGGTTCAGAGGTTACGATTACTTTAATTTTATCAGACAATACTTTTGTACCTCCGGTTACAGATGATTTATCACCACCGGCTTCCCGGATTACAGGAGCACTTTCTCCCGTAATGGCGCTTTCGTCGATAGTAGCCAAACCTTCGATAATTTCACCATCTGTTGCAATTAGATCACCTGATTCACAAATAAAAACATCTCCTTTTTTCAGTTCTGATGAACTGATGTTTTTGATATCTCCGTTTGGCAAAATTTGTCTGGCAGGAGTTTCTTCCCGTGTTTTTCTCAAACTATCAGCTTGTGCTTTTCCTCGTGCTTCGGCAATAGCTTCGGCGAAATTGGCAAACAAAAGCGTTGCTAATAAAATTAAAAACACAATTAAATTATAGACAAAACTACCCTGATCTGTTGCTCCCATTAAAATGGAAATACAAACGGCGAACATAATGGCAGTTCCTATTTCTACGGTAAACATTACCGGATTTTTGATCATCATTTTTGGATTCAGCTTCACAAAAGATTGCACTAGGGCTTCTTTTACTTGCTTACTTTCAAACAATGAATTGGATTTATTAGTTGTCATTTTCTTGTAAAAAGTTAAATGTTATTTGTTAAATGTTATGCGTTGAAAAACAATTAGAGGATAAAACATAGCCAACGGTTTCAACCGTTGGAGAGCAACGTATATCATAATTTGTCCCCGTGGTTGAAACCACGGGCTATGTTTGTTGAGCATTATTTTAAAGTAAAGTATTCCGCTAATGGACCTAAAGCCAACGCTGGGAAGAAGGATAAGGCAGCAATAATTGCGATTACAGCAAAAACCATTACTCCAAAAATTGAAGTGTCAGTTTTTAAAGTTCCCGCACTTTCAGGGATATATTTTTTATTAGCCAATAATCCTGCAATAGCCAATGGACCAATGATAGGAATGAAACGACTTAACAACAACACAATTCCTGTAGTGATATTCCAGAACGGATTGTTATCTCCTAAGCCTTCAAAACCAGAACCGTTATTGGCCGCACTAGAAGTATACTCATATAACATTTCAGAGAATCCGTGATGTCCGGGATTGTTCAGCCAACCCGTTGCGTTTCCGTTAAACCAATATCCCATTGCGGTATCATGCGCAGCAAAATAAGAAGCCAAAGCTGTCCCGGATAAGATTAATAAAGGGTGAAGAATTGCAATAAAAGCAGCAATTTTAACTTCCCGCGCTTCGATTTTCTTTCCTAAAAACTCAGGAGTTCGACCCACCATTAATCCGGAAATAAATACAGCCAGAATGATAAAAATGTAGAAGTTCAGAATCCCGACACCACAACCGCCATAAAAAGCATTAACCATCATGGCAAGCAATTCCATAGCACCGGAAACCGGCATTGAACTATCGTGCATACTATTTACAGAACCTGTAGAAATTACCGTTGTAGCAATGCTCCAGAATCCTGAAATAGCAGGTCCAAACCGAACCTCTTTTCCTTCCATCGCTCCCGTTGCCTGTGCAATTCCCATTCTTTCGATTGCAGGATTCCCGTTAATTTCGCTCATAACAGTTGGCACAACCAGTAATAAGAATCCAAGGGTCATAACTCCGAAAATTACATAGGAGAATTTTCTTTTCTTTAGATAAAAACCTAAGGCAAAAATCATCGCAAACGGGATAATTAATTGTGCCCATAATTCGACAGCATTCGTAAAGTAAGTAGGATTTTCTAATGGATGTGCCGAGTTGGCACCAAAGAAACCACCACCATTTGTTCCTATATGTTTGATGGCAATAAATGCAGCAGCTGGTCCGCGGGAAACTTCAACATGATCACCTTGTAAAGTAGTAATAGCATCTTTACCTTCAAAAGTCATTGGTGAACCGCTAAATACCAAGGCAGTAGCTACAATAGCTGAAAGTGGTAATAAAATACGGGTACAGCTTTTAATAAAATAATTATAAAAGTTACCCAATTTATCAGTAGTTCTTTCCTTCATTGCTGTAAAAACCATTGCTGCAGCAGCCATTCCCACACCAGCAGAAACAAATTGCAGGAACATCAGGAATATTTGAGATAAATAAGAGACACCGCTTTCACCTGAATAATGCTGTAAATTACAATTCACTATAAAAGAGATAGCCGTATTAAAGGCCAAATCCGGGCTCATCGATGGGTTGTTATCAGGATTTAAGAATAACGATCCCTGAAACAATAAGATAAAAAAGCAAAGAAAGAACCAAACCATATTAATACTTAAAAGTGTTTTTAAGTGTTGCTTCCAGTTCATTTCTTCAGTAGAATTGATTCCACTGATTTTAAAAATAAGTTTTTCAATTGGATTGAAAATCGGGTCAAGAAATGTTTTATCACCCAAATAAACTTTAGCAATATATTTCCCTAGCGGAATGGCTAAAACTATCGAAATGATAAAAATACTAATGACGCCAAGTAATTCTGTGTTCATAATTTTGAGATTATTTTTGTTGTGAGATGTAATTTGTAAAATGAAAGATGTAGATGAAAGTTGAAACATCAGCTGACTTCTAACTCTTAACATTCAACTTTACATCATTAAAATTTTTCGGGTTTGATTAATACATAAACCAAATAGCCAAAAACGGCGAGGGCAATAATAAATAGTGCAGTCATGATTTAGATTTTTTCAAAAAATTCAACTGATTTAAAACAAATAGCAAAAAGCAAAACAGCCAATGCGAGTAAAAGAAAAGTGATTAACATATTAGATGATTTTAGATTTTAGAATGTAGATTATAGATTTAGGGCTTTTGCGATTACCAGTTAACCGATTAAACATTTTACACGCCCGAAGTATTAATTTGTTTGATATATTCTGCTTTAAGCGTTTGAGGAAAAAGGTGTGAAATGTTGCAATGACGTACTTCCATAAAAGAAGAAACAGAGAAAACATACACATTAGAAATAGCATTTTTAGTTTCGATACTTCCGGTAATAAATAGACGTTCAGCAAGAGCTAGGCATTTTTTTGCCCGTACGATATTACCCGAAATAATAGATTTTTTGGTGATCTCTGCAAAACGTTCTGCTTGTTTGTAGATTGAGGTGACTTGATTTTTCATGAGAATGAATTTTGTGTTCTTCCCACTTATGCCAAAAGTCAGACCGAAAAATGGTAGTAATAGATAAAGTATTGCCCATAAAGGCGTTGAGGTTTTGTGCCAAAAAGTGGCCATAAAAAAAGCCTATCAAAATGATAAGCTTTTATTAAAATGATAGGTTTGTTTTATTAAAAATCAGGAATTAAAAATGTCATTACTGGTGATTGAAACTTAGAATTTAAATCCCAGACGGATGCAATATTTATAGAAAAATATAGATTACGTTCATATAACCCGCCGCGGCGGATGACATACTTTGGTTTCAAAAGAAAAATTAAGACATCGTTCCACTGGAGCTTTTATAGAAATTTAAAGTTGAAATTTGCCATTACCATTGCTATTGGAATTTGGAATTTAATTTTTGGAATTTTTACTCTGTCTATTGTATACTATATTCTTCTAGTTTTCGATACAAAGTTGCAATTCCAATTTCCAGTAATCGGGCAGTTTCCGCTTTATTGCCTTTAGTGTAATTCAAAACCTTCTGGATATGCAACTTCTCAATGCTTTGCATAGAGAAAGCCGACATTGATTTGGTGGCTTTTTCTGGCTGATGCTGCATTTCGTAAGGTAAAACATCCGAGGTTAAAATACTACCGCTGCTTAAAATTACAGATCTTTCGATAACATTTTTAAGTTCACGAATATTTCCCGGCCAGGAATAATTTTCTAGTTTCTGAAGAAAATCGTCAGCAATATCTAAAGTCTTTTTATTAGTCTTCTCAGAAAATTGTTTGACAAACGAGTGGGTCAGAGGTGCGATATCTTTTATTCTTTCGCGCAAAGGCGGAAGAGTAATCTCAAAAATATTCAAACGAAAATACAAGTCAGAACGAAAACGGTGTTCCTTACTTTCTGTTTTCAAATCTCTGTTAGTAGCAGCAATTAACCTGAAATTTGATTTTTTGGGAGTTGTATCACCAATTGGGATATATTCGCTGGTTTCTAAAACGCGTAATAGTTTGGCTTGCAGTTCAATTGGCATTTCTCCAATTTCGTCCAGGAATAAAGTTCCGCCATTAGCCTCTTCAATAAACCCTTTCTTATCTTTCAAAGCTCCGGTAAAAGCACCTTGTTTATGACCAAAAAGTTCACTCTCCAGAATTTCCTTACTGAAAGTACTACAGTTTAGCGCTACGAAAGATTTCCCAACGCGATTACTGTTTTCATGAATCGCTTGCGCAAAAACTTCTTTTCCGGTTCCGGTTTCGCCGGCAAGCAAAACGGTCGAATCAGTCTTGGCAACTTTTTTTGCAAGGTCAATAACTTGTTCAATTCCTTTTGATTTTCCAATAATGGTATTAAAAGAATATTTATCTCCAATACGTTTCTCGAGTTGCTTCACCTTTTTCTGCAAATGGACTTTTTCAACAGCTTTGTATAAAAGTGGAATAATTTTGTCGTTATCATCCCCTTTTACGATATAATCAAAAGCGCCGTTTTTCATCGCCTGAACACCATCAGGAATATTTCCAAAAGCCGTTAATAAAATAACTTCAATCAAAGGAAAGCTCCCTTTTATGTTTTGCAGAAAATCAACCCCATTTCCGTCAGGTAATTTTACATCACATAAAACAACATCAATATCAGTTTGCTCGAGTTTCTTAAAACCGGATTTTAAATCTTTAGCTTCAATAACTTCAAATCCTTCTGATTTAATAATGCGTGCCAACAGACTTCTGAGTTTTTCTTCGTCGTCTATAATTAAAATTTTATGTGTCATTTGAGGAAAAGTCTAGGATAGAAATTGATTTTTGAGATACAAATTTAGGTTTTAAATCATTCAACTTTTTGATCGATAGGAAATTCTTGCGAAAAAATAATTTTAAGATCGTAAAGTTGTGGCTTCTATTATAAAATTAAATTTTAAGCTATCAAATGGCGATATTTCAATTACATATAACAGCATTAAAACATTTAACACTGATAAATTTATAATTCTATTAACATGAAAAAATTTAAGCTTTGTAGTAAATGAATTAATTTTGTATAAAAGCTACATTATATATGAAAGACTCAATTTCAATCTCAATATTAGAATTAGCTATCATTACACAAGATAGCAACGCAAGCGAAACATTTCAAAAAACAAAAGAAATAGCCCAACTTGCAGATAACTTAGGTTATAAACGTTTTTGGTTGGCAGAACATCACAATATGGCACACGTTGCCAGTTCAGCAACGGTAGTTTTGATTGGTTATATCGCCAGTCAGACTCAAAGCATTCGTGTAGGTTCAGGCGGAATCATGCTGCCGAATCACTCTCCTTTAGTAGTAGCTGAACAATTCGGAACCCTGGAAACACTTTATCCAAACCGAATTGATTTAGGTTTAGGAAGAGCGCCGGGAACAGATCAGCCAACGGCCGAAGCCATCAGAAAAGACTTTTTTGAACAGGCACAACGCTTTCCTCAAAACGTAACGAAACTTCAGGATTACTTTTCTGCCGAAAATGCAACCGCAAAAGTGAGAGCTTTTCCCGCCGAAGGTACAAATGTCCCAATCTGGATTCTGGGCTCAAGTACAGAAAGTGCTGCCCTAGCTGCAGCTTATGGATTACCGTATGCTTTCGCCGGACATTTTGCACCACGCCAAATGATTCAGGCTTTTGAGTTTTACCGCGAAAATTTCCAGCCTTCAGACGTTTTAGATAAACCAAAAACAATGGCTTGCGTCAATATCATTGCAGCCGATACAAATGAAGAAGCCGAAAGATTATCTACAAGTTTGTACCAAATGTTTCTAAACTTAATTCGAGGTGATCGTAAAGGCTTGCAACCGCCTGTAGATTCTCTGGATGATATCATGAGCGAAGAAGAACGTTTTCATGTCAATCAAATGACCGCATGTACATTCACAGGAAACAAAGAGCAACTGATAACAGATCTTAAAAAATTCATCAATTACTCAAAAGTAGACGAGCTAATGGCAACAGGCCCAATTTTCGATCATCAGGCTAAACTCAAAAGCATCCACATTACAAAAGAAGTAATCGATAGTATAAACACTATATAAGGACACTTTTCTCTATCCTATATATAAGGTAAGATTTCCATCATCCAGCCCGACAGGTTTCCAAAACCTGTCGGGTTTATTTTTATGAGCCATATAAAGAGTGACCATGTCCGGCTGAGCAAAGTCGAAGCCTGCTTTTTTAGAATTTCGGGTTTAATAAAGATCCAGAGCTATTTCCCGCTATCCGTTCCAATCTTTTGTGCCGAACCCCGACACAAAAGGATTTTCACTACTATCGGGGCTAGGGCAGTAGTTTTCATGAGAAGAACATTTGCAATAAGTATAAAGAGAACTTAACGTTTTACCAGAGATAGCAATCGGAATTCCGATAAACCAGAAAACACAAGGAAAAGCAGGCTTTGCGTCTTAGCGTCTTCGTGGCAAAACCAACGCCTTTACGGTAAAACCAGCATAAACCAGTTAATCTGGAGAAAACTCAAAAGAAATCGGATTGTAAAAAACACCAAACCAGTAACTTAAGAAAAAGATTAAAAATACTTTGAAAAAGGTATTGTTTTACTAAACAAACTACCTACTTTTGCACCCGCAACAACGACAGACGTTCACTGAAATACTGACAAGCCTTACTAATCAAAACGAAAATTTATTTTCTAAAAAAGATTTCGAAAAGCTTGTGAGATTTGAAAACAGATGTTACATTTGCACCCCGCAAAACAACGGAAGTTCATTGATAGATTGGTTAGGAAATGAGAAGAAAAGGAAA
>NZ_JAMZNK010000046.1 GCF_027980145.1 Flavobacterium azizsancarii | reverse complement strand
GATAATGCACCGAAAAATACCTGCTAAAAGCTTATATCAGGAAAATGTAATTAATTCCATCTTTGAAAAATCAAAGGGTTCCAATTATAATTGGGCTGAAAGACAATTGGCCCAGCGTTCCTTGACTGATAAAAAAGACAGTTCCAATACATTATAAAGATAGTGAATAGCAACGATTTAACCTAATGTTTTCACAAAAAAACCTCAGTAATTTGAGGTTTTTTTTGTGTTTTTAAATGATGATTAATTACTCTTTAAACTAGCTATAACTTTTGATTATATTTGTTGAAAAAATGTACATTTCAATTTAGATTTGTGTACATTTCATTTTTTCGATTATAAATTAATAATTAAATCGTCTCCGTTTTTTAAAACAATAAAAAAAGGCCTGACTATTTTCAAGTCAAACCTTTTTTTATTGTTTATGCTTGCTTTTTAGCTCGTGCAATCCAGATATCTATCGGGAGCAAAGTAAAAAACCTTTAAATCTTTGCCACTTTGAACCTTTGTTACTTCAAAGAAGCCATATCAATTACAAAACGGTATTTAATATCTCCTTTTAATAATCTTTCGTAAGCATTGTTTACCTCATCAACGCCAATTAATTCGATATCTGCGGTAATGTTGTGTTCTGCACAAAAGTCCAGCATTTCCTGAGTTTCAGCAATTCCGCCAATTGCAGAACCGGCAAAACTTCTTCTTCCTAATATTAGACTGAACGAAGTTACCGGAAGCGGTTCCATAGGCGCACCAACTAAAGTAAGAGTTCCGTCTACTTTAAGTAAGTTTAGATAAGAATCGATATTATGTTCTGCAGATACACAATCTAAGATAAAGTTTAACGATTTTGCATATTTTGCCATTTGTTCAGGATCTGTAGACAAAACTACTTCGTCTGCACCCAAACGTTTTGCATCTTCGGTTTTAGATAATGAAGTTGTAAAAACTACCACATGAGCACCCATTGCTTTCGCCAATTTAATTCCCATATGTCCTAAACCGCCAATACCAACGATTCCGACTTTTTGTCCGGGACCAACATTCCAGTGCTTTAAAGGAGAATAAGTTGTAATTCCTGCACATAATAAAGGTGCAACTCCGGCAAGATCAAGTTTGTCTGAAATATGCAATACATAATTTTCATCGACTACAATACTTTGAGAATATCCACCAAAAGTCTGACCTCCTAAATGAACGTCAGGAGAATTGAATGTTAAAGTACTTCCTTCATCACAGAATTGCTCTAAATCATTTTTGCAATGCTCACATTCTCTACAAGAATCAACCATACAGCCTACTCCGGCCAAATCGCCAATTTTAAAATGCTTTACGTGATCGCCAATTTTTGTTACTCTACCTACAATTTCATGTCCAGGAACTATTGGATAAACCGTTCCGTGCCATTCGTTTCTGGCAGAATGCAAATCTGAATGGCAAATTCCGCAATATAAAATCTCGATTTCGACATCATGTGATAATACCGTTCTGCGTTGTATGTCTAATGTTTTTAACGGTGCTTCGGCAGCTTCTGTACCAAAGGCTTTTATGTTTTTTGTTTCCATTTAAAAATATTTGTTTAAAGTTTCAGGTTTTCTTTGTTTTTAGGTTTGAAAAATGCCACGAAGGCGCTAATACACGAAGGTTTTTGTTATATTGAAAATGACACGAAGTTATTTTGCTTTCTTTGGGTTAATTTCACGTAGATTTAATTTAAAATAAGATTAGTTCAAATCTTTTTTAAATCTGCGTGAAAAAAATATTTCGTGCAAAGTCCAGTCCACGACGTTTCGGGATCGGGAGCAAAGTTTTCTTTTGTAATACGCTTTTAAGTTTTGAGTTTTTTACTTAGTAACTTAGAACCTTAGCAACTCAGAAACTTAAAAAATCTATTTTCCAAAACTAAAATACTCTTCATCTGTTACACTCTCTAACCAGATTCCTTTTCCTTTGTCGATTTCTGTAATTATGCTAATGTGCGAGAATCGGCTAAAAGGTGTTGCACCATACCAATGTTCTATGCCAGGTAAAATTGTAATTACCTCATCTTTATGAAGCAAACGAATTGTAGCGCCTTTTTCCTGAAAATAACCTATTCCGTCAGTAGCGATAAATAATTGTAAACTTGCATTAATATGCCACTTGCATCTCGAACCGGGCTCAAAAGAAATTTCTTTAATAACCGTATTGTCCGGATGAATATTGCTGGTTTGTTTTTTATAAGAAACATCACCAGTCATGAAAGTATTTGGGATTTTTCCCTCTTCAATAGCAGAAGTATAAAGTGTTGACATAAAATTGATTTTTTGAGATTGGATTTTTATTTAAATAAGATCTAATAAAACCGTTAATTAATACTTAGATCTCGCCAGACAACACTACTACTGTAATTATTTAAAGTTATTGTATTGTTCGTCTGTTACTGGTTCAAGCCAGTCTACAATACCTTTTTCGGTATTGGTACTAATTGCAATATGAGTAAATTCACTTTCTGGAGAAGCTCCATGCCAATGTTTTACTTCAGGCTGAATATTGACTACATCGCCCTCTTGCAATAATTGAATTGGTTTTCCATCTTCCTGATAATATCCTGATCCTTGTGTTACGATCAGGATTTGTCCGCCGGGATGTGTATGCCAATTATTTCTTGCTCCGGCTTCGAAAACTACATTACCAACAGCAGTATTTAAAACGGGATCATTGGGAACGAGCATTTTTACCCACGCTTTTCCTGTAAAGTAATCTGCCGATGCTAAATCTCCTTTTGGGAAAATGGTTTCGTTTAATTGATTTTTTGTTGCTTTCATAATTATTTGTTTTTAATATCAGTGCCAGAAACTAAATTAGAAAGCTAGAATGCGCTTTATAGAAGTTGTATTTAGTTAGCGAAAAACCGATAAGTAGTTAATACTAATTATTTCACGGCAAAATTACTTTAGCAATGACAATCAGAAATAACGATAATCAAACAAAAAATTAAGAATATGAAACAATTTTACATTCTTAACGATTTGGGAATTGTTCCGGTAAGTCTTTTGAAATAATTATTAAAATAGCTTGGATATTCAAAACCCAGTGAATATCCTATATCTGCAATACTCCAATCAGTATGTTGCAGCAATGCTTTGGCTTCGCCAATGATTCTTTCGGTAATATGTGCCGTGGTAGATTTTCCTGTAATTTCTTTTACTGAACGGTTTAAATGATTTACATGTACAGCAAGACTTTGTGCATAATCCTGAGGCGTTTTTAATACTAAAGGCTCATTTTTTGTTTCTATTGGAAATTGTCTTTCCAATAATTCAAGAAATAAAGAGGTAATTCTGGAAGAAGCATTTTTATGTTTAAAGAAATTTTCTGTAGGTTGCATTTTCATCGATTCATGCAAAATCAAATTGATATAATTACGGATTAAGTCATCCTTAAAAACATAATCGGTTTCTTGTTCTTCTATCATTTTCCTGAACAATGAATCTATAAACACTTTCTGATCAGTTGATAAGGCAAAAATTGGTGTTCCGCCAATTTTAAACAAAGGAGATTCATGTAGACTTTCAGAACGATCATTAGCTTTTAAAAACTCTTCGGTAAAAACGCATGCATATCCGTGAAAAACCGATGAAATAATTTCCCAGGAATATGGAATATGTGGATTTCCAAAGAATAATATTGTGCCATCAGTTTCTATACCACGATCTGCATAATGAATCAAACTTTTACTCGTGTTAATGCAAATCTTGTAGAAATCCCTACGATTATAGGTCGGAATTTTACTTATATCTTCATTTACTTCGTACACTTTAAAGCCTTTCAGTTTTAAATCGTTAATACCAAGTTCCGCAGCCTGAGATTCTAATTGATCTTTCATATTGCAAAGTTATGAAAATCAAACAAACAATATCGTTTCAGGTTTCAAGTTTTTTTAGTTTCAGGTTTCAGGTTTCAGGTTTGAAATGAGAATAAAAAATTAACCATAGAGTTACACAAAGTTTTCTATAGTAGATTGTCTTGACAAACACAAAGAACGCAAAGCTTTGTCAATTAACTTAGCTAACTTTCTATTTTAAAATTGTAAAAATAGTATAAGACTTTGAGTCTTTGCGCGATTAAAAAAGACTTTGTGTAACTTCTGTGGTAAAAATAATATGCTTTAAGTTTCACGGCAATGTATAGAAAACCTGAAACAAAATAAACCCGTAAAAAATTGTTTAATTATACCAATCGGTATATATTTGCATTTAAATTTACCAATCATGAGTAAAGCTGAAAAAACAAAGCAATTTATTATCGAAAAAACTGCCCCTCTTTTTAATATGAAAGGATACAGCGGAACTTCGATGAGCGACATTACCACCGCTACAGGGCTTACAAAAGGGAGTATTTATGGTAATTTCGAAAATAAAGATGAAGTTGCTATCGCCGCCTTTAAGTTTAATGTAAAAAAACTTCAGGATACTTTTGCAAGAGAAATTGAAAAGCAAACTACTTTTAAAGATAAATTACTGGTTTATCCCCGACTCTATTCTGATTATTCTGATTTAAGATTAACACAGGGAGGCTGCCCAATTATTAATACAGCCACAGAAGCTGATGATACTCATCCTGTTCTTAGAAAAAAAGTCAAAAACACTATTCTGGCCTGGAAAAATAAATTAGTCTACTTTATTGAACAGGGAATTATTGCAGGAGAATTTAAAGCCAAAGAGATCGATCCTGAAAAAACGGCATTGACTATAATTGCTATTATCGAAGGAGCTGTAATGATTTCTAAAATAACCGGCAACTTATCTAATTTATCTACTATTATGCTTTCGCTTAATAGGATTATTGATGATCTGGAATAACATTTTTTCACAATAAAATATACCAATTGGTATAATAAATAATCTAATATAGATCAAAACAAAATGGAAACAAAAACAAGATTACAAGTATTACAAGATCACATTGACGGAGAATTTACTGCGTCACCGTCGCCCTTTATGCTCTGGATGAAACCTATAGTAGTTGCTGCCGAAGAAGGTACAGTTACTTTTAAATATTTGGTTCGCGAAGAAATGTCTAATCCTGTCAAGAGTTTGCATGGCGGCGTAACGGCTGCAATTGCTGATGATTGCATTGGAGCTACGATGTTTTCTCTTCATGAAGAAACTTTTTATACTACAATTAATCTTGTTGTTGATTATTTTGCTCCTGCTTTTGTTGGTGATACGATTATTGCCAAAACAGCGATCATTAGAAAAGGAAAACAAATCGTAAATGCACAATGTGAAATCTGGAACAAAGATCAAACCAGATTAATTGCAAGAGCAACTTCTAATCTTCTTAAAACCAATATTATCAAAAAAGAATTGTAAATATTTATAACACAAATTCTGTCGGTTTTCATATAAATCTATGAGTGAATAATTTTTTACGCAGATTAAACAGATTTTTAAAATCAGTAGCTGTGATTTTTAAACACATACAAACATAGATTTTGTAAACTTAAAAAAAGGCGTTTCACTTTACATCAATTCACATAGCTATGTGAAAGAAACGTATTTCTTTTTGACACCTCTTTATTTCTATATAACCTATGTTTCTATGTGTTTAAAATTTTACGCATTACTGCCTAATATTTAAATATTTTTTTTTATTAAAAATATACCAATCGGTATAAAAAAATTATTATGACACCATTACACCGAAAACTACTTATTTTCACAGTCATTCTGGCTGCGATTATGGAATTGATTGATATATCGATCGTAAACGTAGCGTTGTCTCACATGAGCGGAAACCTAGGCGCAACGCTGGAAGATACTTCTTGGGTAATTACTGCTTATGCTATTGCAAACGTAATTATTATACCTATTACAAGCTTTTTGAGTGCCAACCTTGGTCGACGAAATTATTATATTGGATCTGTTATTCTCTTTACTTTCTGTTCTTTTATGTGCGGACATTCTTCGAATATCTGGATGCTGGTATTTTTCAGGTTTTTTCAGGGAATTGGCGGTGGTGCCTTATTGTCAATATCTCAGGTTGTCGTTTTCGAGCTTTTTCCAAAAGAGAAACAATCGACAGCAGGAGCATTATTTGGAGCAGGAATTTTCATAGGCCCCACAATAGGACCTACTCTTGGTGGTTATATTACCGAAAACTATGATTGGCCGTGGATCTTTTTGATCAATGTGCCAATTGGGATTCTTGTAATGATTTCTTGTTATTTTCTATTAAGAGAACCTGCTGTTAAACCTGAAATAACCAAAGTCGACTGGACTGGAATTGCTTTATTAGCAATTGGAGTTGGCGCATTACAAACTGTTTTAGAAAGAGGCGAAGTCGAAGATTGGTTCGAAACCAGATACATTATTGTACTGACTATTATCGCAATTTCTACATTATTAACGTTCATTTATTGGGAACTGACAATCGAAAAGCCGGTTGTGAATCTTAGGGTGCTAAAAAGCAAGTCCTTAAGTATAGCAGCAATTCTAACCTTTGTAACGGGATTTGGTATGTTTATTTCGATATATATCACTCCGGTTGTGGCACAACGCCTTTTGAGTTTTTCTCCTTATCAAACCGGATTGCTTTTACTTCCGGGAGCTTTAATGGCTTTACTGGCTTTAAAATTATGTGGTACATTATTACAAAAAGGAGTTTCTCCTGTTTTAATTATTGCTACGGGATTTCTATTGTTTATTTATTTTAATTGGAGAATGTCCGGAATGACTTTAAACACAAGTGCTTCTGAGGTGGCAACTTCTCTTATTTTTCGTGCCTTAGGTATGGCGTTACTAACTGTTCCGCTTACAATGCTGGCTGTTTCGTCTCTTGATGACAAAGATGTCGGTCAGGGTGCAGCACTTAACAATATGATGCGACAATTGGGCGGTTCTTTTGGCGTTTCGATCATTAATACCTATGTTGCGCACCGATTTTATGCACATCGAAATGAACTTGTTTCAAATATTACGTCCTATAATATAACCGCCGTGGATAGAATAAATGCCTATACAAAATACTTTCAAAACAAAGGTTTTGCTTATAATGAAGCAAAACTAAAAGCACTTAAATTAATGGAAAATGTCGTACTGAAACAATCTTCTTTATTGAGTTACAGAGATGCCTTTTTTCTTGTTGGGTTGTTTTTTGTGGTGACATTACCGCTCCTTTTATTTGTAATGAGCAAATCGAAAAAACCAAAAACGAATATGATTATTTCAGATCATTAAATTATTTAAACACATAAAAATATAAATTAAAGATTGTAATAGATGTCACCCCGCTGGGGTTTTATGGAACCTAATTAATATTTTTCTATAAATATGACATCCCGCTGGGATTTATTTGCCCTGTCTATTAATGATAACGAAGCATTATATTGACAATAAATTAATCGTTAGTATTGGCAGAACTTCTAGGATTATCATATTAATGGAAAATGTCGTTCTAAAACAATCTTCTTTATTGAATTACAGGGATGCTTTCTTTTTTATTGGATTGTTTTTTGTGGTGCCATTACCGCTCCTTTTATTTGTAATGAACAAATCGAAAAAACCAAAAACGAATATGATTATTTCAGATCATTAAATTATTTAAACACATAAAAATATAAATTAAAGATTGTAACAGATGTCACCCCGCTGGGGTTTTATGGAACCTAACTACTAATTTTCTATAAATATGACATCCCGCTGGGATTTACTTGCCCTTTATATTAATGGTAACGAAGCATTATATTGACAATAAATTAATCGTTAGTATTGGCAGAACTTCCAGGAGTATCATATTAATAGAAAAATATCATAATCTATATTAAAATTCCAGAGGAGCGATATATTTATAGAAAACAGATACAGCATTTCGTTAAAGCTCCAGCGGAGCAACATATTTATAGAAAACAGCAAATATTCTTATCAAAGCTCCAGAGGAGCGATATATTTATAGAAAACAGATGCAGCATTTCGTTAAAGCTTCAGCGGAGCAACATATTTATAGAAATCAGCAAATATGCTTATCAAAGCTCCAGAGGAGCGATATATTTACAGAAAACAGATACAGCATTTCGTTAAAGCTCCAGCGGAACAACATATTTATAGAAATCAGCAAATATTCTTATTAAAGCTCCAGAGGAGCGATATATTTATAGAAACAGATACAGCATTTCGTTAAAGCTCCAGCGGAGCGACATAAATTTTACAAACTATTTCTTCTGATTAACATTCAAAATACCAGACTTTAATCCTTTCGCGGAAGCCGATAAAGCTACTTCATTTCACTTTCCTTTTTTTGTGTATCGTATAAATGTCATAATGAAAAATGCCAATCTTTGTCGATTAAAATCAATTCTCTATCTGATTTATTTTGAGCCAATGAACTAAAAGTGACTAATAGAATAAAATACAAAAAAGTTTCTTTGTGAGAAATAGTTTTCATAAGTAATGCAATTAGATAGTGCGATAAAAATATGTCTTTTAAACGAAATAAATTAATAGACTTTTATCAAAATCTGATCGTCAGTTGTATCATTACCAAGTCTTTTTTGAAAATAGAACGTATTATTTTCACCTTAAATATTCTTCTAATTTTTCTCTTTTACTAATTGAATTACAAGCAAATAAATTGCTTTGTTAAAATTTAGAATCATTCTAATGCCTCTCTTTTATTAAATTATTTTGTTTTGATGTAATTTTATATTGAAAATTAACTTAAACAAAAAAAATATTACAATTATGAGTGTTATTAAAGATGAAAATAAACTTATTAGCACCATTAAACGTGTCGATCAAAAAATCGACAAACTTAATGATCAAAAGATCATTGCCTTTTTTGAAGCTCTGGGTTTAACAGAAAGAGAGGATATTCCTAAAAATTTCCTCGAATGGGAGACTATACTTATTGTCGTTCCGGATCGCCATATATCGCACGAATTAAAATATTACAAATATTCGATTGCAAGACTTTCTTTCGTCACAAATCCGAATGCACAGGAAATTCATGTTTTCGATTTTAATGAATGGAAAAATGTTACCCGAAATAAAACGCAATTTCAGATTAGAGAAATGCTGAAAACAACTTTTGGCGGTGTTCGGGATCATTCAGACAGACTAAACTGAGGTTATTGGTTTGTATCTCGTTTTTCTTGTTGATCATCTTTGTCAAAATTTAAAATTTTGACAAAGATTCCTAATCCTAGTCTATTTTAATTTCAAAAATCCTGACAAATTTTTGCTCTAATTTCTTCCACTTTCTTTCCTCTTTCCATCTCGAATAGAAAATAATTATAAGCATAAACAAACTTACAATTGTAGTTGCCTTTCTAAGTCCTCTTCCAAAAAAAAGGAAAAATACATTTAGTGCTATCAGAAAAACTACTGGAGAAAATCTTACCCAAAGCAACTGAAACTTGCTGTTAGGTTCAATAACATAGCTTATTTTAAGCACATTATTGACATTCTTGTATTTTCCTCTTATTATAAAATAAGTTGGTGATGTTGGTGAATTTAAAGTCAGACGAAAACTTTTATCATCAAAAAGTCCATAAAAAGGCTTTGTTCCGCCAAATCGGGGAAATATTCTAAGCAAATTTAATTCTGCTTTTAGAGAACCTATTTCTGTATTATCCTTTAATCTTGTTCTAAATTCAGATAAACTGAGCCTTGATTCCATTGAGCCATTTTATTTTGAAAGCAATGTTACATTTTTTTAATGAGTTCTTTTACTCTTGAAAGAATATAATTGGCTTTTTCGTCAAAAACAACCATATCAAAATCGCCGCTTCCTTCTACAAAATGTCCTTCTTTTTTAGTATCAGAATATACCTTTTCGAAATACAGATCACGTTTCTTTATCCAGTCTAATTGTTCTTTTTTTAATTTTGATTGCTCTTTAGAACTTAATTTAAGTTTTAGGTTCTTATAGGAAACATTCAGCAAACTATCTGAATCATTGTAATACTCAATAGCACAATTCTTCATTCCGTTTCCGCTGTCCAGACATTTCTGATAAGAAGTTTTCAATATACTGACTGTTTCCATTGTTTGCGCATTACAATTGAACGAAAACAGTATAAAGAATAATAGTATCGATTTTTGAATCATGATTTATTTTTAATATTTAATTTATTACATTTTGTTCGAAAACATATTTATTAGATTTTCTCTTTTATTTGGATCTACGCAATTCCATTGAGCCATAAACAGCTCCCATCGCTTCAAAAACTTCATTTTGATTTTCGGTTTGCGTCCAGCCTTTTTTCGAAAGTTCAGATCGTACTTCTTCTCCGGTTTTCCCCTTTATAAAATGATAATTACAAAAATCTAAAACTTCAGTCGGAATTTTCCTTAATTGATAAGATGCTATTATTGAAATTAGCTTTAAGTAGGCTACAAAATAAGTTAATACTAACTGTAAGCCCCAGCTTAAAACCAATCCTATCCAACCTGTATTTAAGGTTTTAATGGTCAATCCTTGCAAAAGCCTAATTTCTATAAATTGTAAAAAATTAATTCCTTCTAAGCTGTTTTCCCTTAAAATAATTTCATATTGAAAATATTGATTCGAAAAATAGGTTAAAAAAACCATTCCATACAATAAAAAGCGAATTTTAGCCAACTCTGTAAAATTTGACCATTGAATCAGATACTTTAATGAAAAAGCAATTGCCAATCCTACTAATACCTCAAACAATCCAATCAAATAAATTCCGTACACAGAAATTTCTGCAATAACAAAACCAAGTCCTAAAGATATTAAAAGGCCTCCAATAACCAAAATTGAGAAATTTTTATTTCTGGGCGTAGTTGGCTCTGCCAGTTTTTCAGGAATGATATAATCATCCCAATTATTCTTCTTTTCAGTTTCTCTCTCCAGTTCATTTAAAGCTTCCCGATCAAACTCTTTTTCCGTCTCTTTAAAAACATGAATAAAGAGTCCTACTCTTTTAGAATTCCTCCCATTATCCCAGATTTCATTTCCTAAGGATTGACTTTGCACCACTACATTTCCATGATTAAAAGTAATTGTAATTGCTTCAGTCCACTTTTCAATTCCTAATGCCAGTTCTTTTCTTTTTGCTTCAACTGAATTGTCATCTTTAAAAACCACATCCCATCCCAATTTTAAAACTGCCTTTTCTACAATAGGAATAAAAACAATTTTACTCAAAGAGGTACGAAATTCTTCTCTATACTTGGGCGTCCAGTTAAAGCTATGCTTTCTTTTAATTGTCCTTTCGTAACTCTTTAATTTTTCTTCCATAGTTTTTCAGATTCTAAATCCTCTCTTGCAATTGTATCAACTTATTATAACTCTATTTCAACTTTATTGTGCCTCTAACAAACTTTTAATCTTTTCATTCAATGCATTACCATGAATGTTTTTAGCTAAGATAATTCCGTTTTTGTCGATCAAAAAGTTTAATGGTACTGATTGAAGTTTATAATCCCCTACAACAGGAGAATTCCAATATTTCAAGTCACTAACATGTGTCCACGTCAATTTTTGTTTTGCGATTGTAGCTAACCAAAGTGACTTTTTAGTATCCATCGAAACGCTGTAGACAGAGAACTTACCTGTATAGGTATTGTTTAGTTTTATCAATTCCGGTTGTTCCTTAATACAAGGTCCGCACCATGAAGCCCAAAAGTCAATTAAAACTAAATCTCCTCTGAGAGAAGAAAGCGCCACATTATTTCCTTTTGTATCGGGCAAATCTATTTCAGGAGCAATATTACCAACATCAGTTCCTACGACCTGGGCCGTTGAAGTTGTTGTTATACAAAATAAAAATCCTAGAATAAGTAAAGTTTTTTTCATAGTTGGGTTAAAGTTATTTATTTGGGGGCATTTTAGTCTTGTAATCCCGATGGACATCAGTATTGCGAGATTAATTCTTCACAAGCAAATATAAATTTTCTTTATTAAAATCCTCCACTGTTTCATACAACTTCCTTCTCCTTGATCTTAAATTTTTGCTAAATATCTTTCTTTAAATTGACATATCGGGAAAAGTCGATATATTTACACCATGGAACATCTAGAAATTTTTAAAGCACTCTCTAATAAGTCCAGATTGCAAATGTTGGAATGGCTAAAGGAACCTGAAATAAACTTTCCGGATCAATTGCAGCATGCAGGATTTGAGCACGGAGTTTGTGTGGGACAAATACAAGCCAAAGCCGGCTTAACGCAATCGACAGTTTCTGAATACCTGTCTATTCTACAACGTGCAGGATTTATAGAATCTAAACGCGTTGGTCAATGGACTTACTATAAACGCAACGAAGGTGCCTTTGAAGCACTCAGTAAATTAATTCAATCTAATTTGTAAATTACTATGAGTACAAACAACCTGTTTTCGCCATTTAACTTAAAAACGTTAAATCTTAAAAATAGAATCGTAATGGCGCCAATGACGCGCTCATTTTCTCCAAACGGAGTTCCAACTGATGATGTAGCTTCTTACTACCAAAAAAGAGCTGAAGGTGAAGTTGGATTAATATTATCTGAAGGAACTGTTATTGACAGAGCTTCTTCATCAAACGACGCTAATGTTCCTCATTTTTACGGCGAAGCTGCTTTAAATGGATGGAAAAAAGTGATCTATGAAGTTCATGCTGCCGGAGGTCAAATGGGACCACAAATCTGGCATATGGGAATTATGGACAATCACCATTCAGGATGGGTTCCACCAGTTCCTTTTGAAGGACCTTCCGGATTAAACCGACCTGATTTTAGAAATGGTGTTACTATGTCTGAAAAAGATATTGAAGACACTATTATTGCTTTCGGAAAAGCTGCTGCTGATGCTAAAAGACTAGGTTTTGATACGATCGAAATTCACGGAGCACATGGTTATTTAATCGATCAGTTCTTTAGAGCTGAAACTAATTTACGTGATGATATTTATGGTGGGAAAACGCTGCCGGAACGTAATCGTTTTGCTATTGAAGTAATTAAAGAAATCAGAAAACAGGTTGGGAATGATTTCGCTTTAATTATGCGATTTTCTCAATTCAAACCTTCTGACTACAACTATAAACTAGCTAAAAATCCACAAGAATTAGAAGCCTGGCTTACGCCGCTTGTTGATGCCGGGGTTGACATTTTGCACTGTTCTCAACGTAGATTCTGGGAGCCTGAATTTGAAGAATCTGATTTAAACTTTGCTGGTTGGGCTAAAAAAGTTACAGGGGCACCAACTATTACTGTAGGTTCTGTTGGTCTCTCGGGAGATTTCTTTGGTGCATTTGCAGGAGAAAGTTCTCAACCAACATCTCTTGAAGAATTAAACAGACGTTTTGACAGAGGTGATTTTGATTTAGTTGCCGTTGGAAGACCTCTTTTATCTGATCCTAACTGGGTGGCTAAAATTAAAGCCGGTAAAACAGATGAATTGAAAGGTTTTAGCAAAGAGGCTTTGGGAGCTTTAGTGTTAGAATAAGTTTTTAAAAAAGGTTCAAAGGAACAGAGGGACAAAGTTTTTCTGATTGAACTAAAATATAAAAAGGGATAAGCTTAATTGTTTATCCCTTTTATTTTACACAAACTTTTCGGTATCTATATCTTACAGGCCTACTTCTGTCTGTATACGCAAATTGCCCACAGATAAAACGGGTTGTACGGATGAAACACTTATTCAAAATCATCTTTATCGTCTGATTCAAAAAAATCATTTGGATCAAAAGGAATATCATCATCGGGATCTTTGTCGTGCGCATTTACACCTGGCGGATTGAATAATCCCTAACTGTCTTTAATATAATTCCATTGATCAAAACTGGCAACCCAATCAATAAACAGTAAGCGAAATTCATCAATAGTGCTTCTCAACAAATCGATATAATCATTATCTGTAATGCCTTCTTCAAAACGTAAACTACCTGCCTGAACATATAATTCTCTTGCGGCCTTTCGAATAATAGCCGCATTTTCCATTCTTAGATCATATACATCTGCTGCTTCTGCACCGGCAATTTTTACAGGAATAATCATTGCATTTTTACGCATAAACTGGACAGTTGTTTCTTGTAAAAATTCATTATCCGGTGGAATAATCTGGACAAGTCCTTCTGTAAGTTTAAAAATTTGTTCTGCCTTTATATAAATTGGCATTCTATCAGTGTTGTCTGGATTTGACATTTTTTTTTGCAAATAAATTTAAAACATTAATAAATACAAATAATAAGAAGTTCTTTTCCTCATTTCTTCAAATGCTTCCAAAATCTTTCTAATCTTTGTAATCTGTGGCAAAAAATGCTCTTAAACTCTTAGTTTTATTTTTTGTTTGTCGATATACCTTGCGTAGATGCACTGCTGTGCATCTCTACGATTATACATATCTACAATTGTCTACTTTTTTTAAATTGTTTATTTCTACATGAAACTATAAATACAAAAGGGATGAAAACATGAAAGTTCATCCCTTTTCTGAATATCTATAACTAACAAAATTTTAGAAATTCAAGATCTTTCTGTAGTTCAAAGGGACGAAGTTTTTCCTTTGAACCTCTGAGCCATTGAACCTCTGAACTTTATTTTAAGAAATTTTTCTTTTTTGAAATTTATTCTGAAGCCAATTACGCACTGGTTCATCGTAGAATTTCAAACATAAATACGCTATTGTGATACTGGAAATTAAAACTCCAATTCCAATCAGGTAACCGTCTTTTAGAGGAACTTTATTATCGATTACCCAAGCTGTATACCAGTAAATTAGTGGGTAATGTATGATATAAATTGGATATGAAATATCTCCCAATGCTTTGCATATTTTAACCGAAACTGCATTTTTTATTTCGCCTCCTGCTCCAATGGCAACAATTAATGGGAAAAAGAAAATAATCACAATTGATTCATATAAACCATTCATCCATAAAGTGTTTTCGTCTCCAATTCTTGGTATCGAAAAAAGAACTACAATTAAAATACTGCAAACCCAGAAAGCTCCTTTTATATGAATTAACTTTCCTAAACGTGAAAGCAAAACTCCTGCAAAAAATGGATATAATAAACGGGTAAAACCAACATTCATTTGCTCTAAGTTTAAAGACCAGCCGCCAATAACATCCCCTTTTGGTCCAAAAACGGTATAATTAACCAGCATTGCTGCGAATATAAAAACAAAGATTCCTAAAACCTTATTCGAGAATTTACGAAAGAACAAGGCATACAAAATATTAGCAATATATTCGAAAAAAAGTGACCATGCAGGTCCGTTGAGCGGATGCATTTCGCCCCAGCCTCTGATTTCCATCGATGGCGGAATTGGCAGTAATGTAAACCCAATTATCATTGTTAAAATCACTTTCCAAGGTGCCATTCCTGCAATTTGCGGAAAAACATCTGATGCCTGAAAATAGTAGAAAATGGCTCCAATAATCATTCCCATAATGACCATTGGCTGCAAACGAATTAAACGTCTTTTATAAAATTCCCATTGGGTTAACTTTCCCCAGCGATCATCATAAGCATATGCTACAACAAATCCGGATAAGAGAAAAAAGAAATCGACAGCCAGGTAACCGTGATTAATAATTTGTTTAAATCGGCTTCCTTCATTAAAGGCTTCTAAAATATGAAAGACAACTACTAAGATAGCAGCTACTCCCCGCAAGCCGTCTAAAATTTCATAATGTTTTTTTGGTTTAATATCAACAGAAATTGAACTCATGTTGTTTTTTTGTGGTTAAAGGTTAGTTGTTTTTTTGGTATTAGCTAAAATAATATATTTTCTAAACAATCTCAGTTTTGTTAAGATAGATTAACTGCAAAGTTCACAACGTTTTTTGCGAAAAAATGTAAGGAAGAATTTTAAACAAAGTATAAAATAATCTCATCATCTATTTGCTCAATTACTGATGACTTTTAAGCCATTCTAATCTGCGTTGATCCGGTAAATGTGTTACCTTAAAATTTTCGAATTTAGCTTCGAAACCTTTTCCGTCTGGTGATGCGGCCATTAAGCCAACCATAACTGGTGTGTTGTCCTGCAACGGCGCATTTCTGGTCATAATATAATTTTTGTCATCATAAGAAAAGAAAACCTCAACGGCATCTAATCTTCTCACGACTTTTATCCATACAAATGGCGGTGCTTTTTCTAAAGTAGTCACACTCCAATCGCTTTTATCATGCGTCACAACTGTACTGATATTAAATTTTCCATCAACAAATTCAACTCCCGTTTTAATGTAGTTTTTTTCATCGATACGAAGCATTAATCCCATTTGGTCAAAACGGGCAATATAGTTGCCGGTTAATTTTACTTTAGCTTCAAATTCCCCTCCATAAGTCGCAAAATAAAATGGGGCATCATCTACGGTAAATCCGTAATGTGAAATACGCCAATAGTCACTGTTGGCTGTGACATTCATGATTAAAGCATTATTTTTAATTTCCCATTTTTCAGGTTCATTAAACCATTGCATTTTATTTAAAGTCTGCGCCGAAAGATTTTGCGCCAAAAACAAGGTCATAACGCTAAGTACAATTTTTCTCATTTAAATTAATTTAACAATTAATATCTTTTTTGAACCATTAAGAGATTAAGAAAATTAAGTTACAATGCTTAATCGTTCAGAATGTCTTAATGCTTTTTTTAAGCTTAGTAACCACAAAGCTTAATGAAACTTAAAATCTTAATGATACATACTTTTTTAGTCCAGTAACCATAAAGCTTAATTTTCTTAATCTCTTAATGGTAAAATCATTTTAAAAGTAAAGCTGCAAATTTTTACACTTGCAGCTTTACAACCAACCAATTTAGAAATAATGAAATTATTTAAGTGAGAACCCCACTTTAGATTTTATATCTGTAGAAGATGCCCCAACGATTGCTTCAAAAGCTCCCGGTTCAGCAACCCAGTCGTGTTTTTTATCATCAAAAAAGCTTAATGCTGTTTTATCTACTGTAAAAGTTACTGTTTTTTCTTCTCCTGCTTTAAGCGCAATTTTCTCAAATCCTTTTAATTCTTTTATCGGACGTGGTAATGAAGATTTTAAATCACTGATATAAAGCTGTACTACTTCTGAACCTTCTCTCGATCCTGTATTTTTTACTTTAACAGAGAATGTAATTTGATCTCCAGCAGCCATTTGTTTTTTGTCTGCTGTTACTTTTCCATATTCAAAAGTCGTATAACTTAAACCGTGACCAAAAGAGAATAATGGTTTTGCTTTTTGTTTGTCTGCCCAACGGTATCCAACAAAAATGCTTTCATTGTATTTTACTTCGTCACCACCAGGAAATTCTCCTAATGCATGAGCTCCGTTATCTGCTAATTTTACAGGAAAAGTAAAAGATAATTTTCCTGAAGGATTTACATCTCCAACCAAAACATTAGCCAACGCACTTCCTGCTTCTGTACCTAAAAACCATCCTTGTACAATTCCCGGAACTTCTTTTACCCACGGCATCGCCACAGCATTTCCTGAAATATTTACAAAAACCACATTTTTATTTACTTTAACCAAGTCAGCAATTAATTTATCCTGACCGTATGGTAAACCCAGTTCTTTACGATCATGTCCTTCTGCATCCTGATTATCACTTTTATTCAAACCTCCAATAAAAAGAACAATATCAGCGTCTTTAGCTATTTTTAAAGCCTCAGCAGATAATTCTGCAGGAGAACGTTTTTCTTCTAAACTTACTTTTGCTACTACTCCATTATACTCACTTGTTGGATCTCCAACATAACCACGAGCGTAAACGATTTCAGCCTGGTTTCCAATTCTTTTCTTTAATCCTTCAAGTGGCGTAATTTCATATCTTGCTTTAAGCGAAGAACTTCCTCCACCTACGGTCATCATTTTGATTGCATTTTCACCAATAACTGCGATTTTCTTTGTTTTAGAAAGGTTAATTGGTAAAATATTATTGTTGTTTTGTAGCAATACAATTCCTTCTTCGGCTATTTTACGGCCAGCATCTGCATGCTCTTGTGTTCCAAAAGAACCAAAAGGTCTGTTTCTGTCCATTGTAGTTAAGAAAGACAAACGTAAAATACGACGTACTTTTTCGTCTAATTCTTTAGTTCCAACCTGACCTCTGGCGATCATATTAGAATATGGTTTTGCCAGGTAATAACTGTCGTAAGCATTACTGGCACCTTCAGTAAGTCCGTTTGTCCATGAACCAAACTCCATGTCCAAACCGTTATGAATTGCTTGTTTTGTATCATTAACTCCACCCCAATCTGACACTACAACTCCTTTGAAACCCCATTCTCCGCGAAGAATATCATTCAATAAAAATTCGTTGTGGCAACATTGCTGTCCTTTGTATTTGTTGTATGAACCCATAATAGCCCATGCATCACCTTCCTGAACGGCAGCTTTAAAAGCCGGCAAATATATTTCGTATAACGCACGATCATCAACAATTACATTTACTGAGTTACGTTTTGTTTCCTGATTGTTTAAAGCGAAATGTTTTACACATGCAGCAACTCCATTGGCCTGAACACCTTTAATATAAGGAACAACCATTTTTGCAGCTAAGAAAGGATCCTCGCCCATGTATTCGAAGTTACGTCCGTTTAATGGCGTTCTGTAGATATTAACTCCTGGCCCTAACAATACGTTTTTGTTACGATAACGAGCTTCTTCTCCAATCGATTTACCATATAAAGCTGATAACTCTTTGTTCCAGGTTGCAGAAAGTGCTGTAAGAGCCGGAAATGCAATACAAGAATCATTTGTCCAGCCAGCCTGATCCCATTCGTCCCATTTTACTTCAGTACGAATTCCGTGTGGTCCGTCAGTCATCCAGTTTTCAGGAATCCCTAAACGTGGTACACCTGGTGAACTGAATTTTGACTGCGCATGAATCATGGCAATTTTCTCGTCGGTTGTCATTCTTTTAAGAGCATCTTCTACACGCTCATTAATTGGCTTTTTATCATCTAGATAAACCGGAACTTTATTCTGTGCATTCACACCGATAGAGCTCAACAAAAGTAAAACAACAATTGTTTTAACGTTTTTAAACATAACTATTAATTTATTAAAGCATTTAATATACAATATAAAAGGGATTATAAAAACGTATAACCCTTTTAATAATACCGTAAAGCTAAAACGTTATAGTTCGTTTTGAATTTTTAAACGAAAAAAAGTAGTAAAACAAAAAATCAAGTATTTGATTTACAGATATTTAATTAAAAATATACCCCGAAAAAAGTAGTGATTTTAAAATAAAAAACTACACTTTTAATGATATTAAACCAATTTTAATGACCATTTCTTCAAAATCATTTCTCGAAACTGCAGCTTTATTTCGGGCTCTAGTACGATAATTATAAATTGTGCTTAAAGAGTAACGAAGAAAGGCTGCGATCTTTACGCTGTCATTAATTCCTAATCTAATCAAAGCAAAAATCCGAAGTTCAGTGTTGAGTAATTCGCCCTGCTTTAAAACGATCTGTTCTTCCTTAATTAAAAGTGCATTGAAATCTTTGACGAAAGTGGGATATAAATTCAGAAAGATAATATCAAAATTTTTATACAATTCTTCGAGTTCATTATCAACCAAAGTAGTTGATTTTAGCATTTTATAAATCTCATCAAATTGTTTTGCATTCGCCTTTTTATTTAAAATAATGCGATAATTTTCCAACTTATTGATGTAAGTGGAACAAAGGCTGAAAAAGTGCGCTATATACTCTTCCTTAATATGATTGGATTCTGATAATTGCGCATTACGTTCCTGCAGCTGATTATTTGTTTCTGTAATATCTTTATTTAATTCGGCTAATTTCTGACTGGTTTCATAAAGTTCTCCTCTTATTTTAGAAACTTTTTTCATTTGTTTGTAAACGTAGATAACGGCTACGATCAAAAATGCCGAAAGCAGACTAATGCATAAAAGATACAATTGAAGTTCGGTTTTTCGCTGTGCTTCTCTTTCTAAATATACGGTATTGATAATCGAATAAACCTGTGACATTAAAAGCGTACGAAACTGAACATTGCAGTACAGTGCATCTTCGACAGCTGATTGCGTTAATTTATATGCCATATCAACATCGCCAATTTCATAAAAAACCTGTGCTAATTCCTGAAGCGATGCATTGTCTTTATTGGCATTTTTTAAATCTGAAGTGGCTGAAAGTGCGTAATATTTTTTTCTTGGCTCGAGCTGATGTCTTTCTTCATAGATGCTTCCCAAAAGATAGGTAACCATAGCATATTGCGGATTATCTTCTTTGATGGTATTGAATAATTGCAACAATTGCTTCTCAGCAATGGCAAGCTTTTTCTGAGACATGACTTGTTGAATCTTTGTGATCTGATAGTTTAGTGTATTAGGTTCTAAAACTGTCAATAATGAATCACGGTATTTTCGTATTTGCTGAATGTACTTTACATCATAACTATTAGCAGCGTAATGTTCGAAAAACTCCCGATATGCTACGTAATAATTTTGAAGCAGGGATTTTGAAAGTGTTTTTTTATCTATGCTTTTTAACAATGCTTCAGATTCACGGTATTTTCCAGAAGAAGAATAAAGTGTTACGAGTTGCAGGTTCGCTAAATTTAGTAATTCCTGATCATGAAGTTCATTGGCGATTTTAAGGTTCTTTTTTACATAAAAAATAGCCGAATCTGAATTGAATTTTTGATATTCTGTATAAAGAGTTTTGTTGTAATTATACTCTTGCTCCCTGGTTAGATTTTCTGACTTTATTTTTTTAAAATTCAAAATACGTTCTTCTTTTAGACGAACATAATTGCCTTTATTTCTCAATGCATCATTTAGTTTTGCCAAAATAGTATCTGTACTATCCGATGAATAAACAGGATTTGCCAATAGAACTAAAAAACAAAGCAACAGATAATTTTTCAAACCAATTTGAGATATAATGAGATTTCACAAATATAAGAAAGTGTGAATACAAAAAATGATTTTTTTATAAGTCGCAAATTTTAAATTTCGTAACAAGTAAAAGAGACTTTAAAAAAACAAACACAAAGAAACCTCCTTACACCAATTGGATTTTTGTAAATTTGATTGTACTCAATTTCTATAATCTAAAAATACATCTACAAATGCCTCATTTTATCATTGATTGCTCAGAAAATGTAATTCGTCTAAAATCTGCAGAAGACATCATGCAGGATGTTTTTAACGCTGCATTATCAACTGATCTTTTTACGGAGTCTGAAATTAAAGTACGTATTAATCCCTTTGCGTATTATAACAACGGCAATTCCTTAAACGATTTTATTCACGTTTTTGCGTACATTATGGAAGGCCGAAATACAGATCAAAAAGCAAAACTCTCTAAGGCAATTGTTATTAAGCTGAATGAAGTACTTCCTGAAATTCCGGTAATTTCGATTAATATAAAAGATTTTGAAAAAGCGAGTTATTTTAATAAAACTATGATCTAAAAAATGACAACTCGAGTTTGTCATAAGCAGTAACGAATTTATTGCCACAGATTAAAGATTAAAAGTGATTTCACGTAAAATAAGCACAACAATTGTCTTTTCGACCGAAGGGAAACTAGAGATAGCGAACAGACGAAGTAAATCACACGCGGGGACAACGCACTGTTGCCGAGCTATTTTATGTGATTTCTCCCTTCGGTCGAAATGACAAAAAATGCCTATATCAACTTTGAGCTTAGGCTTCGATAAAGTTCCTCACACCCTTGGTTTAAAACTTTGACAAAGCCCCAATAAAGATCTGTTCTATTATTCTATCCTCTTTATTCTATTCTCTTTATTCTATTCTCTTTATTCTAAAATCTTTATTCTAAAATCTTTATTCTAAAATCTAACTAACAGCAATTGGAGCCGCTAAACAACTCTCAGGAATATCAAACGCATTGACTAATGAAACGGCATCTGGTCGAATATCCCAACACAATTGATTGACCATTTTGCGAATCGCTTTGGTTTTTACGGCTTCCATATAACCATCTTCAAGATACCAGGCTTTGTTTTTTTCTATTTGCGAAAGTGCATATAAATGATTCAGTTTTGTTAATATTTCTTTCGATTTAATGTCTTCGACTTCTTTTATTGCTAACTGAAATTGTTCGAGAACGACTCTTTCTAAATATGCCTGAGCTACATCGATCATCTGGTGCTGTACAACATTAAAAGCGTCGTAAGGTTCTAAACCACCGTCAACTAATTTTTTTATACGTCTTGCGGCAGATGCAAGAATTGTTTTTTCTCTATGAATAAAAGCCTGCAAATGAAACCCTTCGTCTAATAAATGTTCATCGTCTGTTTTGCGGGTTGCAATTGGATTTTTTTCTGTAATGGCCGTTTTTGCATTTTCATACACATAATTAATAATTCCTGCAGCTCCCATTTCACCAAAAGATTTTCTGAATTCTGATAAACGGTTTTTAGCTACTAATTGCATCAAAACGGTATTATCACCTTCAAAAGTCGTGTATATTTCGGTATCGTTTTTTAGGGCATCAATTCTATTTTCAGATAAATATCCTTTTCCGCCACAAGCTTCACGACATTCTTGTAGAATATCCCTTGTACTCCAGGTCGAATAAGATTTCATTCCGGCTGCGAGAGCTTCGATTTCCTGCATTTCGTCTTCGGTTTTATTCAGGAAACGATTTGTAAGGTATTGCAAAGCAAAATGAACGGCGTAAGTTTTCGCTAATGGCGGAATTAATCGGCGTTGGTGCATTCTGTAATTTAAAATCGGAACTTCTGATCCGCCTTCAGGACCAAATTGTCTTCTTTGATCGCTGTAACGAATGGCAATTGTTAATCCGGATTTGGCTGCAGCCAAAGCAGAACGCGGAATCCCGATTCGTCCTCCGACTAAAGTTCCTAACATAGTAAAAAAACGTCTGTTATCACTTGGAATCGGGCTTTCGAATTCTCCTTTATCATTTACAGAAGCGAAACGATCCAGCATATTTTCTTTCGGAATCAATACGTTATCGAAACTAATTGTTCCGTTATCCACTCCGTTTAATCCCATTTTATGTCCGCAATCACCAATAGTGATTCCGTTTAAGGTGTTTCCCTTTGTATCTCTTAGCGGAACTATAAATGCATTCACTCCATAATCATGTCCGTCGATAACCAATTTAGCAAAAACAGTTGCCATTTGTCCGTGAACTGCGGCATTACCAATATATTCCTTTTGGGCATTTTTATTTGGTGTATGAATTGTAAACGTTTGCTCATTATGATTATAAGTAGCCGTCGTTTCCAGCCCTTTTACGTTTGATCCGTGATGAGTCTCGGTCATGGCAAAAGAACCAGGAATTTTAAGGGAACCAATATCTTTTAGATATTTAGCATAATGTTTTTCAGTTCCTAATGACTGAACGCTCATACCCCATAATCCAAACTGAACACCAAATTTTATCACGAGACTTAAATCATGATAGCTTAAGGTTTCCATAATCGCAAAATAATCGGCTATGTTTTCTCCTCCGCCATGTTGCTTTGGATATGCCATATTTCCAAGATTTTCATCTGCTAAGATCTTACACCAATTATAAACTGTTTGGCGATAGACATTAATATCTGTGGAGGTTTCGTAAGCAAATTCGGGTCTTGAAATAACGGACTTTACTTTGTTGATTATTGCAGCTTCTTTACCGTTTAAAATGGCTGTTATTTTTTGAATATCAAAATCAGCATTGGCTTGGGAATTTGCCGTAAACGAACTGGCTTTTGTTTTGAAGTTCTGAAGTGCTTCTTCACCTAAAATTCCAAGATCATTCTCTAATTTTATAAAACTGGATTGTAAGGTCGAAATATCTACATCTTTTTCTGAAAGTGCTACTGCAATATCAAAAATAGATTTTATATCTGTTTTATTCTGAATGCTTTTTTCAATATCCAATTTCCATTGTGTGAGTTCATTTCGCGAAGGCGGATTCGATATGTCTAATCTTGAAAGCAATTCTTGTTTTTCTTCGGGCGAAAGCCAACTTAAATCAGTAATAAATTTCTGAATGGTTGTAAACTCTTTCTGGGTCAGCAAATCATCTGACCATACTAAATAAAATAAAGGAATAAAGGCTTGAAGTTTGGTATTTTTCATATCAATATAGTTGTTCAGTTTATATTTTTTCTTGCCAACGTTTATTGCGCAAAAAAGCAAGAAATGAAAATAGTCATTCCTATTTAAATATCCTGTTAAGATTGTGGTAATTTTAATTCCAGCTATTGAAAAACAAAAAAAAGTTTACCACGAATTACAGTAATTTACGCGAATTTTTTTCTTAATTAACTTTAGAAATTAAACGTAAATAATGAAGCTTCGCTTAGATGCGGCAAAAAAATTTACACAGATTTTGCAGATCAGTCAGATAAAATAATTCGTGTAAATTAGTGTAATTCGCGGCAAAAACCTCTACATAAAAAAAACAGGAATAAAAAATTCATTCCTGTTTAACATATCCTCACGATTCTCGCAATTTATATTTTAAAAACCACTAAAAAATATAAAAAACTCATGTTATTTAGAATCTTTGGATATTGTGGCAAACTTTTGCTTGATTGCAAAAATATGATGTGAATTAAAAACCAAAACTGCCATAAAAACAATTCCGTATGCTATAATTTGTATCAGTCCAAATTGTTCTTTATAGAGAAACATAGCCAAAAGAAAAGCAATCATTGGGTTAATATTTAAAAGCATTCCAACCGTTGAAGAATTAATTCCTGAAAGGGCATATAAATTAAGGAACAATGGAAAAATTGTAAACAGAATTGCAATGGTTTCGATACAGAAATAAAACTTAAATTCTGTGGGAACAGGTCCGCTGTATGATGGAAAAAAGGGCAGCAAAAACAAAGCGATCAGAGTTATATGAAATGTAAGGACTAAAAATTTATCGAAACCTTTATTTACTCTCTGACTTACTAAATAACAAGCATAGGAAAAACCTATAATTACACTAAAAAGCATGTCTGTAATATTAGCATAAGATAAAAGAACACATCCGGAAATGCTTAAACCAACGGCAATCCATTGTGTTTTACTTAGTTTTTCATGCAAAATGAAATAAGCTAACAATGTGGTTAAAATAGGACAAACCAAATAAGCCAAAGATGTGGCTTTTACGCTAACATGGTTCATCACGTAAATAAATGTAAACCAATTTGTCATTATAAAAAGGCTTCCTCCTATATTCAACAAAATAGTTTTGCGTTTCTCTGCTTTTGGCAATTCCTTAAAAGTTTGAATGGCTTCTTTTATTTTTTTTCTTTTAAAAGCAAAAGCTATAAGCAACATTAGAGCACTACAGCTGAAAACACGATAGAATAAAATATCTAACGAAGCATATTCATGTATAGGCTTTAAAACCAAACTGAAAAATCCCCAGATTACGAAACAAGTTATGGCAGCTATATAGTATTTTGTTGTTTTCACGAATATTGTTTTTGATTTTCTTATCAACGCAAATTTCTAAAAAATAAAACAGCAATACAGATACAGTTTTAGTAAATTGCACCATAACAGTTTTTTTTTGAAATCTTCAAGATTATAAATTATAAACTGAAATAAACGATACCACATTCTATTAAAAAAACAAATATTATTTCTGGATGAAAAACTCAAATTACTTGTATCTGCAGTTTGCTGACCGGATCGAAAAGCAAATAAAATCAGGCGTTTTAAATGTTGGTGACAAACTCCCTTCGATACGTGAAGTATGTTCCGAAACAGGATATAGTATGAGTACGGTCAGCAAAGCATATTACGAAATCGAAAGCCGATCATTGATTGAATCCCGACCACAATCCGGTTATTATGTAAGTAATATTTCGGCAAGGACAATTCCTGAACCTTCACCAAGCAGTCCTGTTTTAAAATGCCTTAATATTGACAGGGAGGATCTGATCGATCAGGTTTATGGTAATATGACTGATTCTAATATTACGATGCTTTCTTTGGGTTTTCCGTCAAACGAGCTTCTTCCTATCGCCAAATTAAACAAAGGAATGATTCAGGCAATGCGGAATCTCCCTAATAGCGGAACGGGTTATGAACAAGTAAAAGGCAATCCAAATTTAAGACGTGAAATTGCCCGATGGTCGTTTACCTGGGGAGGATCATTAACCGAAGAAGACATTATTACAATGCCGGGCTGTACAAGTGCTATATCACATTGTCTGATGACTTTGACAAAACCCGGAGATACGATCATTACAGAAAGTCCTGCGTATTTTGGAATTCTTCAATTGGCAAAATCATTAGGATTGTACATCATGGAGTTGCCTACAAATATGACTACGGGAATAGAATTGGACGCGCTAAAAAAAGCACTTTCGTCTAAAAAGGTGAAGCTTTGCTTATTGATGAGTAATTTCAGTAATCCGTCCGGAAGTATGATGCCGGCCGAACATAAAATAGAAGTAGTGAGATTGATGGAATTTTATAATATTCCGCTGATTGAAGATGATATTCACGGTGATTTGTATTTTGGCGCGAGCCGGCCAACGAATTGCAAAACTTATGACGAAAGCGGAATTGTTCTTTGCTGCAGCTCTGTCTCTAAAACATTGGCTCCGGGATATCGCGTTGGTTGGGTTTCTCCGGGGAAATTCAAAAAACAAATATTGCGGAACAAGATTTATCATTCGCTCTCCTCTCCTACTATTACACATCAGGTTGTGGGTGATTTTCTTAAAAATGGACGATACGAAAATCATCTCAGGAAAATACGACAGATATTGAATCACAATTGCAATAATTATATCAATACGATTCTGGAATCTTTCCCAAAAGGAACAAAAGTGAGTCAGCCTCAGGGTGGTTTTTTTCTTTGGATAGAACTTGATAAAAGTATTGATACAGCTGCTTTTTACCATTTGGCAATGCAGCACAATATTAGTATTGCACCAGGAAGAATTTTTTCTTTTCAGGATCAGTTTTCGAATTGTATGCGGCTGAGTTTTGGTTTACCGTGGACAAATGAATTAAGGGAATCCATTCAAATTTTAGGAAGATTACTTCATCGATGATCTAAAATTCATTTAATAAAATACACACAACGTAACCTCAACACAAATTGATAATTTTCTTTGTGGCATTTCTGGTGTGATTTCTCCCTTTGGTCCTAGTGACAAAATTGCATTGTAAACATGGTATACTTTATTCATAAAAAAAGCCAGACAATACTTCTAAAGGTATTGTCCGGCTAACAAATTGAAACCAAAATCAATTTTAATTATAAAACAAAGTAAGCGTTGTTTTCCGCTTTTTTAATTTCGGGTTTAAGATCAAATTCTTTGATAATGTCAAATTCACTTTGATACTCGTTTAACATTTGCATTAGATTCTTTTCGATTGTATTCGAAATAGTGGTTACAGGAGTATCTGTTGGCCTGTTTTCGAAAGGATCCTGTAAATGGATTGCCATTTTTTCGATTAGAAAAAACATTCCTGCAATTACTGTAATCAACGGAATTGCAAACCAACTCAATAAACTAATTAAACCAAAAGGCAATAGTAAAATGAACAAACACAATGTCATTCTGATATACATACTATATGTTGTTGGAAAAATGGTATTTTTAATACGCTCACATTTTCCCATTGCATCACATAATCTTGTCAATGTCTTATCAATTTCTACTTGTTGATAAGCATTTAGTCGTTTGTCTTTTCTCGCAATTCTAAGATCTCTGGCGTGCAACAATAATATTGCGTTTGGAATATTCTGATGATTTTTTACAAAATTCACTTCTTCTTCGCTAATCAATTCTTTAATTGGTTTTATAGCATCTTTGTTACGCAAAGCCTGCCCTAAACTATAACACCATGCAATTTGTCTTTTAGTAAAGTTTTCTTTGAACTCATTTGCTTCTACCGAAAACTCAGGATCCTTATAAAAAGTCAACATTTGCCTTACTAAAGTTCTGGATTCGTTCACAATAGATCCCCAGATAATTCTTGCTTCCCACCATCTGTCGTAAGCCTGATTAGATTTGAAAGCCAATAATAAAGATATAATTGTACCTACCATTGTAGGTATTGCAATTGGAATATCAACGGAAACATTGATGAAATAGTGATGAAAAATTTCAAACAATATAGTGTAAGTCATTACCAAACCTAATTCTACTTTAATTTTTCCGAGAACGTACCTCATGGGAATTCTTTTCTTTAATAACATATTTTTCGGTTTAAAAATTAAACTTGTATTTTTTTAGCAGTAATTAGTTTTTAAACCAATTCTTCATACAGCGATAAGACCGGAAGTCCCAGCTTGTCGTTTACATTCTCTTTTTTCGTTTTTTTGAACTTGATTTTTTCTCCTTTACGGGTTTCTACCAGCAAATCGATGTCGTATTTTGAAATTGCCTCTGTTAAGTAAGGAGCAAATTTTTCGTAGTTGTCGTCGAAATTAGAAGTTTGGCTTACAATTTCGAATGAAAAGTTATCATTCAAAAATTGCTGTACATCTTTTACATGCATATTAGCATGAGCGTTTTCAATATAAAGTGCTTTATTGAAATCGTCTTTGAACTGCTCTGAACCTAAATGTAAAATAGGACATTTTTGATTTCCTGCCAATTGAACAAGATATTGGTGAATTCTTTTTGTTTCTTGTTTATAAGAATGGGTCAGAATTACTAATTTTACCGAAAACACATCAATAATGTGTTTGAAAACCGGAGATGAAAGTCCGTATTGATTGTGTATTTTTATTTTGCAATTTGGAGTATGTTCGATGATATATCGACATGTTTCAAGTACTATTTCCTGACTGGCGGTTAGTCCGGTGCGCATTTCGCGTAAATAACCTGAAGATGAAAAAGTATCTGGAGTATCTGAAACCATCATTAAAATGATTTCGCAACCTGATGATTTTGATTGTTTCACTGCTGATTTTACAGCACAAATAGTATCATCTTTTAGAGTCGTTGGTATAAGGAAATTTTTCATATGTATAATCGTTTAGTTTATACATACAAAATAACTCTACCAAAATTAGAGTGGTCTTAATATAAAATTAGAACTTTCTAAGATTCAACATTAGAATTTTTAATATTAATCTTTTTTATCTTCGACTTCTTGAAAATAATCGTTACAATAGTTCCTTTATTTTGCTCTGATTGCACTTGTATTTCACCATCATGCATACGAATAATTTTTGAGGCTAACGGAAGCCCTAAACCATAACCTATATATTTGGTTGCAATTTTGCCTCTAAAAAAAGGTTCATATAAATGCGGAATATCTTCTGGCGGAATACCAATACCTATATCATTAATGGCAATTTTTATCATTTCCTGATTGGCTGAAAGCGTTACGAACACTTCATTATTATCAGAATACTTGACACCGTTTGTAATAATATTATTGATTGCAAGCTCTAAAAGGGGTTTGTTGCACGGAATTAATAGTAAATTAGAATCGTTTGGAGCAAAATTAAGTTTGATACTCACACGATTGTCAGGATAAATCTTATCCAGATCTGATTTTACATCCATCAACAATTCGTCTATTCTGGCAATATCCAATACCTGTTTCTTACCATCGTAACCAGTTTGGGTTAGTTTTAATAAACTTTCTGTGAGGTTTCCTAATTTAGATGCCTGACTGTAAATATTTTCTAATGACTGAATATATTCCGGAACTTCTCTTTCTTTGAGAAGCATAATTTCAGACTCGGCAATAATCGTTGTTATTGGCGTTTTTAATTCGTGAGAAGCATTATTTATAAAATTAGCCTGGATTTCAAAAGAAGTTTCCAGACGATCCAGCATATCATTAAAAGTTGCTGTAAGATCTGAAATCTCATCTGAATTTTTTACTTCCGGCAATCTATTATGAAGATTAGAAGCGCTTATTCTATTTACTTCTCTGGTTATTCGTGCTACCGGATTAATTACTCTTTTTGCAAGGAAACGTCCCAAAAAGAAAGCCAGAAATATAAAAGCTATACCTCCAAAAAACATAATCTTTATGATATAAATAGTCGTTGTGGGACCTTTTTGATCTCTGGCACCAACAATTACAATATATCTCTGACCGTTCTCAGTAAAAACCTGCCCTAAATAATACTTATTATTTATTTCAAAATAGTCTTCTCCTGTTTTTAAAACATTTGTATAAAACTCATTTGGCAAATCTAATTTTGTATTATAATCAAAACTATTGGCGCTGTTTATTTTAAGAACAAATTCTTCTTCTTCGATAAGTTCTTCAAGACCGTCCTTTTTCAGGTTTTTATAATACTTAATCTTTTCAGGATCATTTTGAAAATGAATAGAAGCCACAATTTTTGCTCTGTCTTCTAATCGTTTTAGAAAATGGTAACGATTATTTTCCTGAAATAAGACAAAAACCACAATACACAATAACAGTGTACTAAAGGTAGAAAGTGCTACATATGTAAAAGTAATTTTTTTTCTTATATCCATTTTATGGCTTTATGACATAACCTAAACCTTTCATGGTATGAATAAGTTTGGTTGCAAAAGGTTTATCTATTTTTTTTCTTAAGTACGTGATATAAACATCGACAACATTGGTGTTCATGTCAAAATTAATATCCCAGACATTATCTAATATTTGATCGCGGGAAACGATTCGTCCACTATTTTTAGCCAGGTAATACAGTAATTTAAATTCTTTAGCGGTCAAAACAATAGATTCACCATCTCTTTTTACTGTTTTGGCTCGTGCATTTATCTCTAAATCTCCTACCGTTATACTGTCTATTCTTTCTGTATCCTGATGCGCTCTTCGATGCAAAGCATTTACCCTGGCATCCAGTTCTCCAAATTTAAAAGGTTTAACCAGATAATCATCTGCACCAGCATTAAGTCCGGTTACAATATTTTCTGAAGTTCCAAGCGCTGTCAAAAGCAATACAGGAACAAAATTTTTACTGGCACGCAGTCGTCTGCAAATTTCGATTCCATTAATATCAGGTAACATTACGTCTAAGATGACAACGTCAAAATTATAATTATGGAGCATTTCAAGAGCAGTTTTACCATCCATTGCTACACTAACTTCATTATTGTTTTCCGCAAACCCTTTTCGTAAAATCGATAAAAGATTTGGTTCATCTTCAACTATAAGTAATTTCATATTTATTAATTGGATTAATAACAAAAATAGGGATTGAGTTTAAAATTAGAAATTACATAGACATAAATTATGATTTAATTAAGAACAATTATCATTGGTAACATCAAAAAAAAAGCATTCGTCGACGGCGAATGCTTTCTTTGTTGCAAACAACATTATACAATTCAAAACGTTTCACCTGCATTCAGATAAAAACCTTTCGAATTATTACCCCACGCATAATCTACAATTAAGTTTGTTCTTGTTTTTTTATCAATTAAAATGCGCAAACCAATTCCGGCAGAAGGCTGAACAGAATTAAAAAGCGAAACTTTGTTATCTATATTACTCGCTGTTACAAAATTGGTAAAAACAGTGCCGCTAAACATCTGATCGCAAGTAATTGGAAACCTGAATTCTGTTGAAAGATATATTAAACCATCTCCTCTAAACAATCCTTGCGTATACCCTTCTCCGCTTCGGCTGCGTTGATCCCAGCCAATTGCGGGTAAGTTTAAATATGGTACTTTTCCGCGCGTTACAAATTGTCCGTAAGCCCAAATTGCTAAAATATATCTTTCATTTTTAGCTGAGACAGGAATAAAATGTCGATATTCTGCATACAAAACATTACTATACTGCTGATTATTAAACAAAACAGGATTAAAACGATAATTGATATTGGCAAACCATCCGTGGGTCGAATTTACCTGATTGTCTCTTGAATCATATACCAAATTAAGACTCATTCCGCTTAAAAAATATTCTAAATTATTAAATCCATGTTCCTGACTGTAGGTATAATGATACGTATATTTTGCATTTTCGACATCTAAATTCTTATCATTAATACTCGAATACCAATCTAGATTTATTCCTCCTCCAACATAAAAGTTTTTGGCGACTTCAAAAGATACTGTCTGATGAAATTTGAAATAATCATAATCCATAGGTTGTGCAATAGAATCGACGTTAAAATGATTTTGCTTGCTGTGATGCGGAATTATATCGGTTCCCAAGCCGTAATTAGGCTGCGAAAAAATATACAATCGATAATCCCCGCTCAGGAAAATCTTGTTGTTGTTGAGCAGAATATTATTTTTTACGTTTACGAGCCATTGCTTTTTCGTAGTATATGTTATGCCTAAATTGGCGATAGAATATTTATCTGATGCTTGTTTCCCTTTGAAAGTATATTGCGCGACTCCGCCAAAAAAGAATCCGGTTGCGGGCTGAGATCCAATTGCGGGAATAATAAGGAAAAAATTGTTTTTTGTAGGTTTAACAGCGTATACTGAATCTTTCTTTTTGAAAATTTCGAGAATAGTTTTAGGCGAACATAATTCTGAAGTAGTACTTTCTGTTTGTCCTGTTGAATTAAGAGAAATAAAGAAAAGCAACCCTAAGATTTTATATTGATTAAAGTAAATATTTTTTAAAAATTCTACCATTTTAAAGTTTTAATTTTCCGAAAAAACCTTTAATCCACATGTAAATATATGCCTTATTTTCAACACTTTAACAAAAACAACATTAGATTTTACCCAATAAAAAAGCCGCCAATAAAAAAACTGGCGGCTTTTGAAATATATTTTAAAATAATACTTTTATTTCGTGATAAACTTAGGATTAATTAAGTTTTCTAATGAATAAATTTCATCCCATTTTTCCTGTGTGATTAATTTTCTTTCTACCACTACAATTTCATGTACGCTTTTATTCATTTTTAAAGCTTCTCCCGCAATACTGGCACTTACTTCGTAACCCAAAATAGGGTTCAATTGTGTTACAATTCCAATACTGTTCATTACCATATTGTAGCAATGATCTACATTTGCAGTAATCCCAACGATACATTTATCTATTAAAGTCTGAATTGCATTTGAAAGATAATCTAATGATGTAAACATTGCAAAAGCAATTACAGGTTCCATTACATTCAATTGCAATTGTCCTGCTTCAGCAGCCATTGTAACTGTTAAATCCTGACCAATTACATAAAAACAAGTCTGGTTTACTACTTCCGGGATTACAGGATTAACTTTTCCAGGCATGATCGAAGATCCCGGCTGGCGTGCAGGCAAATTGATTTCATTGAAACCAGTTCTTGGCCCTGAACTCAATAATCTTAAATCGTTACAGATTTTAGATACTTTTACCGCTGTTCTTTTCAATGTTCCCATAATCTGAACATAAGCTCCGGTATCAACAGTAGCTTCAATTAAATCTGGTGAAAGCGTTAACGGAATACCTACTTCTTTGGCTAAATAGTTCACACAAATTTCAGGATATCCTTCCGGTGCGTTTACTCTTGTTCCAATTGCAGTAGCTCCCATGTTAATTTCTAAAACCAGGCTTTGAGCTTCTTTCAACCTTTTAACATCTTCTCCTATAGTAGTAGCATAAGATCTGAATTCTTGTCCTAAAGTCATAGGAACCGCATCTTGCAATTGCGTTCTTCCCATTTTTAAAACACTTTTGAACTCTTCTCCTTTTGCTGCAAAAGCAACTTCTAAACCTTCTAATGTTTTAATAAAACTTTCCATTTTCATGTAAAGTGCTATTCTAAAAGCCGATGGATAAGCATCGTTTGTAGATTGAGAACAGTTTACATGATTGTTTGGATGCAAAAAGTTATATTCACCTTTTTTATGCCCCAGATATTCCAGACCAATATTAGCAATAACTTCATTTGCATTCATATTTACCGATGTTCCGGCTCCACCCTGAATTAAATCGCTTACAAATTCCTGGTCAAATTTACCTGCAATAACCTGATCACTTCCGTAACAGATTGCCTCGGCAATTTTTGGGTCAAGTGCTCCACAATCTTTATTTGCTAAAGCTGCTGCTTTTTTTACATATCCCAAAGCCTTAATAAATAAAGGTTCTTTTGAAATTGGAATTCCGGTAATATTGAAATTCTCTACAGCTCTGAAAGTTTGGATACCATAATATAAATGATTAGGAATATCTAATTCCCCTAAAAAATCATGTTCTTTTCTTGTTGATCCCATATAATATAAGTGTTACGTTTTAACTTAAAAATCAGTGTAAAGCTACAGCAAATTAATATTATAATAAAACATTTTAAATTAAATATTAATAAATTTTTATAAATATAAAGCTTAAAAATTAAACACTTATCATTTTAAGGCTTTAAAAATATCATATTCATAAAAAATAGGCATAAAAAAAACGTCTTGATTTATAAAATTACATGACCAATGTGCTTATTTTATCAAGAAAAACCAATTTTAGAAAGTGTAAAAATTAATGCAGTTTAGTGCTCTGTTTTTGCAACGTAATTATTATCTTTTCGCTCTTAAATAATTATGAAAAATTGCCTTGAAAAAAGAGTCCGAATATTTTCTTGATAAAGAATACAATACTATTACTTATAACAGAGATGATGCGAATTTCAAGGATTTTGAATGCTGCGTCTTTAATAATTGTAATTTCTCTGCCTGTACTTTCTTAGCAGTAACTTTTATTGACTGCGTTTTTAATGATTGCATTTTTAACGAAGCCAAAATAAATTACGTGGCTTTTAGAACAGCTACTTTTAATAGATGTGAAATCAAAGAAGTGAATTTTGCCATGTGCGACAAACTCATCTTCGAAGTAAATTTTTATGATTGTATTTTAGATTTTTCGAAGTTTTATACCTTAAAAATAAAAGGGACTACATTTACTAATTGTAGTTTGATTGCCGTAGATTTTATGGCAACAGATCTTACAAGCGTTCTTTTTGATAATTGTGACTTGTATCGCTCAGAATTTGATAAAGCGATCGCTAATAAAGCCGATTTTAAAACAAGTTACAATTATACTATTGATCCATCAAAAACTAAACTGAAGAAAGCTGTTTTTTCTTTGAAAGAGGTAAAAGGCTTATTGTTTAAGCATGATGTTGTTGTGAGTTAAGAGCAAAAATCGTACACGAATTTACTTCGTCTGTTCAACTTTCTGTCTTGAGTCACGAATTGTTACGAATTATTTAGTGAAAATTAATTTCAAAAAATAAACCAGACATTAAGAATTAGTGATAATTCGTGAAATTCGTGTTTACTTTATTACAACTTCTTCTCCATAACATAATCTTCCATCAGGTAACCATTTCCGATTTCAATATCTACTTCTTGAGCAACTTCAAAACCTATTTTTTTATAGAAACCTAAAGCGGTATTAAATCGGTTTACGTTTAACAATAATGCTTTTGAATTGTTATTTTTAGCTAATTTTTCAATCTCATCGACCACTTTTTTACCAATTCCTTTTCCTTGCGTTTCTGGTAAAAGATATATTTTATGAATTTTAGTTGCTGCTTGTCCGTTATAATTATGTTCTATTCCGATAAACCCAATATTAGCTTCATCCTCATCAATCATATAAAACAACTGTACTTTTTTATTGTACTGTTCCGTTAAAGCTTCCGTAGAATAAAAAAGCCCCAACATATAATCTAATTGTTCTTTTGACAGAATCTCACCATAAGTAATTGGCCATGTAATGTTTACTATATTTTGAATTTGTTTAATGTCGTTTATAGTTGCTTCTGAAATCGTGATCATGTTGTATCTAAAATGTTTTATTATTTTGTAAAAATTTGATTTTCCTGTTCGCTTACTCTTATAAAGGTGGTTCGCTTTGTAAGTTCTTTTAATCTGGAAGCTCCAACATAAGTACACGTACTTCTTAAACCTCCCAAAATATCCAATATTGTATTGATAACCTGCCCTTTAAACGGAACCTGAACTGTTTTACCCTCACTTGCCCTGTATTCTGCCACTCCTCCAACATATTTATCCATTGCTGTTGTCGAACTCATTCCGTAAAATTGTTTAAATTTTTCGCCATTTACTTCGATCAATTCTCCTCCGCTTTCATCATGTCCGGCAAGCATTCCTCCCAACATTACAAAATCTGAACCTGCGCCAAAAGCTTTGGCAACATCTCCCGGAGTTTTACATCCGCCATCGCTTATAATGTGCCCGCCCAAACCGTGAGCCGCATCGGCACATTCTATAATAGCTGAAAGTTGTGGATATCCAACACCTGTTTTTACACGAGTTGTACAAACAGAACCGGGACCAATGCCAACTTTTACAATATCTGCTCCGGCCAGTAATAACTCCTCAACCATTTCGCCGGTAACTACATTTCCGGCAATAATGACTTTGTCCGGATATTGTAGTCTCGTTTGTTTTAAAAACTGAACAAAATGTTCTGAATACCCGTTTGCAACATCAATACAAATAAATTTAAGTAACGGATTGGCTGTGATAACATGACCAATTTTAGCAAAATCTTCTTGTCCTGTTCCTGTACTAATCGCTATATAATTGTAGAAATCAGGTGTAACATTTTGTAGAAAATCATTCCATTGCTGAAGTGTGTAATGCTTATGAATAGCGGTAAAAAGTTTTTCTCCGGCTAAAACCTGAGCCATTTCAAAAGTCCCCACAGTATCCATATTAGCGGCCATAATAGGAATTCCTGTCCAGGTTGCAGTACTGTGCAAAAATTTAAAATTTTGCTCTAACGAGACTTCTGACCTGCTTTTTAATGTAGATCTTTTAGGCCTAATCATCACGTCTTTAAACCCTAATTTCAAATCAGTTTCTATTCTCATGGTTTTAAATTTTCGTTACTCCCAAATATAAGAAATTTTAGATTATTAAAACTTTGCGATTGGTTGGCTCGCGGATGACACGGATTTTAAACGGATTTTTTTTATTTAGACTTTACGTAAAAGGTTTCAATAGCAACGTGTTTCGACTTCGCTCAACGTGACAAGCGCAAAAACTAAGACTGAGACTGAAAACTTTCTCATTGGAACGCGTTTCGACTCCGCTCAACGTGACAAACGTGAAAACTGAAAACCGAGACTGAGACTAAAAACTAAAACCCTACCCGTGAATCGTTTCCCCTTTTCCGTAGTTGGTAATAATTGATTCTTCGTAAGCAAGCCATTCCCTCCATCGTTTTTCAACGTCGATTCCTACTCCGTATTTTCTGGCATAGGTAATAAAAGTAACATAATGTCCGGCTTCACTCTCCATCAAATCTCTGTAGAAAACAGATAATTCTTCGTCTTTGATATTTTCAGACAAAACTTTGAAACGTTCGCAGCTTCTGGCTTCGATCATTGCCGAAAAAAGTAATCTTTCAACAAGACCAGAAACTCTGCTTCCGTCTCCGCTTTTCTTCATGTACAAATACAATTCGTTTACGTAATCGTCTTTGCGTTCGCGTCCTAGTTTCAATCCTCTTTTGATGATGATATTATGAACTTGCTCAAAATGGTCGATTTCTTCTTTGGCTAAAGCCAATAAATCTTTTACCAAATCCTGATGTTCTGAGTTATTAGTAATAATCGTGATCGCGTTTGTTGCTGCTTTTTGCTCGCACCAAGCGTGATCTGTCAGGATTTCTTCAATATTTTTTTCTACAATATTTACCCATCTAGGATCTGTTGGCAATTGTAATCTTAGTACGCCCATGGTCTCTTATTTTGTTTTATTTTGTTTCAAGTTTTCTTTGTTTCAAGTTGTTTTAAGAACGAAAAAAGTTTAAAGTTTTGTTATGCGCATGTTTTACGCGTCACAAAACTTTAAACTTGAAACCTGAAACTTGAAACAATTAAGTTTCAAATTTTATTTTTTAGTATACGAAAATTGGTCTTTCGCTCATCATTTCATTTACTTCGTTTGCTACTTCTTCGATAACTGCTTCATTTGTGTGATCAGCAAGAACTTTATCGATTAAAGCTACGATAGTTTCCATATCTTCTTCAACTAAACCACGAGTTGTGATTGCAGCTGTTCCAACACGAATTCCTGAAGTTACAAATGGTGATTTATCATCAAATGGAACCATATTTTTATTTACTGTAATTTCTGCTTTTACTAACGCGTTTTCAGCTTCTTTACCAGAAATGTTTTTATTTCTTAAGTCAATAAGCATCATGTGGTTATCAGTTCCGCCAGAAATAATGTTGTATCCTCTTTTTACGAAAGCATCTGCCATAGCATTTGCATTTTTTTGCAATTGCAAAGCATAAGTAAAGAATTCATCTTTTAATGCTTCGCCAAAAGCTACAGCTTTAGCAGCGATAATGTGCATTAAAGGTCCTCCTTGATTTCCAGGGAAAACAGCAAGATCTAATAAAGCAGACATCATTCTGATTTCTCCTTTTGGATTTGTTAATCCCATTGGATTTGGAAAATCTTTCCCCATCAGGATCAAACCTCCACGTGGTCCACGTAATGTTTTGTGTGTTGTTGTAGAAACAATATGACAATGTGGAATTGGGTCGTTCAATAATCCTTTTGCAATAAGACCTGCAGGGTGCGAAATATCAGCAAACAAGATTGCTCCTACACTGTCAGCAATTACTCTGAAACGCTCAAAATCCATATCACGAGAATAAGCCGAAGCTCCTGCGATGATTAATTTTGGCTGTTCTTTTGTTGCTATTTCCTGAATTTTATCATAATCTAAACGACCAGTTTCTTTATCTACTCCGTAAAAAACAGGAACATAAACACGTCCTGAAAAATTTACAGGAGATCCGTGGGTTAAGTGGCCACCGTGAGATAAATCGAAACCTAATATTTTATCCCCTGGCTGTAAACAAGCATGATATACTGAAGCATTTGCCTGAGATCCTGAGTGTGGCTGCACGTTTGCATATTCAGCACCAAATAATTCTTTAGCTCTGTCTATTGCAATTTGCTCAATAACGTCAACTACTTCGCAACCTCCGTAGTATCTTTTGCCAGGATATCCTTCAGCATATTTGTTAGTTAAAACAGAACCAGCTGCTTCCATTACTTCATCACTTACAAAATTCTCTGAAGCGATAAGTTCTAATCCGTGAATTTGTCTGTCTTGTTCCTCTAGTATAAGGTCAAAAATTTGTTCGTCGCGTTGCATTTTTTCGTTTTTCGTTAATTTCCTGCAAAAATACAAAAAAACGTTTGTCAAACTGCTAGATTATGATATATTTGACATAGAATTTTTCAACAAATAATTAACATTCACATGCCAATAACCGCTAACGATACCAAAAGAAAATCATGGTTAGAAGTGCCAGAAAATAGCGACTTCCCTATTCAAAATATTCCTTTCGGTGTATTTCTTACCAAAGAAAATGTCGTTACAGTAGGAACACGAATTGGCGATTACGCTATAGATTTAGGAGCTTTACAACAATTAAACTATTTCTCAGGAATAGATTTAACAGATGATATGTTCATGCAGGATACGCTTAATGATTTTATTTCTGATGGAAAAAAAACATGGCGTTTAGTTCGAAATCGCATCGCTGATATTTTCGACGAGACTAATCCTCAACTAAGAGATTCAACAAAAGATCGAGATATTGTTATTTTTAAAATTGATGATGTCGAAATGCAATTGCCTGTGTTAATAGGCGATTACACTGACTTTTACTCCAGTAAAGAGCACGCTACGAACGTTGGAAAAATGTTTCGTGATCCTGAAAATGCTTTATTACCAAACTGGCTGCATATTCCGGTTGGGTATCATGGAAGAAGCTCTACAATTGTTCCGTCCGGAATTCCGGTGCACAGACCAATGGGACAAACTTTACCGGCTGGAGAAAAATACCCTGTTTTTGGTCCGTCTCGTTTAGTAGATTTCGAATTAGAAACTGCTTTTATTACGACTGATGTTAATATAATGGGAGAAAATATCCCAACGTATGAAGCCGAAGATTACATTTTCGGAATGGTTTTACTGAATGACTGGAGCGCGCGCGATATTCAGAAATGGGAATATGTGCCTCTTGGACCATTCTTAGCCAAAAACTTTGCTACATCAATTTCTCCATGGATTGTGACTATGGATGCTCTTGAACCTTTTAGAACTAAAGGTCCTAAACAAGATCCGTCGCCGCTTCCTTACTTACAAACTAAAGGTAAAAAAGCTTTTGATATTCATTTAGAAGTTTCAATCAAACCTGAAGAAGCTGAAGAAACTATCGTTTCTAAATCAAATTTTAAATATTTATATTGGTCAATGAGTCAGCAATTAGCACATCATACCTCAAACGGTTGTCGTGTAAATTCTGGTGATATGATGGGTTCAGGAACTATTTCAGGCCCAACTCCTGATAGTTTTGGTTCTATGTTAGAATTGACTTGGGGAGGACAAAATCCGATCAAATTAAAAGATGGCAGCGAGCGTAAATTTATCGAAGATAATGATACAGTAATTATTAGAGGTTTCTGCGAAAATGCTGAAGTACGTCTTGGTTTTGGAGAAGTTGCGAGCCAGCTTTTACCTCCATTTATCAGGCCATGAAGAGCAGATAAATTATCTGAAGAGATATAAAAAATATAAAGCCTCGAAAGTGATTTTCCGAGGCTTTTTGTTTATTCTTTCACCACAGATTAAAGGATTAAAATGATTTTTTCTCATTTTATGTCATTTCGACCAAAGGGAGAAATCACATTCATGAATCGACAAAGATTAACTTCCTTTGCGGAGTTCCTTGTGTGATTTCTCCCTTTGGTCGAAATTGACAAATTCTGGCGTTATACCCCAGAGGTTTTTAAAACCTGTCGGGTTTGTGAGACTAAAATTATTATACAAAACTTTGTGAGGTTTCTCCAAAAACTTTGGGATCGATCAGCTTCACAAGCATACAAAAAAAAACGTAGCAACTTCGTGCCTTCGTGGTTAAACCTAAACCGGAATCTGTTGGCTCAAGCAATGCAATGTCCCAAATCCCCAGATAAAATCAACACAACTTATTCCGATTACTTCTCTGTCAGGGAAACATTCTGCTAATATATTTAGCGCAACTCTGTCATTGCTATCATTAAAGGTAGGAACCAAAACACAATTATTCAAAATTAAGAAGTTGGCATAACTTGCCGGTAATCTTAAATCTTCAAAATCTACTCGTTTTGGCATTGGCAATGCTACAATAATTGGAGATTTTCCATCTTCTAATTTTGCATTTTGCAAACGCTTCAAATTATCCTGTAATGGTTTGTAATTGGCATCATTTTTATCTGTTTCTACAATTGTTACAATCGTATCTTCGTTTACGAATCGGCATAAATCGTCGATATGACCGTGCGTATCATCCCCTTCTATTCCATCTCCTAACCAAATTACATTTGTAACCCCTAAGTATTCCTTGAAAACAGCTTCGTAATCTTCCTTCGTAAAATTCTTATTTCGAACCTGTATAGATGGATGCATCAAACATTCTTCAGAAGTCAATAAAGTTCCTAGTCCGTTTACATCAATCGCACCACCTTCTACAATTACCGGCTTTCCTTTATATACCACTTGTGTTAAGGGAACATCAATAAATTCAGCAATTTTAGACGGAACAAATTTGTCTAACTGATAATTTTTATATTTTGCCCAACCATTAAAATTGAAGTTTAATGCTTCTCTTTTCGAACCATTTTTTACAATAATTGGTCCTGAATCACGCATCCAGCTTCTGTTGGTTTTATGAATGATAAAAGAGACGTTTGCAACATTTACATGGGCTCTTTCTAACATTTCGGCTACTTTTTCTTTTAGTTTTTCATCGGCTACGACCAAAAAAACAGTTTCAAAAGTGGCTACTTTTTTAATAAATTCTACAAAAGCCCATTGAACAGCCTCGTATTTACCTGGCCAGTCGTTGCCATTATGCGGAAAACACAATACGATTCCTTGTTGTTTTTCCCATTCTGCTGGAAATCTTCTATTATTTGTTGACATAAAGAGGTTCTAAATTTGAAAGAGTACAAAGATAATCATTCAAAAGGATTATAAAATAGTACAACTAAAATCATATCGTATTTATATAAATTATCTGATAAAAATTAAGTTAAAGATTAAATAATACAGCATTAATATACACTCAGGATCTCCTAATTACATTTGGCAAAACTAAAAACACAAAAAATGAAAAAACTAAGTATGTCCTTATTAGCAGCTTTATCGATTATGATAAGCTGTAATAATGACGAAAATTCAAACAACGGAGTACCTGAAGTTGTTGTCAATGAAAACCCGGGAACTTTTAAAGAAATAGGCTCTATCACAATAGGTGGCGAAGGCGCAGCAGAAATAACGGCTTACGACGAAAAAACAAAGAAACTTTTTGCAGTAAATAATAGCGGAACAAACCAAATTGATGTAATTGATTTAACTGATCCGACAAAACCAGTCAAAATTGGTAAAATAGACCTGACTCCATATGAAGGAGCATCTAATAGTGTTGCTGTTTATGACGGAAAATTAGCCGTTGCCTTAGAATCAACTGTAAACAAACAAGGAAATGGAAAGGTGGTAATCTTTAATACTACTGATTATAGCCTAATCAAACAAATTACTGTAGGCGCATTGCCGGATATGGTTACTTTCTCGCCTGACGGAAAATATATTATGACAGCTAACGAAGGAGAACCAAATACTGATTATTCGCAAGATCCAAACGGTACTATTTCTATCATTGAGGTTGCTAACAATTATGCCGTTACGACTTTAGATTTTAGTTCTTTCAGCAGTCAGGCGGCTGCTTTGCAGAAAGAAGGTTTCAGAATTTCGAAGTTCGCAAAAAGTTTCGCACAGGATATCGAACCAGAATATGTTACAATTTCTGATGATTCGAAAACGGCCTGGGTAACATTACAAGAAAATAATGGTGTTGCAAAAGTAGATTTGACTTCTAAAACTATTACCGCAATTTACCCGTTAGGATTTAAAAATTTCAATACTGCAGAAAATGCTATTGATGTTAGCGACAAGGATGATAAAATAGCTTTTAATCCCTGGAAAGTAAAAGGGATGTATATGCCTGATGGTATTAGCCACTTTTCTGCTAATAACGTTCCTTATTTTGTAACGGCAAACGAAGGTGATGCAAGAGAATATACCGCTTATTCTGATATTAAAAGAATGAAAGACATGAAACTTGATGCAACTGCTTTTCCTGATGCCGCAACTTTAAAACTAGAAACAAATCTGGGAAGATTAAATCTTATTGCGGATATGGGAGATACTGATGGAGATGGAGACCTTGACGAACTAGTTGCTTTTGGAGCTCGTTCTTTCTCAATCTGGAACGGAAATACCGGAAAAATTGTTTACGACAGCAAAAATGATGTTGACAAAAAAACGAATGAACTTGGTACTTATGATGACAAACGCAGCGATGATAAAGGCTCAGAACCGGAAGCTGTGGTAGCTGTTAAGATGGGAAGTCAGAATATTCTGTTTGTTGGCCTGGAAAGATCAGATGCTTTTATGACTTATGATGTAACCAATCCAAATTCGCCACAATATTTGCAAACTGTAAAAACCGGAGATGCCCCTGAAGGGATTTTATTCATCCCAGCTTCTAAAAGTCCAACAAAAAGAAGTTTGTTAGTTGTTAGTAGTGAGGGAGATGGCACAATAAAAATATACCAACCAGATTTAAAATAACTTTCACATTTACAAATTCCAAAAGGGGCTAAATATAAATTTAGCCCCTTTTTTTGCCCAAATATTTTGATTGTTTTAACGTATTTACATAAATAAAACCCAAAAGGTGGGAATTATGTAACACCAAATAGAACACAAATTAAAACTCCTGCTATAATTTTGTCAATGAGTTTAAAACGAAAAACTCTTAAATAATAACAATTAAATAAAAATTGGATATCATGAAAAAGAAATTAGCTTCAGTCTCGCTTTTACTACTAACATTCGCTGCAGGCGCGCAAAATATGGCAACGACTTCGACTCAGCCATCAATTGACAAACCTGAATACAATAAATGGTCTGTTGAATTGAATGGCGGGGTAAACAAACCACTTAGAGCAATAACTCCTGGTTATTCTACTGAATCTCTTAACCTGTTTCACGCAGATTTAGGTGTAAGATATATGTTTAATCCTAAATTTGGTTTGAAATTGGATGTTGGTTATGATCAATTTCAAGAACGTGATGACACTCCTGAATTTGATAGTAAATATTACAGAGCGAGTTTACAAGGGGTTGTTAACCTTGGTAGAGCTTTAAACTTTGAAACCTGGACCAATACTTTCGGTTTATTAGCACATGGTGGTTTTGGTGTTTCTCAATTAAGCTCCGACAAAGGTTTTGACGGAAAAGATTACATGGCTCATGGAATCGCTGGTTTAACAGGACAAATTAGAGTAAGTGACAGAATTGCAATTACTGGAGATCTTACCGGTATTGTTAACGGAAGACAAAACCATAACTTTGATGGTCAGGCAACAACTACTACTGGTTCATTAGACGGTGTATTATTGAATGCTTCTGTTGGTTTGACTTTTTACTTAGGTAAAAATACTAAACATGCTGATTGGTATTCAGAAGAAAATGAAAGATTAAATCAATTAGAAAACAGAGTTACTACTATTGAAACTAATCTTATTGATACTGACAAAGATGGTGTTGCTGATTTATACGACTTAGAACCTAATACTGTTTCCGGAGTTGCTGTAAATACAAAAGGACAATCTATTGACAACAATCAAAATGGTGTTCCGGATGAATTAGAAAGTTACCTAGACAAAACTTATGTTAAAAAAGGAAGCGAAAGTACAACTACAAACAATACTGTTGAAGAATTGATTAACGGTGGTTATGTGAATGTATATTTTGACTTTAACTCTTCTAAACCAACAAATGCTTCGTTATCAGGTGTTGATTTCTTAGTGAAATACTTGAAAAACAATCCAGGTAAATCTGCAGATATCATAGGATATGCTGACGAAATTGGAAGTTCTAGTTATAACACTGAATTATCAAGAAAAAGAGCTGAAGCTGTGAAAAAAGTAGCTGAAAATGCTGGAATTGATTCTTCAAGACTGAATGTAATCGCTAATGGTGAAGACACTTCTGTGAACAAAAAATCTAAAGAAGCTCGTCAAATCGTAAGAAGAGTTACTTTCCAGGTAAAATAATCTTTTTATAAATAATAGTAAAAAGTCCGCTTCAAAATATTTGGAGCGGACTTTTTTTTACTGCAGGAAATAAAAAAAGAGGCTGTCCGAAAAGTAATTTCGGGCAGTTTTTTTTTGTTTTACACATTGATTTTTCTTATATTTAAGTACTAAAATCAATGATTATGCAGCCAGTTTTTAAGCC
>NZ_JAMZNK010000045.1 GCF_027980145.1 Flavobacterium azizsancarii | reverse complement strand
TATCTATCTTAAAATGTATCGTAAATTAAGAACCGCCTTGGTACGGATCCGTATGCCGGGTGGTGTGGAAGGTCGCCTAGGGAATTAATCCCTAGGCTCCTATCCGATTTATGATTTTGAACCTATAGTTTCGTAATAAACATCAATCGAAAGGTTTTTCTGCATAGCTGCCATAACGGCCAATTCGTCGCAACGTTCGTTTTGTGGGTGATTATTATGACCTTTGATCCATTTAAAATCGACTTGATGTTTGCGATAGATAATTAAGAAGCGTTTCCATAAATCGGGATTTTTTTTGCCGGCATAGTTTTTTTTCTCCCAGCCAAAAACCCATTTTTTTACAACGGAATCAATTACATATTTAGAATCAGAGACAACCAAAACCTTCATGTTTGGGTTTTTTAGCTTTTCAAGTCCAACAATTACAGCCAAAAGTTCCATTCTGTTATTTGTAGTCAGGCGGAAACCTTCGTAAAATTCTTTTTTATGCGGAGTTCCAACTAATTCCATCACTACACCATAGCCCCCATTTCCGGGATTACCTTTTGCAGCGCCATCTGTATATATATGTACTTCGTGATTCATTTTAGACTTCTTGGATTTTTAGATTATTAGACTTTTTAAATTTTTGGATTTTAGACTTTTTTGAATTCGTTAAAGGTTATGTTTAATAATCTCACGATCTAAGAAGCCTGACAATCTAAGTGATCTATTCTTCCAATAATCTCGAAATGATTTCCGGAAAATATTTTTGTTCCAGTTCATGAATCTTTTCGGCTACTGTTTCCGGAGTATCTTCATCTGTCAAGGCTACATTTTTCTGAAAAATAATTCCGCCTTCATCATAATGTTCATTAACGTAATGAATTGAAATCCCGGTTTCTTTCTCTTTATTGTTTACTATAGCCCTGTGTATGTGCATTCCGTACATTCCTTTTCCGCCATAATTAGGTAGAAGTGCCGGATGTATGTTGATTATTTTATTTGGATATTTTTCGATTATATGATCAGGGAATTTCAATAAAAAACCTGCAAGAACTATCAGATCCGGATCGATTTCTTGTATCTTCTGTAAGAGGTTTCGCTCCAATAATTCGCTTTTTGAGAAAATTTCAGTCGGAATTTGATGATTTTTTGCTCTTTCGATAACTTTTGCCGCAGCATTATTGGTAAAGACCGAAACGACTTTTGCGATTTTGGTTTTTGCAAAATATTTTATGATATTTTCAGCATTAGTTCCTGATCCTGAGGCAAAAACAATAATTTTTTTCATAATTGAATGTAATTTGAGAATGCAAAAAACGGAATAATAATCGAAAATAAATAGTATTAAAAAGTCTTTCTTGAAATTAATTTTATAAATTAGTGTTACATTTATAAACTAAATCGTGGTTTTAAAATAAAGTTTTTTATTTTTGCCAACAAATTAAATTCTAAAATTAAAGATTATGTCAGACATTGCATCAAGAGTAAAAGCGATTATCGTAGACAAATTAGGTGTTGACGAAAACGAAGTTGTAACAGAAGCAAGCTTCACTAATGATTTAGGAGCTGACTCATTAGACACTGTTGAGCTTATTATGGAATTCGAAAAAGAATTTGATATTCAAATTCCAGACGATCAAGCAGAAAACATTGCTACTGTTGGTCAAGCTATTTCTTATATCGAAGAAGCTAAAAAATAATAATACTGCACCCGAATTTTCTTAAAATTCCAACTTTGAATACCCAAATTCCAAAATTGGGATTTGTTTTTTAGAAAATTGGAATTTTAAGAAAATCGGGTGTTATTATTTTTTTAAAATTAAATTTCGATTGGTTTTTCAATCAAAAAGATATATTTATATTGTAATGCCCATGGCTCTTAAGTAAACAATACAGTTAAGAAAGCGTGGGTTTTATTTGTTTAAAGTACAAAATACATATTTTATGACGTTAAAGCGAGTTGTTGTAACAGGATTAGGTGCTCTTACTCCTATCGGGAATAATATCCAGGATTATTGGGAGGCACTTGTGAATGGGGTAAGCGGAGCCGCTCCTATCACGTATTATGATACAGAGAAGCATAAAACGAAATTTGCCTGTGAAGTAAAAAACTTCAATATTGAAGATTACATGGATCGCAAGGAATCTCGAAGATTAGATAAATTTGCTCAATATGCCGTTGCTGCAAGCGATGAAGCTATTAAAGATGCCGGACTTACTAATGATAATATAGACAAAACAAGAGTTGGTGTTATTTGGGGAGCTGGTATTGGGGGTTTAGAAACTTTTCAGGAAGAAGTAATGTATTATGCTAAAGGAGACGGAACGCCAAAATTCAATCCGTTTTTTATTCCTAAAATGATTGCCGATATTGCGCCAGCACACATTTCGATGCGTAATGGTTATATGGGACCCAATTATACTACTGTTTCTGCATGTGCATCTTCTGCAAATGCATTGATCGATGCTTTCAACTACATTCGTTTAGGAATGTGTGATGTTATTGTATCAGGTGGTTCAGAGGCTGCAATTACTATTGCAGGTATGGGAGGTTTTAATTCTATGCACGCTTTATCAACGAGAAACGACAGTCCGGAAACGGCTTCAAGACCTTTTGACGCTACCAGAGATGGTTTCGTTTTAGGAGAAGGAGCAGGAGCTTTGGTTCTTGAAGAATACGAACATGCTAAAGCCAGAGGCGCAAAAATTTATTGCGAAGTTGGCGGAGGCGGAATGTCATCTGATGCTTATCACTTGACTGCACCACATCCGGAAGGAATTGGAGTTATTGCAGTAATGAAAAATACATTAAGAGATGCTGGAATGAAACCGGAAGATATTGATCATATCAATACTCACGGGACTTCTACTCCGTTAGGAGATGTTGCCGAATTGAAAGCAATTAGCGCTGTTTTTGGTGATCATGCAAAAAATATCAATATCAACTCTACGAAATCAATGACAGGACATTTACTTGGTGCTGCCGGAGCTATTGAAGCAATTGCTTCGATTCTGGCAATGCAACATGGTATTATTCCTCCAACTATCAATCATACTGTAGTTGATGAAAAGATTGATCCGTCATTGAATCTTACCTTAAACAAACCTCAAAAAAGAGAAGTAAATGTTGCTATGAGTAACACTTTTGGTTTTGGTGGACACAATGCATGTGTATTGTTTAAAAAATTAGTTGACTAATTTCTGTATATGAATATTATCAAAAAAATATTTTCTAAATCCCGTTCTCTAGAAGACGGGATTTTTTTTGACACTATTCAGAAAATACTTGGTTTTGAGCCTGCTAAGATCGATTTTTATAAGAAAGCTTTTACGCACAGATCTTCAAATAAATTAGACGAATCAGGACATCCAATAAATTATGAACGACTTGAATTTTTAGGAGATGCTATGTTAAGTGCTGTAATTGCAGCGCACTTATTTAACAAAGCACCAAATGGCGACGAAGGTTATTTGACTAAAATGAGGTCAAAAATTGTGAGTCGTGAGCACTTGAATGAATTAGGCAAAGATTTAAACTTAGTTCGGTTTGTAGAAAGCAAGGTGCCTATTCAGCATTTTGGAGAAAATATTCATGGCAATATCTTCGAATCTCTGGTAGGTGCAATCTATCTGGATAAAGGATATGCGTTTTGCGAAAAGTTTATTCAAAAAAGAGTTGTTGCTCCTTATGTTGATATTGCACGACTTGAGGGAAAAGTAATTAGTTATAAAAGTTTGGTTATTGAATGGTGTCAGAAAGAGAAAAGAGTTTTTCATTATGATATTTTTGAAGATAACGGTATTGACGGCCAACGCTTATTTGGCGTTAAATTAAGTATAGACGATAAAGTAATCGCAAGAGCGCGAGCAACTTCAAAAAAGAAGGCAGAAGAGAAAGCTTCACAAAGAGCATATTTTGCATTTCAGGAAAAAATAGACAAGAAATAGCTACAAGTTTGCTGTAATTATACTTATGCTATAACGTTTTCGTTTATAAATTAATAAAAACAACCCCATCTTAACTATTTAAGCTCCGTTAGAAATAGTATATTTACACCTTGATTTTTCATGACATGGCTATTCATAGATTGGATTTAGACGAATTTGACGAAATTGATTATTATTTAATGGCGATCCACACTTCATTAGAAGATTATAGATTGGCCTATTTTATCAATAAAAACCTTCCGATAAACTTAAGTAAGAGCAAAAACGAGATCCATGCTCAAACTAAGGAAGGCGAGGCGAATTTTTCCCGATTCTATTATTATGATGCCGAAAAAGCAGTTTCATGGAATTTGATTCAGAATAAGAATGAGATCATTTCAGTGAGTAAAAATGATTCTCAAGATTTGTTTTCCAATGAGACAAGTGAGGTTTCAACAACAATTCATTTACTTCCTGAATTCAAAAAGGTAGATTTTTTCCTGAAAATAGAGAATAGCGAAGAGGCTCTCGATTTTTCAGAAATTCAACAACAGTTAAATACAATAGAAAGTATTGCGGCTATATATGCTGTGGATACTGATAAAATAAAATCAAAAAACAATCTAATTTTTTAAAAAAAATGTTAACAAACAAAAAAACCAAAATTGTCGCTACACTTGGTCCTGCATGTGGTACGAGAGAGATCATCAAAGATATGATCGATGCAGGGGTTAATGTGTTTAGAGTTAATTTTTCGCATGCTGATTACGAAGGAGTAAAAGAGAAAATTAATATTATCAGAGGCCTAAACGAAGAGTTTGGTTACACAACTGCAATCCTTGGAGATTTACAGGGACCAAAACTTAGAGTTGGTGTAATGGAGGAAGGAACAGTTGTTAATGATGGTGATTTAATCACTTTTACAACAGCGGAAGATATTATAGGAACAGCTCAAAAAGTGTTCATGAAATATCAGAATTTTCCAAATGATGTAAATGCTGGTGAGCGTATTTTGCTTGACGATGGAAAACTTATTTTTGAAATTGTTTCGACAGATAAAAAAACAGAAGTTGTTGCTAGAGTTATTCAGGGTGGAGAATTAAAATCTAAAAAAGGAGTTAATCTTCCAAACACTAAAATTTCTTTGCCGGCTTTGACTGAAAAAGATATTGCAGATGCTATTTTTGCTATAGAGCAAAAAGTAGACTGGATCGCACTTTCGTTTGTAAAAACACCTCGCGATTTACAAGATTTGCAAGAATTGATCGCTAAACATTCAGAATATAAAATTCCGATTGTTGCTAAAATTGAAATGCCGGAAGCTCTAGAGAACATGGATAAAATTGTAGCATATTGCGACGCTTTAATGGTGGCACGTGGAGATTTAGGAGTTGAACTTCCTGCACACGAAGTACCATTAGTTCAAAAAGATTTGATTCGCAGAGCGAAAATTGCAAGAATTCCTGTTATCGTTGCTACTCAAATGATGGAAACAATGATTACAAGTTTAACTCCAACAAGAGCTGAAGTAAATGACGTTGCAAACTCTGTAATGGATGGAGCTGATGCTGTAATGTTGTCTGGAGAAACTGCCACAGGAAATTATCCTGTACAAGTTATTCAAAGAATGACTCAAATTTGTGAAGCTGTAGAGGATTCCCCACTAATTCAGGTTCCACAAAATACACCACAGATTAAAACAAAACGATTTGTTACTAAAACAGTTTGTCATCAGGCAGCTTTATTAGCAAATGAAATCAAAGCAAAAGCAATTTGTACTTTGACAAATAGTGGTTATACTGCTTTTCAGGTTTCAGCCTGGAGACCGTCAGCACATATTTTAGTGTTTACTTCAAACAGAAGAATCTTAACACAATTGAATTTATTATGGGGAGTTAAGTCATATTTCTATGATAAAGACGAAAGTACAGATGATACTGTTACAGATGTAAATAAAATTGCTGTTGAAAAAGGTTATGCTGTAAAAGGTGATTATTTGATCAACCTTGCAGCTATGCCAATTAAAGATAAAGGAATGGTAAACACCATGAGAGTTTCTGAAATAGAATAATCATTTAGATTTAAAATATTTAAAAGCCATTCGATACGTCGAATGGCTTTTTTTTGGTTTGGACTTTCTCTTTTTAATAAAACATCTAAGGCTTTTGATAAATTTCAAAGGTCTTTTTTATGATTATTGAGAATGATAAATAATATATTCAAGGCTAATTTTGTATAATTTTCATTTTTGAAACAGAAAATTCTTAAAAAAGCACAGATACATGCGATTCTACGGACCTACAGTAGCTTATTTTGATAAAAGCTGGAAAATGGATGATATTAAAGAAGTGAAATAAAAATTTATGAATTGCATACACATTTCTAAAAATCTGTTTGTTTTAATTGTTCTGACACTTTTTTGCAGCGTAAAAACAAATGCCCAAAAAATGGAGCAGAATGTTGCGGCCTGGGTAGGTTATGAAATGTATCTTCCTTTTAAAGAAGACGGACGATGGGGTTTGTTGCTTGAGGGATATTCAAAAGGAAATCAATTTGTGTCTGAACTTCAGGGTTCTTTTTACAGAGTGGGTGCGAACTATTATCTGAAAAACGGAAACCGGTTAGGAGCAGGAGTCGCTTACCAGTGGGATTTGCCATACGACGAGGTTTCATTGCTCTATAACAATCCGGATTACAGGATATACGAGCAATTTATATGGCGTATTGTCAGGAAAGAAGGAAATGAAGTATGGTCGCAACGTTTTAGGATGGAGCAACGCCGGTTAGGACGAAAGGACGATCCTAATAGTACAAGTGATCATTTTGATTATTACAAATTCGAAAATACGTTTCGATATCAGGTTCGTTATCAACTGTGGTTTAAACAGAGATGGGCGGCAGTAATTTATGATGAAGTTCATATAAGAACCAATGCCGCCAGCGGAAATGAAAATTATCTGGATCAAAACAGGTTGTATTTAGGAACCGCATATAGTCTTGATAAACGCAGGGAAATTAGAATGGAATTAGGATATATGAATCAGATCTTTTTTAAATCTCCCGATACTGAAAGTGGGCTTAGCAGAATGAATCATACGATTAGAATTACGCTGACAACTGATTTGCCTTTTAAACGAAAATAAAATGTAGAAGTTATGACTGATGAATTCACAGAAAACAACGGAAACAGATTTGATCCTGCAGCATCAAAGGCAAAACGTTTTGATAAAGGTGTTGCCGTTAGAAAAGTTACGCCCCGTTCAGCCCATCACGAATGGAACCCAAGCGAAAATAGGGAAGACCCAATAGCAATTCTAATTGAAACAAGTATTGGCAGAATTGAAAGTTTATTACCAATTCGATACCGTCGAATGATGGAATCTCCATTCGCATTTTTTAGAGGATCTGCCGCAATTATGGCAGCTGATTTGGCACAAACACCAAATACAGGAATTGATCTTCAGCTTTTCGGGGATTGTCATTTAATGAATTTTGGAGGATTTGCAACCCCGGAACGTAAACTGGTTTTTGATATTAACGATTTTGATGAAACGTTTCCCGGACCGTGGGAATGGGATTTAAAAAGACTAGCCGCCAGTTTTGTAATTGCCGGACGATGGAAGAAATTCTCAAACAAAACATGCAAAGAATTTGCCTGGAATGTTGCGGATAGTTACAAAAGGCATATGTTGGAATACAGCAAATTATCAGCGCTTCAAATATGGTATGCTGACATTGATCTTGCTGAACTTATTGATAGAGGTGGAGATGAGGATATAAAATCATTTCAGCAAAAGCGAATCAAAAAAGCAGGAGAATATACAGCTCACGAAAAAGAATTTGCAAAAATGACTTATCAGGAAGGTTCCCGAGCCCGAATAAAAGACGATCCACCGTTAATTTATCATCCAACAGGAGAAGAGGGAAAACGAATTTTAAAGGAAGCTGAAACCATACATAACAGATATTTAGAAACATTATCTGATGAAAAGAAAGTGTTGTTAAGCAGATATTCTTTGCATGATCTGGCCATAAAAGTAGTAGGAGTAGGAAGTGTGGGAACACTTTGTGGTATTAGCTTATTAATGTCGGCTACGGGAGAACCTATTTTTTTACAATTTAAAGAAGCCAGAAAAAGCGTGTTAGAAGCCAATGTAAAAGCTAAAAGTAAATGCACACATCAGGGTGAGCGAATCGTTATGGGACAAAAACTGATGCAATCTGCTTCGGATATGTTTTTAGGATGGACAAATGACGACAACAATAAGTTTTTTTATATGCGTCAGCTTCGTGATGCTAAAGTAAAGCCGGTGCTTGAAATTATGAAATCTAAAAATATGAGTGATTATGCAAAAGCCTGCGGTTGGGCACTCGCAAGAGCACACGCCCGCACAGGAGATCCATCTGTATTATCAGGCTACATTGGGAAAAACAATGAATTTGCGAATGCAATTGCAAAATTTTCTATTTCATATGCCAATCAAAACGATTCAGATTATAACAAAATGTTAGAAGCAATAAAAGAGGGAAGATTGCCAATCTCGGCAGAAGCCTAAACTTTCAATTAATTAATAAAAATAGAATCTATGAGTAAAAAGTTTTTGTTTTTGATGGGCTTTGTGATAATGACAATCACAACAAAAGGCCAAACACAGCGTATCGATTCTACGGCTGTTTTTCTCTTACATCGAGCTGGCGAAACGTTGCAGGACATAAAGTCTTGTAGTTTTACAGCGATTACAACCTATGATGTTCCAAACGAAAGTTTAGGGCTTATCAAACATTCGATAAATGATAAAGTCACAATTAAGTTTCCTGATAAAATGAAAGTTACTTCATCAGGAGATAAAGGAAATCGTGGTTTATGGTACAACGGTAAAAAACTAAATTATTATTCGTTCGATAATAATACGTACGGTTTTACGACAGCTCCCGCATCTGTTATTGAAACTATCGACGAGGTCAGTAAAAAATTCGGGATTGAATTTCCCGGGGCAGATTTTTTCTATCCCACATTTTTACAGGATTTACTGTCAGAACAAGGTGATTTGATTTTCTTAGGAAAAACGATAGTCGATGGGCGTGAGTGCTTTCATATAGCAGGAAGTGATAAAACAAAAAGTTTTCAGTTCTGGATAGAAAGCGATGATTTGTTTCTGCCGGTAAAATTAGTAATCATTTATACGTCTGATAAAGATAAACCGCAATACGAAGCACTGTATAAAGACTGGACTATAAATACTGATTATCCGGACTCTATGTTTGAATTTACGACGCCTCCAAAAGCTACAAAAGTAAAGTTAGCACCTAGAGAAAACACGAAATAATTATATAAAACCTCATAGTTATGAAATCATATCAACCCAAAAGTAAAATCTCAATCATAATTACTGCATTTTTTGCATTACTTCTTATGATTCCGGAAGATTCGAGTGCACAGCGATTTGGTCATTTTGCACCGCCAAGACCTATGCCGCGACCAATGCCAATGCCACGCCCAATGCCACCACCGCGCCCGGGACCAAGGCCAATTCCGCCAAGACCGTTACCGCCGCCGCATCCGTACCCACATCCTTATCCTAGGCCATATCCGGTACCATTTCATCCTTATCCGGTACCTTTTCCTTATGCTTATCATCCTTTTGTACCCTATGTTTGGGGACCAACATGGTATCCTGTAGGATTCTTTTTGACAACATTAACGACGGCAGCTATAGTAATATCAGTAGAAAATACAAATTATAATTATGATGACGGAGTTTACTATGTAAAACAATCTGACGGATATAAAGTTGTACCGGCACCCCTTGGAGCAACAATTTCGGAGTTGCCAAAAGGGTATGCCGTAATCAATGTTTCCGGAACAGATTATTACTATTACGGCGGAACTTATTATTCTAAAGCATCAAGTAAGTACAAAGTAGTAAACGCGCCTGTTGGAGCAGTTGTCACACATATTCCGGAAGGAGCCGAAGAGAAAACCATCGACGGTCAAAAATATCTGATATATAACAATGTGTATTATCAACCTATTTCAAAAGACGGACAAGACAGTTATGTTGTTGTACAAGGAAAATAGAGCTTAAAAATACTCAGAGTAATAAATTCTAATGCGAATAATTGCTCTGAGTAAATAAGTAAGAATTTTACTGACTGCATGATGTCAATTAAATAAAATAATTTATCTTTGAGTGTAAGCTAAGGTATTGTTTAGTAGATGTTTGTAGAAATATAAATAAATATTTAACATGACTTCCAGTATATTCAAGATTTAAGCAAGATTTTAAGAATTTCAAGTTAATCATTAATTTAAATACCATAAGATGAATATTAAAAGAAAGAATCTTCGTATAATCCCAATATTATTTTTGGGTTTAATTTACAGCTGCTCTCCAACTGTAAAAGTTACAAGTGATTATGACCATTCGGCTAATTTTAGCGAATACAAAACTTTTGCGTTTTATGATTTAAAAGCGCAGGAAGGTCAGATCAATCAGTTAAATGTTGATCGTATTACAAAAGCAATCCGTTCTGAGCTGATCAGCAAAGGTTTTATAGAAACAACCAATAATCCTGATTTAAAAGTAAACGCAGTAACAATCTTAAAAAACAAAACATCGGTATCTGCAAATACTGATTTTTATGGTTATGGCGGAATGTACCGTCCTTACGGCTATTGGGGCGGGGGCGGCATGATGGGCAATGCAAACACAACATTTAACTCCTACGATTATGTTGATGGTTCACTGATAATTGACATTGTCTCTTCAAAAACTCAAAAACTGATTTGGCAAGGAATCGGTAATGCTCAAATTGACAGCAAGCCCAGCGATCCTGAAGAGTTTGTTACCAGCTCTATCAAAAAAATTCTGGCAGGTTTTCCTCCCGGATTGGCAAAAAAATAGCTTATAAATAATGGTATTATAATTTAGCTGTACTTATTTCTATAAGTACAGCGTATAGCCATTATAGAACTTTCTTCTTTGAATTTATTCTGAAAGAAAAAGGAATAAACTACAACAAATCAAGCTTAAAACTTATGATCGATATAATACTTTCGCTTTTCTTTTTTATAGCTACAATAGTTGGTTTTGCGACATCCTTTATGGTTCTTTTTTCAAAAAAAAATTACTCAAAAAGTTTTTTTTTAGGACTGTTTTTGTTCAGTCTTGCGGTGGTTAGCGTATATAATTTTTACTTATCAGCAAATGAGTTAAAAGATTTTCCTGATTTATTTATGATGCAAAATCGTTTATATTTTTAGTTGCTCCTTGTGCCTTTTTATATGTAAGAAGTATTTTGTTTTCTAACAAATTGTTTAGAAAATACGATTGGCTGCATTTTTTACCGTTTCTGATCTATTTTAGCTTAACGCTTTTTGTATGGGTTGAAAGTTATATCGATCTTCAGATCGTTCATTATATTGCTGCTAAAGTAAATAACCCATTTTCGATGTTAAGTTTGACAGTCTGGCTCGTATATGCTTTTTGTCAAACGATGATGATTTTGAATTATGATTTAAAAAAATTTAAAGAAAATCATTTTAGCAGAGTAAAAATTCTGAGTTGGATCAGAGTATATAACCTGATGATTTTGTTTTTGTTCTCAGCACTTTTTGTACATTATTTTTAATTACCAAAGTTGAGAGAATCGATTTCTCCAGTTATATTCTAATATCATTAGTTTTGGTTTTTACAGTTGGCTGGCTTTATTTTAAACCGCAGATTTTTTATGATACCAATGATACTATTGAGTTTTCTAAAAAATCATTAATAATAAAAACAAAAGAAAGTAAAGCAACCTTACCGCTTGTCAAAGAATTAACTCCCGAAAAAAAATCACTATACCTTACTAAACTAGAAAGCATCTTTATGTCAAAAGAACTTTTTCTTAAAAAAGATTTAGTAATTCGCGATATAGCTGATGAAACCGGAATATCAGTTCATCACATCTCCAATTTAATTAATTCAGAATTTAATCTTCATTTTCAGGATTATGTCAATATAAAAAGAATAGAATACTTTAAAGAAAAAATCAATGATCCTGAATGGAAAGATCTATCACTTGAAGGAATGGCCTGGGGATCAGGTTTTAAATCCAGAACAACCTGTTTTAGGGCGTTTATAAAACATACCGGAAAATCTCCCTCTGAATATTTTAAAGTAATTAGAATCAATCCGGAGAAAACCAATGCTTATTATTTTAAACAAGCATCAAACGAAACAAAGAATAGTTTGTAAAAGAAGTTGTGGGGTCTCCTTAATTTTTAAAATAGCAACTATGAAAACAAATTTTTATACCCATAAGCAATCCGCAACAACAGTATATCTTATAACCTTTTTGTTGTTTTCTTTTTTTAGTTACGCACAACTCAAAGGCGGTCATATTCTTGGTGCCATGGGATTACAATCAGGAACCCAAACACCAGAAAACACATTGAGTGTTTACGTTCCCGGTTATTTTTATGCAGCATCATCTTTACGAAATGCCAATGGTGATAAATCGATCGCCAACCCGGATCTTAATATGTTTATTACAGGAGTAGGCGCCAGTTATGTAAGTGATTTCAGAATTCTGGGAGCCAATTACGGAGCATCGGTTTTGCTTGCCTTTGCATCTAATAGAATTCAGGGGAATACGGTAGACTCAAAAAGCCCTTTTGCCTTGACGGATACTTATATTGTACCCGTTCAATTAGGCTGGCGCAATAAAAGAGCCGATTTTGTTTTTAGCTATCAGATGTATTTACCAACAGGAAAATTCGATATGGGAGCTTCTGACAATAGCGGTTTAGGAATGTTTATGAATGAGTTTTCAACAGGAACAACCTTATTTTTTAATGACAAAAAAACAGTTCACTTTTCAGCTTTAGCTTCTTACGAAATAAACGGAAAAAAGAAAGGTACAGATATCAAAACCGGAGATCTTTTAAGTATTGAAGGAGGTTTAGGTAAAACATTTTATGTAATGGATGGTACAAATCCGGCTCCAAAATCGATAATCAATGCAGGTTTAATTTATTATCTGCAATACAAAGTAACCAATGATCAAATACCGGTTCCGGTGTTTGGTACAATCGAAACAGACAAAGATCGTGTAGGAGGAATAGGAGCTGAGATCAATTATTATCATATTGGCTGCAGTACATCTGCAGGATTCCGTTGGATTGCAGAGGTCAATGCGATAAACAGATTTCAGGGAAATACCTTTTTCCTAACATTGGCACATGTGTTTACTTTCAAAAAAAAATAGTCTGAATAACTATCTGGATTGTTTTTTAAGTTGAGGTTTTTTTGATGGATTCAATAAATTCTAAATTTAGTTTAAATGAGAAATAAAACAGGTTTTGTGCGTGGAATAAATTGTTTTTATACTTACGGGTCTCTTCGATACGGTACATATTGTAGGGAACAAAAAAATCAATTTCTCTGTCTTCAAGGAATTGATAATTTTCCTCACTTCCATAGCCCGCATCGGCTATAACTTTTGCAGATTGTTTGCCGTAGTTGCTTTTGAATCCTTCTAAGTGATTTTTTAGTGTGGTAAAATCAGTAGAAGTCTGGTGGGTGGAGTAATGTGTAATGATTTGATTTTCTGTAGAAATCTGAACATTATAACCCGCTTTTAATTGTCCGTTGCCCATATGATCTTCTTTCATGCGCATAAAAGTAGCATCGGTATCTGTTTTGGAGTAACTGTTTCTCTCTCCCAGAATTTCAAGATGTTTCTCGTATTCTTTAAGTTTTACAAGCTGCTCTTTCTCGAGTTTTTGAAGTGATTTGTTTTGCTGTTTACTCAGCTTCTGCTTTTTTTCACTGTGGTTGATCTCACGTATTTTCTCTTCTAATTTCTTGCTGTCTACCTTGGTTTCAGTTTGGTTATCAGTATGGATAATGTCTGACTCGATAGCCTGACCAATATCTGCCAGAACAGCATCGATTTTTCCCTGAAGCCTGTCTTTATGTTTTTCAACTGCTTTCTTCCACACAAAGCTATATTTATGTGCGTTGGCTTCTATTTTAGTACCATCAATAAATTGTCTCTCCAGGCTAATGAGCTCTAAATCTACCATCATCATAACGACCTGGCTGAAAAGTTTTTCAATATTCCCTTTTAATTTTTTTCCTCTAAAGTCATTGATAGTTCTAAAATCCGGCTGAAGTCCTCCCGAGAGCCACATAAAATATATATTTTCCTTCACGGCTCTAGCCAGCTTTCGGCTGGAATAGGTATTATTGAGATATCCGTAAAACAATATTTTCAATAACATCTTAGGATGATAGCTGGATCTTCCACCGCCTTTAAACTGTGATATAATCTCGGAAATTTCCAACTGTTCAACAACACTGTCTATTAATCGGGCAGAATGATTCTCTGGGATCGGATCATTTGTTGACCAATAATAACAACCATCATAAAAGTAAGTAATGCAAGAATAATTTTGGTTATGGGAGAATTAAAAGTTCTTTGTTTTAAAGTAAGCGTTTCCATTTGGTTTGGTTTAATGATTTATGATGAAGCAAAAGTAGGCTGCTTCAAAATCAAAAAATAGAATGAAATTTGCCTTCTTTATAATTTTTGAAATTGTTTGGGCAAAAATCCCGTTTGACTTTTAAAGGTTCTGATAAAGTGACTCTGATCAGCAAAACCACATTGAAAACCAATTTCTGTCAAATTGCTTCGGTTGGATACTATCAGCGAAAGCGAACGATTTATTTTGATCCTGCGCATATATTCACCCAGGGTACAACCAAAGTATTTAGAAAAATGTTTTGATATCGTAATAGGGTTCAGGTTCAAAACCTGAGCCAGATCCTGCAGGTTTGGATTTTCGTTCCAGCAATCATTTAGTAATTCCTCTAAACTTTTTACCCAAAACGGACTTTTTTCGTATCGTTCTAAATGTGTATTGGCATTCGATAATTGAGCAAACAACATATTGATTGTATCTCCAGAAAAAGCATCTGCAAGAATTGATTCCTTGAAAATTTTTAGAATTAAAAATTTAGAAAGCGTCGTGTTCTGAACTGATTTTTCGATAATAGCTTCAGAAATTTGAAGTTCTTTGAGAAGCGTTTCTTCAATTTCGATATTAATATTTTTAGACGGAAAAAGTGTATCCTGATTCAAATGCAATTCACCGCTATGGTAAAATAATAAAGAACCAGGACCAACAGCTGTATTCGAGTTTTTACGTTTTTCTGCCGTTCCTCCTTTTAGAAAAAGTGTGATGTGCGCATTGATGTGCGAATGCCAGCCTTCGTAAACCTTTTTATGATACTCTGTTTCAACAACAGCAATTCCCTGCATGTTGTTAAAGATGTTTTTGGTATTGCCTAAGTATTTCTCTTTTTCCAGTTCGGACATTATCCAGAATTATGAATGCATTTACAGCAACCAAATTACTACTATTAAAATAAAATAAATAGCAATTTCTTCTAATCCTATAAAGATTGTTGGTTTTGCATAGTTTGTAAGTTTTTATAGATTAATAAAAACATTTTGTAAAAATTAACGCTTGAAGGTTAGTTTTATTAACTAAAATTTAATTGTTTTGTAACAAATTGTAGATTACAACAACTAATTTATAAAATCATTAAACATAAATTATGAATACATTTTCATTCAAATCAGTACTTGCTGCTTCCGTTTTTTTTGTTGGGGCAACAAGCTGTTTTGCACAAGACATTTTAGTGAATTCACTAAAACTAAATGCAAGCGAAAAAAGTAAAGAAGCTTTTAAATTCACTGACGTGATCAATCTTGGAACTACTTCTGTAAAATTGCAAGGTTCATCAGGAACATGTTGGAGTTATTCTACGAATTCTTTCTTAGAATCAGAAATGATTCGTTTAGGAAAACAACCGGTAGAATTGTCTCAGATTTACTCTGCAAGAAATGTTTATGTAGAAAAAGGAGTTAATTATGTTCGTATGCACGGAGCAGTTGCTTTAGGCGACGGTGGTGCATTGCATGATGTAATTAATATGTACAAAAAATACGGAACCGTACCAAGAGAAGTTTACACTGGATTGAACTACGGAACTGACAAAAATAAATTTGGAGAAATGGCAGCACTTATTGAAGGTGTTCTAACTGCTGTGGTTAAAAACCCGAACGGAGAATTAACACCAAACTGGAAAAAAGCGTATACAGCCGTAATCGATTCTTATTTAGGAACTGTGCCGGAAAATTTTGCTTATAAAGGAAAAAACTACACACCACAAACTTTTGCTAAAGAAGTAGTAGGTATTAATCCAGACGAGTATGTAGAGATCTCATCTTTTACAACTTCTCCGTATTACCAAAAAACAACAATGATGGTGCCAGACAACTGGTCATTTGATCAGGTCTACAACGTAAAAGTAAACGACATGACTGATGTTATCGACAATGCTTTGAAAAAAGGATATACTGTAGCCTGGGCAACAGATGTAAGCGAGAAAAGCTTTAGCTGGAAAAATGGTGTTGCATATGTACCAACAAAGAAATTTGATGATATGACTGCCGAAGAAAAAGCAGATATGTTCAACGGACCAAAAGCTGAACCTGAAATTACTGCCGAAATGCGTCAGACTGCATTTGATAACTACACAACTACAGACGATCACGGAATGCACATTATAGGTCTTGCAAAAGATCAAACCGGAAAAGAATATTACATTGTAAAAAATTCTTGGGGTGCAACAAACGACTACAAAGGATATTTGTTTGTGACTAAAAACTTTGTGAGATACAAAACAACTGCTTTGTTATTAAACAAAGGTGGAATTCCAACGGATATCGCTAAGAAATTAGGGGTTTAATTGTCTTAGGTTTTTATAAAATAGAAAAGCGCTGCAATGTTGAATTGTAGCGCTTTTTTTATTGATATTTCATAAAGAAGAACTTTTACTTCTCTTTCAACAACTTCTCCAACTTCTCCACTTTTTCTTTTTCAGCTAAAACCAAACGCTAATAAACTTCTATAACTTTATCAAGAGGGTTGAAATTGCAGTTATATGCATTTCCATTAATAATGCTGTTATCATTTAATGTATTTCCAATAATATTCAAAACAGCTTCCTCGGAAAACTTCTTAACTTTAGCCGCTTTAAGTGTTTCTTTGAGGTTTTGTAATATGCTTAAGAGAAAACAACTATCTTTATTCATTTTTAATTTCACTCCCCTTATCACATTATAATGAGAACACATGCCGTATTTTTTGTCACAATGTGTGTGTTTTCTTCTTATTGTTTTGGGCAGCGTGTAAACAATGCTCAGTTTACTACAGAAAAAGGACAAGTGCGTTCAGAGACAGATAACATTTCTAAAGAAGGTCTTGTTATAGCGGGTTATTATGTCGAAGAAACCATTAATATGGCTTTCGGAAAAACAATTACCAAATACGAAGTTTCCAGATTAAGTATGGTCAATACCTGCGATTTGGGCCCCAATAATACAAGGGTGGTAACTCCTATATATCGAAAATCGAAAATAAAAACAGTTGAATCAGGTTTGCAGTCAAAAGTTTTGGTTGATCCTGTTACCTCAACTATCAAGCCTGTTAAGGTTGAAGTGGTTGCTCAGGCCGAAAGGCCACAATATATTACTGTAGATGTTGTAAATACTTATGCAAAAGTTCTGGATAAAGGTTATAAATCGATTGATATGCTTACTAAAGTTGCAGACAGGGCATACTTTGACGGGGATTTGGTTAATGCGGCTAAATATTACTCAGAATTGTTTAGCATGTCTGAAAAACTAGAGTCGATGTATTACTATCGATATGCTCAAGCATTAAAAGGAATTGGTCAAATGGATAAAGCTGATGAGATGATCAAGTTATTCGAAAGTAAAAAAGCACTCATAAAATAGTCAAAGAATTGCTGTGTTGTTTTTGACTAAAATTCTCGAAAGCATTCTCGAAACAAGAATATATTGAACCCAAACAAAGAAAAAGTAACACTTAAACGGTTTTTCAGGTAACTTGAAGTTAGTTTTGGATGTAAGTGCTTGAAAAATATTAAATTGTATTTTTTTTGTTAGTGGTAATTACCTTATTGATTTGTCATGAAAACGTATGTACAATACTTTGTAGCAATTGCATTTGTTTTTTCTTTTTATTCTTTCGGACAAAGTAATGGTCGTGCTTTTGCCCCTGGGAGTATCAAACACGCAATAACAAAATCAAATGATACTGCAAAGAAAGAAGGACTTGTCATAGTAGGTTATTTTGTTGAAGAAACAATTAATATGACTTTCGGAAGAAGAATCACCAAATACGAAGTTTCAAAATTAGAAATGGTGAATACTTATGACCTCGGGCCTAATAATACCAGGGTGGTAACTCCTATATACCGCAAACCAAAGATAAAAACCGTTGATGTAGCATTACAATCAAAAACTTTTGTTGATAGTACTGTAATAAAGATAGAACCAGTCAAAGTCGAAGTAATTGCAGTAACCGAAGCGCCCAAATACTTAACGATAGATGTAGTCGATACGTATGCTAAAGTTTTAGACAAAGGATACAAATCTGTAGAGATGCTTATAAAAGTGGCAGACAGGGCTTATTTTGATGGCGATCTGGTAACGGCTGCTAAATATTACGAAGAGCTGATTGGTATGAATTCAGATTTATATGCGATGTATTATTACCGCTACGCAGAATCCCTAAAAGGCATCAACGAAATAGGAAAAGCAAATGAAACAATGCTATTGTTCGAAAGTAAAAATGTAGGCAATAATGTAGTGAGACATAATAAGCTCGTCAGAAACTAATGGTCGTTAATGACAGAAACTAATTTTTTTGATTGTATTTGTTTTATTTGATAATCATTGTTGTTGGTATGTGTCGTAAATCATAAATGTTAGCAGCCAGTACTGAAATCTTTTTGCTTAACGCACAACTTATACTAATTAATAATTTTTTGCTTTTTATTTTCCAATTAACACTCCGTATTCTTTTGGTATTGTTACTCCGTCAAAATGGTTTGTCAATCCGTAGAATATTATAATTGTCATAATAAGTCCAAAAAGTAAGATTGCAATTGAGTGTCTTTTTGGTGACAAGCCTAATATGGTTCTCTCCATTTTTTTGTTATGAATAGAAGCAATATGTCCAAAAAATGATAGAATTGCGAGTCCGTAATAACGAATGAAGAACAGATTGAATGGAAATGAGTTTAATCCTGCTACTCCAAAATAGAAGTTTGTGTCAAGTTTTAGAAAAAAGCGTCCACTTAAAACAGCGCTCAAATGAATGATAAAGAAAATTGACAAATACAGTCCTGTGCATATTTGTAGTTTCTCAAATTTAGAAATTGCTAATTTTTTATTTGTTTTAAAAAGTTTCAGGCCTGAAATAATTTGAAGAGCCACTGCTAATAATAAAACTGTCTCAACACAAATATTACGATAATAAATTCGTAAAGTGTTCATCATCTCGATGTGATCCTGAGCACCAAAAACACTGATAAAATGATTGAATAAATGTAGTCCAACAAAATCGTAATTGTTAGTCCTGATATGTAGTGAAGATTCTTTATTGTCATTTATCTTATCGGTTTATTTGTGGCGGTTTGTTCAATATAATAAACTTTTACGCTTGATTCGATTTAGATTTGATCCAGCTAAGATAAATTAATAATTATAGCTTATGTTTTGAGATTCCAGAGGCTTTGGAATTGATCCAGCATTTAGAAGTCAATTTAGAGGAGTACGAAAAGTAGATTTTTTCTTATTCAGATTATCTAATCTTTTTGGTTAATCCCCAACTTTTGCGTTTGATCCCTTTTTTTACCAAAAATCTGTCAAAGTTGTCAAATGACAAATTTTCCATTTTTTAATAAATTATCATGAAGTACTGATTGGCTATGGTATTAAAAGAGAAAAGACCTTACATTGCTGTAAAGTCTTTTTTAATAAGCTCCCTCTCTTGGGCTCGAACCAAGGACCCTCTGATTAACAGTCAGATGCTCTAACCAACTGAGCTAAGAAGGAATCACCTTAAAGGTAAATATGTTTGCTAAAAAAAAGTTGCTCCCCCTCTTGGGCTCGAACCAAGGACCCTCTGATTAACAGTCAGATGCTCTAACCAACTGAGCTAAGGAGGAAGATGTTGTTCTTTTTAGCGAGTGCAAATATAGAGCATTTTTTAGTTTCTCAAAAATATTTTGACACTTTTTATCAAATATTTTTACTTGCCTACAATTGCTTTGTAGATATCGTTTCCGTTAGCAAACAAAAGCAGTCCTATAAGTAAAACGAAGCCAACTACTTGGGCGTTTTCAAGGAATTTATCACTTGGTTTTCTGCCACTAATTATTTCGTATAATAAAAACATCACATGCCCTCCATCAAGAGCAGGAATTGGCAATAAATTCATAACTCCAAGCATAATCGACAATAAAGCAGTGATTGACCAGAATACTTCCCAACTCCAAGTGCTAGGAAAAATGTTGAAAATTGCCGCAAAACCACCCACTTGTTTGTAAGCTTTCGTTTCTGGGTTAAAAATCATTTTAAGCTGTTTTCCGTAGCTTACTAATTGATCCTTCCCTTTTGTTAGTCCAACCGGGATTGATTCAATTAAACTGTAGTTTTTAGTGCTTACTTTATAGTATCCTAGTTTTTCTAAAGATGCCATATCTAATCCGCCTGGTATTACACCTATTGTTCCTTCGTTAGAAACCTTAAGTGTAATAGGTGTTTCTTTTAAATCGCGCAATACAACAGCAGGAATGGTTTTTCCTTTGTTATTAGCTAACACTGCTTTTGCCTCGTCAAAATATTTCACTTTTTCTCCATTAAGAGAAAGAATTAGATCTTTTGGTTTTAAATTTTGATTAGGAGATTCGTCAGTAACTTTTCCAATTGCAAAGGGCACGCGAATACCAACTAATAAACCTTTTTCATGTTTAGATAACTGATCAACAAAATCATTTGGTATGTTGATAGTTTGTTGTTGTCCGTTTCTTTCAATTAAAACTTGTTTAGCCATGATGATATTCATGTTTAACTCTTTGTCAAAATTTTCAACTTTTTTTCCATCAATCGAAATGATTTTATCACCGGTTTTAAAACCAGCTTTAAGCATTACAGGGTTTTCAATCAATACACCATCTTTCAGGTCAGTATTTGCTACATAAGTATCGCCATAAGCAAACGCCATTCCTATATAGATGATAAATGCCAGAATAAAGTTTACTGTAACTCCACCCAACATAATAATCAAACGTTGCCATGCTGGTTTAGAGCGAAATTCCCAAGGTTGCGGAGGCAAAGCCATTTGGTCTTTGTCCATGCTTTCGTCGATCATTCCTGAGATTTTTACATAGCCTCCAAGGGGTAACCATCCGATTCCGTATTCAGTATCGCCAATTTTCTTTTTTAGAAGAGAATATTTAACATCAAAAAATAAGTAAAATTTTTCGACTCTTGTTTTAAATAATTTTGCAGGGATAAAATGCCCTAATTCGTGAAGAATAATAAGTAAAGATAAACTCAATAGAAATTGAGAGAGTTTGATAACTATATCCATTTTGTATTTTTAGTTCGTAATTTAACGCACAAAAGTAGCGTTTCTATTTTAATTTAAGACCGCAAGATAACACTTAAGGTTTTAAATTCTTGTTAATAAATGACCTTGCTTCTCTATAAATTTGGCAAAGCTTCTTTTGCTCTTACCTATTAGTAAGTTATTTGTGGTTTATGTTACAAATATCTTATTCTAGTGGTTTTAAAATATGTTAATTAATAAACATTTAGATTTCTAGTTTTAGCAAGAAGCCTTAACTTTACTTTTTTAAACGTTATCGCAATCAATAGATCGCGTACAATCATTAAAAGTTATAACTATGGCTTCATTATTATTTTCTCCGCTTACTATAAAAAAAATTACCCTAAAAAATAGAATTACGATTTCGCCTATGTGTCAATACTCGGCGATTGACGGATTTGCAAACGATTGGCACTTGGTTCACCTGGGAAGTCGTGCCAGCGGTGGTGCAGGTTTGATTATTCAGGAAGCTACAGCAGTTTCTCCCGAAGCCAGAATATCTCCTTCGGACCTTGGAATCTGGAAAGACGAACACATTGAAAAACTAAAAACAATCAACGAATTTATTGTTTCTCAAAATTCGATTCCCGGAATTCAGTTGGCACATGCCGGACGAAAAGCAAGTGTTTCAATTCCGTGGGAAGGCAATAAAAAGTTAGGTTTCGCTCAGGGCGGATGGCAGACAGTTGGTGCGAGTGCGATTCCGTATCATGATGATGAGCCGTTTCTTCCCGAAGCTTTGGATAAAAGTGGAATTCAGAAAGTGATTTCAGATTTTAAAACAGCAACCAAAAGAACTGTTGAAGCCGGTTATCAGGTAATGGAAATTCACGGTGCACATGGTTACTTATTGCATCAGTTTTTATCTCCATTAACCAATGTAAGAACGGATGAATACGGTGGAAGTTTCGAAAATAGAATCCGTTTTACACTTGAAATTGTAGAAGCTGTTCAGTCAGAATGGCCGTCTGACTTGCCTTTACTAGTTCGTATTTCAGCGACAGACTGGGCAGAAGGAGGATGGAATCCTGAAGAATCGGTAAAACTTTCAAAAATCTTAAAAGAAAAAGGAGTAGATTTAATTGATGTTTCATCAGGCGGATTGGTTTCGCATCAAAAAATTGAATTAAAACCAGGATATCAGGTTTCATTTGCCGAAAAAGTTAAAAAAGAAGCTTCAGTTTTAACCGGAGCAGTGGGTCTAATTACCGACGCAAAACAAGCCGAAGCAATTTTAGAAACAGGTCAGGCAGATTTAGTTTTATTTGCCAGAGCCTCCTTAAGAAATCCGAATTTGCCATTAGATTTCGCCAGAGAACTAAACGACGATATTCAATGGCCAAAACAATACGAACGCGCTAAAATTTAAACATAAGTTTTTTTGATTTAAACCATTAAGAGATTAAGAAAAATTAAGTTTATTTTAAATAAAGACAATATTATAACAGAATATTTTAATTTAAACTATTTATAGGGAAAGCTTAATTTTTCTTAATCTCTTAATGGTTAGAAAAAATAGATTTAATTGTAAAAAAAATATCAAATGCAAAAAATAAGAACAGCACTATTATCATACGGAATGTCAGGGAAAGTTTTTCATGCTCCGTTTTTAAATATCCACCCGGGATTTGAATTATTAGGATCTTGGGAAAGAAGCAAAAAACTAATTCAGGAAGATTATCCCGCAGTAAAAAGTTATCCCACAATCGACGCATTATTAGCTGACGATGTCGATTTGGTAATCGTAAATACTCCTGTAGGAACACACTACGAATATGCTAAAAAAGTATTATTGGCAGGAAAACATGCCGTTGTCGAAAAGGCATTTACTACAACCGTTGCCGAAGCCGAAGAATTAGCTGCAATTGCCAACGAAAAAGGTCTGAAATTATCCGTTTTTCAAAACAGAAGATGGGATAGTGATTTTAAAACCGTTCAGAAAGTAATTAAAGAAGGTGTTTTAGGAGATTTAGTCGAAGCAGATTTCCATTTTGACAGATACAATCCATTATTAAGTCCAAAAGCACACAAAGAAACCGTGAATGACGGAGCCGGAATCCTCAAAGATTTAGGCCCGCATTTAATCGATCAGGCGGTTTGTTTATTTGGTTCTCCTAAGTCAGTTTTTGCAGACATCCGCTTTACAAGAGAAAATTCTTTGGTAGACGACTGGATTGATTTATTATTGATTTATGAAGATTTCAGAATGCGATTAAAAGCCAGCTTCTTTGTTAGGGAAGCAAATCCTGCGTACACAATTCATGGCAAAAAAGGATCTTTATTAAAACCACGCGGCGATGTTCAGGAAGATGAATTAAAATTGGGTAAAAAGCCCAACTTAGAATCGTGGGGAACAGAGTCGGAAACTTTGCAAGGACTTTTGCATACAGTAATTGACGGAAAAGAAATTCGCGAAAAGATTCCAACACTTCAGGGAAATTATTTTTCATTCTTTGATGGTGTTTACGATTCAATTGCAAACGATAAATCAGAACCGGTTACAGCACAAGATGGTGTAAAAGTGATGCAAATTATCGAAGCTGCAATTGCGAGTCATGCACAGCAAAAAGTGATTAATTTATAGATAAAATTGCCCACGGGTTTTACGGATGAAACAGATTGACGCAGATTTTGTTATTAATCCTTTTAATCTTTTATTGCGATGGCTATCGGCAATGTCAATAAGTTAAGGGAAAATCTATCCCGAAACTTCGGGACTTTGCGCGAATTTTTTTAGCTATAATTGTCTTTAAAAAAGCTTAACTTAATGACATTGGGCTATCGGGAGTGGCAAAAAAATAAATTACCCTTGTTGTTTGAATCTTAAGACGCCCCGAAATGCGCCTATATAGAAAATAGTAAGAAAATCTGCGTCAATCTGTTTCATCCGTCTAATCTGTGGGCATAAAAAAACTTTTGTCTCTTTGCTTCTCAGAACCTTTGCCTCTTAAAATTTATAAACATACAACGTTATAAATTTAGGAACTAGTAGGGTTGTATAGTCTGTAAAGTTGCTTTTTAGTATTTTTGCAGTATAAAATTCAAAATCCATCAATTTGTTTAGTTTCAATCCATTATCGTTATTTCAAACCAAAGGAAAAATTAAGAAAGTTTATAGAGAAGCGAAAGCGTCTTATTTAAACCGAATTCGATTTGCTGTGGGAATGTTTTATTTTGGGATGGGTTTAAGTTTTGCAACCTGGGCAAGCCGAATTCCGGATATTAAAACTGCTCTTCATTTGACCGAAGGTGATCTGGGTTCTATTCTTTTTGCACTTCCGGTAGGGCAATTGATCGTGATGCCTTTTTCAGGAAAAATGGTTACCAAGTTTGGCAGCCATAGAATTTTGGTATTCTCTCTGATAATGTATGTTTTATGTCTTGCCAATTTAGGTTTGGCAACATCAGCATTGCAGCTCTCCTTAGGATTATTTCTATTTGGAGTATTTGGTAATCTTGCCAACATTGCTGTTAATACACAAGGTGTTTACACCGAAGTCCTTTTTAAAAAAACAATCATGTCTTCTTTTCACGGAATGTGGAGTTTTGCCGGATTTAGTGGAGCTTTGGTAGGTTTGGGAATGCTAACCTTAAAGCTGACACCTTTTCATCATTTTTTAATCGTGGGTGGAGTTGTGCTTTTAATGGTTGCTTTTAATTTTAGATTTCTGGTCAAAGCCAAAGAAAAAATAAAGAATAAAACGACCGAAAAGAAAAAGTTGTTTGTAAAACCAGACAGTTCTTTACTATGGCTGGGAGTAATTGGTTTTTGCAGTATGGCAAGCGAAGGTGTAATGTTTGACTGGAGCGGCGTTTACTTTAAAGATGTTGTAAAAGCACCCGGACCTTTGGTTATTTTAGGATATACTTCGTTTATGATTATGATGGCCAGCGGACGATTTTTAGGCGATGGGCTAATCAATAAATTTGGTCGTGAACGCGTTATGCAAATTAGTGGGGTAATGATTTCAGTCGGACTTTTCACGGCAGTTTTTCTTCCTTATATCATTCCGTGTACACTTGCTTTTATGTTGGTTGGTTTGGGAGTTGCAACAATTGTTCCTACTGTTTATAGTATGGCGGGAAAAAACCCTTCAGTTCCACCGGGAGAAGCCTTGACCATTGTTTCAAGTGTGAGTTTCCTTGGTTTTTTAATGGGACCTCCTGTTATTGGGCATATTGCAGAAGCTTTTGGACTTCAATTTTCTTTTGCTTTCATCGGAATCTTTGGCGTCTTGATTGCTTTTATGGTTTCTAAAATAAGAATATCAGAATAGATTCTTTACCCTTCAAATTAATGAATTAAGCTTCTTGAAAGAGTAAGTTCATATAAATCAATTTTTATTTAATAAAAATTTAACAGGAAAATATTTTCATATTGTTTTTTGTCTATATTTGAATTTAAATCTACCACAAATCTTTTTCCAAAGACCAATTTAATTTTTTGATTCAGAGTTGAAATGTTTTGTAGCAAGACAAATTAACCTGAAAATTATTGATCAAATTAAATTGGGTTTTTATGAGAAGAAATTATATGCTTGTTTTTATTTTATTGTCTTTTGGTGTCACTTTTGCGCAAGAAGAAGCTATTTTCACAGGAACAGTGATTGATGCAAAGACACAAAATCTTCTTGAAATTGTGGTGGTAAGTATTCAAAATTCTTCCATCACACAACTCACAACCGTACAAGGAAAATTCGAATTGCATTCTTCCATAAAAGGAGAGCAATTACTATTATTGCACAGTCAGAGCTATAAAGATTTGCTTTTAAAAGTAAATTCAAATTCAGGACAAACAGTAGATCTCGGGATATTACAATTAGAAGATAATTTTTCTGATGATGTACCTGCAATTCTAATCACATTATTAGACGCTGATTTATCAGATTACAATATTTCATCAGAGTATTGTAGAAAAAGTGTCAAAATTGTGGAAAAGTATGTTGTATGCGGGAAATGGTTACGCCGAATTTAATACCATAAGTATAACAGCTGCCGAAAATGTTGCCTGGTTGGATACACCAAAAAGAAATATGAACGAATATAAAAATGCTGTGCTTTCTTTTAGAAGTGCACAACATATTTTAAAGTCGATTCGCCATTAAATTCTTTAGAAGTTTATATCTCTACGAATTTTGATGGATCTAATGTTACTAAGGCAAAAAGGACAATATTATCCGCAAATTTTCCTTCATTGTCTACACCTACAAGACAATTTATAAGTTTAGGAGGAATAGATTTGTCTGCGTATTCAGGAAATATTCATATTGCATTCAAATATATAGGATCAGTTAAAGACAAAACACTGAATGGTGCTTTTATGGTAGATGATGTTAAAGTTTTTGGTAAAAAATACAAGGATTTTTTTAAATGTGCAGTTAATGTGTTGATTTTTAGTCGATAATTTAATAGTATATTGTTTTTGAAATTTAAACTGTTAAATTTTAATTGAATTTTGTATTTTGGTCATCCCAAATCAATATAAAATACCACATGAAAACCTACTTTATCGCCATCATGATGATGGTCTTTCCATGCTTGTTGCACAGTCAGGATCAAAATGCGCCTGTAAAATTAAAACAAATTAACATTGTAAAAACAAATTACCAGAACTCTAAAGATGGTGAAATTGTAAATAAAACTATTGTTTTTAAAGAAGGAAAAATTCAAACCATTACTACTTCAGATGTTGTTCAGCATTTTTTTTACAACACAAAAGGATTGTTGGATATGACTGTAAAAGATAAAATAGGCAGCGAATGGAAAGAGGTTGTAAATTATACTTATGATGCCGATAATAATATTACAAAATTCGTTAAAAAATATCAGGAAGGAAATGACAATATTACCAAAGTGGTTACTTTTTTCTACGAAGGAGCAAGAGTAAAAGTGACTACCAAGAAAAGTACAAATCACCAGAACCTCTTGGATGATATCGAGTATATAGTCGAAAATGGTATTATTGTAAGACGTACTTCACGAGATAGGAATAAAGCAATTATTGGTAAAATTGAATATGCTTATAACAATGATAATGTGGTAAGACACAAAGGTCTTGTGGGTGATAAAATATCTAAAACCTATACATTTGATGATAAAAAATCTGTAGATGCATTAATTGTCCAGAATTTATTTGGGGATAATTATAAAGTAATTGTACCCATGATTTCGTATCACGAAGAAGAGTTTAGTTTTGAAGCAATATCGTATAATAACGAAATGAATTTTAGTCCGTCATCAACAGTTTTAGTTGGGGTGAGCAGAAAATACAAATACAATAAATTAAACTTCCCGATTTCTTGTTCTCAGGTAGAAGAAAACGGAATTGTGAAAACAGAAAAGACTTTTATTTACGAATAAAAACAACCTTATTTAAGGACTTGAAACCATTTGAAAATTAAGTATTGTTAAGATTAAATTCTTATTATTCTTAATTTTTTAAATGGTTTGATTGTTTATAGAGGTACTAATTTTTCCAAATGGAACTTAAAAACGAAATTCTATAAGTGTTAGTACCTTACAAATCATTAAATTTGCATCTTATTCAAAGCTATGTTAGAAAAAGAAATTATAAATTTTGAGAGAACCGCCATCGTTGGTATTGTAACTCAAAATCAAAGTGAGGAAAAACTTAACGAATATCTGGATGAATTAGAGTTTTTGACTTTTACCGCTGGCGGTGAAGTGATAAAGCGCTTTTCTCAAAAAATGGAACGTCCAAATCCTAAGACTTTTGTTGGAACAGGGAAAATTGAAGAAATCAATCTTTTTGTAAAAGAAAACGACATATCGACTTTAGTATTTGATGATGAATTATCACCATCGCAACAGAAAAATATATCTAAAATCATAGATTGTAAAATCTTAGACAGAACGCACCTTATTCTTGATATTTTTGCCCAAAGAGCCGAAACGTCTTATGCAAGAACACAAGTAGAGTTAGCACAATGTCAGTATTTATTGCCTAGGCTTTCTGGTATGTGGACTCACCTTGAACGTCAAAAAGGTGGTATTGGAATGCGTGGACCCGGAGAAACTGAGATTGAAACAGACAGACGTATTGTTCGTGACCGAATTGCTCTCCTTAAAGAGAAAATAAAAACGATCGACAAACAAATGGGCGTGCAACGCAGTAATCGTGGTGCAATGGTTCGTGTGGCTCTGGTAGGGTATACAAATGTTGGGAAATCGACATTGATGAACGCAGTTGGGAAAAGTGATGTTTTTGTTGAGAATAAATTATTCGCAACTCTTGACACAACAGTTAGAAAAGTGGTGATTAAAAACTTGCCATTCTTATTGTCAGATACAGTAGGTTTCATTAGAAAGTTACCAACTCAATTAGTTGATTCTTTTAAAAGTACATTAGATGAGGTTCGCGAAGCTGATTTATTGTTGCATGTTGTCGATATATCCCATCCTGATTTTGAAGATCATATTGAATCTGTAAATCAAACCTTGTTAGAAATCAAGAGTAATGATAAACCAACGATTATGGTTTTTAATAAAATTGATGCCTACAAACATTTGACAATCGACGAAGACGATTTGATTACAGAGAAAACAAGAAGACATTACACACTTGACGAATGGAAACAAACCTGGATGAGTAATGTTGGTCAGAATAAGGCGTTGTTTATTTCTGCAACAAATAAAGAAAATTTTGAGGAATTCAGAGAAGTAGTCTATGAAGCAGTTCGCCAGATTCATATCACGAGATTTCCATATAATAAGTTTTTGTATCCTGATTATAAAGATGCAATCGAGAAAGAAGAAGAAGAAGAAGAAGAGCAAGAGTAAAATTTACCGCAAAGAGCGCAAAAAATTATATTAAAGGATCTTCAAAAAATACAAAGTTCGCAAAGCTAAATTTAGATCTGGCTTTGCGAACTTTGTGTTTTATAAAAATAAGCTTTTGTAAAATTTTTTGCGCTCTTTGCGGTAAATTTCTTATAGCAGCTTTTGGATTAAAACCCAAAATTAACTCCTAAACCAAAGACTTCTCTGGTTTGGAAACCACTAAAAGCATTGTCATCATAAATAGCCTGGAAGGATAAGTTGGCAGATAAAAATTTGTTTACTTTCATAATAATATTAAGAGAGTAGTTGATATCTACGTTTTGAGGATCTTTTAGATAATTAGAATATAAATTCAAAGTATTTTCTGCAGTTACGTTCGTCATGATGGCAAGTTTGTAATAAACTGAAGCATAAAAACCTAATTCGTAAAGCATGGTTTTGTTAGCATCTACACCAAAATAGGCGCCATCAACATATGGTAAACCCGTTCCCTGATCGATTCCAGATGTATAAGCACCGTCGACAAAAGTGAATTTTGAGGTTAAAGGAGCAAAGTTTATTTTAAGATTATCATCTTTTGTCCAGTAAATACCAGGACCCGTAGTAAGATAACCCGGTGACATAAATTTGGTGTTTTCAGTTCTGATTTCTTTTCCATTCTCATCCTTGCCATATAAATAACCTGTTGAAAACTGAGTTCTGAAATTCAGAAAATAAGAATAATACCATTGACCAAAAGCGCGCTTCCCTACAATTGAATTGAATTCAAGACGGTCATCAGTCTTTTTTTCATAGTCGGCATTTTTAGTTTGCAAAAGCCCGTAAGAAGCCAAAACTTTATTGTCCCAGGTAAGATCATTTTTTTTGTAATTGAAATCGTAGTTGATTCCTAAAGTTCCTGAAAAGCTATCTTCTCCTCCGGCAATCCAGTTATTGAAGCTTGATTGATTTAGTAAAAGCGAAACGGTTCCTTTTGCTTTCCAGCCTTCGCCTTCGATAGTGTCATTTATTTTTTTTACTGCTTTTTCAGTATTCTGAATTAGCTCTTTTTCTGAGTTTTGGGCTTGAACAAAAGTTAAATTCGCTACAATAAAAAGTAATAACGCTAGCTTTCTCATGGTATATAGTTTAAATGTGTAAGAACAAATATACTAAAAAAGCGTTAAAAGGCAGAGGGATATTGATTCTGTAAGAAAGTTATTTTCTGGATTCTTTATATAAAGGTACTGCTGAACAAGCTTCTCCGTACATAATACTTCTTGCAAAAGGTTGCAAATAAGTTGCTGCTAAAATATAAGCACGGGTTGGAACCGGTTTTTTAGAGCAGCCTTTTATGATAACAGGTTTGTTTTGGTATTCAGAATAATCGAGTTTGCTTAAGAGTTCTTCATACAAACTCGCATCAAGATCTTCGATAGTTCCGTTAACTACCTTTTTAGCATAAGGAGCCAGTTGAATCGCTACCAAAATAGACGACCAGGCAGGAACTATAGCATCGGTGCTACAATTTACAGCCACATATTGATCTTGATATTGAGACCAATCGTGATTTTTAAGATGTTCTCTAAAGTCTTTTTCTTTTAATAAAAAACCTTCCAAAAGCCATTGCGAAATGTCAATTTGAACACGTATCCCTTTTGGATAATAATCCTCAAGATCAAAAACTTCTAAGGCACTATTGGCAACTTTATTGATGATTTCTTCCATATGAAAAGATAGTTTAAGGTTTCAAGTTTCAGGTTGCGTTAACTTGAAACCTTAAACAAATTTTATTAAAGCATTCCTAATTCTAATTTTGCTTCTTCGCTCATTAAATCTTTACTCCAGGGCGGATCGAAAGTAATTTCAACATCAACATCTTTTATGTGTTCTATTGTTTTTACTTTTTCTTCTACTTCTCTTGGCAAACTTTCCGCAACCGGACAGTTTGGAGATGTTAATGTCATCAGAATTTTTACTTCGTAATCTGTGTTTACCATTACGTCGTAAATTAATCCTAATTCGTAAATATCAACAGGAATCTCCGGATCGTAAATGCTTTTTAAAACTTTTACAATTGATTCTCCTAATTCGTTTGTGTCTATTTCTTGTTCCATTTTTTTGTTTTTGTTTTTTTTCATCAGATAAGTGATGAAAGTTCATTTAAATAGCAATTCTTTTTCTTACCATTAAGATATTAAGAAAATTAAGTTTTGCTTCTTTGTGAAAATTAATGCTTTGACTATTTGAGATAAGAAAAATTAAGTTTTACTTCTTTATGAAACTTAATGTCTTAATGGTTCAAATGAAAAAACATTATGTTTAAAATTTTAATTTTTATTTTTTGAATCAAAAGCCAAGGCGTACATTTTGATGTTTTTAATCATCGAAACCAGTCCGTTTGCACGAGTGGCAGATAAATGTTCTTTTAATCCAATTTCGTCAATAAACTGAGTATCCGCATTTATAATGTCTTCCGCTTTTTGATTAGAGAAAGCACGAATTAAAATGGCGATAATTCCTTTGGTTAGAATTGCATCGCTATCTGCGGTAAATACAATTTTATCGTCTTTTTGCTCGCCTTGCAGCCAAACTTTCGATTGACAGCCTTTGATTAAATTTTCGTCCGTTTTATATTCTTCCTTGATTAACGGAAGACTTTTTCCTAATTCGATGATGTACTCATAACGTTGCATCCAATCATCAAACATTGAAAATTCTTCAATTATTTCGTTTTGTATTTCTTTTATTGTCATAATTATTCTTTCGTAAAATCAACCAGCAAATTTACCAATTTTTCTATTTCCTTAGGAGGATAGCCATTGTCGAAACCCAGAGTTTCATATGTTTTCTGGTTGTGAATTATCTTTAAATTCCCAATTGCAGCACCATCATGAAATCGTTTTTCTGTTGGTCCTTTTAAATTTGGAACATTTTCTAAATTAATTTTTGAAAACTCAGCTACGATCTGTTTCCATTTCGTGTCGCTTATTTTACTTTCTATCGGCAGAGTATTTCTGCCATTGGTAACTGAAACTGTTTTGTTTTGAACAAGTATCACTTTGTAAATCCCTCTGGAAACCGCAGAATATTCGATTTGTGTTGTTGTCATATCATTTGCTTTTTGACTTACACAACTCGTTCCAATGAAAATCGTTAAAATTAATAATGATAATGTTCTCATAAAAAGTTTTTTAGCTTAACATCGTTTTCGCCTTCTTAACCGCTTCGACCATTACATCAATTTCTTCTATAGTATTGTAAAAAGAAAACGAAGCACGAATCGTTCCCGGAATACAGAAAAAGTTCATGATAGGTTGTGCACAATGATGTCCGGTTCGAACTGCAATTCCCAGCTTATCGATAATAGATCCAATATCATAAGGATGAATTCCGTCAATATTAAACGAAATTACAGAAGCTTTATTTTTTCCGGTTCCGTAAATTTTCAGGCCTTCTATTTCTAACAGGCGTTTTGTAGCGTGTTCCAATAATTTTTGTTCTTGCTTTTGAATGTTATGAAAACCAATGTTGTTTAAATAATCAATTGCAGTTCCTAAAACAATTCCACCAGCAATATTTGGAGTTCCGGCTTCAAATTTATGAGGAAGATCAGCATAAGTTGTTTTCTCGAAAGTAACTTCCTTGATCATTTCTCCGCCACCCTGATAAGGTGGTAATTTGTTAAGCCATTCTTCTTTTCCGTATAAAATTCCGGTTCCGGTAGGACCACACATTTTATGTCCGGAGAAAGCATAAAAATCACAATCTAAATCCTGAACATCCGGTTTTAGATGAGGAACAGCCTGTGCACCATCAATTAAGACAGCAGCGCCAACAGCGTGAGCTTTTTCTATTATAGATTTGATAGGATTAATGATTCCTAATGCATTAGAAATATGATTTACCGTTACGACTTTGGTTTTTTCTGAAAGTAAAACATCAAAAGTTTCCATAATCAATTCACCGTCTTCGTTTATGGGAATCACTTTTAATACTGCTCCGGTTTTCTCGCATAACATTTGCCATGGCACAATATTACTATGATGTTCTAAAGCCGAAACAAGTATTTCGTCACCAGGTTTTAAAATTGAAGCAAAACCATTGGTTACTAAATTGATTCCATGCGTAGTTCCTGAAGTAAAAAGTACTTCGTGAGAGAACTTTGCATTGATATGATGTTGGATTTTTACCCTTGATATTTCGTATGCATCAGTTGCCAACTGACTTAGTGTGTGCACACCACGGTGAATGTTGGCATTTATTTCCTGATAGTATTTCGCCTCAGCATCAATCACAATTTGTGGTTTTTGTGAGGTTGCTCCGTTATCGAAATATACCAATGGTTTTCCGTTTACTTTTTCCGAAAGTATCGGAAATTCAGCTCTTATTTTTTGGATGTCTAACATGTCTTATTTAGAAAAATTCTATCTACAAAAGTACTAAATCTAAATTGGTTTCTCCATCAAAACTATAATTTCCTTTTATGGTACTATCAATTCAACGGCTGATTATTGATTCTATAACATTAATTTAAGATTTGTAAATGATTTGAAATTCAAAATGTGATTTCGATATTAATATCATGATTGTAAATTATTTATATTGCAGTAAAAATAACTGTCAAATACCATGAAGAAAATCCTCAAATTACTTGCGCTTGTTTTACTGATTGTAGTTTTTTATTTTGGATTTACCACTTATCCAAAACTTGAATTGATCTCCGGCTTTTCGGCCAAAAGTATCGCCTCAGGACATTTTTTAGATCACCGATCGAAAGAATTAATTGAGAAAAGTGATAATGATATTCCGTTAATGGAATTAGCAACAAATACAATTGATGAAGCCGGAAAATTTGCAACCTCTTCAGTTTACGGTTTAAAAGAAAGAAAAGCCATTTATCGGGAAGGTTTAGGAGCAACTTTAATAGATGACCATTATGATGTCTCCAAACCATATTTATTACCCCAAAGAGCAAAATACAAAGCTTTACCTTTTCCATACGGGAGTATTGATCCTAAAGACACCTTGTTTTCTAATATCGATTATTCGAAATTAAAGAAAGCAGTTGATGATTCGTTTGATAAAAACGGTCTAAAAGCAAAACGCACACGCGCCGTTGTGGTTTTGTATAAAGATAAATTGATAGCTGAAAAATATGATACAGGTTTTAATAAAGACAGTAAGATTTTAGGGTGGTCGATGACAAAAAGTATTACCAATTCTGCTTTTGGAGTTTTGGCAAAGCAAGGCAAAATTGATATTTATAAACCCGCTCCAATTGCGGAGTGGCAAAATGATGAACGAAAAATTATCACTATAAACGATTTGCTTCATATGAATTCCGGCCTAGAATGGGAAGAGAATTATAGTAAAATTTGCGATGCTACAATAATGCTTTTTCAGTCTGGGGATATGGCAAAAGTGCAACGCGAAAAGCCAGCTCAGTTTAAACCCAACACTCATTGGAATTATTCCTCAGGAACGACCAATTTATTATCCGGAATTCTAAAAAGCCAGTTTAAAACCCAGCAGGAATATCTTGATTTTTGGTACAGTGCCGTAATCGACAAAATAGGAATGAATTCAATGATTGTAGAGCAGGATATGGCAGGAACTTTTGTGGGTTCATCGTATGCCTGGGCAACTGCTAGAGATTGGTCTAAATTTGGATTGTTATATTTACACAAAGGAAATTGGAACGGCGAACAAATTCTTGATGAAAGCTGGGTAAAATATTCTGCAACACCCACTAATACTTCTAAAGGTGCTTATGGAGCGCAATTTTGGTTAAATGCCGGAGGAAAATTTCCCGATGTTCCTCGCGATATGTTTTATTGCAGTGGATATCAGGGACAAATGGTAGCGATTATTCCGTCTCTGGATATGGTAATTGTAAGAATGGGATTGAAAGAAGAGAATCAGGGATTTGATTTTAATGGCTTTTTGAAAGGGATAATTGCTTCTGTTAAAAAATAAAATTTAACCTCAAAGAGCGCAAGGTAAAAAGCGCAAAGTTCGCAAAGTTTAATAATTAAACCTTGCGAACTTTGCGTAAATCTTAGCGAACCTTGCGGTTAAGCTTTCTACAAATCAAATCCTAAATTCACACCTAATTTCGTAGCGATGATTTTAGTAATTCTTTGTTTCAGTTCAGGTATTTTAATGCTTTCGATAACAGCATTTGAGAATGCGTACATCAACAAAGCTTTAGCTTCTTTTTTCGGGATTCCACGAGATTGCATGTAGAACATTGCAGTTTCGTCAAGTTGTCCTACAGTACAACCGTGAGAACATTTTACGTCATCTGCAAAAATTTCTAATTGTGGTTTTGCATTGATAGTTGCTTTATCGCTCAATAAAATATTATTGCTTTTTTGGAAAGCATTTGTTTTTTGAGCTTCTTTTTCTACCAATACTTTTCCGTTGAAAACTCCTGTTGAGCGATCAGAGAAAATTCCTTTATAATCCTGGAAACTTTCGCAATTTGGCGTTGCGTGGTTGACCAAAGTATAATGATCTACGTGTTGTTTTTCGCCAATAATAGTGATTCCGTTTAGTGTACTTGTCAATCTTTCACCAAAATGATAAAAGTTCAAATTGTTACGGGTCAGATTTCCTCCAAACGAAAAAGTATGCACGTAAACGTGACTTTCCTGTTGTTGCGAAACGTAAGTGTTGTCGATTAAATTCGCCTCGATATTATCGTTTTGAATTTTGTAGTGATCTACAATAGCACGTTTTTGAGCAAAAATCTCAGTAACCGAATTGGTTAAAACCGGATTTTCATTCAAACTCTGATGACGCTCGATAATCTGAACATGAGAATTCTCTCCAACAATAATCAGATTTCTAGGCTGAACCAATAACGCAGCTTCATTACCTGTAGAGAAATACATGATTTCAATTGGCTTATCAGCGACTTTCTTTTGAGGAATATTGATAAAAGCTCCTTCACTTGCAAAAGCAGTATTCAACGAAGTCAAACTTTCGTCTTTGCTGGCAATTTGGTTGAAGTATTTGTCAATAACCATTTTATATTTTGGTTTGGTCAATGCCGATGACATCAAACAAACGTCGATTCCGTCATGTGTTGTAGAAGACAAATGTGAGCTAAAAACACCATCGATAAACACTAATTTATAAGTGTCGATTTCATGTAAAAAGTATTTTTTTACCTGATTAAATTCGATTGCATTTTCTTCTTTTGGAAAAACCGTAAAGTCATTTTTTAAGATGGCGTTTAGCGATGTATATTTCCAAGCTTCTTCTTTTTTGGTTGGGAAACCTTTATTTTCAAAGTTTTTTAGTGCTTTGGTGCGAATATCATGTAAATCTGAATGTACATCGATACGCTCTTCAAAAGCCATAAAAGACGATACTAATTTTTCTTTTAAATCCATTTCTGTAGTTATGAGTTATGAGTTATAAGTTATGAGTTTTGTAAACTGTAAACTGTAACTGTAAACTAGTTTTCTGCTTTAATCCAGTCGTATCCTTTTTCTTCCAGTTCGTAAGCCAGTTCTTTTCCGCCTGATTTTACGATTCTTCCGTTGTAAAGAACGTGAACGAAATCCGGAACGATATAATCTAACAAACGTTGGTAGTGCGTGATCACGATAATTGCGTTTTTCTCGCTTTTTAATTTGTTTACTCCGTTAGCAACGATTCTTAAAGCATCGATGTCAAGACCAGAATCGGTTTCGTCAAGGATCGCTAATTTTGGTTCTAACATTGCCATTTGGAATATCTCGTTTCTTTTTTTCTCACCACCAGAAAAACCTTCGTTTAAAGAACGTGATAAAAATTTACGGTCGATTTCTAATAATTCAGATTTCTCACGAATTACTTTTAGCATTTCATTCGCTGGCATTTCGGCTTGACCGTTTGCTTTACGAGTTTCGTTGATAGCAGTTTTCATAAAGTTAGTAACGCTAACTCCAGGAATTTCTACAGGATATTGAAAAGAAAGGAAAACTCCTTTGTGTGCTCTTTCTTCCGGAGCTAAATCAGCAAGATCTTCTCCGTCAAGGAAAACAGCTCCATCAGTAACTTCGTAATTTTCGTTTCCGGCAATTACAGCCGAAAGTGTACTTTTTCCAGAACCGTTTGGTCCCATGATAGCGTGTACTTCGCCAGCTTTAACTTCTATATTAATTCCTTTAAGGATTTCTTTATCACCAATTGAGGCGTGAAGGTTTTTTATTGATAACATTGTTTTCTTTTATTTTATATAAATGTCAATTCTATTTTTGTTGTCTGGTTTAGGATGTTGGCATTAAAATGCGCGTGTCCTAAATATTCCATGCCTAAATAATCGGCTGATTTTTTGAACGGAATGTAAAAACTATCTTCGATTTCATTATCGTGTGAATTTGAGATCACACCAATTTTTTTTCCTCTAAGTTTTCGTCCGGTTTCTTTTTCAATTCGGATTAAATCCGAAAAGCGATCAAAGAAAACCTTCATAATACCGCTCATATTGTACCAATATATTGGCGTCGCAAAAATTAAAGTGTCGTACTTTTCGATGATTCCTTTTATTAAAGGGAAAAAATCGTCTTCTCTGTTTTTGCTTTCGTAATCATAATAAGAAATGTTATAATCACTCAAATCAATTATGTCTATTCCGTGTTCTTTAGAAATCTCGTCTACAATTTTTGTTGTATTTCCGTTTTTTCTGGATGAACCTAAAATGATTACTTTCTTACCTTCCATTGTGCAATTAACCTACAGATCCTTCTAAAGAAATCTCTAATAATTTTTGAGCTTCAACAGCAAATTCCATTGGTAATTTGTTCAATACATCTTTACTGAAACCGTTTACAATTAAGGCAATCGCTTTTTCAGTTGGGATACCTCTTTGGTTACAATAAAAAACCTGATCTTCTCCAATTTTACTTGTAGTTGCTTCGTGTTCTATTTTAGCCGATGGATTTTTACTTTCGATATAAGGGAAAGTATGCGCTCCGCAATTGTTTCCCATTAAAAGAGAATCACATTGCGAAAAGTTTCTTGCATTATCAGCTCTGGGGCTAATTTGCACTAATCCACGGTAACTGTTTTGAGATTTACCGGCAGAGATACCTTTAGAAATAATAGTCGATTTAGTATTTTTACCTAAATGGATCATTTTAGTTCCCGTATCTGCTTGTTGGTAATTATTGGTAACGGCGATTGAATAAAATTCTCCTACCGAGTTGTCTCCTTTTAAGATACATGAAGGATATTTCCAGGTTACAGCAGAACCAGTTTCTACTTGTGTCCATGAAATTTTAGCGTTTGTCTCGCATAAACCTCTTTTGGTTACGAAATTATAAACCCCACCTTTTCCTTCTTTGTTTCCTGGAAACCAGTTTTGAACAGTAGAATATTTAATTTCGGCATCATCCAAAGCGATCAATTCAACAACAGCGGCGTGCAATTGATTTTCGTCACGACTTGGAGCTGTACAACCTTCAAGGTATGAAACATAACTTCCTGCATCAGCAATAACAAGAGTTCTTTCGAATTGTCCTGTTCCTGCCTGATTGATTCTGAAATAAGTTGAAAGTTCCATTGGGCAACGAACGCCTTTTGGAATATAACAGAAACTTCCGTCAGAGAAAACCGCTGAGTTTAATGCTGCATAGAAGTTGTCTTTTTGAGGTACAACGCTTCCTAAATATTTACGAACTAATTCAGGATGCTCTTTTATAGCTTCTGAAATTGGACAGAAAATAATTCCTTTTTCTCCTAATGTTTTTTTGAAAGTAGTAGCCACAGAAACAGAATCGACAACAATATCCATAGCGACATTGTTCATCATTTTTTGTTCATCGACAGAGATACCTAACTTTTTGTACATTTCAAGAAGTTCCGGATCCACATCATCCAAAGTTTTGTTTGGATCTACTTGTTTTGGAGCTGAATAGTAAGATATTGCCTGAAAGTCAGGTTTTACATAATGAACATTTGCCCATTCTGGTTCGATCATTTCTTTCCAGGCACGAAAAGCCTCGATTCGCCAGTCAGTCATCCATTGTGGTTCTTCTTTTTTAAGAGAAATAGCTCTTACAATATCTTCGTTTAAGCCAATAGGAAACGTCTCCGATTCAATATCAGTATAAAATCCGTATTCGTATTCTTTAGTTTCGAGTTCGATTTTTAAATCGTCTTCAGTATATTTTGACATTTTTTAGTTTTTTAAAACGCTTAAAATTTTAAGCGTTTAAATTTTTGCTTTAGACTTTAATTTATAACGAGAATGATTCTCCGCAACCACAAGTTCTGCTTGCATTTGGATTGTTGAATACAAAACCTTTTCCGTTTAATCCGCCAGAAAATTCAAGTATTGTTCCGGCTAAATATAGAAATGATTTTTTTTCAACTGCAATTGTTATGTCGTTGTCTACAAATATTTTATCGTCGTCGCCTTTGGCTTTGTCAAATTTTAAATCATATGACAAACCAGAGCATCCGCCACTTTTCACGCCTACTCTTACGTAGTCATGTGCAGCATCAAAACCATCATCTTTCATCAAGTCGATGATTTTCTTTTTGGCTGTATCAGAAACTTTTATCATTGTTTATGGTATTTGTTTTTGCTTTCATTTGAAATCACATTTAAAATAGTAATTAAATTATTACATTTTAAAGTGCTGTCTTTCAATGTTCAAATGAAATTATCTGCAAAGATACGACTTAAAAACCTTTTTCCATAACGCTTCACATTATTATAACAAATGTTAAAATAGATAATAGTTATATTGATAAATCAATTATCATTGTTTTTGTGGTTTATTTGTTTATTAGTGTTTTTACATCAAAATTTAAAAACCTACTAGTTTTGTAGGATTTGCTTATCAAGTCTTGTTTTTTAGGGCTAAAAAAGCGTATTTATACGGGTTGCAAGCAATTTTTTATCACTACTTTTGCAGAAAATTGTCAGTAATTATGAAAAAACAATACAAAAATAAGTGGGTAAAAGCACTTTTAGCAGTGTTATTTGTTTTTGGATTAGGTGCTACATTCTTTATTTTTAGTAGAGAGTCAAATGAAATTGAGGAAAAAACTAAGGAGGTAACAATAGATCAGAAATTTAATGATTCAAATGATGAATCACTTTCTCAGAAAAATATTTTAGATTCCCTAGTCACTTTAAAAGTGGCTTATGACGCTGCAATTCTTGAGAAAACTTCATTATCCCAACAGTTAGAACTTGAAAAGAAAAATATTGAAAACCTGATGGAAATCATCAAGGCTTCAAAAAATCCTTCTGTTGCACAAATTAAGGTGTATAGAAAACAACTTTCTGATATGAAAATCGCATTGGAAACTAAGGTTGTTGAAGTTAAAAAATTAAAATCTCAAAATAAAAATTTGCTTAGCGAAATTGAAAGTCAGAATGTTGTGATGTACAAACAAAAGACTGAAAATGATACCTTGGTTTCTAAACAAAAAAAACTGGAATCGACTTTAAAAGATGCCTCAAAGCTAGTTCCTGGCAATTTTAACGTAATAGCACTTCGGGAGAAAAAATCCGGACAAGAGTTAGAAACGGAAAAGGCGAAAAATACTAAAAAGCTTAAAATGAGCTTTTCTATAAACGGAAATACTGTTGCCAAGACAGGAAAAAGAGTTTTTTATATTCAGGTTTTAGATCAGAAAAATAAAGTTTTAGGCGAGAACAAACTGATCGAATTTGGAAACAATAAAGCTTTGGTCTATAGTTTTATAGTTGCTGTTGACTTTCAGGGAAAAGCAACGAATGTTTATGGGGTTTTAAATGCTGATGAAAATGCATTTCAAAAAGGAACTTATTTTGTCAATTTCTTCGACAAACAAGAAATAATGGGAAGTACTGCGATTACGCTGGAATAATATAACGAAAATTTAGCCTGCGGATTTTACGGATTTACGCTGAGTTTTTCTTTTACCAAAGCTTTGAACATGCGTTTAAGCCAAAAAAAATCTGCGTAAATCCGTAAAATCAGTTTAATCTGTGGGCAATTTCAGAAACATTATTACAGAATTTCTAGTATTAGGAGATTGTATTTCCTAGCTTTGTTTCAATATTAGAAATTAATTCTCATGAAACTTTACCCAATAGAATCCGGAAATTTTAAGTTAGATGGCGGCGCAATGTTTGGCGTTGTACCCAAAACAATCTGGAACAAAACCAATCCTGCAGATGCCAATAATTTAATTGATATTGCTGCGCGTTGCTTGCTTATTGAAGACGGAAACCGATTGATTTTGATTGATACCGGAATGGGAGATAAACAATCTGAAAAGTTTTTTGGCTATTACTCGCTTTGGGGATCACATTCGATCGATACATCATTATCAAAATATGGTTTTCAGCGAGATGATATTACCGATGTTTTTATGACGCATTTGCATTTTGACCATTGTGGAGGAAGCGTTCAGTGGAATTCAGATAAAACTTTTTATGAACCGGCTTTTAAAAATGCTAAGTTTTGGACGAATGAAAATCATTGGGAATGGGCAACAAAACCAAATCTTCGTGAAAAAGCGTCTTTTTTATCAGAGAATATTTTACCGATGCAGGAAAGCGGACAATTGAATTTTATAAAACGTCCCGAATCTGATTTTGGCTTTTCTGAAGAAATGAATTTTGGAATTTACTATGTCGATGGCCATACCGAAAAGCAGATGATCCCGCACATTCAATATCAGGATAAAACTATCATTTTTTGTGCAGATTTGTTGGCCACAGCGGGACATATTCCTTTACCATATGTTATGGGTTACGATACAAGACCTTTGTTGACAATGCCTGAGAAATCAAAATTTTTGAATGAAGCAGCAGACAATAATTATTATTTATTTTTAGAGCATGATGCGCACAATCAAATTATAACGGTTGAACATACAGAAAAAGGTGTCCGGTTAAAAGACGTTTTTACTTGTGAAGAGATTCTTTAAAACAAAATTTAAATCATAAAAAAAAATCCCATTTTCAGTATGTCGAAAATGGGATTTTTTAGTTTAACAAATTATAATCCTAAAATTTTAGTTGGTTTTGAATTTCCAAATCTGACCAATTGTTTCTCCGTCTTTGTTGTCCTTGCAACCTGCAATCTTATACGTCGTGCAAGTGTACAAATTAGAATCGAAATTTCTTTACGTGAAAACGTAAAGAGCACGCCTTTTTTAACATATTTTGCCTTGTAATCAATCAGGTAAGAAATTTACCTTTAAATTAAATAAAATTTTTGTTTTTAAAGTTTAGAATAAAATTTTAGCCCCCTTTTATACCAAGGTAAAAATCATAACACAGTGTTAATCGTTAGTTTTATGTAACAAAAAATCATAATTTAGACCCATATTTTAACTTTATTAAAAATAGATACATGAGTTCTATAAAATTAAATACTTTATCTGCCTTTGCATTACTTGTACTAGCAGGTTGCAGTGCTACTTTGCAAGCACAGGTTGCTACTTCAAAAGAAATGATTACTGCTCCTTTATCAGTAGTTAAAAAAGGACCGCTTAGCGAAAATGAATTAAAAAGATGGAGCCATCTTGATTTAATCAAAGATTCAATTCCGGGAATGAGTGTTGACAGGGCTTACGCCGAATTATTGCAAGGAAAAAAAGGCGTAAAAGTAATTGTAGGTATAGTAGATTCTGGTGTAGATATTGAGCATCCGGACTTACAAGGTATGATCTGGAGAAATCCTAAAGAAATTCCGGGTAACGGAATCGATGATGATAAAAACGGTTTTATTGATGATGTTCACGGATGGAATTTTCTTGGAGATGCCGTTCACGAAAATCTTGAAATGACCCGTATTGTTAAAAAAGGAGATGATGGATCAGCTGAATACAAAGCGGCTCTGGAGCAATACGAAGAAAAAACGAAGAAAGTTATAGAAGATAAGGAACAAGTCGACTTCTTAATAGATGTACATAACACTATTAAAAAGGAGTTAAATAAAACAACTTATAACTTAGAAGATTTAAGCAAAGTTTCGTCAGTAGATCCAAAAGTAGCGAGAGCTAAAATGGTTATGACCCAAATTTTGACTAATGCAGGACCAACTTTTGATCCTGAAGCAGAATTAGAAGATTACAGAGAATCTGTTTACGATCAATTCAATTATAATTTGAATAAGGATTATGACGGAAGAAAAATCGTAGGAGATAATCCTGAAGATATCAAAGACAAATATTATGGTAATAATGTTGTTTTTGGACCGGATAAAGAAAAAGCACTGCACGGAACTCACGTTGCCGGAATTATTGCGCAAATTCGTGGTAATGATTTAGGAGGTGACGGTGTTACGAATAATGTCGAAATATTAACTGTGAGAGCAGTTCCTGATGGAGATGAGTATGATAAAGATATCGCTTTGGCTATTCGTTATGCAGTTGATAACGGAGCAAAAGTAATTAACGGAAGTTTCGGGAAAAGTTTTTCTCCACACAAAAAGTGGGTGTATGATGCGATAAAATATGCGGCTAAAAAAGATGTTCTAATTGTGCACGCAGCAGGAAATGACGGATATGATATCGATAAAAAAGAAAACGTTAATTACCCAAATGATTCTGAAGATAATATCAAAGAATTTGCTAATAACGTGATTACAATTGGCGCAATCAATAATAAATACGGAGAAAATGTTGTAGCGCCGTTTTCAAACTTCGGTAAAATAAATGTTGACGTTTTTGCACCGGGTGAAGAGATTTATGCAACGGTTCCAAATAATAAATACAAGTATTTGCAAGGAACGTCAATGGCGTCTCCAAATGCAGCAGGAGTTGCAGCATTGATTCGTTCTTATTATCCAAAACTAAAAGCAGCTCAGGTTAAGCAAATTTTGATGGATTCCGGCGTGGCACTTCCTTCTATGGTAATTTTAGGAGAAAATCCAGATCCAACTCAAAAACCTGTAGCGGTTTCTTCAAAAGAGTCATCAAGAACAGGCAAAATGGTCAATGCTTATAATGCTTTATTAATGGCAGAAAAGATGTCAAAGAAATAAAAAATAACATACAGTACTAATCCAATGGAAGAGTGGCAACTCTTCCATTTTTATTAAAACGATGATGCGAAAAATTTTACTACTATCCTTTTTGAGTCTGGGTTTAAGCCCGGCATTTGCACAAAACGCTCCATATTGGCAACAACACGTTGATTATAAAATGGAAGTTTCCATGGATGTAAAAAACTACCAATACAAAGGAAAACAAGAATTGGTATATACCAATAATTCTCCGGATACTTTAAAAAAGGTATTTTATCATTTATTTCTAAATGCTTTTCAACCGGGGAGCGAAATGGATGCACGTTTGCATACTATAAAAGATCCTGACGGAAGAATGGTAACCAAAGTAAAAGGTGCTGATGGAAAAGAGGTAAAACAAAGCCGAATTGAAACGTTAAAACCTAACGAAATTGGGTTCTTGAAAATTACCAATTTAAAACAAGATGGTGTAACGGCTCAAACCAGAGTTTCAGGAACAATAATGGAAGTGACTTTGGCAAAACCAATTTTACCAAATTCAAAAACTACTTTTACCCTAGATTTTGATGGTCAGGTTCCGGTTCAGATTCGTCGTACAGGACGTAACAACTCAGAAGGAGTCGAATTATCAATGTCGCAATGGTATCCTAAATTAGCCGAATTTGATTTTGAAGGCTGGCATGCAGATCCTTACATCGGAAGAGAATTTCACGGTGTTTGGGGGAATTTTGATGTAAAAATCACAATTGACAAAGATTACACTATAGGTGGTTCAGGATATTTGCAAGACAAGAATGAAATAGGACACGGGTATCAGGATGCAGGTGTAACAGTTACGTATCCAAAGAAAACAAAAACATTGACGTGGCATTTTATTGCACCGGATGTTCATGATTTTACCTGGGCGGCAGACAAAGAATATACACATGATATTGTAAAAGGACCAAACGATGTCGATTTGCATTTCTTCTACAAAAACAATCCAAAGACAACTGAAAATTGGAAACAATTAGAGCCTTTAATGGTAAAAGTTATGGATTATTACAATAATAGAGTAGGGGCTTATCCATACAAACAATACTCCTTTATTCAAGGTGGAGATGGCGGAATGGAATATGCAATGTGTACTTTGATGCTAGGAAACGGAACGCTTCAGGGAATTCTGGGAACAGCAACACATGAATTAGGACACTCGTGGTTTCAGCATATTTTAGCTTCAAATGAGTCAAAACACCCTTGGATGGATGAAGGTTTTACAACGTATATTGAAGACAGTGCTTTGAATGAACTAAAAGGAGATAAAAAAGAAGTGAATCCTTTTAAAGGAAATTATGCTGCTTATTATCAATTAGTCAATTCCGGAAAAGAGCAGCCGCAAGGAACTCATGGTGACCGTTATGATGAAAACAGACCATACAGTATTTCGGCCTATGTTAAAGGAAGTATCTTTTTATCGCAATTAGAATATGTAATTGGAAAAGAGAATGTAGATGCTACCCTAAAAAGATATTTCAATGATTTTAAGTTCAAACATCCAACACCAAACGATATCAAAAGAACAGCCGAAAGAGTTTCAGGAGCTGAGCTGGACTGGTATTTAATTGATTGGACTGAAACTACAAACACAATTGATTATGGTATCAAAGATGTGGCTGATAATGCAGGAAAAACTACTGTAAGTTTAGAAAGAATAGGCAGAATGCCAATGCCAATAGATTTAACAGTTGAATATACTGATGGAACTTCAGAGAGTTTTTATATTCCTTTAAGAATGATGAATTTCATTAAGCCAAATCCAAACCCTAATGTCAAAAGAACAGTTTTGGAGGATTGGGCGTGGGCGCAGTCGAACTACAGTTTTACAATAGACAAAAATAAAACAGCAATCAAAAAGATTACCATAGATCCAAGCGGATTAATGGCGGATGTAAAAGCTGCAAATAATGTTTATGAAGTGAAGTGAAGTAAGGAATTATAATTATTTTTTTAATAAAGCCAAAGCCGGATGTTATTCTTGCTTTGGCTTTATTGTTGTGTGCCCAGCATGGGCGATAACTCTAGGGTGTAAGTCCCGAACACGCCTTTACAGTGGGAAGTGTTAGCTGAATGCAAGGGTGTCCATTGCGTTAGTGGAATCTGAAGGAAGCAGTAGGCAAACTCTTGACCTGACGAACAGAAACTATATAAAAGGCCAAAGATGTTGGATAAGGTTGCAACACAAACTGAAGTCCAAAACTGTA
>NZ_JAMZNK010000044.1 GCF_027980145.1 Flavobacterium azizsancarii | reverse complement strand
GAAAAACGCTTATAACGGATATTTTTAAATCCTGTTATAAGCGTTTTTTATTGTCTAAAAAATAAACCTGATCAAAAATAAGGGATGTTTTTCAGTGCCCTCAAATAAATATTCGGGCTTTTTAATTGAAATAATATATTAACCTAAAGAAACTCTTTTGAAACCTGTGATTTCAACGTTGAATCCTTTAACATGGTCACTTACTTTTTTACTGTCATCTTTGATGAAGTTTTGATCTAATAAAGCTTTCTCCTGATCTAAAGTAGTATTGTCAGAGATGAAACGTTGAACTTTTCCTGGAATAATTTTATCCCAAATTTGTTCTGGTTTACCTTCAGCTTTTAATTCAGCTTTAGCATCTTCTTCCGCTTGTTTTAAAACTTCTTCAGTTAATTGAGAGAAAGAAATATATTTAGGAACATTTTTTAAAGTTTTTCCTAAACGTTTTGCTTCTTCATTTTCTTTTTCGATTACAGCAATACGAGCTGCAAGCTCAGAAGCAACGAAAGCTGGGTCAAAATCTTTGTAAGATAATGTATCAGCTCCCATAGAAGCAACTTGCATAGAGATATCTTTAGTTAAAACGTCACCATTAGCAATTGGTGCAGAAATTGCAGTTAATGCAGCAATTTTGTTAACGTGAACATAAGATCCTACGAAAGCACCTTCTAAAATTTCAAAACCACCGATTTCGATTTTTTCACCGATAACACCAGTTTGCTCGATTAATTTTTCAGCAACAGTAATTCCGTTGAAATCTGAAGCTAAGAATTCTTCTTTAGAAGAAAAGTTGATTGCTTTTTCAACTAATTCTTTAGCTAAAGTTACGAAAGCCTCATTTTTACCTACGAAATCTGTTTCGCAGTTTAAAGTTATGATAGCTCCTTTAGTTTTGTCAGCATTAACAAAAGAAACAGCAGCTCCTTCAGAAGACTCACGGTCAGAACGATTAGCAGCAACTTTTTGACCTTTTTCTCTAAGGTTTTGTATCGCTTTATCGAAATCTCCATCAGCTTCAACTAAAGCTTTTTTACAGTCCATCATTCCGGCGCCTGTAGTTTGTCTTAATTTATTTACGTCTGCAGCAGTAATTGTTGCCATAATATTTTGAATTTTAATGTTAAAAGTAAAAATTCCATCTTCTAAATCCCAAACTCCAATTTTATTAAATTATCAACATAACGTTTTTAATTTGTATTTGGAATTTGGAATTTAAAATTTGGAATTTAAATTTGATTTATTCTTCAGTTGCAGCAGGAGCAGCAGCTTCAACAGCTGGTGCAGCAGGAGCAGCTTCTACAGCAGCAGCAGGAGCCGGAGCTTCTTCTGTTGTTGCAGCTTCAGTTTCCTTGTCAGAACCTCTGTCAGAAAGACCTTCGATTACAGCAGCAGTCACTAAAGATAAAATTTTGTCAATTGATTTAGAAGCATCATCATTTGCAGGAATAACGTAATCAACCTCTCTTGGGTCAGAATTCGTATCAACCATTGCGAAAACTGGAATGTTTAATTTTTGTGCTTCTTTTATTGCGATATGTTCAGCTTTGATATCTACTACGAACAATGCAGCTGGTAGTCTAGACATGTCAGCGATTGAACCTAAGTTTTTCTCTAATTTAGCACGTAGACGATCAACTTGCAAACGCTCTTTTTTAGATAACGTCATGAAAGTACCATCTTTCTTCATTTTATCAATAGAAGACATTTTTTTAACGGCTTTTCTGATAGTTACAAAGTTAGTTAGCATTCCACCAGGCCATCTTTCAGTGATGTAAGGCATGTTTGCAGCTTTTGCTTTTTCAGCAACGATGTCTTTTGCTTGTTTTTTTGTAGCTACGAATAAGATTTTTCTACCTGATGCAGCGATTTTTTTCATCGCTTCACTAGCTTCTTCAATTTTCGCTGCAGTTTTATATAGATTGATAATGTGAATACCATTACGCTCCATATAAATGTAAGGGGCCATATTTGGGTCCCATTTTCTAGTCATGTGTCCAAAGTGAACACCTGCTTCTAGTAAGTCTTTTACTTCTATTTTGTTTGCCATTTTTGTACTAGTTTACGTTCTGTTGATTAGCAATGTATAAATGGCGGTTTCCCAGGCTTTATACATTTAGATGCTAAACTATTTCCTACCTCGGTAGGAGAGCAACAACAACTGTGTTTTTTAATTTCAATAAATAATTGATCATGTCTTGTCCTAATTGAACAAGACAGGTAATATTAACGTTTAGAGAATTGGAATCTCTTACGAGCTTTCTTCTGACCGAATTTCTTACGTTCAACCATTCTTGGATCTCTTGTTAATAAACCTTCTGGTTTTAAGATAGCTCTGTTTTCAGCATTTACTTCACACATAACGCGTGCTAATGCCATTCTTACAGCTTCTGCCTGACCAGTTGACCCACCTCCGTAAACATTTACTTTTACATCAAAGTTATTTACATTTTCTGTCATAGACATTGGTTGTAAAACTTTGTATTGTAAAGTTGCAGTTGGAAAGTAAGTTGCGAATTCTTTTTTGTTTACAGTGATTTTTCCTGTTCCTTCAGAAACATATACACGTGCAACAGCGGTTTTTCTTCTACCGATTTTGTGAATAACTCCCATTACTTAAGATCGTTTAGGTTAACAGTTCTAGGTTTTTGAGCTCCTTGTTTGTGCTCAGATCCTACAACAACATTTAGATTTCTAAAAAGTTCAGCTCCTAATTTATTTTTAGGTAACATTCCTTTTACAGCTTTTTCTACTAGTAATGCAGGGTTTTTAGATTGCAATACTTTAGCAGTTAAAGTTCTTTGTCCTCCTGGGTAACCTGTATGACGTACGTAAACTTTGTCATCCATTTTTCTACCTGTAAGGTTAATTTTTTCTGAGTTGATAACAATTACGTTATCTCCACAGTCAACGTGTGGTGTGTAACTTGGTTTGTACTTACCTCTTAAGATCATCGCAACCTTTGAAGCAAGACGACCTAAGTTATGACCCTCAGCATCTACAACAATCCACTCTTTAGTAACAGTGGCTTTGCTTGCTGAAATTGTCTTGTAGCTTAATGCGTCCATAATATTATTTTAATTAAACATTCCATCCCCAATAAAGGGGATGCAAAAGTACAATTAATTATTTTAAAACCAAATACCTGAAAAGAATATTTTATCTGCTGAAAATCAGGGTTTCAGTTTTATATTTAAAACAATAAAAAAAAACCACCTTCACAATAACGCGAAGGTGGTTCAATATTTAGAATTATTTGTTGTTAAACAATAAATAAATTTGCAATATCAACGACTTGTTGTGTCGTAAGTGGTTCATCATAAGCTTCTGATCCTGCGGAGGCTCCAAATGCAGTCGAGGTATTAAATCCTGCCTGAGTTATTACTCCTTCGCCGTCATAAACAGCTTGTGTGGCAGCAGGCATTCCTGCGCCTCTTTCACTATTCGAAATCCATCCTTTTAATCCGCGTAAACGTCGAACTTCTGAAGCGTGACGTGCTTCTACAGAATGAATTTGTAATGCGGCAGTTAATAAATCAGGGGCACTAATTAAATTTGCTGCCTGACCTTTGTAAGCTCTTACACCTGTATCTTCAAAAGCCTGGGCCAATGCTAAGAAGGTAGGATAGTCGTGAAACGGATCAAATGCGCCGCCTACAGTAAAGTCAAAAGTGGGTTTAGGTACAAAGTTTGCACTTGCTGTTCCGCCCAAACCTGCAATCAAAAATTTAACATGACTTGATTCGTGTGCTGCAATTTGTTGAAAAACTTTTAGATCACGACCTCCATTTTCTGATGCCGGGATTACTCCGGAGTCTAATGCCATTGCGTAAAATTCGTTTTCCAGGTATTCTAATGTTAATGCAAATTGTAAAGCTCCAATAGGTGTTGCCGGTGTTGCAGTAATATCTTTTGCGAATGCCTTATTTGCCATAGCTGATAATCCAAATGGGATTGATGCATATGCCAGTGTTTTTCCTATGTTTCCAAACTGATTAAAACTGTCTCTTCTCGAGCCAGTGCTTCTCATTAAGCTATCATCAGTAAATGTTTCTATAAATTTTAAAATATTCATAATTTCTAAGTTTTAGCTAGTTAAGATTAAGGTAAATATTTGGCAGTAAATTTTGTAGTAATAAATCCTCCTGCAATTGGCAGAATTTTAGATGGATCTTTTGCAACATCCAATCCGGTTGACACACTAACAATATCATCACCGGCAAAATCCTTAGAATTAGGATTGATCAAACTTCTAATAGCAGATGCGTGTCTGGCTTCTACCGAAACAATTTTTCCGGCTAATAGTAAATAATCAGGGCTTTTAATTAGTTTTCCGGCACCATTATAAGCTGCAACGCCAGTGTCTTCAAGGGCTTTTGCAGTTGCAAGAACATCATTACGGCTATTAAAATTAAGAGACCCGTAATTAAAGGCTAAAGAAGGGAGTAATTGAGAATTGGGATCAGGAAGTGCTCCGGTTAAAGCAGCTTTAAAAAAATCTCTGTGAATTACTTCATGATGATATAAATCAGTTAATACCTGACGTTCAATATCATTAAATGTGCTATTAAAGCTTGTAGAATTTACAACTTTAGTATAAAAATCAGCTTCTAGTTGTTCCAGAGCATAAGCATAAGTCAATACTCCAAAGTCACCAGAGCCTAAGTCAAATACGCCATTTCTAATTCCTGGTAACGATGTGTCCTCCATATCGTTATCATTGTCATTATCGCTGCAGCCAGCAAAAACCAAACCTGCAGTAACTAGTGTTAAGCCGCTGAGCTTCAGAAAGCTCCTTCTATTATTCAATGAAGGGTCAACTTCATGAATTTTAACTTCGTTTTTCATAATCTAGGTTTTTTAAAAAGGTTAATAACATGTATTAAGGTATTAACGTAATTTTTGTAGGTGCGGTTTTGAAAAATCACACTTTTTTATTTTTATTTTCAAAAATGCCCTATAATTTCAAATACTGGTAGGTGTTTTTTGTTTTATTTTCGCTAATTCTACTATATTTGTATTAATTACATAAAATTATTTTTAAATGAAAGCTAAAGCAACTCTAAAACAAATTGCGAAAGAACTAGGTGTTTCTGTGTCTACGGTTTCTAAGGCGTTAAATGACAGTCCGGAAATCAGTGAGCAAACGAAGGTGAAGATTAAGGAGTATGCCAAACTCAAAAATTATAAACCGAATGTTATTGGTCTGAATTTAAAGAATCGTAAAACCAAAACAATTGGTGTAATTATACCTAATATATTAAACTCCTTTTTTGCAAAGGTTTTTAGTGGTATCGAAAAAGTAGCCGATAAAAAAGGATATAATGTAATTACGTGTATTTCGAATGAATCTTTAGAGAAAGAAATTCATACCCTTGAAATGTTGAGCAACGGAACAATTGACGGATTCATTCTATCAGTTTCTGAAGAAGCACAAAAATTACAGGATTACACACATTTTTCAGCAATTATAAATGATGGAACTCCTATTGTAATGTTTGATCGTATTGCAGATGAAGTAGAATGTGATAAAGTTGTAGTTGATGATTTTGATTCAGCTTTAAATTCTACGCAGCATTTAATTAATTTGGGATGTAAAAACATTGCCTTAATTTCTTCAGTAGATAATTTAAGTGTCGGAAAATTAAGAGCAGATGGATATTTGAAAGCTTTAGCGGATAATAATATTCCGGTAAACGAAAAAATTATTCTTCGTACCGATTCTGAAGATGATATGAAGAGTAAGATTGATGCAATTTTTGATCATAAAATCGATGCAATTTTTGCTTTGGATGAAAATGATTCAGTTGCCGCTTTACGTGTAAGTTTGAAAAAAGGATATAAAGTTCCGGAAGATATATCTATAATAGGTTTTGCTGACGGAATTTTGGCTTCAAGACGTTTGTCCCCAAGTTTGACAACAGTTAGTCAACATGGAATTGAAATTGGAGAAGTCGCCGCTAAGTTATTGATCAAACGTTTAGAGGAATCAGAAGAAGAAACTTCAGATTACGAAACCATCGTCATCAAAACAAAATTGAAAGAACGGGAATCGACAAGAAAAGTTTAAATAAACAAAAACCATTCGCTGCGGCGAATGGTTTTTTGTTTATTTTAATAGGTAAGGAAGTATCTGGATTTTATTTAAGAATTTCTTGCAATTACAATTAGTCCCAATATAAAAGGAAGAGTATAAAGAGCTAATATAACATAATTGGTATTTCTTAAATATATTTTATTCTTCTTGTTAAGGTTAGAGGCCTCAATTAAAAGTGCAATGATTATTAAAAAAAGGATAAATAATGAGAAGAAAAAAGCTAGATATGCTATTCCTATATTGCCTGAATGTTCTACAAGCGAGTATAGCAGAAAAAAAATAAAAATTGGAATTATTATTCTAATCAGGAGGTGAACAGTTATATCGAATAAATCCGAGTCTGTACTTTCTTCTGATTGAGTATTTTTAATTTCAAAAAGTTTATTTAATTCTTCATTCATAATAACTTTTATTTATTGTTTTTTGTATAATGTCACAAAAAAAGGTAATAATGCAGCGTACGCCAGAAATTCTAGAAATCCCATAATTTGTGATACCTTATAAGATATTTCCTGATCCATTGATATTGATGCAGTAGATCTTACAATCCAAAATAAATTTACTGTAGCAAGTATGCAAATTGATATTATTGCTAATAAGGTGTTTCTTTTCATTTTGATTTTTAGGGAAGATTAGTCTTGTTATTTTAAATTTTCAGCAAGATATAGATTTTCTCATTCATAATTTTAATTTTTTAATGAAGAGACGCAATTGAGAAATAAATCTATTAAACTTTCTTTTAATGTGCTTCTAACCAATCTTTACCTAAGCCTAGTTCAACATCCAGAGGAACGCTCATCATAAAAGCATTTTCCATTTCGTGTTTGATCATAGGCTGAATTTTTTCGAGTTCATCGTTGTGAACATCGAACACAAGCTCATCATGAACCTGAAGTAACATTCTTGATTTCCAGTTTTCTTCTTTTAGTTTTTTATGAATGTTGATCATCGCGATTTTAATCACATCGGCAGCACTTCCCTGAATTGGTGCGTTTACGGCATTTCTTTCGGCAGCACTACGAACTACAGCATTCGCGGAGTTGATGTCTTTTAAATAACGACGACGTCCCAGAATAGTTTGTACATATCCTTTTTCGCGGGCAAATTCTATTTGTTTCTGAATATATGATTTTAATCTAGGGTATGTTTTGTAATACGCTTCGATCAAAGCGGCACTTTCGCTGCGGGATAATGACGTTTGGTTGCTTAATCCAAAAGCAGAAACACCGTAGATAATCCCGAAGTTTACTGTTTTTGCATTACTCCTTTGTTCACGTGAAACTTCATCTAAAGGCACATCAAAAACTTTTGCAGCAGTTGCTTTGTGAATGTCTTCTCCGTTTTTAAATGCAGCAATCATATTTTCTTCGCCACTCAAAGCAGCAATAATTCTTAATTCTATTTGCGAGTAATCGGCAGAAATTAAAGTATGGTTTTCATCGCGGGCAACAAAAGCTTTACGAATCTGACGTCCTCTTTCAGTACGAATCGGGATATTCTGCAAGTTCGGATTATTAGAACTCAAACGTCCGGTTGCCGCAACAGTTTGCATATAATCCGTATGAACACGTAATGTTTTTTTGTCTACTTGTTCCGGTAAAGCCAATATATAGGTGCTTTGTAATTTCACCATTTGACGCCAGTCTAAAATTTGTTTTACGATTGGATTATCGTTGGCTAAATAAGTCAAAACCTCTTCGCCAGTTGCATATTGACCCGTTTTGGTCTTCTTTTGTTTTGCTCCGCCAATTTTTAATTTGTCAAATAAAATATCTCCTAATTGTTTTGGAGATGCTAAATTGAATTTCTCACCGGCAGTTTCGTATATTTTTTGTTCTAAAGATTTAATCTCAACATCCATTTCTTTAGACATTGCGCTTAAGAATTCGACATCTAAACGGATTCCTTCTGTTTCCATAGCTGCTAAAACACTTACCAGCGGAATTTCGATTTCGTCAAATAATTTTTTAGTTTCTGTTTTGTCTAATTCAGCAGTAAAAATTTCTTTTAACTGTAATGTTATATCCGCATCTTCAGCAGCATATTCCTTGATTTCTTCAAGAGCTACGTCACGCATTGTGATTTGGTTTTTTCCTTTTTTACCAATTAAAGTTTCGATTGATTTTGGAGAATATTTCAAATACGTTTCAGCCAGAATATCCATATTATGACGCATATCCGGATTAATCAAATAATGCGCAATCATCGTGTCAAAAAGTTTTCCTTTTACAACAACGCCGTAATTAGAAAGGATTTTTAAATCATATTTTAAATTCTGACCAATTTTTTCGATGTTCTCATTCTCAAAGAAAGGCCTGAATTTATCTACTAAAACCTGAGCTTCTTCCTGACTTTCCGGAAACGGAACATAAAATGCTTTTCCTTTTTCGTATGCAAAGGATATTCCTACCAATTCAGCGTGCAAAGCATCTAAGCCGGTAGTTTCAGTATCAAAACAAACAGATGTTTGTTTTTGTAAATTTTGTATCAATAATTTTATTCCTAAATCGCCTTCAACAGCTTGATAGGAGTGCGGTGTGTTTTCCAGGGTGTTGTAAAATGAAGTTCTTTCTTCTGAGCTTTCATCTATAGTTGCGCCGCCGCCAAAAAGATCAAATTGATCGTCGTTCTTTGGTTGTGGTTTTTTATATAGTTTAGCTTCATCACCTTTGTTTGCCAATTCGTTTCCACCGCCAACTTTAAATAAGTTGTCAAATTGCTCTGCCATTCTTCTAAACTCCAATTCCTGAAAAATAGCATCTGTTTTCTCGATATCAGGACGTGAAAGCTCGTAATCATTTTCATTGAAAACCACATCGCAATCACATATAATAGTTGCTAGTTTTTTAGATAAAATTCCTTTTTCCTTATTAGCTTCGATGTTTTCTTTCATCTTGCCTTTTAGTAAATGAGTGTTTTCTAAAAGATTTTCCATTGAACCAAACTCTTTTAGGAATTTTTTGGCAGTAACCTCACCAACACCCGGTAATCCTGGAATATTATCGACAGCATCTCCCATCATTCCAAGAAAATCGATTACCTGTTCCGGTTTTTCAATTTCAAATTTTGCCAAAACTTCGGGAACACCCCAAATTTCGATACCATTTCCCATACGGGCTGGTTTGTACATGAATATATTTTCAGAAACTAATTGTGCAAAATCCTTATCTGGTGTTACCATAAAGACTTTGTAGTTTTCTTTTTCGGCTTGTTTAGCGATTGTTCCAATTAAATCATCGGCTTCGCATCCTTCTATTTCAATAATAGGAATATGCATTGCTCTTAATAATTCCTGAATATAAGGTACGGCAATTTTTATAGCTTCTGGTGTAGCATCGCGATTGGCTTTGTATTCTGTAAACATCTCGGTTCTTACATGACTTCCGCCTTTGTCAAAAGCTACAGCTAAGTGGTCTGGCTTCTCACGTTTTATAACATCTAAAAGAGAGTTCATGAAACCCATAATCGCTGATGTATCCATTCCTTTTGAATTGATTCGTGGATTTTTTATAAAAGCATAATAACCACGAAAAATTAAAGCGTAAGCATCGAGAAGAAAAAGGCGTTTTTGAGTAGACATAAAAAAAATATTAGTCTGTAAAAATAAACAATTGGGTCTCAAAAAATAATCAAAAAAGAAATTTTTTACCATATAAGTAATATAAGTCCATTTTGGCAGTGTGCACCGCCTGGAGATGCACCACAGTTCATATGATTATTATGGATATTATAAATATTTAAAAAGACCTTATATAGGTTATATGATAGAAAAACCGACAAATAGTTAATATCAAGTTAATTTTTTTTATTCAGGGTTTTCTTCATTTTGTCTTCATATTACAGAGGTACATTTGATCTATAAAATAAGAGATACCAATTTAAATATTAGAAATCATGAGAAATTCATTAATGTTATTAGCAGCAGTTTTAGGAACAAGTATAATGGTTTCAGCAGCTCCGGCTCCAGTAAAAAAAGCACCGGTAAAAGAAGTTAAAGCAACTCCTGCAAAAGAAATAAAAACGGCTCCTGTAAAAGAATCTAAAGCAACTCAGGCAAAAGAAGTTAAAACAACTCCGGTAAAAGAAGCTAAAGCTACAAAAAATACTAAAAGCAAATCTGATAAAAAAGTGAAATCAGAAAAAACAGAGGCTCCAAAAGCAGAAACTGCTAAAGTGAAAAAATAAGACAAAGGTCATTATAAAATAAAAGTTATTAATTCAAAATATTAGAAATCATGAGACATTTCTTAATGTTATTAGTAGCAGTTTTAGGAACAAGTGCAATGGTAAGTGCGTTTCCTGCAAAAGACGTGAAGCCGGCTCCTGCAAAAGAGGTTAAAGCGACAAAACACCCTAAAACAAAATCTGATAAAAAAGTAAAATCAGAAAAAACACTAGCTCCGAAAACGGAAGCTCCACAAGTAAAAAAATAAGGAAAAAGAGTATTATAAAATAAAAGGTTAATTAATTTAAAACTTAAAAGTCATGAAAAATTTATTTATTGTATTAGCAGCAGTTTTAGGAACAAGTGCAATGGTTAGCGCTCAAACAACTCCAACGCAGGCAGCGCCGGCAAAAGAAGTAAAAGCCACAAAACATCACAAAAACAAAGCAGATAAAAAAGTGAAGTCAGAAGCTCCAAAAGCGGAAACTCCAAAGGCAAAATAAGAAAAAAGGTTATTGTAAAATAAAAGTTTAAATAATTTAAAATTTAGAAATCATGAGAAATTTATTTATAGTATTAGCAGCAGTTTTAGGAACAACCGCAATGGTAAGTGCACAAACAACTCCAACACAGGCAGCACCTGCAAAAGAGGTTAAGGCTACAAAACATCACAAAAACAAAGCGGATAAAAAAGTAAAAGCAGAAGCACCAAAAGCTGATGCTACTAAAATGAAATAATAAAATTGTTTTTCTTTTGCTTTCAAACAATTGTAAGGGAGGCAAAACAGAAGTAATGATTATGAGGATGCAGGGGGAAAGCTGGTAAAGAAATTTATCAGCTTTTTTTGATTCGTTATTTTTTTTATAATTTGCAACAAGGCTTTTTATAATTGCTTAAATTTAGTTGCGCTTAAATGCTGTGTTTATGAATATTTTAATTGTTGAAGATAATAAAGAGCTTGCTGTCGAGGTTTATGATTTTTTGTGCAACGTAGGTTATGTTTGCAAAATTGCTCATAATTGCAGTGATGCTTTAGAAGAAGTTAGTAGTAATGATTATGATGCAATGCTTCTTGATCTTGGTTTGCCGGATGGAGATGGTTTTGATATTTTGAAAACCGTTAGAAAAACAAAATCAAAAATGGCTGTAATTGTACTTACGGCCCGAGGTGAACTGGATGACAGAATAAATGGTTTGCACCTTGGTGCAGATGATTATTTGACTAAACCATTTGCATTAACTGAACTTAGTGCGAGATTGTTTGCTGTTATTCGCAGGATTCACGGTTTTACTTTGAATAACTTAAGTATTCATGGATTTTTGTTACAGCTTCAGGATTATAAAGTAAGTTATGATGATGTGCCGATTAATTTAACTAAAAAAGAATTTGATATTTTTCAATATTTAGTACTCAATAAAAATAGGGTAATTACCAGATTGCAACTCACAGAACATATTTGGGGAGACATTCTTGAAGTAAATTCAGATTCTAATTTTATAGATGTTCATGTTCGAAATCTTCGAAAAAAATTGGATAAACATACGGCCATCGATTGGTTTGAAACTGTTAGAAATGTAGGTTATCGTATTAATGAATAAATAAATTATTGTGAAGATAAAGCATCAATTAGCTATTTTTAATGCGCTGACGAGATTGTTAGTGATTGTAGTTTTATGGCTAATGCTGCCTATTTTGGTCGAAAATGTTGTTTACAGACATATTAATAATGGACTTCTGGAAAAAAAGAAGAAATTCATTGATCATTTAGACCGAAATGAAATAAATGATTTTATAGAAAACTCTGATGATTCGACAGAAACCTATTCCCAGTTTTCTACACTTCATAGTGAGTTTTTGGTGCTTTCAAAATCTCCAATAAAACACAATCAAAAGAAAGCTGTTTTTACGAATGAATATCGCATTATCGAAGGAGAAGAAAATGAATACAGGATCCTTCAGTATCATTTTACGTTCGACAAGCAAGGATATCAGTTAGAAATTGGCAGCAGTCTTAATGAAGTAAAAGACCTAACTTTTATCATTAAGTTTTTTATTATAATTGTTTTCGTAGTCATACTATTCATTACTTTTTTGGCAGACACTTTTTATATCGAATATTTGCTTAAGCCTTTTTATAAAATTATTGATACAAAAATAAGGCGAGTCAATGAACCGGAAGCCTTTGATCATACACCAATAAAAGCAAGATCGAGAGATTTTAGAGAACTTGATTTTGTATTGAATCAAATGATGGATCGTATTGCGGAGCTTTTCAAAAAAGAAAAACAATTTATTTCTAACGTTTCGCATGAATTGCTTACGCCAATTGCGTTGCTTAAAAGTAAATTCGAAAATTTACTCCAAAATGATTCTTTAGATGATAATGCTTTTGATAAAATAGCGGGTTCGCTCAGGACATTAGATATGCTGAAAAAAATCATCAATAATTTATTGTTGATTTCAAGAATTGAAAACAATCAGTATCAGGCGAATGAAATTATAAATTTTCATGAAATAATTACAGATCTTCAGGAGGATCTACAAGACAGGATTGATGACAGGGAACTTCAGTTTTTGAATAAAATGGAACATGATTTTATGTTTACAGGAAATAAAACACTGATTCATATTCTGATTTATAATCTAGTAACAAATGCTATAAAATACAATAGGCCAAAAGGAACTATTCTGGTTACGGATGGTTTTTTAGAAGATAAATATTTTATTTCTATAACAGATTCTGGTATTGGAATGAATGCTTCTCAAATAGAAAATATATTTAACAGGTTTGCGAGAATTAGTTCAGATCAGGATGGTCAGGGTTTAGGGCTTGCAATAGCGGATAGTATCGCTTCTTTTCATCATATCGAAATTAAAGTTGCCTCTGAGATAAATGTAGGTACAGTCTTTATGTTGCTGTTTCCGGAAGTTACAAAGCATAATTAAAAGTTAATTTTTTTCAGGTAGTACAATCTTCATTTAATCTTCATTTAGTGATTATATCTTTGAGGTATAATAAATGAAAATAATAATAATCATAAATCAACAATCATGAAAAAATTAGTAATGTTAGCAGTAGCTGTTTTAGGAACAACTGCAATGGTAAGCGCTCAAACAACTCCAGCTCAAACAACTCCGGTAAAAGAAGCAAAAGCTCCTAAAAAAGAGAAAAAAGCAGACAAAAAAACTAAAAAAGCAGAAGTTAAAGCAGAAGCTGCTAAACCAGAAGCTAAAAAATAAAACGACATAGGTTTGCGAATGTAAACCGTGTTGTGGATTATAAAGGTTTTAAAAAATTTGGTAGAGAAAAAGCTGGTAGAGAAATCTATCAGCTTTTTGTGTTATTTGAGTTAAATTTTTGATAATAAAAAGCTATAAAATTTCCATTCTTTGTTACTTTGTTTAAAACTATAAATAATGATCTTACGTTTTGTACTTCTATGTGCTCTTTTTTTATTTATTGAGTTCTATTCTTATCAAGCCTTCCGCACTTTAATCAGATTAAGATGGGTTTTGGTGAGTTATCAGGTTATAAGCTTATTGCTTTTAATTTTTATTATTTACTCTTTTACGCAATTTGATCGTTCTGTTGGGCAAACCAGACAAACCATGTTTACAATGGGATTAATGTTATTGGTTTATGTGCCAAAAATAGTTTTAACGCTTGTAATGTTCGGAGAAGATATTTTTAGAATAGGAGCAAGTATCCTGAATTACTTCATGTACAATGCGCCTCGTTCAGAAATGATGCCTAACAGGCGAAGGTTTGTTAGTCAGATAGCATTAGGTTTGGCTGCGGTTCCTTTTTTATCCTTGATTTACGGGATTTTTGAAGGCAAATATAATTTTAAAGTATTTAGGCAAACAATATATTTTCCTGATTTACCGGATGCTTTTGATGGTTTTAAGATCACACAGATCTCAGATGTTCATAGCGGAAGTTTTGATAATCCGGAAAAGATAAATTATGCTATTGATTTGATTAATCAGCAAGAAGCGGATATGATATTGTTTACCGGAGATATTGTAAATACCCATGCTACAGAAATGCATCCGTGGTTAGAGACTTTTAATAGAATAAAAGAATATCAATACGGGAAGTTTTCAGTTTTAGGGAACCATGATTATGGTGAATATGTGACATGGCCATCTGAAAAGGAAAAAGACGAGAATTTTAAGGCAATTAAGGATCTTTACGGGCAAATTGGATTTGAGCTTTTGTTAAACGAACATACTTATATTCAGAAAGGCGACGATAAAATCGCTTTAATCGGAGTAGAGAACTGGGGTCAGAATTTTAAAAAGGCTGGAGATTTAAATAAAGCTTCTCAAAATGTGCATCAGGACGATTTTAAGGTATTAATGAGCCATGATCCGAGTCATTGGGAATATGAGATAAAAAATCACCCTAAGAACTTTCATTTAACGTTGGCAGGCCATACACACGGCATGCAATTTGGAATCGAAATTCCGGGATATTTTAAATGGAGTTTAGCACAATATATTTACAAGCAATGGGCTGGACTGTATGAAAATGTTGGCCGCTATGTTTATGTAAATCGAGGATTTGGTTTTCATGCTTATCCGGGACGAGTGGGTATCATGCCTGAAATAACAGTGATTGAACTAAAAAAAGGGAACAATGTGGCTTAATTCGTTAAAAATGCTACATTTGTATATCATTATCTCTTTTTAACAGAATAATAAAGAATTAAATTTTTGGTTTTATGTCAAAATTTGGAGAACTTATAAATGCTCAAGTTCCAGTGTTGATCGATTTTTACACTGATTGGAACGAATCATCCGTATCTATGCATCCTGTAATTAAGGATGTTGCTGCTGCACTTGGCGATAAAGCCAAAGTGATTAAGATTGATGTGGATAAAAATCAGGAATTAGCAGAAGCACTTCGTATTAAGGGGCTTCCTACATTAATGATATATAAAGAAGGGCAAATGATCTGGAGGCAGTCAGGAGAGTTAGATGCAAATACTATTATTGGAATTGTCCAGGAACAATTCGATTTATAAAATACTACTTCTTCGTTGGTATTATTGTTTAGTGAATAATATCAAACGTATATCCGTTTTCCTTTAAAAAGTGTAAAGTTTTAGGCAAGGCAAATTTTAAATTTGGCGAAGCTTTAATGCTGTCATGAAATACAATTACACTTCCGGATTTTACATTTTTAGTAACGTTTTCAAGACATTTTTCAGGAGTAATGGTCTGATCAAAATCAGCGCTCAAAACATCCCACATAATTATTTTGTAACCTAATTTTCTTAGGATTTTAGATTGTGCCTTTTTTATTTTTCCATAAGGTGGACGAAATATAAGATTGCATGTTTTTTCTTTTTCCAGAACAGCGGCACAATTTTTTACATTTTCTATATAATCGTTATTGTTGCTTTTCCAGCCATTAACATGATTCATCGTATGATTTCCTATGGAGTGTCCATCAGTAATTAATTTCTCGAATAAGGATAAATTGGCTTTTATGTTTTTTCCAATACAGAAGAAAGTAGCCTTTGCATCGAACTTTTTCAATTCAGATAAAACCCAGTCTGTAATTTCCGGAGTTGGGCCATCATCAAATGTTAGGTATATTTTCTTTTCATTGTTTGGAATGTCCCAACAATATTTAGAAAACACCCTTTTTATGAATGAATTTGTTTTTACCCAATAAAAGCTCATTTTAAATTGATTTACAGATATGTAAAAATAAAAAATGCAGCGCTATTTATCAAATAGTGCTGCATTTTTTTAATTGCTATGTTTTTCGTATATTATTCTTTTTCTCTCCCAAAACGTTCAAAAACATTCACATAAGTGTTGAATGTGGTTTTGTGTTTTTCGTAGAAAGCAAGATCTTTATTGTCTTTCATAACTTGCAATAAACTTCTGTAACGTTCAATATCAGTAATGATATCAATTGCTAAATCAGTTTGATCGCCAGGTGTTAAAGTGGCATAATAGTTTAGTTCTTCTTTGTATTTCTGAACCAGTTTATTTAGTAAATCCTGTGCTTTTGCAGTTTCTCCAACTTTGTAATATCCTCCTGCAAATGGTTCTACCAGAGAATAGTAGCCAAATTTATCTAAAGGCATTTTTGTCATCGCTAAGTTGATAATGTTTTTAGCTTTGTCAATTTTTCCCTCTTTAATAAGCTGGTTCATTAAACGAGATAAATTTGTTCTGTAGGTAATGCTGTTTCTTCTGGTTTCAGGATCATGATAAATTTTATCGCTATCGCTATTGCCCCAATCCCATTTCATTACGATATTATACATTTTATCTGCGTCAATTTGTCCCATGTCCATTGGTCCGCCATCTTTTGAATATTTATTTCTGATAGGAACTAATTTATAGACCATTCCGTCTAATTGTAAATAATCTTTTAACCATAAGTAATCTTCATCGTCAAAAGCACCACCACTAAAGTAGATTGGTCTTTTCCAATTGTTATTGGCTAAGATATCCAACATTATTAAGCGGTTTTTATATATTGCATTTCCTTTGATGTCAATATCCATATAAGGAACGATAGAATCGTTGTATTTTGGATTGACAACCTTATTTTTGATGATAACATCTTTGTCAACAGGAACCCTGATTTTATTTGTTGGATAAAAATGGATTGTTTGTCCGTTTTGTAATCCTACAGTTGATTTTGGATTTTTAATAAAATCAATAAAGTCGATAATGTTCCAACGAGTTTGAATTTTTGGAATATGAGCAACGTAATCCAGGTTATCACCTACATATTGATCGTGTGTAAATGAAATTGGTAAAGGATCAGATTCGTATGCTTTTGTTTTCATTTGATCGATATACCAGTCAGTGTTGACTAAGCTTGTATTTACGATTTTAACATCTGTCCTGATGCCTTCAATTTCCTGAGCATACCATAATGGGAACGTGTCATTGTCTCCAATAGTAAATAAAATGGCATTTTTATCACAAGAATTCAGGTAAGCTTTTGCCATTGCAACTGCAGTATATCTTCCTGATCTGTCATGGTCGTCCCAGTTTTGGGAAGCCATTAAAACAGGTGCAGCTAGTAAACTTGCGGCAATTATAACCGGACCGGCTATTTTAGGCGCTATATATTTCTGCAGGCTTTCGTAGAGCGAATAAACTCCAAAACCTATCCAGATGGCAAACACATAAAAAGATCCTACTAGTGCATAATCTCTTTCCCGAGGTTCAAAAGGTCGCTCATTCAGGTAAATTTTTAATGCAATTCCGGTAAAAAGGAATAATGCTAAAAGCACGTAAAAACTTTTAAGGTCTTTATTGGCGTGATACATTATACCAATAATACCTAGGATAAACGGCAAGAAATAGTAAACGTTTCTTCCTTTATTGTTTAAAACATCAGATGGTAAGTTATCCTGAGACCCAAGGTGTACAGAGTCAAGAGCCTTGATTCCGCTGATCCAGTTTCCATCAAGATTATCGTATTTTCCCTGAACGTCACTTTGTCGTCCAACAAAATTCCACATTAAATACCTCCAGTACATATACCCAAATTGATATTCGAACATAAAACTGAAATTATCTACGGTAGTTGGTTTTTCAATAATTAAATAATCGCCATAGCTTTTTAGGAACTTAACGTAACCCTCATTATCAATTTGTTTTTGGGCATAAGCATTTCTAAACTCAGAAATGGTTTTTTCGACTTCATTACGCAGTTGCGCAGTTGCTTTATTGTATTCGTCCTCGCTTAGCTGGCTTGCGTCAATTCCGTATTTCCCTAAATCCTGCTCGTAATCGTAGTTAGGGTTTATTTTGAATTTTGGAGGATTTGTAAAGCTGATATAGTTTTGAATATGTCCCGTTTCTGTACTCCACATTCTAGGTAGAAACGCTTTTTGATTATCATCTGTATTTTGACTGGCGTTTTTGTAATTATTGGTAATGATATATTTACCGGTTTTATAATCTCTTTCGTAGTTAGGTTTTTTGTCTGAATACGGGTTTTTTGCGTCAATTCCAGCAAAAACTTCGGTATACTGAGGTCCGTAAAACAAAGGGTTTACCCCGTACTGTTCACGATTGTAATATGCTAGTACTTCCGCCGCATCTGATGGTTTATTCTCGTTAATTACAGGATTGGCATTAGCACGAATAGGCAGCATCATCCAGGTTGAGAAACCAATAAAAATAAATAAAATGCAAAGTATTATAGTGTTATAGAAAATCAATCCTTTTTGTTTGGTAAGTTTTAATCCAAAATAAAAGAAAGCAATTAGAACTAAAGCGACAAAAATGGTTCCTGAGTTAAATGGTAATCCCATGTTGTTTACCATGAAAACTTCAGTATAAGCAAAAGCTTCCATTGTTAAAGGCAGTAATAGGATAAAGATAAAAAGCAAAATACCAATTACGGAAATATTAGCAATAAGAAAGTTTTTGATGGTAACTTTTTCATAATGCTTAAAGTAGTAAAGAAATCCTATTGAAGGAATTGTTAGTAAAGCCATAAAGTGAACCCCAAAAGAAAGCCCGATAACTAGCGAAATAACAAGTAGCCATTTGTTTCCTTTAGGTTTGTCCATGTCCTGCTCCCAGCGAAGACCCAGCCAGAGAAGTAATGCAATTAATAAAGAAGCCATTGCATAAACTTCGGCTTCAACAGCATTAAACCAAAAACTATCTGAGAAAGTATAGGCAAGAGCTCCTACTAAAGAACTTCCTAATATAACAATTGAATTGTTTTGATTAATTTCTGAAAAACGTTCTATGATCTTTTTTAAAATCATTGAAGAAGACCAAAACATAAACAAAATAGTAAAAGCACTTGAGAATACGGACATCATATTAACCATCACGGCTACATGTTGTGCATCTATAGCAAACATGGCAAAAAAAGCACCCATCATCTGGAATAAAGGAGCTCCGGGTGGGTGGCCAACTTCTAATTTAGCGGCTGTGGCAATATATTCGCCACAATCCCAAAAACTCATGGTAGGTTCGACAGTAAGTGTGTAGGTAATTAAAGCGATTGCAAATGCAAACCAACCAATAATTGTATTCCATTTATTGAAATTGAATTGTGCCATATTTAGGTGTTAAAATTTTGTATGTTTTTAATCTTACAAAGAAAATGTTTTTTTGCTTAAAGAGAAGAGCATTAACATAAAATTCTATAAAAGTATTTATTAATGGTAACGTGTTGTTTGTAAAATACTTGTAAAATCATTACGGATTGGAAAGAAAAAAAAATGAAGAAAAATGATTTTTTTTCATCAAAAAGTTTGCGCAAACTAAAAAAAGCTTTAAATTTGCACTCGCTTAACCGCTTTTACTGGTCTATGGTGTAATGGTAACACAACTGTTTTTGGTGCAGTCTTTCAAGGTTCGAGTCCTTGTAGACCAACAAAAAAGCCTCTCAATCGAGAGGTTTTTTTTTATAAAAAAAAGTTGTGTAAACTAAAAAAAGCTTTAAATTTGCACTCGCTTAAGCATTTTTACTGGTCTATGGTGTAATGGTAACACAACTGTTTTTGGTGCAGTCTTTCAAGGTTCGAGTCCTTGTAGACCAACAAAAAAGCCTCTCATTCGGGAGGCTTTTTTATGCGGTATATTTTGGTGCTGATATTTTTGTTTTCTAGGTTTTTTTTTTAAGCCCTATTTCGCAAATAAAGAAGAAGGGACAATCCCAAATTTCTTTTTAAATGAAAAAGAAAAATGAGACAGGTCTTCAAAGCCAACTCCTATATAAACTTCCGATGGCGTTTTTCCTTGATTAATTAGATAATGTGCCTCTTGCAATCTTTTGTTTAATAACCATTTTCCGGGAGTTTCCTGAAAAACTTTTTGAAAATCTCTTTTAAAAGTGGCTAAACTTCTGCCGGTGAGATAAGCAAAACGGGTAAGATGTACATTAAAGTGGAAGTTTTTATTCATGAATGCTTCCAGGTCAATTTTGCCAGGTTCGTTAAAATCAAACAAAATATCTTTTAATTCAGGATTTACTTTTAGTAAAAGATGAACAGCTTCTTTTATTTTTAAATGAAATAAAGCTTCGTTGTTTTCTTCCTCTACGTCGAGATAAGATATAAGTGAATCCATAAAAGATTTATAAAGTGCGTTTGGCGCCAAAGAAATCATGGCTTGAGAATCTGATTTTTTATTGATTTTAAAATTATATTCAGCACTTATTTCTCGTAAAATTTCCTGATCTAAAAAAATAGAAATCGTTTTAAATTCTCCTCCTTCTGGCGGGATTTTAACGAATTTAGCTAAATGGTTTCTTCTGCTAAAACGAAAATCACCTTCGTTAGAGTGGTACGTGTTTTTGCTGTCTGAAACGACTATCTCTCCTGAAATTTGATAGCTAAACACATGTTCTGGGATGAAATTTTCTCCTTCTCGACTACGTGTAAAATAGCAGGAGTAAAGTATTTTGGATTTTATAGATGATTTTGTTGTCATAAAGTAGAGTTACTAAAAGATCCGGAAAGTCTTTTGGATAAAGCTTTCCGGATCTGTTTGCGTTGGTTTAGCGAATCAGGGCTCTTGGTTCTAGATAAGCTTCTAGTCCTATTGTGCCAAATTCCCTGCCTATTCCTGATTGTTTAAATCCTCCAAAAGGGGCCATCGGATCATGTCCAATTCCGTTTATTTGTATACGTCCTGCATTTATTTGTGAAGCAACTTTGTGAGCTCTTTTTTCGTCCGATGAGCTCACATAAGCTTGTAGCCCGTATGTAGTGTCATTGGCAATTTCGATTGCTTCTTCTTCGGTTTTGTATGTTATAACAGATAGAACGGGACCAAAAATTTCTTCCCTTGCAATTCGCATTTGGTTGTTTGCGTTTATGAAAACAGTAGGTTTTACGAAGTTTCCTTTTTCCAGTCCTTTGGGTTTTCCTAATCCTCCAACTAATACCTGAGCGCCTTCGTCAATTCCGATCTGAATGTAGTTTTGAACACGTTCATATTGTTTTTTGCTGACCATTGGACCAACAGTGGTTGTCTCATTTTTTGGATCACCAACAATTGTGTTTGATAGTGTTTGCTCCAATAGTTTTGTTGCTTCTTCTAATCTGTTTTTAGGAACTAAAAGACGGGTTCCGGCAATACATGCTTGTCCGTTATTCATATAAGCGGCAATTACAGCAAGAGGAATTGCTTGTGCGAAATTAGCGTCGTCAAGAATGATATTTGGCGATTTTCCTCCCAGTTCAAGTGTGATGCGTTTCATTGTTTCGACCGCTTCTTTTGCGATAATCTTGCCAACACTTGTAGATCCTGTGAAGGAAATTTTCGCGATATCCGGATTGCGGCTTATTTCTGCGCCAACTATTTCTCCCAGACCGTTAACAATATTAAAAACGCCTTTTGGTAAGTTTGCTTCATGAAGACATTCGGTAATTAATTGTGTTTGCTGAGCGCTCATTTCGCTCGGTTTTATTACAGTAGTACATCCAGCGGCTATCGCAGTTGATAATTTACTGCAAATAAAACCATTGCTTGAGTTCCACGGAATGATAATTCCAATAACGCCAATTGGTGTCATTTGAACTTCGGATTCTCCCATTGTTTTGGTAAAATCATATGTGTTTAATAGGTTAATTGCAGAGTCAAAACTCTTTAGCATGTAATTGTAACTCATTGTTGAAAATTGCAATGTTCCCCCGTATTCTTCAACCATTATGTCAATGAATTCTTCTTTTCGTTTTTCTATAGAGGTTTGAATATTTTGCAGGTATTGAATTCTTTCAGAAATAGTTGTTTTAGAAAAAGTCTTAAAAGCGTCTTTAGCTGCGGCTATGGCATTTTGAGTATCTTTTTGGTTTCCTAAAAGTACTTTTCCTAGTTTCTCGTTTGTTGTAGGGCTTATTAAGTCGAAATATTCTGTTCCTTGTGGGGTAATGAATTCTCCATTAATGTAAATTTTGTCTATCGTTTTCATGTTGTATTGATTATGAAATTATTTGACAAAGATCTGGATTAAGTATTCTTTTGGCTTTGTTGTAAAGCTCAAATCAGCTTTGTTAAAAAGCTCATGAAGAGTTGTTTTTGTCGTGAAATTTGATTTTTAAAATGTATAAAAAAACCTCTCGTTGAGAGGTTTTTGCATGTGATAAGTTGAAATTATTAAATTTTAAACGTGAGGACAGGTTTTATGGAATGATTTACTAATCCTTCGCTAATACTTCCGTTAAAGAAATGCGCGAAGCCAGTTCTTCCGTGTGTACACATTCCAATAATATCGGCGTTTATGCTATTTGAAAAGTTGATTATTCCTTTTTCAATGTTGGTGTCGTTGTAAATGTGAGTTTGAAAATTGGTGAGATTAAATTCAGAAATAAATTCATTCATGGCTTTTTCGGCCATATGAGTTGGTTTAAAACTGTTTGGTGTGCAAATTGTAACTAGGTGTATTTTTGATTCAAAGAATTGGGTCAGGTTTACCAATTTTTTGAAAGGTTTTTTAGTTTCGTCAGAAAAATCCGATGCGAAAACAATGTTTGATGCATTAAAGTTTGGGATGTCTTTTTTTATTACTAAAACCGGTATATCTGAGTTGCGAACCACTTTTTCTGTATTCGATCCTATCAGTAGTTCTTCAATTCCAGAAGTGCCATGAGATCCCATAACAATCAAATCTACATCATAGTCTTTGCTTACTTGTGTTATTCCGTGAATTGGTTTATCGATTTTTACAATTTCAGTTATTGAAATTCCGTCCAGATAAGGTCTTGATGAGACTTCATCGAGCATTTCGTTGGCTTTTTTCATGAAAAGCATGGTTTCAGGAATGCTTGCTCCTCCTAATACTGCATCATTCATTTGGCTTGGCAGTTCAAACATGTGTAGAATGATGATTTCGGAGTTGTTTTTTTTAGCAATTTGGGCAGCGACTTTTAAGGCATTTTCCGCATGTTCAGAGAAGTCGGTCGGAACTAGAATTTGTTTCATGGTTTTTTGAATTATAATGTAAAATTCTGTTATTTTGATGCACTTATAAAGATAAGAAATATTTTTAGAGCAATCTATTATTTTTGGTTTATAAAAAAAACACTATATTTGCACCGTTATTTATTAAAATCTAAATAATGAGGGGACTAAGTGTCCCCTCTTTTTATAAAATTATGACATTTAAAGAAAAAGTAAACGGATTAATAGCGGAGGCTCTTTTAGAAAAGCCATCAATCTTTTTGATTGATCTGGCTATCTCAGACTCTTTCAAGATTAGTGTAGGTTTAGATGGGGATAATGGAGTGGCGTTGCAGGATTGTATTGATGTAAGTCGTGCAGTCGAGAATAATCTGGATCGTGAAGAACAGGATTTTTCGCTTGAAGTAGCATCGGTTGGAGTAGGATCACCATTGAAATTTACAAGACAATACATCAAAAATATTGGTAGAACATTGATTGTTACTACAAATACTGAAAAAATTGAAGCAGAATTAGTGGAAGCTAACGATGTTTTTATAATTTTGTCTTGGAAAGCAAGAGAACCGAAAAAAGTAGGAAAAGGAAAAGAAACAGTTCAAAAAGAGCAACAAATACCTTATACAGAAATTAAAGAGGCAATTGTTACAGTAACATTTTAATTAAAGAATTCGCATGGAAAATTTAGCATTAATCGATTCATTCTCAGAGTTTAAAGATAATAAACTTATTGATCGTGTAACGCTTATGGCAATTTTAGAGGACGTGTTTAGAAATGCATTAAAGAAAAAATACGGTTCTGATGATAACTTTGACATCATTATAAATCCTGATAAAGGAGATATGGAGATATGGAGAAGAAGGGTAATCGTTGCTGATGAAGATCTTGACTTTGAGAACGAAGAAATTACCTTGACTGAAGCAAGAATGATTGAAGCGGATTTTGAAATTGGTGAAGAAGTTTCTGAAGAAGTTAAATTGATTGATCTGGGAAGGAGAGCTATTTTAGCTTTGCGTCAAAACTTAATATCTAAAATTCACGAACACGACAATACAAATCTTTACAAGCAATTTAAAGATATTATTGGTGATATTTATACTGCCGAAGTGCACCATGTTCGTCCAAGAGTTGTAATTTTGGTCGATGATGAAGGAAATGAAATTGTGCTTCCAAAAGAAAAACAAATTCCATCTGACTTTTTCCGTAAAGGAGATAACGTTCGTGGAATCATTGAAAGTGTTGAATTAAAAGGAAATAAACCTCAAATTATTATGTCCAGAACTTCTGAGAAGTTTTTGGAAAAATTATTTGAACAAGAAATTCCTGAAGTATTTGACGGTTTGATCACGGTTAAAAATGTAGTGCGTATTCCGGGTGAAAAAGCAAAAGTAGCCGTGGATTCTTACGATGATAGAATTGATCCTGTTGGAGCTTGTGTTGGTATGAAAGGATCTCGTATTCACGGAATCGTTCGTGAATTAGGGAACGAAAATATTGACGTAATCAACTATACAAGTAATATCCAATTGTTTATTACAAGAGCATTAAGCCCTGCAAAAGTTTCTTCAATCAAAATTGACGAAGAAAATAAAAGAGCTGAAGTATTCTTGAAATTAGAAGAAGTTTCTAAAGCAATTGGTAGAGGAGGTCATAATATAAAATTAGCGGGTCAGCTAACAGGTTACGAGCTAGATGTTATCAGAGAAGGTGATGTTGCTAGTGGTGAAGATGATGACGTTGAATTAACTGAGTTTTCAGATGAAATTGAAGGCTGGGTTATCGAGGAATTTGCAAAAATTGGTTTAGATACAGCTAGAAGTATCTTAAAACAAGAAGTAGAAGATTTAGTAAGAAGAACAGATTTAGAAGAGGAAACGATTCTTGATGTTATGAAAATACTAAAAGAAGAGTTTGATAGCTAGTTATCTGCTCTAACAACACAACGAAAAAGGTAATAATAAAAAGGTTATATGTCTGAAGAGAGAGTAATAAGAATAAACAAGGTTTTAAGGGAATTAAATATTTCGTTAGAAAGAGCTGTTGATTATCTAAAAGATAAGGGCATTGCTATTGATGCAAATCCAAATGCAAAAATTTCTGACAGCGAATTTAATATCTTACAAAGCCAATTTGCGGGCGATAAGGGGAACAAAGAAGCTTCTAAAGAAGTAGGGGAAGAGAAAAGAAAAGAAAAAGAAGCTTTGCGTGTAGAGCGTGAAAAAGAAATTGAAGACAAACGCAGACAAGACGAGGAACGCCAAAAACAACAAGAAGTTATAAAAGCGAGAGCTGTTGTAACCGGACCTGTTCAGGTTGGTAAAATTGATTTAAATCCGAAGAAACCTGCTGTTGTTTCTCCTCCTGTTGAAGAACCGGCTAAAGTTGAAGAACCAAAAGTTGTTGTTGCTCCTGCTCAGCCAGAGAAACCTGTTCAAAAAGAAATTGTACAGCCTGATCCAGTGGTTCCTGTGGTTTCTGAAGAGAAAAAGGTAGAAAAACCTATTATTACAGAGAAAAAAGAAGTAAAAGAAGTGAAAGCGGAAACTCCAAAAGTCGTTCAGGAACCAGTTGTTTCAACTGATCCGGCAACTGCAGAGGAAACGATCACTACACAATATCAAAAATTATCAGGAACTACTCTTACTGGTCAAACAATTGATTTATCTCAATTTAATAAGCCTAAGAAAAAGAAAGAAGATCCAAAGATAACTCCTAATAAACCAGGAGCTCCGGGAGCCGGAAATAACGCTAACAAAAATAAGCGTAAAAGAATTGCTCCTAAACCGGGAACGCCGGGTGCACCAAAACCTGCTACCCATGCTCCGGGAACTCCAAATCCTAATAAAATCACGCCAAATACTGGTGGTGGAGGTTTTAATGCTAACAGAAGTGCAAGGCCAGGTTTTGTAAAAGGAAACCGTCCTGCAATTGTTGCTAAAGTTGAGCCTACTGAAGAGGAAGTAAAAAACCAAATTAGAGAGACTCTTGAAAAACTTCAGGGTAAAGGTGGAAAATCAAAAGCTGCTAAATACAGAAGAGATAAAAGAGATACGCACCGTCAGAAATCTGATGAAGAGCAAAGAGCTATCGACGAAGGAAGTAAAACTATTAAAGTTACAGAATTCGTTACTGTTGGTGAAATTGCAATCATGATGGATGTGCCGATTACTAAAGTAATTGGAACTTGTATGTCTCTAGGTATCATGGTTACCATGAACCAACGTTTAGATGCTGAAACATTAACTATTGTAGCTGATGAATTTGGTTACGAAGTTGAGTTTATTACAGTTGATATCGAAGAAGCTATTGAGGTAGTTGCAGACAGAGAAGAAGATTTAGTGGTGAGAGCGCCAATTGTTACTGTAATGGGTCACGTCGATCACGGTAAAACATCTTTACTGGATTACATCCGTAAAGAAAATGTTATCGCTGGTGAGTCTGGAGGTATTACACAACACATTGGAGCGTATGGAGTAACTTTAGATAATGGTCAAAAGATCGCATTCTTAGATACACCAGGTCACGAGGCGTTTACCGCAATGCGTGCACGTGGAGCTCAGGTTACAGATATCGCTATTATTGTAATTGCTGCAGATGATGATATCATGCCGCAAACAAAAGAGGCAATTTCTCACGCACAAGCTGCTGGAGTGCCAATTATCTTCGCTATCAATAAAGTGGATAAGCCAAATGCCAATCCGGAGAAAATAAAAGAAAGATTAGCAAGTATGAATTTACTTGTAGAAGATTGGGGAGGAAAAATCCAATCGCATGATATTTCTGCAAAAACAGGATTAGGTGTTAAAGAATTATTAGAAAAAGTATTATTAGAGGCAGAGATTTTAGATCTAAAATCAAACCCGAATAAAGCGGCTCAAGGAACAGTTGTTGAGGCTTTCTTAGATAAAGGAAAAGGATATGTTTCTACAATTTTAGTTCAACACGGAACTTTAAAAATTGGAGATTACATGTTGGCTGGAAAGCATCATGGTAAGATCAAAGCGATGCATGATGAAAGAGGGCATATTGTTCTGGAAGCAGGACCTTCTACTCCGGTATCAGTTTTAGGTTTAGACGGAGCTGCAACAGCAGGAGATAAGTTTAACGTTTTTGAAGATGAAAAAGAAGCAAAACAAATTGCATCTAAACGTTCTCAATTAATGCGTGAACAATCTGTACGTACACAAAGACATATCACACTTGATGAGATTGGTCGTCGTATTGCTCTTGGTCAGTTTAAAGAATTGAACGTAATCCTTAAAGGAGATGTTGATGGATCTGTTGAAGCATTATCAGATTCGTTCTCTAAACTTTCTACTGAAGAAATTCAAATTAATATCATACATAAAGGTGTTGGAGCAATTACTGAAACTGACGTTATGTTGGCTTCTGCTTCTGATGCGATCATTATTGGATTTAACGTTCGTCCTGCTGGAAATGCAAGACAACTTGCAGATAAAGAAGAAATCGATATCCGTTACTACTCTATTATCTATGCAGCTATCGATGACTTGAAAGATGCGATGGAAGGAATGTTAGCTCCTGAGATGAAAGAAGAGATTTTAGGAACAGCTGAAATTCGTGAGATTTTCAAAATTTCTAAAGTTGGTTCTATTGCAGGATGTATGGTGATGGATGGTAAAATTATGAGAACTTCTAAAATTAGAGTTATCAGAGATGGAGTAGTGGTGCATACAGGAGAACTTGTTGCATTGAAGCGTTTCAAAGATGATGTTAGAGAAGTTTCTAAAGGTTATGATTGTGGTATTCAAATCAAAGGTTACAACGACATTGAAGAAAGAGATGTTATTGAAGCATACCATGAAGTTGCAATTAAAAAGAAATTGAAATAAAATTCAATAATTATATTTTAAAGTCCCAATGAAAATTGGGACTTTTTTTTGTTTAATATGTTTTAAGAATCTTATCTAAGTGACTTTTTTTCAAGCGTGTTGTTTTTGAAATTATTTTGTCTTAGGTATTGAGATTTGTTCTTATTGATTTTAAAAATGCTCTCAGTTTTATTCTAAATTAGAATTTTAAGTCAATATAATTCGTAGAATTTTCTGGTTTGTATTTTTTGGTTTAAAGTGTTTTATGTCTTATTTAAGTAATTAGATAATTTCATCGGCAGGTTTTAATTTCAATTGAATTAATTCAATAGTTAGATATTTAGGGCTTTGGTGTTGCAATTTGTAATATGGAACAAAAAATTAGAAAAGCCTTGAGCTTTATAGGAGGTTTGTTGGTTTCTTTGTACAGTGTTAATTGTTCTCTTTCTTAGATTGAAAGTTAAATGCAGTATTTAGTTCTTGAAAATAATAATTTTGTTCTGTGAATGATTTTGCTAATGAGGACAATTTGGTTATTGTGTAATTTGATAAAAAAAAGATTTTCTTGAGAGGATATATCGGCATTTTATTGTTGCTGAAATCTTGTTGAAAGAAATGAATAAATAAGTTTTTAATCAGGGCTAATATGAAATTAAAAATAATTCATATTATTAATGCGTTTTTGAATAATCGTTTTAGATCTAATAAAGCCATTCTTGCGTTTACAAACATTGAGGAGTTAAGGATGGTACTTCCGGACTTGCTTCAGGGGTATTTGTCTGAAGAGGAAATGCCAAACAGTTTGCTTTTATTGTCTCCTCCGCCAGGATTTGGAACGGAGATCTTTGCGCTTGATTTAGAGTGTGCAAGAAGGGCGGTGAGATCGAGTGATGGTATTCGTTTTGTGCAGGCCGCTAATGATGCTAATTTGTCGTTTCCAGGAGCAGTTAGGTCCTTTGATGCAACTTTAGGTATTGAGATTAGCGAAGTAAAAACTCCGAAGCTGTATGTTTTTATGCGTAGAGTAATGACTGAAGCGGGTTTATCTACTTATGCGGCTAAAAATCATTATAATCGTGAGCGTCCATTTGTGGTTAATAAAAAGAAAACGTGTACTCCGGAACAAGAAGATATGGTAATGGGGCAAGCGACTGTAGACTGTCTTTATTGTAACCCGGATTTTCAAGTTGATTTAGCCTTATTTAGAGAGGAGTTGCTTGAGGTTTTTGGAGCTATTGTATTTAGAAAGGCAAATAAATAGTAGGATTTATGCTGGATAAGGTGTTATAGTTGAAAATTAGATGATTTTCTATAAGTGCCGTGAAAACCAATATGTATTTTATTGGGTATTATTTCCGGCGTAACCATGCTATTAATTATGAATAAATAAAAAAGCAGCCCAATTGAGCTGCTTTTTTGTTGTTCGATGTTCTGCTTTTTCCGATTACTTGCTCGGTTTTATTAGAAAAACACTTTTGTATTTTTTTCTAATATCAGCTAAATTTCGTTCTGCTTCTATTCTTGTTTTGAAATTCCCAACCATTACTTTGTAATTAGGCGTGTTGAAAATTATTGTGCCGTCTATATTGGTATATTCTCTTTTAAAATCAGATAATGTTTTTTTTGCCTCCTCGCTTTTACCGCTGAAGATTTGAATTTTGTAAGTGTCGTTTGTATTTATTGACGTGTTAATTTTGCGTTTGTCGTTCAGTAATTGCTCAAATTTGGGATCTTGATTTAGTGTTAAATTTTGGTCTTGAGCATGAATATTATATGCTAAAGTGAACATTGTGAATGTTAATAAAACTCTTTTCGAGGGGGCTAAAATTCTCATAATGTGGTGTTTTTTGTGTAAAAATAGTATTTTAATTTTGTGCGTAAAAATTTAATATTATTTAGAATTGATATAAATTGATATTTAAGACTATTTTAAGGTTTTGAGAATAGTTCATAAGTCGTATTTTTGTGCAAGTTTTAAAAGAAGGTATTAGTTTTTAGTTGATTTATTACAGAAAAAATCATACCAAAAATTAGTAGATAATTATTATACTATATGAAAAAGGTGGGTAACCATAATTCGATCTCAAGAAAATTACTACTTAGCTTATCGCTAACGTTAATTTTCTCCCTAACTTCATTTGCTCAAGAAGCTGCTGCTCCGGCGGCGCCTGAAGCTGCTGCTCCGGTTGCTGCTGCAGGTGGTGATCCAGTAAAAGGGAAAGAACTTTTTAATGCAAATTGCGCTGCATGTCACAAATTAGATGCTAAGTCAACAGGTCCGGCCCTAAGAGGGGTTGCTTCCAAACACGACATGGCTTGGATTTACAAGTGGGTGCACAACAGTTCAGAAATGATTAAATCAGGGGATCCTGTTGCTGTTAAATTATTTGAAGAGCACAACAAGTCAGTAATGACTTCTTTTCCTCAATTGTCAACAGGTGATATTGATAATATTATCGCTTATACTTCTGAAGTAAAAGCTGAGCCTGCTGCTGGTACTGCTGCTACTCCTCCGGGAACTAACGTTGAAGGTGGTGGAGTTTCAAATAATATTATTTTAGGAGCTCTTGCTCTTGTAATGGCAATTTTAGTTGTTATGTTGTTCATGGTGAACAAAGTGTTGACTAAAGTAGCAAGTAATAATGGTATTGTAGTTGCTCCTAGAGAAGCTAGAACTCCAATATGGAAAGCTTTTGCTAAAAATCAGTTCCTGGTTTTAGTTACTTCTATATTTTTGCTTTTAGCAAGTGGTTATTTTGTGTATGCTTACTTAATGCAAGTTGGTGTTGATCAAAATTATCAACCAATTCAGCCAATTCACTATTCTCATAAAATACACGCTGGAGATAACGAAATCAATTGTAAATATTGTCACTCTGCTGCTCGTGTGAGTAAGACTGCTGGTATTCCTTCTTTGAATGTTTGTATGAACTGTCATAAAAATATTTCTGAAGTTGCTGAAACTACTGCTACTCCTGAGTACAGCAAAGCATTTTACGATGGTGAAATCCAAAAATTATATGATGCTGTTGGTTGGGATAAAACTAAGCAAGAGTATACTGGAAAAACGCAGCCTGTAAAATGGGTTCGTATTCATAATCTTCCTGATTTTGTTTACTTCAATCACTCTCAACACGTAACTGTTGCAGGAATTGAATGTCAAACTTGTCACGGTCCTGTGCAGGAATTTGAGATCATGAAGCAATATTCTAAATTAACAATGGGATGGTGTATTGATTGCCATAGAAAAACTGATGTTAAGATGGAAGGCAATGCTTACTATGATAAAATTCATGCTGAACTTTCTAAAAAATACGGTGTAGAGAAATTGACTGCAGCGCAAATGGGAGGTTTAGAATGCGGTAAATGCCACTATTAATCGAATTATTAAGATTTTAATATTTATATACAATGTCATCAAACAAAAAATACTGGAAAAGTGTTGAAGAACTAGAGAATAGTTCTATTGTTGAGGCGCTTAGAAATAACGAATTTGTTGAAGAAATTCCTACTGAAGAATTTTTAGGAAATGCAGATGCTTTAGCTACATCTGGAACTTCACGTCGTGACTTTTTAAAGTACGTAGGATTTAGTACTGCAGCGGTTACACTTGCTGCCTGCGAAGGTCCTGTTCACAAGTCTATACCATATGTTTTACAACCAGAACAAATCATTCCTGGTGTTGCTGATTATTATGCAACTACTGTTTTTGATGGTTTTGATTTTGCTAACTTATTAGTAAAAACTCGTGAGGGTCGTCCAATTAAAATTGATAACAATACTATTTCTGGAGCTAAGTTTTCAGCCAATGCTAGAATTCATGCGTCTATCTTATCTTTATACGATAGCATGCGTTTGAAAGAACCTAAATTGGATGGAAAAAATAGTAGCTGGTCTGCTGTTGATTTGAAAATTAAATCAAGTCTGGCTGATGCAAAAGCAAAAGGTGAGCAAGTGGTATTGTTGACAAATACTTTAGCAAGTCCTTCTACTGAGAAATTAATAGGTGAATTTATCGCTAAAAATCCAAATGCAAAACACGTTGTTTACGATGCGGTTTCTTCATCAGACGCGTTAGATGCATTCGAGACAGTTTACGGTGAAAGAGCTCTTGTTGATTACGATTTCTCAAAAGCTGCTGTAATTGTTTCTGTTGGAGCTGATTTCTTAGGAGATTGGCAAGGTGGTGGATACGATGCGGGTTATGCACAAGGTAGAATTCCGTCTGGGTCTACAGGTTCTAAGAAAATGTCTCGTCATTTTCAGTTTGAATCAAATATGACATTGTCAGGAGCTGCTGCTGATAAACGTATTCCTATGAATGCTGCGAATCAAAAACAAGCTCTAGTAGAGATTTATAATAATATTACAGGTTCTTCTGTAGCCAATTCTTTAGATTCTAAGTTTAAACCTGAAGTAGCTAAAGCTATTCATGATTTAAAACTTGCAGGTTCTAAAGGAGTTTTGGTTTCTGGACTTGAAGATAAAAATGCTCAATTATTGGTTTTGGCTATCAACCAGGTGTTGGCTAGTGAAGCTTTTAATACTGTAGGGACAAGACAAATTAGAAAAGGTTCTAATGCAATTGTATCTCAATTGGTGAAAGATATGAATGCAGGAAGTATTCATACTTTAATCATGAGCGGAATTAATCCGGTTTATACATTAGCTGATTCAGCTTCTTTTGTAACTGGATTGAAAAAAGTACAAACATCAGTTGCATTTTCTTTAAAAGAAGATGAGACTGCATCTATAACTACAATTGCTGCTCCGGTACCTCATTATTTAGAGGCTTGGGGAGATGTTGTAATTACAAAAGGAACTTATAGTTTGACTCAGCCAACTATTCGTCCAATATTTGATACTAAACAATTTCAAGATGTTTTACTATCATTAAACGGAACTCCTGGAAATTTCTATGATTACATAAAAGCTAATTCAGCTTCTGTAGTTGCAGGTTCTTCTTGGAATAAAGTTTTACATGATGGTGTTTCTGTAATTGGTTCATCGGCTTTATCTGCGGGTTCTGTTGATTATGCTTCTGCTGCAAATGCTGTTGCAAAATCAAAAACTGCCGGAGACTTTGAATTGGTATTGTATACAAAAACAGGTTTAGGAGATGGTCAACAAGCAAACAATCCTTGGTTGCAGGAATTTCCGGATCCAATCACAAGAGTTTCTTGGGATAACTATGTAACTGTTTCGAATGCTGATGCTAAAAAATTAAACTTAACAAATGAAATTGTTGCAAACGGAGGTTTAAACGGAAGTTATGCTACAGTTACTACTGCTGATGGTTTGAAATTAGAAAACGTTCCAGTAATTGTTCAGCCAGGACAAGCTGTTGGTACAGTTGGTTTGGCTTTAGGTTACGGTCGTAAGGCAGCTTTAAAAGATGAAATGCAGGTAGGTTTAAATGCTTACACTTTATATAAAAATTTCAGTAGTGTTCAATCTGTTTCTATTGCGAAAGCAAATGGTGTTCATGAGTTTGCTTGTGTTCAGGGACAGAAAACATTAATGGGAAGAGGAGATATTATTAAAGAAACTTCTCTTGAAATCTTTAATACTAAAGATCCTGAACATTGGAACGAACAACCAATGGTATCTTTAGATCACGAAGAAGTTAAAGCTACAACTGTTGATTTATGGGAATCATTTGATCGTTCTACAGGACATCACTTTAATCTCTCGATTGACTTAAACGCTTGTACAGGTTGTGGAGCATGTGTTATTGCTTGTCACGCTGAAAACAACGTACCTGTTGTAGGTAAAGCAGAAGTAAGAAGAAGCCGTGATATGCACTGGTTGCGTATTGACAGATATTATTCTTCTGAAAGCACTTTTGAAGGTGATAACAAAAGAAAGGATGAAATCGCTGGTTTATCTAGTTCATTATCTACATTTAATGAAATGGAAAAAGCAGGAGATAATCCACAAGTTTCTTTCCAACCAGTAATGTGTCAGCACTGTAATCACGCACCGTGTGAAACAGTTTGTCCGGTTGCTGCAACTTCTCACGGTCGTGAAGGTCAAAATCATATGGCATACAACAGATGTGTTGGTACTCGTTATTGTGCAAACAACTGTCCGTATAAAGTACGTCGTTTCAACTGGTTCTTGTACAACAAAAACAGTGAATTCGATTACCACATGAATGATGATTTAGGACGTATGGTATTAAACCCAGACGTAAACGTTCGTTCACGTGGAGTTATGGAAAAATGTTCTATGTGTATTCAAATGACACAGGCGACTAAATTGAAAGCAAAAAATGAAGGTCGTCCGGTTGCTGATGGTGAATTCCAAACAGCTTGTTCAAATGCTTGTTCTTCTGGAGCAATGATATTTGGTGATGTTAATGATACTGAAAGTAAAGTTGCTAAATTAGCTGCTGACGATAGATCATACCATTTATTGGAGCATGTTGGAACAAAACCTAATGTGGTTTACCATGTTAAAGTTAGAAATACTTAGAATAAATTATTAATTAAGAAACATATAAAGGATTATGTCGTCTCACTACGAAGCACCCATTAGAAAACCTTTAGTTATAGGTGATAAATCTTATCACGATGTAACTGTAGATGTAGCTGCACCTGTTGAGGGGCCTGCAAACAAACAATGGTGGATTGTATTTTCTATCGCATTAATAGCCTTCCTTTGGGGGTTAGGTTGTATAATTTACACTGTATCTACCGGTATCGGAACATGGGGATTAAATAAAACAGTTGGTTGGGCTTGGGATATCACGAACTTTGTTTGGTGGGTTGGTATTGGTCACGCCGGAACATTAATTTCTGCGGTATTATTACTTTTCCGTCAACGCTGGAGAATGGCGATTAACCGTTCTGCAGAAGCAATGACTATCTTTTCGGTAGTTCAGGCAGGTTTATTTCCAATTATTCACATGGGACGTCCATGGTTAGCATACTGGGTTTTACCTATTCCAAATCAATTTGGATCTTTATGGGTAAACTTTAACTCACCATTGCTTTGGGACGTTTTCGCAATTTCAACGTACCTTTCAGTATCATTAGTTTTCTGGTGGACTGGTTTATTACCTGATTTTGCAATGCTACGTGATAGAGCGATAACACCTTTTAATAAAAGAGTATATTCTATCCTAAGTTTTGGATGGAGTGGTAGAGCTAAAGATTGGCAGCGTTTTGAAGAAGTATCATTAGTATTGGCTGGTTTAGCTACTCCTCTTGTACTTTCTGTACACACGATTGTATCGATGGACTTTGCTACATCTGTAATACCAGGATGGCATACAACAATTTTCCCTCCGTACTTCGTTGCCGGAGCGGTTTTCTCAGGATTTGCAATGGTAAACACATTGTTGATCGTTATGAGAAAAGTTTCTAACCTTGAAGCATATATTACGGTACAACATATCGAGTTAATGAATATTGTAATTATGATTACAGGTTCTATCGTTGGAGTAGCGTATATCACTGAGTTATTCGTAGCTTGGTACTCAGGAGTAGAGTATGAGCAATATGCGTTCTTAAACAGAGCAACCGGACCTTACTGGTGGGCATATTGGTCGATGATGACTTGTAACGTTTTCTCTCCACAATTTATGTGGTTCAAGAAATTAAGAACAAGTATCATGTTTTCATTTATTATTTCGATCGTAGTAAACATCGGAATGTGGTTTGAAAGATTCGTAATTATTGTTACTTCTTTACATAGAGATTACCTTCCATCTTCTTGGACAATGTTCTCACCAACATTTGTTGATATTGGAATTTTCATCGGAACGATTGGTTTCTTCTTCGTATTGTTTTTATTATACTCTAGAACATTCCCTGTAATTGCTCAGGCAGAGGTTAAAACAATTTTGAAAGGAACAGGAGATAATTACATTAGAGAAAGAGCAAAAAAAGATACACATCATGAGTAATAAAGTAATATACGCCATTTATAATGACGATGATATTTTGATGGATGCAGTAAAGAAAACCAGAGCTGCTCATCATCATATTGAAGAAGTTTTTACTCCATTCCCAGTTCACGGATTGGATAAGGCTATGGGTTTAGCGCCAACAAGATTAGCAATTTGTGCATTTTTATATGGATGTGTTGGTATTTCTGTTGCAACGACTATGATGAGTTATATCATGATTCATGATTGGCCGCAGGACATTGGAGGAAAACCAAGTTTTAGTTTCATTCAGAATATGCCTGCATTTGTACCAATTATGTTTGAAATGACAGTATTTTTTGCTGCTCACTTAATGGTTATCACTTTTTATATGAGAAGTAGATTATGGCCATTTAAAGAAGCTGAGAATCCTGATGTAAGAACAACAGATGACCATTTTTTAATGGAAGTTGCTGTAAATGATAACGAAGCAGAACTAGTTTCTTTTTTCGAAGGTACAGGAGCAGTTGAAGTTAAAGTAATTGAAAAGAATTAATTGTAGCTATGAAAAGGATATATAAAATAACACTTTTAGTTGGTATAACTATTTTAGTTTCATCATGCCACAATACTTCGGCACCAAACTATCAGTATTTCCCTAATATGTATGAATCTTTAGCATATGAACCATATGCAGAAGCAAAAATATTTAAAGGTGGAAAAGAAGGACAGCTTCCTGCACAAGGAAGTATCAATAGAGGTTTTGAACCTTATGAATATGAAAATTCAACTGCAGGTTATGAATTGGCAAAAGCTAATTTAAAATCGCCTTTGGATTCTATCGAAAGAAATTCCGGAAAAGGAAAAGAACTTTTCGATATTTACTGTATCAGTTGTCATGGTGCAACTGGAAACGGTAAAGGTAAATTGGTTGAAAGAGAAAAATTTCTTGGAGTACCTAGCTATAAAGACAGAGAAATCACTGAAGGAAGTATCTTTCACGTTGAAACTTATGGTTTAAATGCAATGGGTTCACATGCAAATCAATTAAGTGCCCACGAACGTTGGTTAGTTGCTGACTATGTTCTAAAACTAAAAAGCCAATTATAATTGTTGAACAAACTGATCGTAATAGATATGTATACATTTTCAAGTAAATTAAAAACTTTTTCTATCATCCTAATGGCCCTTGGTATATTAGGAATTGGATATGGTTTTTTAACTGCTCCTAAAGATATTCAAGAAGTTGAAAAAATTCTAGCTGCAGATGCACATGGATCTCATGGTGCTGCACATGAAGCAACAGCAGAAGCTGGACATCACGAAGCTGCTGAAGCTTCGCATGACTCACATAAAGGTGGAGAGCATGCAAAAGTTAATGCTGCTGATGAGCACGAAAAACATTTAAAACATGTATTGAACCAATTGCAAAATAAGCCTTGGTCAGCTTTATATGTTGCTTGTATTTTCTTCTTACTACTTTCTATGGGAACTTTAGCATTTTATGCTATTCAACAAGTTGCTCAGGCAGGTTGGTCTCCGGTTTTGTTTAGAGTTATGCAGGGAATTACTGCTTATTTGCCAGTTGGTTCTGTTATTTTCTTTATCATATTAATTCTTTGCGGATTACACTTTAATCACATATTTGTATGGTTAGGTGAAGGAGTTACAGATCCTACTAGTCCAAACTATGATAAAATTATTGCTGGTAAAGCAGGTTACTTAAACTTTCCTTTCTGGCTTATTAGAGCTGCCATATTTTTAATTGGATGGAATTTATATAATTATTTTTCAAGAAAAAATTGTTTGGCACAGGATGAGGCTAATGATGATCTATACTACAAAAAGAACTTTAAGTTAACTGCTGGTTTCTTAGTATTCTTTATCGTTTCTGAGTCTATCATGTCTTGGGACTGGATTATGTCAATTGATCCACACTGGTTCAGTACATTATTTGGATGGTATGTATTCGCTTCTTTCTTTGTAAGTGGTATTACTGCAATTGCATTAGTAACTGTTTACTTAAAATCTAAAGGATATTTAGAGTACGTAAATACAAGTCATATTCACGATTTAGCTAAATTTATGTTTGGTATTAGTGTTTTCTGGACTTATTTATGGTTCTCTCAATTCATGTTGATCTGGTATGCTAATATTCCGGAAGAGGTAACTTACTTCATAACAAGAATTCAATTATACAATTTACCATTCTTTGGTGCTGTGGTTATGAACTTCGTATTCCCTTTATTAATATTAATCAACACAGATTTCAAACGTCTTAGCTGGGTTATTGTTATGGCTGGTGTTGTTATCTTATTAGGTCACTATGTAGATTTCTTTAATATGATTATGCCTGGTACAGTTGGAGATAAATGGTTTATTGGAATTCCTGAAATTGCATCTATACTTTTCTTCTTAGGTTTATTTATTTTTGTTGTATTTACTGCATTAACTAAAGCTCCTTTGTTAGCAAAAAGAAATCCTTTCATTGAAGAAAGTAAACATTTTCATTATTAATATTTAAAGAAGTAAACAGATGACAAGTTTGTTGGTAATTGTAGTTTTAGTTTTATTAGCAATTGCATTGTGGCAATTGACCAAGATATTTGATCTTACTCAAGTGGGATCTTCTTCGGACGATACTCAAGTTGCATCAGATAATGATAATAATATTCAGGGATATATTATGTTTGGCTTTTTGGCTTTCATTTATATATTTACGATTTACGGTTTACTAAAATGGGGTAATTTAGCACTTCATACTCCTGCTTCAGAGCATGGGCTTTTAGTAGATAATTTAATGAATATTACATGGGTTTTAATTTTTGTAGTTCAATTTATTACACAAGGTTTACTTTATTGGTTTTCTTTCAAAAATAGAGGACATAAAGACAAAAAAGCATTATTCTTTGCTGATAGTAACAAATTAGAAGCAATCTGGAGTATTATTCCATCTGTAGTTTTGGCTTGTTTGATCCTTTACGGATTGTATGCATGGAACAACATTATGTTTGTTGATAAAGACGAAGATGTAATTGAAATCGAATTATATGCACAACAGTTCAAATGGACTGCAAGATATGCTGGTAATGATAATGTTTTAGGAAAAGCAAACGTACGTTTGATTGAAGGAATCAATACTTTAGGTGTTGATATGTCTGATCCTAATTCTCAAGATGATATTGTAGTTTCTGAGTTGCATATTCCAAAAGGTAAAAAAGTACACTTTAAGATGCGTTCTCAAGATGTATTACACTCAGCTTATATGCCTCACTTTAGAGCGCAGATGAACTGTGTTCCTGGTATGGTTACTGAATTTGCTTTTGTGCCTACTTATACAACTTCTGAATACAGAGAGTTACCATTTATGGTAGAGAAGGTTTCAAACATCAATAAATTGAGAGCTGAAAAAAGTGTTGAGTTAGTTGCTAAAGGCGGTACAGCTTTAGATCCTTATACATTTGATTATTTATTGTTATGTAATAAAATTTGTGGAGCTTCTCACTACAACATGCAAATGAAAGTAGTTGTTGATACTCCGGAAGACTATAAAAAATGGTTAAGTGAAAAAACTACTTTAGCTCAGGATATTAAAGCGGCAGCAGCTGCTAAAGCACCAGCTGAAGGACCAAAAGCGACTACAGATAGTACAGCAAAAGATACTGTTAAAGCGGTCATTGATACTGTTAAAGCAGCTATTGCTAAAGTTGCTATGAAATAATATTTATTAAGAAAATTTAAAGTACACATATATGTCAGCAGAAGCGCACGATCACGATCACGGACACGATCACGAGCACGAACACCATCATAAAGAAACGTTCATTACTAAATACATTTTTAGTATTGATCACAAAATGATTGCGAAGCAATACTTAATTACCGGTATTTTCATGGGAATTATTGGTATTGCAATGTCCTTGCTTTTTAGAATGCAATTAGCATGGCCGGAAGAGTCTTTCAAAATCTTTAATGTTTTATTAGGAGATAAATTTGCACCTGATGGTGTAATGGCAAATGATATTTATTTGGCTTTAGTAACAATTCACGGTACCATCATGGTATTCTTTGTACTAACAGCTGGTTTAAGTGGTACATTTAGTAACTTACTTATTCCACTTCAAATTGGAGCAAGAGATATGGCTTCCGGATTTATGAACATGGTTTCATACTGGTTGTTTTTCTTGTCTGCTGTGATTATGTTGTCTTCATTATTTGTTGAAGCTGGACCAGCTTCTGCAGGTTGGACAATCTACCCTCCATTAAGTGCTTTACCACAAGCGATTCCAGGTTCTGGAACAGGTATGACTTTATGGTTAGTTTCTATGGCTATCTTTATTGCATCTTCTTTAATGGGATCTTTAAACTACATCGTAACTGTTATCAACTTAAGAACTAAAGGAATGTCTATGACCAGACTTCCGCTTACAATCTGGACATTTTTTGTAACAGCTATTATTGGTGTTATCTCATTCCCTGTATTGTTATCTGCAGCTTTATTATTGATTTTTGACAGAAGTTTTGGTACTTCATTCTTCTTATCTGATATCTATATTGCTGGAGAGGTTTTACATTACCAAGGTGGTTCTCCGGTTTTATTCGAACACTTATTCTGGTTCTTAGGACACCCGGAGGTTTATATTGTAATCTTACCAGCGATGGGTCTTGTTTCTGAAATTATGGCTACGAATTCTCGTAAACCAATTTTTGGGTACAGAGCGATGATTATGTCAGTTCTTGCAATTGCATTTTTATCAACAATCGTTTGGGGTCACCATATGTTTATTTCAGGTATGAATCCTTTCTTAGGATCTGTATTTACCTTTACTACTTTATTGATTGCAATTCCATCTGCTGTAAAAGCATTCAACTGGATTACAACTTTATGGAAAGGTAACCTGCAATTCAACCCTGCAATGTTATTCTCTATCGGAATGGTTTCTACTTTCATAACTGGAGGTTTAACTGGAATCATCTTAGGAGATAGTACTTTGGATATTAACGTTCACGATACTTACTTTGTAATTGCTCACTTTCACTTAGTAATGGGTATCTCTGCACTTTACGGAATGTTTGCTGGTATTTACCACTGGTTCCCTAAGATGTACGGAAGAATGTTAAATAAAAACTTAGGTTATATTCACTTTTGGGTAACAGCAGTTTGTGCTTACGGAGTTTTCTTCCCAATGCACTTTATCGGATTAGCTGGTTTACCAAGACGTTATTATACAAACACAAACTTCCCATTATTTGATGATTTACAAAATGTGAATGTTTTAATTACAACATTTGCTCTTGTAGGAGGTGCGTTCCAGTTAGTATTCTTATACAATTTCTTTGTTAGTATTTTCTACGGTAAGAAAGCAGTTCAGAATCCTTGGAGATCTACAACATTAGAGTGGACTACTCCGGTAGAACATATTCACGGTAACTGGCCAGGAGAAATTCCTCATGTATACCGTTGGCCATATGACTATAGTAACCCAAATCATGATGTAGATTTTGTACCGCAAAATGTACCAATGAAAGAAGGTGAAGAAGTTTTACACCACTAAAATATTATAAGAGAGACCATCTGAGAAGATGGTCTTTTTTTTGTTTTATTCCGTTTTATATAAATTCCAGGAATGTTAGTAGGTGAAACGAACCATGTATTTTTTATCAATTTAAATTGAAGGTAAACTGTATAGCAATTTGGCTTCTTATTATTATTTGATTAAGTAACTCTGCAAATGATTAAAGAAAGTAATAAGTTGGAATTCGGAATTTAAAATATTAGAATTTTAATAATGAATTTTCCTTTTTTTATTTGAAATTTATCTGTTTTACAAACTGATTACTTTGTCTATCTTTGTAAAATGAATGAAAACCTAGATCCCACTATAAATGGGTACAATCCAGAAGAATTAGATCTCGAAAAAAGATTACGTCCGCTGTCATTTGATGATTTTGCCGGACAAGATCAGGTTTTAGAGAATTTAAAAGTTTTTGTTGCGGCAGCCAATCAGCGTGGTGAAGCTCTTGATCATACTCTTTTTCATGGACCTCCGGGATTAGGAAAAACGACTTTGGCGAATATTTTGGCCAATGAACTTGAAGTTGGGATAAAAATTACTTCAGGTCCTGTTTTAGATAAACCTGGAGATCTTGCCGGTTTATTGACCAATCTTGATGAGAGAGATGTTTTGTTCATTGACGAAATTCATCGTCTAAGTCCAATTGTTGAAGAATATTTATATTCAGCAATGGAAGATTTTAAAATTGATATTATGATTGAGTCCGGGCCAAATGCCAGAACGGTACAAATCAATTTAAATCCTTTTACTTTAATCGGGGCTACAACCCGCTCAGGATTACTGACGGCGCCAATGCGTGCACGTTTTGGAATTTCATCACGATTACAATACTATACTACGGAACTTTTGACTTCTATTGTCGAAAGAAGTTCTTCTATACTTAAGATGCCAATTTCATTAAATGCTGCGATAGAAATCGCGGGCAGGAGCCGTGGTACACCTCGTATTGCAAATGCACTGTTGCGAAGAGTACGTGATTTTGCACAGATAAAAGGAAATGGAACTATCGATCTTGAAATTGCACGTTATGCGCTAAAAGCATTGAATGTCGATGCTCACGGTCTTGATGAAATGGATAATAAAATTTTATTAACGATTATCAATAAATTCAAAGGTGGACCTGTTGGGCTTTCAACTTTGGCAACTGCAGTTTCTGAAAGCAGTGAAACTATTGAGGAAGTTTATGAGCCATTTTTGATTCAGGAAGGTTTTATCATGCGTACGCCACGTGGTCGTGAAGTTACAGATAAAGCTTATAAACACTTAGGTAAAATAAACACGAACATTCAGGGCGGATTGTTTTAATTCTATTATAAGATGTCTGATAATCGAAAATATATTTATCCCAACAGACTTTCAATAGTGAGATTTTTTCTTGATGCTGAAGGAGTACGACGAAATCCGATCCCTTTTCATGCCAGATATTTTGATCAGTTGGGAGATTCTTTTTCCCTTAAAATTGGCTGGTCAAAACATATCATCTTATCGAGGGACAATGAAATTGCTCAGTATATCCTGCAGAAGAATCAAAAGAATTATCATAAGTCTAAATTTCAATCTGTCTACCTTTCGAAATATTTAGGCAAAGGACTTTTGACTGTTGATGGTGATTTTTGGCTGAAACAAAGAAGACTGATTCAGCCTGCTTTTCATAAGCAAAAGATGAATCAGCTGGTAGAAAACATGAATGATACCATTGCTGTAGAATTGAAAGATTTAGAAGAAGAAAAAGCAATTGATCTTTTTCCTGTAATGAGCCAATTGGCATTTAATGTTGTGGCGAAGTCATTATTTCAACTTTCAATTTCAGACGAAAAATTGAATAGGATAAAATTCATTATCGAAGAAGTACAGAATTTCTTAATTAAGGAAATCAGGCTTCCGCATAAAGCATGGTGGTTTTCGTTAAGCGGCCAGGTAAAGAATCATCTTGAACTGGCGAAGGAGAATAACAGTATTATTCAGGAAATTATTGAGGATAGAATGGCTTCGAAAGAAGAAATTAATGACCTTTTGAACATGCTTTTGGAGACCCGATATGAAGATACGGGAGAAGGGATGTCTGTAAGTCAATTGGTCGATGAAATTAAAGTGTTGTTTATTGCCGGGCATGAAACTACAGCCAATGCCCTGACTTTTACTTTGCATCTTTTAGGAAGGAATCCTGAGATCCAACAAAGAGTTTTTGATGAGATTACTGAGATTCAATCCCAAACGAATGATATTGTTGAGCAGCTTCAGAAAATGACATACACCAATGCTGTTTTAAACGAATCGATGCGTTTGTATCCACCGGCCTGGATTACCGACAGGCAGAATGTTGTTGATGATACACTAGCCGGTTATCATATCAAAAAGGGAACACTGATTGGTGTTTCTTTTTATGAGTTACATCGAAATCCTAAATATTGGGTAAACCCGGAACAATTTGATCCGGAACGATTTCTTGAAGAACAAAAAAAGCAATCGATGCAGTACTTTTATCCGTTTGGAGCGGGGCCAAGAATGTGCATAGGTGCAGGGTTTGCTATTTATGAAATGTGTCTGGCTATTTCTCAGATTGTAAAAAAATACGTGATTAAATCCAGTACAGATACTGTTCAGTTTAATCCTCTAATAACATTAAAACCTGTTGGTGTAGAAGTTTCATTCTCTAAAAGATGAGTATTAATGCAAAAGAAACATATTCGGAATTTATAAAATCTGAAGCAAAACGTCTGGGTTTTCTTTCTTGTGGAATTTCTAAAGCAGGATTTCTGGAAGAGGAAGCGCCACGTCTTGAAAAATGGCTTAACAATAACCATCACGGGCAAATGGCCTATATGGAGAACTATTTTGACAAGCGGTTAGATCCTACATTATTGGTTGATGATGCAAAAAGTGTTGTTTCGCTTTTGCTAAATTATTATCCCGAAGAAACCCAAAGTCAGGACAGTTTTAAAATCTCGAAATATGCCTACGGGCAGGATTATCATTTTGTAATCAAAGAGAAACTCAAGGAATTTCTGCATGCAATCCAGGAAAATATAGGCGATGTTTCCGGTCGTGCTTTTGTTGATTCGGCACCTGTTTTAGACAGAGCATGGGCGGCAAAAAGTGGTTTGGGATGGATTGGTAAAAGTGGGAATCTATTAACCCAAAAGGTAGGTTCTTTTTACTTTATTGCTGAGCTTATACTTGATTTAGAATTAGAATATGATCATGCTACTACAGATCATTGCGGTTCTTGTACCGCTTGTATCGATGCTTGCCCAACAGAGGCAATTGTTGCTCCGAATGTTGTTGACGGAAGCAAATGTATTTCTTATTACACCATTGAACTCAAAGAGAATATTCCTTATGAAATGAAAGGGAAATTTGACGAATGGATGTTTGGCTGTGATACTTGCCAGGATGTTTGCCCCTGGAACCGGTTCTCGAAACCCCATTCAGAACCTTTATTTAATCCGAATCCGGAACTGCTTTCTTTTTCTAAAAAAGACTGGATCGAGATTACGGAAGAAACTTTTCGTGCCGTTTTTAAAAACTCTCCGATCAAAAGAACAAAGTTTGATGGTTTAAGGCGAAACGTTAAATTTTTAGAGTAGTTTTTCTCTATTTTTTAATATTTTTTGTCTTTTTCGAGGCTATCCTTCCCTATTCTATATTTCTCACAGTTTGTAAGATTTTTATGTTTTTATCCCATATTTGTCTAAAAATCAATAATACTTTAAAAAATTAAGAAATTTCTGTTGTTTTATTACCGAATAGTTAAGTTTTTCACAACTTGATGTTAATTTTTATCGTCAAAAAGTGTCGTTCAACGTTTATCCGTGTAGTTTGTCGACTAAAGTAGTTACTAAATAGGTGTTTGTATACTTTCGCGACTCCAAAACTACTAATTTAACCTAAAGGTAACTTTTATGCCTTGAACGACATACATTTATGGTGCAAAAACTACTTTATTTTTGTGACGATCCTGAAAAGACTTTTCCGGGATTTGCAAAAACCATTTCCATTATTTTATCGTATTTACCCTATATGCTGAAAACCACAATTGGTTCTTCGGCTTTCAATACTTGTATTCTTAATACCACAATTGTCTATGCGTAACTTTACTCTTAGTCAGTCTAAATTTTTTAGACTAATCTCTTTAGTTTTATTATTTATAATATCTATATCTTCATTTGCACAAGTCTGTGGAACACCTGGGGCTGATGGTCCTATAGCGATAACAGGTTCTGTAAATACCTATTTTCCAATTAGTGGCGATATTAATTTAAATGCTGGCGCTCAGGCAATTTTATTAGCAGCATCTCCAGGAACAGATAGTAAAAAGAACAACTTCGGGACTATTCCGATTTCAGCTGGTGATTTGATCTTGATTATCCAGATGCAGGACGCTACGATTAACTATACTAATAGTGCTATTTATGGCTCAGGAAAAGGGGATAGTGGTAATGATCAGTTAGGAGCTACCGGGTTTACAAGTATTGAGAATACGGGATTTTTTGAGTACGTTATTGCAACAAATAATGTTCCACTGACAGGAGGAAATCTGACTTTTAAAGGAACAGGTTCTACTGGAGGTGTTCGAAATAGTTTTTTTAATGCAAAAGCAACGTCAACGAGAGGACAGAGAACATTTCAAATCGTTAGAGTACCGCAATATTCTAATCTAACGTTAAATTCTACTATTACAACTCCGCCTTTTAATGGTGTTGCAGGAGGGGTAATTGCTTTTAATGTTTCTGGGACTTTTAATTTTAACAGCAATACAATTGATGGGTCAGCAAGAGGATTTAGGGGGGGGTACAGCCCAGTAGCAGCAAGTAATGCAAATGATTCTAAAACTTATGTAGGTGTCTCAAATAATACTGCAATTTCAGGAAAAGGAGAAGGTATTGCGGGAACACCAAGATACATGTGGGATGGTTTTAGTCAAGTTGATAATGGAGCTGCTAATGAAGGATTACCAGGAGGATCTTCAGGAAGAGGAGCTCCTGCAAACGCAGGTGGTGGAGGAAATGATCATAACTCCGGCGGTGGCGGTGGAGGAAATGGAGGATATGGAGGTTTAGGTGGTGCAGGATGGCAAGGCGGCGGCGGAGATCTTCTCTCAGCTAAACCGCCTTTGACAGGTGGAGGAAGACCAGGATTTACTTCTTTTAGTACAGCGGAACCAGAACTGACTCGATTAATTATGGGAGGTGGCGGTGGAGCCGGTGATGCCAATAACGCTATAAATGGTGTTAAAGGAGGAGTTGGTGGAGCTATAATCCTTATTAATGCAGGTAATATTCAAGGATCTGGAACTATTAAAGCAAATGGGGGGCCTGGTGCCCCTGGTTCTTACGCAGGATCTCCAGATGGAGCTGGTGGTGGAGGAGCAGGAGGAAGTGTTTTTTTAAATATTTCGAATAATAATGCTATAGCTACAAATGTTACTATTGAGGCGAATGGAGGAAGAGGTGGAAATACACTTAATGACTTAGGAAATTCGCACGGACCAGGTGGTGGTGGTGGTGGTGGAATTATCAGATATAATGTTCCAGGAACGGGAGTAACGATAAATCCTTCTATTGCTGGTGGTGCCTCTGGTGGAACAGATAATGGTAGTACTAGTGGAGAAAGTCATGGTGCGCAACCAGGTCAAGCAGGATCTGCAAAATCATTTATTTCTTCTGATGTGCCTTCTTATTTACAAGTAAATGCAAGTTGTTTTCCTATTTTGGAGACAAAAGTAACGGCATTAACAAAAACTTCAGTTTGTGGTGCGACAGGTGAAAAGATTTCTTATGAGATTCAAATAAAAAATACTGGAACAGGAAACGCAGCTGGTGTTTCTTTGGATTTTCTTTTTCCTCCTACTAGTATCGAGTTTGATTCTTCGACAGCATCTTATTCAACTGAGGCTTCAGGGCCATCTGGAGCGTTATCATATACTGGTACAGCCAATAATCCTGTAATTGGAGATTTTAATATTGCACAAAACGGAGTTGTCACCATAACTTTGGTTGGAAGAATAACAGGTGCAATTGCTGCAGGAACACATAGTTCCAGTGCGCAGGCTCTATATCTAGACCCAACACGTACAGGTGTAAATTCAAATAGAAAAATTACTCCGCTTTTAAATGCATATGGTACAGTAAATAAAAAATATGAAGGAGCGAACCAAGCAGATGTTCCGGGAACAAATTTTAATGGTGTTAGCCCAACAAAGGTTGATGATATTACGATTTTGGCTTTGCCCGCAGCACCAACTGTAGAGACAACGCAGGGAATTTGTGCAACGCCAACAGGAACAATAACTGTTACTGCACCATTAAATGCTACCAAATATACCCTGACAGGAACTAATCCTGTTACTTCGCCAGTAAATAACACAAATGGTGTTTTTTCTGGATTAGTTTCAGGGACTTACCAAGTAACCACAACCAATGCAGATGGATGTACTTCGCTTCCAACTTCTGGAATACAAATTACTGCGGTTGCAGGAGCACCTGCAGCAAAAGGAGTTTCAATTTGTGTTGGGGATACAGGATTTTTAACATCTACTTCTACGTGTATTATTGATTGGTATACAGTACCTTCTGGTGGTACAAACATAGGATCAGGAAATTCTTTTAATCCTGTGAATCGACCTAACTCGGGGTTGCCAGATACAAATACAGCTAGATCTGTTACTTTTTACGCAGCATGTCCTGGTAACACAAATTGTAGAACAGCAGTTAATTTTGTCATTAATGCAAAACCTACTATAACAGCAGTCGATTCTAAATCACTATGTGATTCAGGATCGGTAACTTTGGGAGCAACAGCCTCATCAGGAACAATCAATTGGTATACTGCAGTGACCGGAGGATCTTTAGTCGCTACAGGAACAAATAGTTATACTACACCAAGTTTATCTGCAACTACGGATTATTACGTAGAGGCGGTTGCTAATGGATGTATTTCTTCAGCTAGAACTAAAGTTACAGCAACTGTAAATACTACACCAAAAATTACTGGCACAACTTCAGGATCTCGATGTGGTGCGGGAACAGTTCCTTTATCTGCTTCGGCATCTGCAGGGACAATCAATTGGTATAGCAATGTAACAGGTGGTACCTGGTTAGCAACAGGAACAAGTTATACACCAAACGTTTCTGTAACTACTACTTATTATGTAGATGCCACTATTAATGATTGTACTACTGGATCAAGAATTGCAGTAGCCGCGACAGTAAATCCGCTTCCAACGGCTTACACCGTTACTGGAGGTGGCGCATCCTGCTCGGCGGGAACAGGATTTGCTGTTGGATTAGACAATTCAGATATTGGAGTGAGTTATCAATTACAATTAGGCGGATCTAATAATGGTACTGCAGTTGCAGGAACAGGTTCCTCAATTAGTTTTGGATTAAAAACTGCTGCCGGAACATATACAGTTGTGGCTACCAATGCAAGTACAACGTGTACGGCACCAATGACTGGCAATGCTGTTGTTACTATAAGCCCAATACCGACAGCGCCAACAGTTGGAATCATAACACATCCAACCTGTACAGTTGCTACCGGAAGTGTTGTCTTGAATGGTTTACCATCAGGGAATTGGACCATCAACCCAGGAAATATTACAGGA
>NZ_JAMZNK010000043.1 GCF_027980145.1 Flavobacterium azizsancarii | reverse complement strand
ATGAGAAAAGCAAATTTTTAAACTGAACAAACTTTTTTGTATTATTGTAATCTCTTTCAAAGTGGCACCATTTCAACCGAAATGGGTGGCACGGTCCGACCGAAATACCCAATATAAAGTAAATTATTTTTATTAGCAATAAAATCAGAATCGGACAGCAACACATTTAAATTTCTTTTCAAATATCATATATGATCTTACAAATTAAATTTAGATCGGAATTGAAATGTTAAAATTTTATTAAATTAATACGTACTTGATTTTTACAAATCATTATATCGATAAAATAGTACTTTTAATCGATATTTTTAATCATTAGGTAAAAATAATATAAGCATAATATTACATTTGTTTTTTCTCTTTATTTGTAAGCAATAAACAACCGTTTAAATAATTTACAATATGAAGAATCTTTTCTCTCTCCTCTTTTTAGGATATATTTCTTTATCACACGCACAGGATAAAATCAAATTCTCTTACGATGCTTTTACTGGGAGCCAAGTAAATAGAACTCTTTGCATCAACTGCTTATCTTCAAAAACTTCAAAAAACACTGAAGAAATTGAAGCTATCGAAGAAGAGGATTTATTGAAATTTTCTCCCACCGATGTTATTTCATACTATCCAAACCCTGTTAAGGAAGAGCTTTATTTAAAATGGGATCTAATCAATGAAAACTTCGTTACATCAATAGTAGTAACTGGTATTAATGGTCAGTCATTACTGTCTTATAAAAATCAAAAAGAAGTTAATTCTCAAAATATTCCTTTTCAAAATTTACCAACAGGTGTTTACATTGTATCGCTGACATACAATAATGGAGAACAAAAAACAATCAAAATTATTAAGCAATAGCATATGAAACAGTTTTACTTTTCAATCTTATTTTTTATCAGTTTAAGCTCTTTTGTTTCAGCACAGGTAAACCCAACTGGAAGTTCTACTGATGTTGGAATTACGGATGGAAATCTTTCCGTTAACCTTTCAGGAGGAGCATCTTATTCGATACCAATTCTTGCCCCCCCCGGGGATTAATGGTGTGGAACCGCAGATAAGCATTTCTTATAATAGTCAAGGCAGCGTTGGAGCTGCCGGATATGGATGGAATATTTCGGGGATATCTTCTATATCTAGAATACCAGCCACAAAATCTCATGACGGAATAATTGATGGGGTTGATTTTAATGCAGTAGATCGTTTCGCTATTGATGGCCAAAGACTTGTTTTAAAAAATATTTCTCAAACCTACGGAGCAGATGGCACTGAATATGAAACAGAAATATTTTCTAATATAAAAGTCAAATCTTATGGAGTTCATCCAAACGGTGCAAGTTATGGACCAGCTTTCTTCTTAGTCGAATATCCTGACGGATCAAAAGCATACTATGGCAATTCAACTGATTCAAGATCTGTAACCGAATGGTCCATTACATCCTGGGAAAATGTTCAAGGGATTAAAATTATTTACAACTACAATTCCACAAATAATCTGCTAGAAATTACTTCAATAAAATATGGCTTTACTGGCTCAACAGTTCCTATAAATGAGATAAAATTTATTTATGAATCCATCTCTCGTCCCGAAAGTTATTATGTTGGCGGGCAGAATATTACAAGAAACAAAAGATTGCTTGAAATCAACACCCTAAGCAATAATATCGGATTTAGAAATTATTTTCTTGAATATTTAACGACATCTCAAAGTTACAACCTACTGTGGAAGATAACAGAAAAAAACGGAGATAAAACTAAAAGTTTAAATCCAACTGTTTTTTCTTATGAGAATACTGATACTGCAATTAATTATATTTCAAATCCTACGATTTTAAATGTAGACAACCTTTCTTCACTCAATGCTTCTACAGTCACAGGAGATTTTGATGGCGATGGCAGTATGGATTTCATATTATATCCTCTAACAGGTGCCAGCGCTAAGAAAAAAATGTGGATGTTCTCAGGAATATCACCTAATACGAGTGCTCAGACTATGCCTAATTTCGGAGCTCCGCTATCTTTTTCCAATACATTTGATGAGATTTTTGCTGTAAACTATATCAATTATCAGGATTATCTAATGCCTCTTCAAGGTTGGACTGTGGTTCAGGGAAGTACTTTTACGACATACGCTTATTCTCCCTCATCTTCATTTGTTCAGCAAGATCAAAAAACATATACATTCCCTAGATTTATTCTGGACTATAACAATGAATGTGGAGGCGAGTCTCCGGATATTGTTAACCCAAATACGGCAAAAATACAGGCAAAAAATCTAACAACTAACGGAGCAGGGTCTATTCATTATCATTATGAAAGTGATATTCCACACGCCTACATCAGTGGAGATTTTAATGGGGACGGCTTAACAGATATTGTCGCTTACGAAAAATCATTTACCTATCCGTTTACTTCAGGATGTTCAACTTATGAATATACTTATCATGGTGGACAGCTTTTCTTTATAAACTTGGATAAAAGATTAACTACTAATTATACAAATACAGCGGGCAATCTATATCTTAGCTTTAGCAGCAAAATTTTTGTTGCTGACTTTAATGGCGATGGGAAATCAGATATTTACGTTTTCGATTCTGGATCTGTAAATGTATATACATTAGATTCTAACAATCAATTTACTATATTAGCTCAAGCTCAATTATACGATTCCTCCATTAATATCAACAGACCAATTATTATTGGCGATTATAATGGTGATGGAAAATCTGACTTCATGCTCCCAGTTGAGCAAAACGATGCATGGTATTTGTATAAATCTACTGGTACTGTTTTTATTAAAGAATATAAAATTATGGGAAACTTTATACTCAATGACCCATACAATTCATATAACTACTTTGCATCAGATTACGATAATGATGGAAAATCTGACTTGACAATAGTGCAAAACAGCCGGAACAGCAGTACAGGAACAGGCACGATAAAAATAACCGCAGTATCGGAAACCCAACTTTACACCTATACTACAAAAAGTGCAATAACTACACCGCAGTCAAGCATAGACATATATGCATTGCCAATATTTCTTCCATCAACCGATAAAAAAAATCCTCATTTTGAAATCGCTTTTATCAACAATAATAAACTTCATTTCTTTAATTCCCCTAAAAACACCAATAAGGATCGCTTGTTAAAAACGATAACCTATGGAAATGGCGTCCAGGAATTTATTACATACCAATCATTAGATCCAATTTATGAATACAGCTATAACAGTATTTATAACTCAAGTTTGACAACAGAAAAATATCCTTATTTTGATATAGTTTCTTCTCCTGATTTTCAAATTGTAACGTTATTGGAAAAAAAGAGTGCTTCTGTATCTAAGATGAAACGTTATGGCTATTATGGCGCTGTGACAAATTTAGAAGGCTTAGGATTTCAAGGGTTTAGATCTATTATGGAAACCAACTGGTATGATAACTCAAATCCCGTAACCTGTACTATTTCAAGTTCAAATATTAGGCTAAGAGGAGCAGAAACTGATAGTTACTTCTTGCCTTATTTAGCTTATCCATACCGTAATTTTTCCCCTTCAAGTTATACTACAAAATCAACCTTATCGTACACACCCGCAACTGCTGATCTTGCATTACAGGGAAATAAGGTTTTTAAAATACAAAATACAGGTTCAATTACAGTAAACACCTTAGATAACACAAGTGCTGAAACTACCAACATTTTTGACTCTTATAGTAATATTACTTATTCCAAAACGGAGACCAAGGAAGGATCGTCCAGTCTTCAAACCAATGAGACCAGTATGGTATATGAAACCCCAGTTTCAAATCCCCTCTATATACTAGGCAGGCCATCCAGTAAAACGCGAAGTAGTGTAGTGTCCGGGCATACCATGACAAGTAATGAATCATACACATACAATTCCAGTTACCTATTATCTGATATATCCAAAAGCGCAACTGGTACATCCACCATCACAGAACACTTTGATTATGACTCTTTTGGAAATATAACGAAAAGAATGATTTCCTCTGCATTATCAGGGGCAAGAAGTACCTGGTTTGAGTATGATACATCGGGAAGATTCATGACAAAAAAAACTGATAACGATGCATTAATATCAACATTTGAGTATTATTTAGATAGCGGTTTGTTAAAGAAAGAAACAAATCCATATGCCCAGTCAGTATCATATACCTATGATTCATGGTTTAAAAGGTTAACCGCTACAGACGATCTGTTAAATAAAACAGTGACGACAACATACTCCAAGTCATATAGTGCACAAAATGGATCGCAAACAACAATTGCAACCACAACTGACGTACTAGACGGCAGTTCTTCTGAGGATATATTTGATGATCTGGGCAGAAAGATCAGGGTAGGTACAAAAGATATAAATGGCACATTTTCTTACGTGTCGTTCGTATATGATATTTACGATCGAAATTATAAAATTAGTGAACCGTATTTTGGAGCAAGTGCATCTCAATGGAATGAAACCAAATTTGATATTTACAGTAGACCAATTGAAAATACATTATTCAATGGGAGGACTACAACTGCCCTATATGAAGGACTTGCTACTACTATTACAGATGGAGCAAACTCCAAAAAAATAACAAAAAATGCCATTGGGAATATAATTTCCTCATATGAGCCAACAGGAGGAACGATTGCCTATTCCTATTTTGCGAATGGGAATTTAAGGCAGACTAATTACAATGGCGTCAATATTGTAATGGAACAGGATGGCTGGGGGCGAAAAACAAAACTTACCGATCCTTCTGCAGGTGTTTTCAATTATAAGTACAATGATTTTAATGAGCTTACAGAAGAAAAATCACAAAATGGAAATGTAATTACTTCCATTATCCGCGATACAAGCGGCAGACCCTTAACCAAGACAATCGCAGGAGGTGGATCGAGCAGTGAAACTACATATGAGTATGATGGATCAAAATTACCAGTAACTATCACGTACGAGGATAAAAATGAACCTGCAGGGTCCAATAAAATTGTTACTACAATAATTTACGATAATGCCACTAAAAGAGCAACGTCTATTACTGAAGAAAAAGCCGGCATATCAAAATTTACACGTTCATTCGAATATGATGCACTAGGAAGGATTTCTATTGAAACAAAAACCGCTCAGGTAGGGGGGAAAACCAGTGCTATTGTTACTAAAAATGAGTATAAAAATGGTGAACTATATAAAATTTTAGATGCAAACAATAATGTACTTTGGCAAGTAAATACCTTTACTGCTAAAGGGCAAATAAAAGAAAGTGTATTAGGTAATGGAATAAAAGTGACCAATAATTACGATTCTAATGGCTATTTATCGTCTATACAACATGATAAAACGACAACTCCAACAGGGAATATTCTAACCCTTACGACCCTTTTTGACAAAAACACGGATAATCTAGACAATCGTGTTAATAGTGCTTTTGGAAATTATACCGAAACATTTAAATACGATGACATAAACAGATTAAAGAAGTTCACTAATAAATTGGGTATCGAAGAAACTCAAAACTATGATGCTTCAGGAAAAATAAGCAGTAATAACCTAGGTAGCTATGAATATGAGCCATCAAAACCCTACCAAAATACCTCTATCACACTGGCGCCGGAAGGTGTTGGCTATTATGCAAACCGAGAAGGGATTTTTAATGACAGTATGGAAGACAAAAATACATGGGGACCGGCAGCTTATCCAGACAATTCGTTTTATACATATGATAATTCCAATGCATATACGGGTGCAACATCACTAAAGATGACAAATAGTACTTCCACGGAGCAGTATGTACATAATGATAAATGGATTGCCATAGATAATGAAGTTCCGACAGAATACACATATTCGGCTTGGGTTTATTCTGAAGGCCCACAGGCAGAGATTTTTTTAATTATGAGAACACCGTCAGAAGCAGGATATTTTACCGATATCAGCAACCAAATAACAAATGTCACAAATCAATGGTATAAAATCGAAAAGACAGTTTTAATCCAGCCTAATATCAAAAAATTAAACATTCGCCTGGATAACAACGGTTATGGAAACATGTGGTATGATGATGTACAGATTCGTAAAACAAGTGATACACCAACACCAGACAGAAAATTAAACATAACTTATAACGCTTTTAAAAGCCCAATTCTAATTGACGAAACTGGTGTAGATAAAATAAATTTCCTCTACAATGACAACAATCAGCGCAGCATGATGTTTTATGGAAGTCAGCAAGTGGAAAAAATGGACAGACCATTACGAAAATACTATTCTGCTGACGGAAGTATGGAAGTTAAGCAGAATACAGCTACTGGTAATATCGAGTTTCTAACGTATATTGGGGGTGACGGGTATAGTGCCCCTATTGCAGTAAAAAGTGATGGCATAAATTCTCCAGAATATTTATATTTACATCGAGATTATCAAGGGAGTATTTTAGCTGTCACTGATTCAAACGGATCAATTGTTGAAAAACGTTTATTTGATGCTTCGGGAAGTGTTATACAAGTGCAGGATGGAGCAGGAAATCATCTTGCCGGATTAACAATTTTGGACAGAGGCTATACAGGTCATGAACACTTGCAGAGCATTGCACTTATAAATATGAATGCAAGATTGTACGACCCTATGATTCATAGGTTCTTACAGGTTGATAATATTATACAAGATCCTACTAATACGCAAAATTATAATCAGTATGGATATGTATTGAACAATCCGCTTTTATATACAGATCCAAGTGGTAATTTAGCACAAGGAAGTGGACCAGGCAAAGATTGTGTAGATTGCGGCTGGTTTGCAGCTATTGCTAATGGGGTCGCAACTATAGCCCAAAATTGGGATAATTGGCGAATTAAAGACTGGGCAAACAGAAATTTAAATTTCAATAAATGGGATGAATGGCGTAGGGAGAAACTTAGCCTTAGAAATATATTTGGCGGAGGTCATAAAAACTCTGGCCCTCCCCCACCTCCGCCTAATATGAGTAATTATGTGAGTTTGCCCAACAATATTTCTTACACATCAACACATCAAACTGGTAAAAAAGGACAGTGGAACTCTAATTTAGGCGATCAATTTAAATTAAAAACTTACGTGTCTTTGAGAATTGGTACGCAAAAAATGTTTGATGTGAATGACACTTTCTTCAATGGTAAAGATGAGGGACGAAACTATCAATTTAATTTAGGAAGATATAATTTAAATTTTAGACCTAAAGATAATAGATTAAGATTTATGTGGCCATCTGACCAATATTCTTCACAAGGTACCAGTTTCGGTATGGATGGAATAGGTTATCACTATAACGTTAGAGGACTAAAAGGAAAAAGTGCTGGCTTTGATGCTGCTTTTAGGCCAGGTGGCCATACTGTTTTGCTCGTAGGTAAATTTATTTTGGGATTAGTACAACCCCAGACGATACCTTTATTAGCTGAAGAAACGACAGTAGAAGCAGCAGCAGTAATTATTTATACTTATGCATTTTAATCACATGAAATTAAATAACTTCGCTTTAAATAAATTTTATATGAAAATTATATGTGTTATATTATTGCTTCTCATTTTTTTAGGTTGCAAAAAAGATCTAATTGAAAAAGAAATGAATTTAATGAACGAAATGAATTTTGTTCCAAGCAAAAGCATGAAAATTAAAAATTTGTTACCTTTTAAAAACGACCATGTTTGTATTGGTACCTATGTATTAAAAAATGACTCAATTATCTCACAATACGAAATTGAGTCAAAGTATTCATTAATAGTAATAAAACTTAAGAATGTTTCTAAGAATTGTGCTTTCAATAATCATCAATCAGCTAATTATCCGACACCGGGTTATTTTTCTACTATTAACGAAGGGTTGTACGAAGTCAATTTAAGTCCAGAAATACTTAAAGACGACTATAAAATTAATAGCATAACTTTTTTTTCAGATAATGAGATAAATTACCAAATAAATAATGACACTATAAAAAGCTTTAATCTTAATTTTAGTAAATATGTCATCAAAATTAATAATGAGGATGCAAAAGTAATATATAGTAAAATAGAATATTATGGACTAAAAAATATAAATGCTAACATAGTAATTTATCAAATTGAAGATGAAGCATATATTTTCATTATGACACCTTTGAAAAAAAACATTCACATGGACAAAAACAAATTGAATGAACATCTGTTCGGTAATAATTCATTAAAACAAAAGATTTAATTTGCAAAATCAAATTTCAAGATGCAAATGAAATAATTTTATGGAATCTCCCGTAAAGTGGTTAGAAAATTGTATGCTTCCCAAAACAACGAAAAAGTTTTAGGTTTCTCCGAAGCTTTTTTAGTTTATTTCGGAATTGTAAGATTAGAAATCTGCTCTATTATTTGCTAAATAATGTATTATTACACAGTACATCTTCTCAACTGATGGAGATTGAACAAGAATTTATGCAGCGATTTAGAAAATCAATTGTGATCCAAATTTTCTCTTTTTTATAGTGAACTTAAAAATATTTGTAATTCTCATGCTGAATCAACGAAAAGTATCAATATAGTCAATGACTTAAAAGGATATTGTGATTTAAATAAAATTCAGAAATATTTAAATTATTAAAAACTATTGATCTAGTGAAATTTGATCTGTGGGAATTTATAAATAATCTTAAATTGGTTAAAATAAAATTGTTCACGAAAATTCAACAATCAAAATTACAGATGGTGATTATGCATCAATTAAAGAATTTTCGAAAAATTATTTCTCGCTTAAATCAGAAAACCAAAATTCAGAGTTTTATACAATCATATTGGATAATCATAATTTTTTTATAGGATTGTCTAAGTATGGTTGAATCACAAATTCAAGATGTCATGAAAAATTACAGTCACAAATATAATTAAGATGTTTACAGCTATGCTATCTTAAAATTCTATTTCAAAGTGATTCTTAATTGTTTGATTTGGATCAATAATTTAATATTGAGGGGTATTTATTCTTTTTAAGTCTTCTTGAAAATGGTTCGAGAATTGTCTCGTTAGGGCTACTAAGACAAAGCTTCAGAGAAATCTGGAGCTTTTTTTGTTATGATCAAGATTGCAAGTGCGAAGTCAGGAGACATTCGCACAACGCTAATAAGAACTACTCTGCGGAGAGCAAGTTGATGTCCTTCATTATCTATTGTTAAAACACACATTTTCAACATATTTATAATCATACAACCAAGTTCATAATAATTAATCTTAATTTGAGGTGTATAGAATTCTGATCTGTCTGACCTTGGATTATTAAAATACTTCTCAATTATTTTTTTAAGATTCTCCAATTTTTCAATCTCATTAGTTTCCATAATATCTTATTATTTTTATTTGCATAGGTCAGGAAGTTTTTACAATAAAACAGGAACATATATGACTGGATTTATACGTTCCTGCATTTATGACTGTCTATTCATAAATATCAATAATCAATCTACTAAAACAAAAGAGTAGAAAAAATAATTAAGATTGTTGGAAATAATATAAAGGAGATTATAAAAGAAAAAAATCTTAAAGTAAGACATATTGCTCACGATTCAGATTTAGATATTGAAGCGTTAAGAAGATATATGTTAGGCAAACAAATTATGGGAATCGACAAGCTTATTCGAATCAGTAAAGCTTTAAATGTAGAGATATCAGAATTATTCCGAGAAATATAACCCGCTACTAAGACAAAGCTTCAGAGAAATCTGGCGCTTTTTTTTTATATACCATTTCTAAACTCCGCGAATTTTGATTTTTTGAGTTAAACACAAATTTTACAAGTACAAAACTATCTGTAAATTCAGCCTAAAATCCCAATCTCCCCAAAACACCCTAGCCATTCGTTGTTTATATTCTTTCGTTTATTCGTCAGTTTTTAGGCTTTAATAATTGTCTAATTGATGCTAAATGGCCAAATAAAACAATAGGTACTATAAATGTTGGCAACCAACTAAAGGGAAAATTTAAAATCGCAATATTGGGTTGCTCAAAAGCAAATTTTTGAATTGGTGACGGTGTCGAAAAGAGTGCGTTCACAACAATACTTATTAAAAGCCCAAGACAAATAAAATTCCATATTAAAATTACTTTTCGGCTTAGTTTTGCTTTTGTCAATCCAAAATATGCGACTAATGGCGCAGAAATCCCCGCTAGAATGTCAAAGTTTCGACCTTCAAAAGTCATCAACTCCGGAATTGCTTTGTTGAGAAAAAGCCAAAACAAAACTATTTCAACTGGTATTCTGACAACGTTTAGATATGTCAAATTCTTAAGAGGTAAACTGTCAATAAATTGCCTGCCTTTTGAAGTTGCAAACAATAAAATAATTATCAAAAGTGTCGGCAAAATTCCTATCAACATTATTTTTGGCGGAAAAGAATTTGTGTCAGAGTTGTAAATATTTTTGAATGTCAAAACCAACTGTATTGTCAACCAAATTGCCAAACCTATAAAAACTGTCGTTGCTTTTTTTCGTGTCTCTTCAGAATTTGAGCTTCTAATTGTCCAAATAAAAAGCAATAAAGTCGCAACTGTTGTCAGTCCGAAAGTCAACGAAATATATGTTGGTAAATTATCAATCATTGTCTATTTTTTCAATGTCTGCGGTGTCGTTTTACAATGACAGCTAACTTTCATATGTGCGATAAAACCATCTAAATTTGGATATATTCGATAACCAATAATTTACGAATCTAAAAACACTCAATAATGAAGAGATAGAAAAGCACCCAGGTTCCAATAAAAAAGAATCCAAGGTACATGTTATTTAAATTTTTCTTTAAATCCCTTTTAACTATAAGTCGATATAAAATCCATACCAAGAAAGTAATCGTCAAACCTATTACCATTACAATTCTTCCCATAATTCATTTTTTTTTGACAACACCTAATTTCAGTCGTCTGTTAGCTTTTTTTTATGTTGCCACTAAATTCTGGTATGATAAAGCTTAGTGAATCTTAAGTAAATATAATAATTTAAGATAACATTCACAAATACAAAGCGCAAAGCACAATACTAAAACAAAGGAATATTCTTTCAAAATAAAAATATTTTCAATCTTTATAAAAATTATTTTTTTAATAAAACAAGAGAAAAATCCTCGTTATCCTTTTTTTAATGTAAAAACAATCAATTATTAATCAAATAAATACACAACAGTTAACTTGATTTATTTATGATTAATTGTTTCTAAATGTGATATTTTTAAAATATCAATTCAAAAAAAAACCTAAAATCTGTTTGTATAATCTTAAAATTAGTTGCATTTTTGCACCCACATTAGAGAAGTAGGCCCGTTCGTCTATCGGTTAGGACGCATGGTTTTCATCCATGTAAGAGCGGTTCGATTCCGCTACGGGCTACTAAAAAAAAGCTCCAGAGAAATCTGGAGCTTTTTACTTTTACAGGATATAGCAAAATTTAAAATTCAGGTAAAATACAAATGGAAAAAGAAATAAAATTATATCGAAATTCAAAGAAAACAAAAAAATTATTACTTACTTCTTTAGGAGTCTGTCTTATTTTGCTCCTTGTTATTCTTTACAGTGCGGGAATATTTGATAATGAATTAAAAACCAAACCGCTTGTGTTTTCTATTGGAGCATTTTTAATCATGCTTATACTTTTATTAAAAAGCGTTCTGAGCCTAAAAGACAAAAGCCCGTTAATTGAATTAAACAATCAAAACTTTTACGGAAAAACAACACCAATGTCAAAATCTTTTGGAATCGTGAATTGGATTGATGTAGACAACATCGAATTAGAAAAAACCGGAGGAGATAATCTCGTTGTTGTTACGATTAACAATCCTGAAAAATACGAAGGAAGGCTTTCGAAAATGATGTGGAATATCGCCCATAACAAAAACACTAATCAGTTGACATTAATGTATTCAGCTTCTGAAATTGATATTGATGCTGATGCACTTTTTACCTCATTTAATACCTTATGGAAAGAAAGTACTTCATCAAATAATTAAAACTAAAATGAATGTTTTGCTAATTTGAAAAAATTCGAAGAGGTGAAACACTACTACAATAAAATTAAAAACAAAAAAAGACTATTCAATCGAACAGTCTTTTTTTTGTTTTAGTCAAATTAATAAGCTTAAGCCATGAATAAAGCTCCTTTATTATAATTGTATAAAACCAAATCGTAAGGCACTAAAAGTGGTGCTATTTTTTCTGAAGCTGCATCAAATTCTATCCCGTTATGTTTTCTGAATAAATAAATTTCTTTCAAACAATTTGATAAACTCTGATGAATCGATGTTGTAAAAGTTGGCAATTGCTTATCTCCTACCAATAAATCAATTTGATAATTAGAGCTGCTTTTAGACAAATTATTGCCTATGATTTTTATCGTAAATGTTGTTGCTTTTCCGTGTTGTTCACCTTGATATTGTATTACCATAATTTTATTATTAAAAAGGTTAGATTATTTTATACTTCTATTTATTTTTATGCAAATTGAAGAATTAAAGTTATGAAAAAAAAGCAAAAGTGTAAAAAATACAGTCTAAATTAAATGTTATTTTTTTTTTATGCTACATCAGCACTTCTACCCCAATTTTATCTTTATTCAGATTCTCATTTTTTTATTTTAATTTTGATTAACTAATCACAAAAACCTCATATTATGGAAATTAAACCTATTGCACTATTTTTATCTGCTCTTGTAACGCTTGTAGTTGGATTTATCTGGTACAACCCAAAAGTGTTTGGGACAATCTGGATGCGGGAAAATAATCTGACGCAGGAAGAACTTCGAAAAGGAAATATGCTCAAAATATTCGGATTGACTTATATTTTCTCTTTAATGATTACTGTTACGCTAATGTCATTAACCATTCATCAAACCGGTGCTATTGGTATGGTTGGCGGACCGCCGTTAATCGATAGCGCAAAACCATCCTTTGCTGCTTTTATGGCAGATTACGGAATGGCATATCGCACGTTTAAACATGGAGCGCTTCACGGATTCATGTCCGGATTATTATTTGCTTTTCCGATCATTGGAATTAATGGCTTATTCGAAAGAAAATCATGGAAATACATATTTATTCACGCCGGGTTCTGGGTGATAACACTAACTTTAATGGGCGGAATTATTTGCGCATATGCATAAATTCAAAAAAAATAAAAAATAAAAAAAGCCCGTTTGAAATAAAATCAAACGGGTTTTTCTTAATAATAACTTAAACAAAGTGAGTTGTTATAAATATTATCTAATTTTGAAAAAATTAGCTCACACTTTTGAATACAACTTATTCTTTTCAAATCTACAACAGTGCATCATTACTACCTTTAGAATGGAATTCACTGGCGGCAGATAATATTTTTTTGACCAGGGAATATCTCGAGGTACTGGAAAACTCTTCTCCGGTAAATATGATTTGTCATTTTATTGGGATTTTCAACGAAGATAAACTCGCAGGAATTGCCTTAACTCAATTTTTATTCGCAGAAAAGCTGGATTCTTTTGGAGAACGGGATCAATGTTTAAAAACATCTGTACGCAATTTTGCATTCAAAAACTTTGCTTCACATGTTTTATTCGTTGGTAACAATATGCTCACGGGACAAAATGCTTTTGCATTTGCTCAAGACATAAAGCAGCCTAAGGCCGTTAAAACACTTCACAAAGCAATTAACCAGCTTAAAAAAGACCTGAAAGCAAACGGAAGAAAGGTTCATATAACAAGCATAAAAGATTTTACAGAAAAGGAAATTGAGCCGCTACAAGCTGAATTTAAAAACAATTATACGTTTTCGACCCAACCCAATATGATTTTCGAAATCAACAAAAATTGGACAACTGAACAAGACTACATTGATGCTTTATCAAAAAAGTATCGCGACCAATACAAACGTGCCCGAAAAAAAGCGGAAGGAATTGTAAAGAAAAAAATGGCTCTGGATGACATTAAGAATTATGAAGATGTTATTTATGATTTGTATTTTCATGTGGCTAAGAACGCGCCTTTCAATACTTTTTTCTTAGCACGAAATCACTTTAGTTTTTTTAAAGAAATCATGAAGGATAATTTTTTGTTTTATGGCTATTTTCTAGACGAAAAACTAATTGGTTTCAATACGCTAATTAAAAATGGAACCGCGATGGATACCTATTTTTTAGGTTATGATGAAACGATTCAGCGTGAAAAAATGTTGTACTTAAACATGTTGTACGATATGATTGCCTGTTCGATCAATCAGGGTTTTTCAGAAATTGTTTTTGCACGAACTGCTTTGGAAATCAAAAGTTCTGTTGGAGCAAAACCGGTAAAAATGTATGGATTGATTACGCACAGCAACGCTTTGATCAATCATAACATTGCTAAACTTTTCAATTACCTTGAACCCAAGACCGATTGGCAGGAACGAAATCCGTTTAAATAAATAGCTTTTGCAAAGTTGGTTTGCGCATTTTTCTCATTTCGATAATAAAACCATTTTTTTTCAGGAGCTAATCCCGCTCCCGAAGCCCAATGTCATTTAATTTAAAGAAAATTTATAATGCTTTTGCCGAATGGATCTCGCGCAAAGTCGCAAAGCCGCCAAGTTGACATCCGTTTTCTTTGCGACTTTGCGACTTTTCGCGAATTTTTTTAGCCATAATTGTCCTTAAAAAAGCTTAACTTAATGACATTGACCAAAGCCTCGGGACCGGCACAAAAGGATTCCCACTTCTATCCTACCGTCTGGACGCAAATATTGTTAATCAGTTTTGAACATGAATTTGCTTCGCCTGTTCGACTTTCAGCCTCGGGTCACGAATTTGCACAAATTTTAACAGGTTAATTTAGTTTGTGAAATTCGTGTTTGTTTTATACTTGTATCCACACGGTAGACTTCTATCGGGGCTAGGGCAATCATTTTCATAATAATATTTTCGTATAGTTTGTCATCTCGACTGAAAGGAGAGATCACACGCAGAACTCGACAAAGATTGGTAACTTTTTTTATGGAATTACTTGTGTGATCTCTCCTCCGTCGAGATGACAAGATTGTGGTAACTTTCTGGAACGTAAATCTTTGTCAACTTTGTCGAAAGTGAAATTACTTTTTAAGGAATTGCAATTTTCATTTGTTTGTGCAAAATATGAATTTCTAAAGAAGTCTGTGCACCGCAATACTCACCGTCAATCTGAAAATTTACAGGATAATCTGTTTTTATCGTGGCTTTGTCTGTCGAAATAATCACTATATCATCAGAATCAATTGGCATATTACCAGTAATAATTTTTCCGATTAGTAATAAATCAAGATTCTTGAGGATCACCAATTCAAACTTCCCGTCATTCATAACGCCATGCGGATTGATAACAACTCCTGTTCCGTATTTTTGAGAATTCGCAATGACAATCATTCTTGCGGTATGCTCAACCGTTTTATTATTTGCCGAAATAGTTGCTACAAAAGGTTCTTCTGACTCTTTCAATGCCGAATAAGCCTGCAAGGCATATCCCCAAAAACCGCGTAAATTACTTTCTTCGTAATTCTTAACCAGATTGGCATTAACACCAATATCGCTTAAATGAATACTTTTTTTACCGTTGATACAGATCATATCCATTTCGATATAACGATTCAGAAAAGCAATTCTCAGATTCTCCTCAATGGTAGTAGGCAAATTCAGGTCGACAGATAAACCATTTGCCGATCCTGCAGGCAAAATACCTATAATTACATCAAACTCTTCCATGGCTTCAGCAACCATTTTTATAGTTCCGTCGCCACCGGCAACAATAATTCGTTCGGGTAAATATTGATTATAACGTTTTTGTATTTCTCTTTGATCATTTTTACCTTTGGTTTCATACACTTCCAGATCAAAATGATTTGTAATTGCAAACTCTTCAACTGCTTCAATCAAATCTGATTTATCCAAGTCTCCGGAAATAGGGTTTACAACAAATATGATATTCTTTTTCAAAATTTTATTTTTAAAGTCAATTAAAATAATTAATTTACAGCATCTATCTATAAATATACGTAATTAATGAAACCAATTTTACAATTATATCGAGGTTATGCCAATGAAGAGGAATTAATTGTAATGGGCCATGTTTTTAAAAGAACGTATGATTATGATTTCCAGAAGAAAAACCTAAAAAATGCACGTTCAATCATTAATCAGTTTAGGATAAAAACACTTGAAAATTTTGATATTTATCTAAAGTGCGGCAATCAGGAAATTCATACTAAAACATTAGACGACGGCTATTTTAAGTTTTGTATTCCACTTGAAACAGAAACTTCTTTTGGATGGATGGAATATGAAGTTAGCATTAAAGATGAAAATGAAACCATCACTGAAAAAGGCAGTTTTATTAGACCTCACAAAGGAAAATTAGGAATAATATCTGATATTGACGATACCTTTTTGATTTCGCATACTCAAAATTTCTTCAAAAAAATCTATATTCTTTTATTTAAAAATGTAAATGATCGTAAAGTCTTTACAGATGTTGTATCTCATTATCAGGCTTTGAGCTCAGCCGGAAGAAACAATAAAGAAGAAGAAAATGCCTTTTTTTATGTTTCAAGCAGTGAATGGAATTTGTACCGGTTTATCGTGAAATTTACTAAAATACATAAATTACCAAGAGCTGTTATTTTATTGAAAGATATTAGAAGAGGCATCACGGATTTTTTCATGAGCGGACGCGGAAATCACGATCATAAGTTTGATAAAATAAAACATGTTCTGGAGTTCTATCCTAATCTTAAATATGTTTTACTGGGTGATGATTCACAACACGATCCTATTCTCTATGAACGAATCTGCAAAATATTCCCTGTGACTGTAAAGGCGGTTTACATCAGGCAAACGGGGAAACATCAAAAAAAAGCAACTCAGGTTGTTTTGAAAAACTTAGAGAATTTAGAAGTCTCTGTTTGTTATTATAAAGACAGCAGCGAAGCGATTATGCATTCTAAATCTATTGGCCTAATTCAGTAGATTTTTTTGTTCCAAGTTTTAAGTTTCAGGTTTCACATCTGAAACCCTTCTTACAGCCCAGATTGAAGAGGAAAACCGGATTAGATCCAGAAAACAAAAAAAGCCTTTGTCAAAGCTCGAAACTTTAACAAAGACTTATTTAAACTATATGATTTAAGCTCAGAAACTGAAAACTGCCACTGAGACTAAAAACTAAATTAACCTTTAAAATTATCAATCTCTTCCTGAACAATTTCCCAGTCAAGAAGCAATTGATCTAAATCTTTTTTCTTCTTTTTGTATGCAGTAAAAAAAGAAGCATCTTCGATATGTTTGTTATAATTAGAAGCCAACAACTTATCATCGTGCTGAATGTCTCGCTCTAATTGCTTGATTTGACTTTCAACTTTACTCAATTTATTTTGTAATGCTTTCCCTTTTTTCTGATCTTCGTACGAAGTTTTATTGCTTTCTTTTGGAGCAGCAGCTTTAGCAATATCTTTTTTCTCGACTTCACGCATGTTTTCAAGATTGCGCTGTTCTAAGAAATAATTGATATCTCCTAAATATTGTTTGATTTTTTGATCTTTGAATTCGTAAACAATATTTGACATTCCCTGCAAGAAATCCCTATCGTGAGAAACTAATAATAAGGTTCCTCCAAATTTTTGAAGTGCGGCTTTTAGAACGTTTTTAGATTTGATATCCAAGTGATTCGTAGGCTCATCCATCAGCAAAACATTGATGGGTTGTAATAATAGCTTACAAAGTGCCAAACGGTTACGTTCACCTCCTGAAAGTACTTTTACTTTTTTCTCTACATCATCGCCACGAAATAAGAAAGATCCCAACATGTCACGCACTTTTGATCGGTTCGTGTCTGTAGCAGCATCTTCCATGGTTTGCAGCAGCGTGATTTCGCCATCAAGATATTCGGCTTGATTTTGAGCGAAATAACCCAATTGTACATTGTGTCCTAATTTGATATTTCCGTCGTATTCAAACTCGTTTACAATCGCTTTGATAAATGTTGATTTTCCCTGACCATTTTGACCAACAAAAGCAATTTTACTACCGCGTTCTACTAATAAATCAATGTCTTTTAAGATCACATTATCTCCGTAAGCTTTCGTTACATGCTCAGCTTCGACTACTACTTTACCCGGTTCTTTTGAAACAGGAAACGTAATATTCATTACTGAATTGTCATCTTCATCAACTTCGATTCTTTCTACTTTATCTAACTTTTTAATCAATGATTGCGCCATTGAAGCTTTTGAAGCTTTTGCACGGAATTTTTCGATTAATTTTTCTGTTTCTTCAATTTTCTTAGCCTGATTCTTCTGAGTCGCTAATTGTTTTTCACGAATTTCATGACGCAGTTCTAAATACTGTGAATATGGTTTATTAAAATCGTATGCTTTTCCTAAAGAAATTTCGATTGTACGGTTGGTAACATTATCCAGGAACATTTTATCGTGCGATACGATTACTACAACTCCGGGATAATTACGCAAGAAACTTTCTAACCAGATGATACTTTCGATATCAAGGTGATTCGTAGGCTCATCCAGAAGTAATACATCATTTGCCTGCAATAATAGTTTAGCAAGCTCAATACGCATTCTCCAACCTCCTGAAAAAGTTTCAGTCTGATTGTTAAACACTTCTCTTTTGAAACCTAATCCCAAAAGGATTTTTTCTGTATCTCCTACATAATTGTAACCTCCCAATAGTTCAAAACGATGGGTATAATCAGACAAGTCTTCAATAATCTGTCCGTATTCTTCACTCTCATAGTCAGTTCTGGTAACCAATTGATGATTGATTTCTTCTAATTTCTTCTCTACAATTTTAATTTCAGTAAAGGCTTCGTAAGCTTCTTCTAAAACTGTTCTTCCGCGTTCAAAATCAATATCCTGACGTAAAAACCCCATTCGGATATCTTTTTCCTGAGAAATAACTCCGGAATCAGGAGCAAAATCTCTTGCTAACATTTTTAGCATTGTCGATTTACCGGCTCCGTTTTTACCAACAAGACCTACGCGGTCACCGGCACCTAAACGAAAAGTAACTTCTTCAAATAAATATGTTCCTCCAAAAGAAACCGAAAGATTGTGTATATTAAGCATAATTTTGTGACTATTGTTACAGGCAGTAAAGGTTTTAAGTACTTTTTTTACTTTACTTTTTGAAAGTGCAAAAGTAAGACAATTAATTGAAGTTTCGACCCCGGTTTTAAAAACATATCTTTAGGACTCTTTCTGCTCTCCTATCTTATTTTGCGACCTTGATCTTGCTATTTCATTAGATAGTGACCCTAAAAAAACGGATGAAAGATCAATTAAGATCCTCCATCCGTTTTTTATTATATTATGATTTTTGCTTATTCTGCTTCTTTTGGCTCTGGCATCAAAATAGATAACACTACTGAGATCACCAAAATTCCTCCGATAACGATCAATGAATAAATTGATTCGATATGATAAAATGGAGCAATGATCATTTTAACACCAATAAACGAAAGGATAATTGCCAATCCGTATTGTAGTTTGCTGAACAAGTGAATGAAGTTATCTAATAAGAAAAACAATGCTCTTAATCCTAAAATTGCAAAAATGTTAGAGGTATAAAGGATAAACGGGTCATTTGAAATCGCGAAAATTGCAGGAATAGAGTCAACTGCAAATAGTAAATCTGTAAACTCAATTACCGCTACAACTACTAAAAGCGGTGTTGCTAATTTTTTTCCGTTTTCGTATGTAAAGAATTTATCGCCATCGTATTTATCAGAAACACTAAAAAACTTTCTGATCAATCTTGCCCCTCTTGTATTGTTGTAATCTTCATCATCGTCTTCATCACCAGCTGACCAGGATTTAATTCCGGCATAAACAAGGAACAATCCAAAAGCAGTCATGATTAAATTGATATCATATTTAAATCCTTCTAATCCGGCAAGGCTCAATAATTTGTTTAAGTATGTAAGCTCGATTAAGAATGCTCCTGAGAATATAAAAATAGCTCTTAGAACTAAAGCTCCTATAATTCCCCAAAATAAAACTTTATGCTTGTTTTCGTTTTGTACATCAAAAAATTTAAAGACTAATATAAAAACAAATAGATTATCTACAGAAAGTGCTTTCTCAATCCAATAGGCTGATTGAAACTCATAAAATTTGGCAGCGCCTGCAAAGTGATAAATTAAACCACTAAAAATCATTGCTAAACTTATCCAAACTAATGACCAGGTTATCGCTTCTTTATTAGTTACGACATGGCTTTTCTTATTGAAAATTCCTAAATCCAACAACAGCATGATTACTACCGCGACTGCAAATACTATTATTAAACCTGGGTGTTCTGAAAAAATAGGGTGTTGATTCATTTTTAAATATTAATTAAATTAGATTTGAAATTATTTATTAGCCATTGTAACTACTATCACTCTGCCGCCTTCTTCTTTTGAAAGCAATATTTTTTTACCATCTGTCAGCTCCAGCATTGTCCCAATAGGAATTTCTTTGTCTTCGGTAACATCTTTTAATGAGGTTAGTTTTTGATTGACAAATACCCATTTATCATTAAAAAATGTAAAGTAACCAACAGGAACTTTTTGCGCTGCGGTCAGTTTTTCATTTCTGGCAATATTACGATTAACGTGCCATTGAAACAAGTATTGATCATTATAAACCATCAATCTGTGATTTTCAGGTTTCCAGGTAGTTTCCTGAAATTGATAATACAAATCTAATACAGGGAGCGTGCCTTTGTGCGCCGTATTACAAAACGGGCATCTTGGTGTATTGGTGTTATCAAAAACATACCATTTTTGCTCGCAGGAAACATTATGGTATTTCTGCATTAAGTCTGTAGTTTTCAGCAACGCTATTTCCCATTCTTCGGCATTAGGCCTTTGCATCGGGTTGTGTAATCCGTCAATAAAAACTTTATCAAATAAGGTTTTTAAATAAGGGCCCGTGATGGTGTACGGCAATTTTGTAATACCTGCCCAAGGCAAATCCCATTTAGAGACCTGATTGAGTTTGGGTCTGTTTGCCGGATCTGTGGGATGTTCTATAAACATCGCTTTTTCGCCCATCGACAGCAAGTCATCTTTTTCTGTATCAAGATCATGCACCTTCCCGCCTTTTAACGGATGTCTATGCAATAAAAACATATAAATTAAAACCGGTAATGCATGCAAATCGGTTAATCTGTTTGGTAATTTTCTATTTGGGTCTGTTTTATTCAGATGTTTTGTCAGTTACTTTATTGTGATGTGCTACTAAAACCTGATCGAATTCTTTTAGATGTTCAGCATTTAAATTTTCTTCAAAATACTAAATTACAGAATCGCATGCTATTTTAGAACCTTTACTTGATACTTTTGCCGAACCTGCGCCATCAGAAACCGCTAAAACACTCCAGCCAATTTCCTTGAAATTTTTAAACGCTAAATCATCTTCTCTAACAAATTGCTGATATCAGGCAAAAAAAACTACCGAAATGACAAAAACTCTAATACTTTTTTCCAAGTAGAGTTGCAACAAAATAGGTATATTTGCAACTTATCTGCTTTGTAAGATTAATAAATAATAAATCTATCAATATTCGAAAGAATTATTATTCAAAAAAAGAAAAAAATCTTCGATACTACATCAAATAACACTTAGAAGAATGTTTAAAAAAGGATCAAAATTAAATAGTATTTTAACGGGAAGTTGTCCAAAATGCCAAAAAGAAAGCATGTATACAGACAGCAATCCGCTTCATTTGACTAAAGTTTTAAAAATGAATGACCATTGCAGTCATTGCGGATTTAAATATCAAATTGAACCTTCATTTTTTTATGGTGCGATGTATGTAAGCTACGGATTAAATGTTGCGGTTGGGATTGCGGCTTTTATAATTTCCTTTGTATTTTTCAAAGCTTCAATCGAAGAATCCTTTATCGCAATAGTTATTAGCTTAATTGTATTGTTTCCGTTTGTTTTAAGACTTTCAAGGAATTTATACATTAACATGTTTGTCTCTTATGATCCTAAGGCCGGTCAAAAATAAGAGTCTTTAAATATCTTTTATGAAATCGCTGAATATCAATTTCACGATCTAGAGGAACTTCATTTTCAATTTTATCAAATAAAGCTTTTGCCATTGCAGGCCCAAGCATTACGCCTCTTGTCCCTAATCCGTTTAGAATATGCAGCGATTGATGCTCATGGTGTGTACCAATCAAAGGCCTTCTGTCTTTAACAGTTGGGCGAACTCCACCAAAATGTTTTACAATTTCAAAATCGCAGGTTATAATTTCTTTTATACGCTCAAGAAGTTCTTGTTTCCCTTCTTCTGTAGGTAAATCTGTTTTATCCTGCCAGTTATATGTAGCACCAACTTTAAATAAATCATTACCCATAGGCAATATAAAAACGCTTGTATTTACTATAACATCAAGATCTAAATCCGGCGCTTTTATTACAAACAATTCTCCCTTTGTACCGTCTAATGGCAAATAATTAAAGAAAGGGTTTTTATGCAGACCAAAACCTTCTGCAAAAATAATATGACGGGCCCGGATATTTTTATATTGAATTCCGTTATCTAAAAACTCTACACAACTACTATCAAAAGACTCTTCTAATAACAAATTATTTTCTTGCAAATACTTTTTGTAATTATCCAGCAACAAAGCTGTATCTACATAACCTGTATGCAAAACTTCGCCATAATCGTATGGAGAATCAATACTATTATATTTTTTGGTAATTAATTTAGTAGATAGAAAAGGCGCCAGATTTATTTTGTCTGAAGCAGCAAACCAATTATTCTGTTCTTCGATCGAAAAGAATTTTCTTAAAATAGGGAGTTTAAAATTAAATTTCACCTGCAATTTATCTTCTATCTGACGGTAGAAATCGCTCATCAGTATTAATTGTTCTTGCGCTTTCCAAACCTCACTAAAACGTTTCAAAATAACAGGATTATATAAACCGCCAGCGACTTTTGATGAATTTTGAGATTCATTGTCAACAACTAAAATAGTGCTATTGTTTTTAAGGGCAACTTCTGCAAAAGAAATTCCTGCTAATCCAGATCCAACAATTAAATAATCTAACATGTATAAAAAGATAAAAATAAAAAAAACTCTCACTACAAAGGTAGTAAGAGTTTCTGTTATAATACAACCAAATATTTAGTAGGTCCACATATCTTGCTCGAAATTACGAATCTTCTCTTTTACTCTTTCTGCTTCCAACAGCTGACTTTGCGCATCATCTTTCATATACGCTTTGATCTCACGATCTCCATACATATTTTCTTCTTTATAAATTACCGCATTAAAATACCTCGAATTTAAAATTTGATCAAATGAAATTGGACGCGCTGAATTTTTATCATTAAATGCTTTTGCTTCATAAAGCACTTCTCTGGCATCTGGAAAGAAAATCCAAAATAGCTCAATATAATCTTTCTCGTCGCTATTCATTGTATAAACATCAGGAGTTACGGGACAAATTCCCAGTAAACGATATTTCAGTTCACTATGGCGTTTATCAAAATACCAATATCCTTTTATTTTATATTGTGTAACATCTGCAGCAGTTAAATCCTGTTTCAAAATGTATTCTGCCGGCACTGATCTTGTTGCCCCTACAGTTTCTTCAACATAAGAAACGGATTTCTTTTTCCCGGTACCTGTAATTACTTTTTTCTTGACTACACGCGATTTGTAGTCGTCCGGATATTGGTTGATTAATTCTCTTCCCGCATCTGTTGTATCAACACGGGATAACGCACCCTGAATATCTTTCAAAGATTTTTTTGTATTGAAATAGCTATCACTGTATACTTCAGTTATTTTACCACTTTTCATCCCTTTGATTAACACATCATAAAGAGAACGTCTGTCTGAACCAATATTAGCAGTATCTACAGGAAAATATAAAGGGAAATTAATTTTCTCATTTAAATCAATAATTTCCCAGACCGTTTTTCCCATCAATACATCCCGATCATCTACATAGCCATAAGATAATGGCTTGTCATTGTCTGAAATTCGTTGTGCAGCAGTCTTTAATCCTATCTGCGCAGGCGTTTTTGCATTTAGCAAATTTGATTGTGCGTGGCAGCAAAAACTTCCCGTAGCAACAACAATAACAATTAAAAAAAGTCTTATTTTCATCATGATATTAGTATAAAACATTGAACGTAGCTTTATCAGATTTATTGTAATTTTCTTACATAATAGCAGGGTAAAAAATTAAAAACACTAAAAAAATCTTTTTTTTGCGCTAAATAATACCTACAAAATAAGAGTAATCAGTACAACAAAACGCCAAATAACTGACTAACAACAAACTAAGTTACATTTTTTTATTCTATCAACGTTTTAATATTACTTTAAAAATGCGATTATCTACATTTGTACTAAAATGAATTAAATCTAAGGAATTCAGAAATACTTATTATTTTGCTAAAAAAACAAATTTCATCAAATCAATATCAGTTAATATAATCTTATATACTTGAATAATTGAGCTTAATTAAAGACAAAAAAAAACTCTTACTGCATGGCGCAGTAAGAGTTTTTTTATTATGTAATGAGATACTTAGTAATTCCACATATCTTGTTCGAAGTTACGAATCTTCTCTTTTACTCTTTCAGATTCTAACAATTGGTTTTGGGCATTATCTTTCATGTAATCTTTGATCTCACGATCTCCGTACAAGTTTTCTTCTTTGTAGATAACTGCATTAAAACGTCTTGAATTTAATATCTGATCAAATGAAATTGGAAGCGCAGAGTTATTATCGTTAAAAGCTTTTGCTTCATGCAAAGCTTCTCTCGCATTAGGGAAGAAAACCCAAAATAACTCAATATAATCTTTCTCGTCACTATTCATTGTATAAACATCTGGAGTTACAGGACAAATTCCCAGCAAACGATATTTCAGTTCACTCTGACGTTTGTCAAAATACCAGTATCCTTTAACTTTATATTGTGTAACATCTGCAGCAGTTAAATCCTGTTTAAGGATATACTCTGCCGGTACTGATCTTGTTGGTCCTACTGTTTCTTCAACATAAGAAACAGATTTCTTTTTGCCGGTACCGGTAACTACTTTTTTCTTCACTACACGTGATTTGTAGTCATCCGGATATTGGTTGATCAATTCTCTTCCTGCATCTGTTGTATCAATACGAGATAACGCACCCTGAATATCTTTCAAAGATTTTTTAGTATTGAAATAACTGTCGCTATACACTTCAGTTATTTTGCCATTTTTAACAGCCTTCGTCAAAACGTCATAAAGAGAGCGTCTGTCAGAACCAATATTAGCCGTATCTACCGGAAAATATAATGGAAAGTTGATTTTTTCATTTAAATCAATGATTTCCCAAGTAGTTTTCCCCATCAATATATCTCTATCATCTACATAACCATAAGCCAAAGGCTTATCGTTATCTGAGATAAGTTGAGCAGGAGTTTTAAGTCCTATCTGAGCAGGTGTTTTCGCATTTAGCAAATTAGATTGCGCATAAGAAGAAAAACCTCCAGCGATAGAAACAATAGCTATTAAAAAATTTCTTACTTTCATCATGATACCATTATAAGATATTGAACGTAGTTTTACCTACTTTTTATTATTGTATTTCGTAAATTACCGGAGCAGTTCTTGGTAATAAATAACTACCAGCTCCAACAAGTTTAGTTTTAATTTCAGAAATAGTAACCTGATCTCCTTTTCCAGCTCTTGAAAGTATTGTTTTACACTGAGCATTCAATTTATTTCCAGAAACAACAACAGTAGGCTGTCCTGCAATTTTCAAATTAAATCCAACAACATCTAAACCAACTTCAAAATCGAAGTCAAGTAATTTAGCACCAATAGTAGCAATCTCTAAGTTAGATTTAGGTCCTCTTACAACACCCACTTCTCCTCTAATTGTACCAGTTGGTCCAGGAATACCTTTAATTCTGAATGTTTTCTTATCTGTAACTTTATCTCCGTTTGGCAACGTACCAGTAACAGCAATTGTAGCTTCATTACCAGAACCCGGGTTCATGTTATATTTACCTGGTTTACCAGCAGAAGATAATCCCGGAGCACTAGCAACAACTTTGTTGTCAGCAACACCAGCAAAAGATACAGAGATTGGATTAACAACACCTCTATAAACAACATTCATTTTATCAGCAGAAATTGTGGCAGAATTTGGTCTTGGAACTACAACATAAGTTCCATTAAAAGGAAGAACAATTGGCTTACCATTCTCAACAAAATTAAAAGAACCTCCAATTTTTTGCTCTCCTACTCCACCAGCAGTCATTTCCAGAACAGCCTGACCATTAACTAATCTTCCAGGTCCTTTAAAATCCGTAAATTGAGCATTTGGATCGTATTTACCCAAAACTACTTTACCTGTAACTTTTTCTCCTTGAAAATAAGCATTTTTATCTAATACAACAATGGCTTCAAATTTACTGTAAGAAGCCTCATCAACTGCTGCTTTTCCTAAAGCACGATTGTAAACATCGGCTTCTATTTTCTGTACATCATTCTGCCAAGCTGAAAGTTTTGCAGCGGTTGCAATTGCGGGAAATCCTTTAAAATGATATGCTAAATATTTTTCTTTAATACCATCTTTATTTTTGACATCAGAAACATCAAATTTCTTGTTAACTTCAGTAGATATATCAGCATACTTAGCACCAAGAGCAGCTTTCATATCTGCTTTGTATTTTTCAATCTTAGCAATAATTTCATTACCTTTTTTAGTGTAACCATCACCTGTAAACCAGTCGTCGATGTTATCACCTCTGTCCATAGACTCGTAAGGTAACTTTCCAGTTTCTTTATCTATTTCAAAACCATTTACAGCTTGCGCCTTTAAACTTCCAATAAAAGTATAAAAATCTTTTGAAATAGCTTCCACCTTATGGGCAACTACAGCTGCATCAGCAAATTCTCCTTTTGCCTCAGAAGCTTTTAGATTTAAAGTTTCTAATAACTTTGCGTTTGTTGTAACCGAAGAAACGTTTGCATCTTCAAATTTTTCATTCATCAAACCAAAAGCAGATATAACTTCTTTTGATACGTTCATTGCCAACATTGCGATGAAAACCAGATACATCAGGTTAATCATCTTCTGTCTAGGGGTTAATTTTCCTCCTGCCATTTTTTCTAATTAGTTCTTATTAATAAATTTAATATAATAGTCAAAAACTAATTATCCTTTGTTACTCATTGCAGAAAGCATACCACCGTAAACACTGTTTAAAGAAGCAATGTTTGCAGTCATTGATTGCATTTGTTCTTTCAATTTAGTTGCATTTTCAGCGATTTCACTGTTTGCTTGTGCATTTCTTGTAGCACTTTCTAATTGAACTTTGTATAAGCTGTTTAATGATTCCATTTGTGCAGCAGCCATAGACATTTCTTCAGCATATTTCTTTTGTCCTGCAATAGAATCTACTGTTGGAGAAATTGCTTTTGCAGCTCCTTCGAAATTTTTGATAGAGTTTCCTAAACTTGACATTAATTCTCCGTCAATTTTAGCTTCTTTCAACATTACGTCTAATTTTTGAGACAACAATCCTTGGGCATCAGATGGAGTTTCAACTTTATTACCTTTTTTCACTGCTTGACCGTTAGCTAATTCAGGATAAACAAGAGTCCAGTCCAACTCTTCATCAACTGGTTCAAAAGCAGAAAGTGCAAAGATTAACGCTTCCGTTACCAATCCAATTGATAACATCAAAGTTCCTGTTAATGGTCCAATCTCAAAGTGAGTAATTTTGAATAAAGCTCCAATAATTACTACTGCCGCTCCCATACCATAAGCGAAATTCATTGCTTTTTTACTTAATAATGCCATAATACTTTTTTTTAGGTTTTAATTTAAAATAGATTTGATTTGGTTATTTGAATTTAATTATTACTTACTTTTCTTTTTTCCGCTTCCGGTTGCTTGAGTTCCCATGTAATCTTGTACTGTTCTGAAACCAATATAACTTCTTGCAGAATCTGCATATTCGTGGTCACGTGTGCTTACCTGTAGGAAATAAGCAACATCTTTCCAAGAACCTCCACGAACTACTTTTCTTTGATTGTTTCCATCAATTACGTTAGGGTTCATTGTAGAAACATATTCATATGCATTTGGATTATAAGCTGAATCTGTCCACTCTGAAACGTTTCCTGCCATATTATATAATCCGTAACCATTTACATCATATGATTTAGCCTCAACAGTATACAAAGCTTCGTCAGCTGCATAATCACCTCTGCTTGGTTTAAAGTTTGCCATAAAACAACCTCTGTCAGTTTTAGTATAAGGACCTCCCCAAGGATATGTAGCTGATTCCAGACCACCTCTTGCAGCATACTCCCATTCTGCCTCTGTTGGCAATCTGAATGAGTTTACTAAATCACGTCCTTTTTTCTTTGATTTAATATAACTGTTTTTATTTAAAGTTCTCCATGCACAAAATGCTTTAGCTTGTTTCCAGGTTACACCAACTACAGGATAATCTCCGTAAGCTTTGTGCCAGAAATAGTCATTATGCATTGGCTCATTATAAGAATAAGCAAAATCTTTAATCCAAACTGTTGTATCAGGATAAACACTAACTTGTTCTGTTTTAACGAAATCTTTTCTTTTACCAACTTTAGCTTTTGCAGCAGCCTGAATGTCCATCCAAGAATAACGGAATTTCAATTTGTTTACATCAATTGTTCTCAAACCATTATATGATTCTTCAATTGGCAAATACATAGAATCCATTACCTCAGCATAATATTCATCCGGATATGCTTTAGTATCTTTGATTAACTTTACTTTTTTGTTCAGTTTTCTTCCAGCATAAGGATCATCTTTTGTTCCTACACTGTAGTAATTATCATACATGTATTTATCATATGCCGTCATTTTGTCCGGCTCTGAATCATTAAATGCATAATCTGCAATACTTCCACCTTTTTTTCCTTTGTCACCAGTAGATTTTTGTCCTGTTTCATCAGCAAGAATTGCCAAACGAACTCTCATTGTAGAATCTTTTACCCATTCTACAAATTGACGGTACTCACTATTTGTAATCTCAGTTTCATCCATATAAAATGCACGAACTGTAACTGTTTTAGTTGGAGCATCTTCCACATTAGCTAAATCAGCATCTGATTTACCCATAATAAAAGACCCACCTGGAACTAAAGTCATTCCATAAGGTTTCTCCGGATGCCATTTCCCTCCTGAAACACCAACCAACTCACCTTTGTCTCCTGACTTACCACAGCCAATTACCAGTGTTAACATTGCTGCAAATGCAATAAACTTCTTCATATAAATTTGGGATTATCTATTCATTATTATAAGTCCGTAAACGTATTTATTATTTATCTAAAAAACAATACAAGTTGCGAAATTTATTTTATCGCTCAAAAATAATGTTAAATAAAATAAAAAAAAAATATTTCATCGATAAACTAACGCAAAAAATCGACGTAACACGTTAAATTTTATATTTTGCATTTATTTCCCTACTAATATTTGTTAACGATTTTTTAAAATTTAAAAAAAATTGAAAATTTCAACAAAATTTCCAATTATAAAGCGTTTTTTCGTTGGGCTTTCCACCATCTTTCCGGCAATTCTTGATTACAAGCGCTTAGATATTCGTCGTACGAACAGGGTAATAACGTATTTCTCTTCAACTTATTGTGACCATTTGACTCAAACGGAATTTCAATCCACCATCGCTCTGTTTTATCACTCTTATAAAAAACTAATTCTTCTTCTTCAAGCGGAACAATATATTTTAAATACGTTGCTCTACTACCAAATGGATATTCTTTAGATCGATAATGATATCCTTCTATAAAATACCAAACCATTTGCGCAATAATAACTGATTCCGGTGCTGTACTATTATGATTAAAAATCCCTAAACAGGATACTTTATCACTAATTCCTGCATATCTGGCTAACGAACATATTTCTTTTCCGTTGAAACCATTTGGTTCAAAAGAGATTAGATTTCCTGATTCTGAAGATTTTACTGAATTCAAATCTATACTTACCAAATCAGCATCTCTGAAAACAGGTTCAGCCAGTGCAATATTATTTGAGATTTCACCCAAACGATAGGCATCAAAAAATAACTTTTCGATCAAATCAATTTCTTCCTGCGAATTGTAATACGTCTGATAACCAATATTGCAATAGTTAAACAGATTATTAGGCTCATCGATAATAATTTTAGTAAGATAAGAATTAGCCGAAACTGTTTCGTTTTCTTTTCCAAAATCAAATTTATTATCTACGGCTACCATATTTACCATTTGCTCTAAATCATCGTAAGCACGATACAAAGCATAGGTCAAATCCTGTGAACCTCCCAGAACTATAGGAATCACTTTATTCCTGATTAATCTTGATGTAACCTTTTTTAAAGCGAAATAAGTATCCTCTACAGAATTCCCTGCACGAATATCACCTAAGTCTGCAATAGATGCATCCCAGTTACCAGGAAACATACTGTACAGTCTCTTACGAACCGCATTTAAATCAACCTCATTAATCACATTACTATTACGTCGGTCTTCTAAAACACCAACTATTGCAATCGTAATTTTGCTTATATCAGGAAACTGATCTTGTGTATGCAAAACAATTTTGCTACCCAATTCTTGTGAAGACAATGAACTAATGAATTTTAAAATTCCTTCATTAACTGGTTCTAGAAAATCAAACTCCATTTATTATTTCTTTTTAGCAGCTGGTTTTTTAGCTGGCGCTTTTTTAGCGGTTGTTGCTTTTTTGGCCGGTGTCTTTTTTGCCGGTGTTTTTTTGGCGATCATTTCCTGAACTTCGGCCAATGTTAATTTTGTTGCATCAACATCTTTACTTAATTCAATTTTGATTTTACCTTTTGTAATAACCGAACGTCCCCAACGAGCTTTTTCAACCAAAATTCCTTCATCCTCCCAATTGTGGAGCACTTTATCTATATTTTTCTGTAATTTATCTTCAATTAGTTCTTCAACTTCTTGTTGTGATAAATTATCGAAATTGTATTTTTTACTAACATTAATAAAAATTCCATTCCATTTGATGAACGGACCAAAACGCCCCACACCTTTTTGAACACCTTCACCTTTATAAACTGCAATTGGAGCATCGGCAATTGCTTTTTCATCAATTAATTCCTGTGCTCTTTCTTTAGAAAGACTTAACGGATCTTCTCCTTTTGGCAAAGAAATAAATACGCTTCCGTGACGAACATAAGGACCGTAACGCCCATTACTTACTTCTACTTCTTCTCCTTTATATTCTCCTAAGTTTTTAGGTAATAAAAACAAGTTTAAAGCTTCTTCAAGTGTAATATTTCCAATATTCTGATCAGACATTAAACTGGCGAATTTTTTATCTTCATCGTCTGCTTCTCCAATTTGAGCCATTGGTCCAAATTTTCCTAAACGAACAGAAACTTGTCTTCCGTCAGCATCTTTTCCTAAGATTCTTTCTCCGCTTTCGCGTTCTGCGTTCGCTTCAACCTCTTTTACATTCGGGTGAAATTTATCGTAGAACTCTTTCATCATCACTGCCCAGTCAATATTTCCTTCGGCAATTTCATCAAAATCCTGTTCTACTTTTGCAGTAAAGTTATAATCAAGAATATTCCCGAAGTTCTTTACTAAGAAATCCGTAACAATTGTACCAATATCTGTTGGCACTAATTTTCCTTTATCTGAACCTGTATTTTCTTTTAGCAGTTTCTCACCTACTTTATTAGCTTGCAAAGTAAGTTGGGTATAATTACGTTCTTGACCTTCAAGAGTTCCTTTCTCAACATAATTTCTATTGATGATAGTCGAAATAGTTGGTGCGTACGTAGACGGACGACCAATTCCTAATTCTTCTAATTTTTTCACCAAAGAAGCCTCTGTATAACGAGCCGGTGGTCTTGAATATCTCTCTGTAGCTGTAATATAATTGTTAACTAATTTTTCGTTTACTTTTAATGCAGGCAACATTCCTTCTTGCTCTTCCTCATCATCATCATGACCTTCTAAATAAACTTTTAGAAAACCTTCGAAAAGCAAAACTTCTCCAGAAGCTGTAAATATTTCGCTGTGATTATTTGCTTCAATTTTTACGTTTGTTCTTTCTAATTGCGCATCGCTCATTTGAGACGCCAATGTTCTTTTCCAGATCAAATCATACAAACGAGCCTGGTCACGATCGATATTTACCGTGTGACGTGACATATCTGTCGGACGAATTGCTTCGTGCGCCTCTTGTGCTCCTTTGCTTTTGTTTGCGAAAGTTCGGGGTCTTGAGAACTCTTTTCCGTATGATTTAATAATTTCCGCTTCAGCAGCATCCATTGCATCTTTAGAAAGATTCACACTATCAGTTCTCATATAGGTAATAAGTCCCGCTTCGTACAAACGTTGTGCAAGCTGCATGGTGATCCCAACTGGCAAATACAATTTTCTCGCTGCCTCTTGTTGCAATGTCGAAGTTGTAAAAGGTGCTGTTGGTGATTTTTTGGTAGGTTTAGTTTCTAAATCTGCTACCTTATATTGTGATCCGATATTTTTATTTAAAAAATCTTCGGCTTCTTTTTTAGTATTGAAGTTTTTTGGCAATTTGGCTTTGAAAGATTTCCCAGCCTCATTTACAAATTCTGCTACGATAGAATAACTCGCAACTGCATTAAAATTTTGAATTTCGCGTTCTCTCTCTACAATCAAACGAACTGATACTGATTGTACACGACCAGCTGATAATCCTCCTTTAATTTTTCTCCATAAAACCGGAGATAATTCATAACCCACTAAACGATCTAAAACACGACGTGCTTGTTGTGCGTTTACTAAATTATAATCTATTTCTCTTGGATTATCAATCGCTTTAAGAATCGCAGATTTTGTAATTTCGTGAAAAACAATTCGCTTAGTTTTTTTTGTATCCAGTTTCAGTTCTTCCGCAAGATGCCATGAAATAGCCTCCCCTTCGCGGTCCTCATCACTTGCTAACCAGACCATTTCGGCATTCTTAGATAGTGTTTTCAATTTGCTTACTAAGGCTTTTTTATCCGGAGAAACTTCGTATTTAGGTTTAAAACCATTCTCTACATCTACTCCTATTTCCTTTGATGGTAAGTCTGCGATATGTCCGTAACTTGATTCTACTTGAAAATCACTTCCCAGAAATTTCTCGATCGTTTTCGCCTTTGCAGGTGACTCCACTATTACTAAATTCTTTGCCATTGCTCTATTTTTCTGCAACAAAAGTATCTATTTTTTTTAAATATCAACCTCGCTAATTGATTTTTGAGGTATTTTAATGTTATGTTTCTTAAAAATGAATATTTAAGGGCATTGTTCCTTATTATATATATAGGTATAAATTTTAAAGCTTTATGACCAAGAAATGTTCTTTTTTTTAATATTGATACTTTAAATTGATTCGATATTCTTGCATTGCTTAAAAAAAAACAAAGCAGAAAAACATAAATAACGTCAGGAAAATAGTCTCGTTTTTTTAACAAAATTTTTATAATATTTTGCTTTACGGAAAACCGTAGCGTAAACAATTCTAAAAGCTCTAATTTTCAACCATCAATTTTTATAGTCTCTTACTAAGATATTCTTTTGATAAAACCATAAAAATTATTGCTAGAAAAACAGCTCATGATAAAACTTTACAAGATTATATTTTTATTGATTTTAATTAATTGCGGAAATACCTTAACGGCGAAAAACTCTATTTTTATTAACAAAAAAGAGTTTCCAAATAGTGTTACAAAAAAAAACGTTATTCTTCCTACAGCAACCATTAGCGGAACAACTATTGTTTGCCAAAACGCTACGAATCCAAAAATAACGTTTAAAATTACTGATGGTGTTGGACCTTATAAATTTGTATATCAAATAAATGATGAAACTAAACAGACCATTGAATCCGCAAGCAATATTGTAACTGTAGATGTTTTAACTGAAAATCCAGGAGTTTTCACTTACAAATTTATCAGTTTCAGCGAGGCATCAGGAGACCAAACACTGAATGATGTTACTGCAACCGTTACGATCAAAACTTCTCCTGATGGTACATTGGGAGGAACTGGGTCAGGTAGCAACTTTAATGGAGTTCCGGTTTTTAGAATTTGTAGTAATACCATTTCTTCATTTACATTTACAAATGCGTCAAACACGCCCACTTTAAACACAAATTACACAATTAACTGGGGTGATGGCTCACCTGACTTTAACTCCTCATCTTGGTTAAGCACAACACATACCTATTCTATCGGTCTTTGGAATTTAACTTATATTATCCAAGGAAATAACGGTTGTAATACGATTGCAAAATACATTGTTTTTGTTGGTTCTAATCCTGCCGTTTCTTTAGGAAATCCTGGAAACACAGATATTTGCAATTCAAGCTCTCTTATTTTTCCTATTACTGGCACAACAAATAATCCACCAGGAACAACTTATACAGTATCTTTTAATGATGGTTCTGCTCCACAAACTTTCAATCATCCTCCTCCAGCAAGTATTACTCATACTTTTTTAAAAACTTCTTGTGGCACAAATAGTGTCAGTGGAAGCGGCACAACATATAGCAATTCCTTTTCAGCAAACATAAAAGCTGAAAATCCTTGTGGTGCTTCTGAAGTTGGTGTTGTTCCAATATATGTATCAACTCCACCAACAGCTAATTTCACATTACCAACGAAAAGCTGTATTAACACACAGGTATGTATGACAAATACATCAACTGGCGCCTATGAAAACAATGGTAACAATTGTAATACCTCTCCCAAAATAATTTGGTCTATTTCACCCTCAACAGGATTTTCTGTAGTTAGCGGAAGTTTAGGAAATGATTTTAATTCTACTGACCCCGCTTTATGGCTAAGTGGATCAAACGCACCATGCCTAAATTTCTCACAATCAGGAACATATACAATCACAATAAAAACAGGAAATAGATGTGGTTTTGACACAGTATTTAAAACAATTTGCGTTGAACCTAAACTAACTCCAACCTTCACACTCGATAATACATCCGGATGCTCCTCTAAAACTATAACAGCCACCAATACCACAGACACAACAAATTCTTGCAGCCCTCTGAGTTACCTCTGGAGTGTAAACTACTCTCCAACTATTAATTGCGGAACAAACATACCTCCTATTACAAGCCAAACTACTACAGATGCATCTTTTACTTTTACTGAATCCGGAACCTACACTATTAAACTAACGGCAACAAACTCATGTTTACCTGCAACAACTTCAACACAAACTGTAATTATAAAAAAACCACCAACTGTAACCATTAATCCAATTGTCAATATTTGCCCGGTTTTACCAACAAATACAATTAGTCCAAAGGCAGTTATCACGAATTGCGGCACTCAATCTCCGTTGACGTACGAATGGAGTTTTCCGGGAGGAACGCCATCATCCTCAAATTTAGAAATACCCGGTGATATCACTTATAGTAGTACAGGGACATTTACCTATTCTTTAAAAGTAACTAATGAATGTGGTCCAAGTACTGCAAGCGGCTCTTTTACAATCAATCCCACGCCAGTAATAAGTGGTGATTTGTTTTCTTGTGCGGGAAGTAAATCACAACTAACAGGCTCACCAACTGCTGCAACGACATTGCTTTGGGTATCTTCATCTCCAAACATTGCTACCGTAAGCAACTCCGGTTTAGTCACTGGATTATTAGCAGGAACGACCAACATTACTTATACAAATACCTTCGGATGTAAAACCACAGTTTCATTTATTGTAAATCAAGCTCCAGTAATAACAAGCCAACCCACTCCTGCTACAGCTTGTCAAGGAGGAATTGTTCCTGCATTATCTTTTACTACAAGTGGCATAAATGGAACAGCTGCTTATCAATGGTATTCTAATACCAGCAATAATACTTTGGGTACAGCAATACCCGGTGAAACCACTGCGACGTATAATCCGCCATCTGCCACAGCAGGAATATTTTATTATTATTGTATCATTACTTTGCCTACAGGAGGGTGTAATGCAATTACAACAACCCCAGTCAAAGTAACAATTCTAACCAATATATCAATCACAACACAGCCAACGGATTCTCAAAATCTGTGTATTGGCGGCACAATTGCAACACCTCTAACAATCACAACTTCAGGAGGAACAGGAAACTATTCTTATCAATGGTATAGTAACACCACAAATTCAAATACAGGTGGAACACTAATTACGGGAGCTGCCTCGATAAAATTTACCCCTGATGTTTTTACAATCCCTGGTACTTATTACTATTATGCAACGGTTTCTCCAAACGGAAATGGCTGTATACCCATAACTAGTAATACAGCCGTAATTATTGTTTATCCAGATCCAACAATAACTACACAACCTGTCGCAACTCAAACTTTATGTCAAAATACAACTTCTACCAACTTAGAAGTTAATGCCATTGGAGGCAACGTAGCTTTTTCGTACCAATGGTATAGCAATAGTTCTAATGTGAATACAGGCGGAACAATTATTTTCGGGGCAACCAATAACACGTATACACCACCATCGAATATAGTTGGTACAAAATATTATTATAGTGTAGCATCTCAAAATAGCACTTCGGGCTGCAACGTCACAAGTGCAACATCTCAAGTTATCGTAATTGCGACGCCAACAATAAATAACCACCCTGTTTCAAGTGCTATCTGTCTTGGCGGAACCCCAACTATCTTATCTGTATCTTACATTAATGGAGTTGGTTTACCTGGCTATCAATGGTTTTCAAATGTAAATACCAGCAATTCCGGCGGAGTTTTAATTCCTGGCGAAACTAATTCAACTTTTAATCCGCCAAATACAACTGCTGGAACCTTTTATTATTATTGCATCATTACTTTATCCTCTGGGGGATGCTCAAACATAACTTCAAATACAGCCACTGTGATAATTAACACATTGCCTAGTATTGATTTACAACCCATATCGACACAAACTCTATGTGTTGGAGCTGCTTTGTCAACTCCTTTAAAAATACACTATACCGGTGGCGAGGGAAATCCAACTTATAAGTGGTACACCAATAGCTCAAATTCAAATATTGGTGGAATATTAATTTCCGGAGCAACAAATGCCAGCTATTTGCCTCCTGTTTTTACTTTAACTGGAAATTATTACTATTATGCAGAGGTCTCTTTAAATGGTAATGGTTGTGGAACACTCCTTAGTAATCCTGCCGAAATTGCGATTATACCTGATCCTGTAATCACATCGCAGCCTTTACCATCTCAAACTCTTTGTCAAAATGCATTGGCAACGGACCTAACTGTGAGCGCTTCAGGCGGAATTGGCACAACTTATTCTTATCAGTGGTTTTCAAATACGCTCAATAATAATACAACAGGAACACCAATTTCTGGGGCAACGCTCGACTCTTATTTACCACCAACCTCCAGCAATGGAACTTATTATTATTACTGTGTCATTTCTCAATCTACAGGATCGGGTTGCAACGTAACCAGTAATACTGCAACTGTTATTGTAAATTTAGCACCCTCATTTACTTCACAGCCAATTTCTAATACTATTTGTATTGGACAAACATTAAACGCATTAAGCGTAAGCTACATTAACGGGGTCGGAACAGCACAATACCAATGGTATTCCAACGGTACTAATACAATTATAGGAGGCACATCTATTTCTGGCGCTGTAAATTCTTCTTATAACGCTCCAAATTCAGTTGTGGGTACATTTTATTATTACTGTATTATCACTTTACCTTCTGGAGGATGTTCTAGCTTAACATCAAATATTGCAAACGTTACTATCAATCAAAAACCTGTTATTGCAAATAAAACCGCCCAAATTTGTAGTGGTGATGCCTTTACAATTTTGCCAAACAACTCAGGAAGCGATATTGTTCCGCTGGAAACAACTTATACTTGGGCGTTACCAACTATTTCTCCTTCTAGCTCAATAACCGGCACATCAGCACAAAATACACAACAAAACGCTATTAGTCAGAGATTAATAAATACGACTACTGGTCCAGCAACCGTAACTTATGTTGTGACTCCAATTTCTGGAAATTGTACAGGAACATCTTTTACAGTAGTCATTACTGTAAATCCGGCTATTACTTTGAACGATACAAAATCTAACAGCACATGTTTTGGCATCAATAACGGTTCTATTCAAGTGGCAATTTCGGGAGGGGTGCCTTTTAGTTCCGGAGACTCTTATCAAATTGATTGGTCGGGACCAAACGGATTTACTTCGAACATCTCAAACATTGCTAATTTAGCACCTGGCGATTATACCATTTCTGTCAGAGACCAGCAAAATTGCTCAACAACAAAAAAATATACGATTATCGAACCCAATGAAATTGTAATTAGCTCCATTTTAGAAAAAGACATCACATGCTTTAATGATGCTGATGGAAAAATTACAATTGCCATTACTGGTGGTTCTCCAACTTATATCATTAATTGGACAAAAAATGGAATTCCTTTTTCAAACATACAAAACTTATCAAATTTAGGCCCTGGAACATATACAGTTACTGTTTCTGATATTTATAATTGTGGTCCCAAAACTGCACTATTTACTATAACTGAGCCTCCGTTATTAGCAGTTTCATTAGCTGGAAAAACAGATGTTTTATGTAATGGAGATGCAACTGGCGCAATAACAATAAATAATACAGGAGGAACGCTTCCGTATACTTATGCATGGAAGGGACCAAATGGTTTCTCAAGCACAAATCAAAATTTAACTCATCTTATTGCAGGAACTTACAATTTAATTATAACAGATCATTCTGGCTGTACTCAAAATTTAACCGAAACAATTACTCAAAATTCAGCAATTATTATCACAGCCACTTCAACGCCAATTATTTGTTATAATGACAATAATGCTTCTATAAATATCGCCATTTCTGGTGGAATTGGTCCTTATCAAATTTCCTGGAGTAATCTAGGCAACGGTACTTTTATGGATAATCTTTCTGCTGGAGATTATCTCGTTACCGTTACAGATGCTCTTAATTGCGTTAAAACATTAAATGTAAATATTCCGGAAGCCCCTATTTTTACAATTCGTCCCGTTGTTAAAAACATTTCCTGTTTTGGTGCTAAAAACGGAAGTATTAAACTAAATCTTATAGGTGGAATCGCTCCAATAAAATTAACATGGAGTGATAATTCTTCCTCCGGAACAGAAAGAAATAATTTAGCACCTGGAACATATGCAGTGACTATTGTTGATGCAAAACCTTGTACAATAACCAAAACTTTTATTATAATAGAACCGCAACTTCTCGCTCTTTCAGCCAATGTAACTAATGCCTTTGATTGTAATAATGCTAAAAGCGGTTCGATAAACTTATTAGTATCAGGCGGTACACCACCATTTACTTATAACTGGTCAAACGGAGCCACAAGTGAAGATTTAACAAATCTTTCTTCTGGAAACTATTTGGTTACGGTTACCGATTTTAATGGCTGCTCTGAACAGGCGCAATACAACATAAACAGACCTCCGGCAATTGTAACTAAAGTAGATACAAAAACTGATTTTGATTGTGAGACTAAATATGTAAAACAAACATTTGCAGCGAATGTAACTGGCGGAATGCCTCCTTATCAACTGGATTGGTCCAGCGGTAAGGTAAGTGGTGCAAACAATGAAATAATGAATACTTCCCAAAACGGAACCGTAATTCTTAATGTTACGGATAACCTTGGGTGTAAATCAAATTACACTTTTAATGTTGACATACCCATACTTGGAGATCCATCATTCGATACCACTTCTTTTGCTTTAACTACTTATGGAATTTATTCTGTAAATGACCCAATAGTATTCACAAATACATCTACAGGAAGTTATATTAGTTCATATTGGGATTTTGGCGACGGCGCTGCTTCAAATGAAATAAATCCTACTCATACTTTTGTAAAAGAAGGCACTTATCTCATTACTCAAACTGTAACTTATCCTTTCGGATGTATTTATAAATATACAAGCTCCCTAAAAATTGAAAAAGGATATGACTTGATTACTCCAAATGGTTTTACTCCAAACGGTGACGGAATCAATGATACTTTCAAACCTACATTCAAAGGATTCAAAACAGTCGATTTGAGTGTTTACGATACGTGGGGTGAATTAATTTATTCTGAAAAAGGAAATAACCTGCGTGGTTGGGATGGAAAAATAAAAGGTACTGAATCTGAAAATGGCAACTATTATTTTAAAATTAGCGGCGTTACTTTCTACGGAACTACAATCAATACTAATGGGCCATTTACTCTTATAAAATAAGTACACCAAAATGAAAATAAAATTAATTGCACTACTAGCCTTTCTCTTTCTTTCTTCATCCATAAAAGCACAAGATCCTATTTTTACTCAATATTATATGGTTCCTCAAACCTTGAATCCTGGTTTTACAGGTTTTACAGAAACCACTACGGCTGGAATTTTACATAGAACTCAGTGGCCAGATTTGAATTTCAGAGTCGATTCTGATTATGCTTTCATGGACACTTGGCTGCCTAAAGCCAACAGCGGTGTAGGTATCAGCATTTTAAATCAAAGAGAAAAATTTACTAATTATAACTTTACTTCCATTAATTTAAAATATGCCTACCGAGTTCAACTTAATGACTATTGGTACTTTAGACCTGCAATAGAAATTGGTTACGGAATAAAATCATATGCGTTTCAGAATATTGTTTTAGAAGATCAAATCAATATTGGCCAAGGAACTATAAATCCCTCAAGCATAGATCCACTACTCCTCAATGACAAGGCTAATTTCTTTGATTTCTCTGCAGGAATGCTTTTTAATACTGAACAGGCTTGGTTTGGCGCTTCTTTAAAACACATCAACAAACCAAATATTTCCTTTACCACCAATGGAAATGTTCCTTTAGATATGTTTTTTTCGGCCAATGCCGGTTATGAATTTAAAATTGCGGATTATATCGATGTAACTCTTTTTCCGTTTGAAACAAAAATGCTCTTAACAACTAATTATATGAGTCAAGGCGAATACAGCCGTTTAGATATTGGAACAGGATTGGTCTTCGATCGCTTTTTTTTCGGAATAAGTGCCGCTACAAATCCTGGAAAAAAAGCTAACAATAGCCATTTTATGACTTCGGTAAATGCTTTTGGCGGACTTCAATATGAGCATTTAAAATTCGGCTATTCCTATGATTTTAGTATCTCAAGAATTGGTAATACAGGCGGTATCTATGAACTATCTGTTATTTACCAATTTGATTTGAAAGCAAATTGCTTTGGCTGCCCAAATTATCAATGATATGACAGATATTTAATGATATTATCTATTTTGAAACGAAATGCAGAAATCGCGTATTCTTAAAAAATAATTTCCAAAAGATTGTTAATTCTTTCTCTGCCATCTTGTCATATTGATCGCATTTGCGTTATCTTTGCACTTTGAAATTATACAATGGAAAAGATTATTGAAGAAAGCAAACAGGGCGAAAGTCTTGTTTTAGAAAATAAACCTGAGAATACTAAAAAACTTTTTATAGAAAGTTACGGTTGTGCGATGAATTTTTCGGACAGTGAAATCGTAGCTTCCATTTTATCGATAAACGGATACAATACTACAAAAACTCTTGAAGACGCTGATTTAGTTCTGGTAAATACCTGCTCGATTCGGGATAAGGCTGAACAGACTATTCGCAAACGTTTAGAAAAATACAATGCGGTGAAACGCATTAATCCGAAGATGAAAGTAGGCGTTTTGGGCTGTATGGCGGAACGTTTGAAAAATCAGTTTTTGGAGGAAGAAAAAATCGTCGACCTTGTTGTTGGTCCTGATGCTTACAAAGACTTACCTAATTTATTGGCAGAAGTTGAAGAAGGCCGTGATGCCATTAATGTAATTTTATCTAAAGAGGAAACCTACGGAGATATTTCGCCGGTTCGTTTGATGAGTAACGGAATTACAGCTTTGGTTTCGATCACCCGTGGTTGCGATAATATGTGTACGTTTTGTGTTGTGCCTTTTACTCGCGGTCGTGAACGTAGTCGTGAACCTCAAAGTATCATGAAGGAAATTCAGGATTTATGGGACAAAGGCTTTAAGGAAATTACGCTGCTAGGACAAAATGTCGACAGTTACCTATGGTACGGTGGTGGTTTGAAAAAGGATTTCGAAAATGCTTCTGACATGCAAAAAGCAACGGCGGTAGACTTTGATCAATTGCTTGAAATGGTTGCTGTTGGTTTTCCTAAAATGCGTATTCGATTCTCGACTTCTAATCCTCAGGATATGCACGAAAGTGTTTTGCACGTTATTGCAAAACATCCAAATATCTGTAAACACATTCACTTACCGGTTCAGTCCGGAAGTAACAGAATTCTAAAAGAGATGAATCGTTTGCATACACGTGAAGAATACATGACTTTGATTGATAAGATCAGAGCGATTATTCCGAATGCTTCGATTTCGCAGGATATGATTGCTGGTTTCCCAACAGAAACCGAAGAAGATCACAAAGATACAATGAGTTTAATGGAGTACGTAAAGTATAATTTCGGTTATATGTATTCGTACTCTGAGCGTCCGGGAACTTTGGCAGGAAGAAAAATGGAAGATGATGTTACCGACGAAACCAAAGCAAGAAGATTACAGGAAATTGTGGACCTACAACAAAAACATGCCTGGTTCAGAAGTGAAGAATTCGTTGGACAAATAGTTGAAGTTCTTGTCGAAAAAGTTTCTAAAAAATCAACTGAAGAATTCTCAGGAAGAAACTCTCAAAGTATTACGGTAGTTTTCCCGAAAGAAGATTATAAAATTGGAGATTTTGTAAATGTAAAAATCACAAGCTGTACTTCAGGAACATTAAAAGGTACAGCTGTTGGGCTAAGTAGTATGAATTAATTTTTTCGCCACAGATCAATAGGATTAAAATAATTTAATTATATTGTTTTTCTTACTTTTATGGATTGTGCAAATAAATTAAATTATGCATTATTACAGAGAAATTGAGACTTATAAGATTATAGGAATTTGTATGGAAGTACATCGAAATCTTGGTCCAGGTCTATTAGAAGTAGTTTACAAAGATGCTTTTAGAAATAGAATTTAAAGAAAAAAATATTCCTTTCGAGAGAGAAAAAGAATATTCTATTGAATACAAGGGCAAAATTTTGCCTCATAAATTTTATGCCGACATTATTATTAATGAAGATATCGTTTTAGAGGTAAAAGCAATAAAAGAATTTTCAAATGAACATATTGCTCAGATTCTAAATTATATAAAGTTATCGAATTCAGAAGTTGGATTGCTTGTTAATTTTCAAACAAAATCACTCCAACATAAAAGATATGTTTTATAAAAATTTAAAAGAATCTTTGTTAATCTTTTTAATCTGTGGCATAAAAAAAAATTATTATCTGTAATTTTTAAGACTCGTGTACATTGCGTAACTTGAAACAAATAAAAACTTGAAACAAAATTTTACATGGAAACAGTTCAAGCAATAAAACAGCGATTTGAAATTATTGGAAATGATCCGAAATTAAATCGTGCTATCGAAAAAGCCATTCAGGTTGCTCCTACTGATATTTCGGTAATGGTAACTGGGGAAAGTGGTGTTGGTAAAGAAAATATTCCAAGAATAATACATTCACTTTCGCATAGAAAGCATGGTAAATATATTGCGGTAAACTGTGGTGCAATTCCGGAAGGAACTATTGACAGTGAGCTTTTTGGACACGAAAAAGGTGCATTTACAGGTGCTACAAGCACTCGTGAAGGTTATTTTGAAGTGGCCGATGGCGGAACAATTTTCCTGGATGAAGTGGGCGAATTGCCACTAACAACCCAGGTTCGTTTGCTTCGTGTACTTGAAAATGGTGAATTTATCAAAGTAGGTTCATCTCAGGTTCAGAAAACAAATGTTAGAATTGTAGCAGCTACAAACGTAAACTTATTCAATGCTATTGAAAAAGGAAAATTCCGCGAGGATTTGTATTATCGTTTGACTACTGTTGAAATTACTTTGCCTCCTTTACGCGAAAGAAACGAAGACATCCATTTATTATTCAGAAAATTTGTTGCTGATTTTGCGCACAAATACAAAATGCCACCGTTGAAACTAGATGATGATGCGGTTCAGCTTTTACAAAAATTCAGATGGAACGGAAATATTCGCCAATTGCGAAATGTAGCAGAACAAATCTCTGTTCTGGAAACCAACCGCGATATTACATTAGCGACTCTAAAATCGTATTTACCTACTGAAGGAAGCAATTTGCCTTCTGTAATTAATGAGAAGAAAAAAGAAAGTGATTTTAGCACAGAAAGAGATATTTTATATAAAGTTCTTTTTGATATGAAAAGCGATCTGAATGATTTGAAGAAACTTACCCTTGAATTGATGAAGAATGGTACAAAAGTACAAGACATCAACCCAAATTTGATTCAGAAAATATATGGTTCTCAGGAAAATGAAAGTGAAATAGATTTTGAAGAAGAACCAAGAACTGCTGTCATGACTCCTGCAACGCGCGAGGATAATTATCAGATGCAGGATGACAATTATCTGTTTGCCGAAACCATTGAGGAGGAAGAAGTTTTACGTTTAGAACAAAAAGAAATCGAAATGATCAAAAAATCATTAGAAAAAAATAAAGGAAAACGAAAAGCTGCCGCAGATGAATTAGGTATTTCTGAACGTACTTTATACCGAAAAATTAAACAATTCGATTTATAAAAATAAAAAAATCCAACCATTTAAATTCTAAAAAATAAATCCCAAATCCCAAATTAGTATATTTGAAAAAAATTGAGATTCTCGCAAGAATTGGAATTTGGAGTTTACAAAAATGGAATTTTTCAAGGAATTGGAATTTCACACCTATATTGATTTTATGAAAAAAATATATTCTTTATTAGCCTTAATGAGCCTCTTTATGTTAAGCGGGTGCTCAGTTTACAACTTTACAGGAACAGGGAAAATTGATGCCAAAACTTTTCAGGTCAACTTTTTTCAGAACAATGCTGATTTGATCGAGCCCGGAATTGACAGACAATTTACATTGGCATTACAGGATTTAATCCAGAATCAGACCAATCTAAACTTAGTAAGTAATAGTGGTGACTTGGTTTATGAAGGAGAAATTGTAGATTACAGAACAACACCAATGACTGCTACTGCTGATCAGCAGGCGGCTCAAAACCGTTTGACAATTAGGGTTAATGTTAGATTTACAAATAAAAAGAAGGAAACTGATGATTTCGAGAAACCATTCGAATTCTATTATGACTATCCGGGTGCAACATTGCCAACGAGTGCTGTTTTAAATACAGCAATTCAAACTATATTCGAGAGAATCACACAAGATATCTTTAATGATTCTTTGGCAAAATGGTAGTTTTTTTGTTTAACTGGTAAATCGTTAAGTCGCAGAAACGATTAAACAATTTTAGATTAAACATAAACAATTAAACGATTAAACAAATAAAAGAATGAATGTAACTGATTATACCTACTTAATGAACAAACCCGATGCTATTACAGAAAAGCAAGCGGACGCATTAGGAAGTGTTTTGAATGAATTTCCCTATTTTCAAAGTGCCAGAGCATTGCGATTAAAAGGTCTTTACAATCAAAATAGCTTTAAGTATAATTATGCATTAAAAGTTACGGCTGCTCATACAACTGATCGAGCTGTTTTATTCGATTTTATCACTTCAGAAACTTTCACCTCTATTCAGAACGAATATTATGATCAAAAACTGAGAGACCTTTTAGAAATTAAAGTTTTCGACAGCGAAGTTGTTTCTTTTGAAGAAATCAAAAAAGCAACTGAAGTTCGAATTGATCCAATTGAACAATCTATTCTGAATTCTATAAGAGAAGCAACAAACGTTACTTTTAAAGAGCCTTTAAAAACAGAAGACGAAGCGAGTGAACCAGTTATTGAACGCTCTATTTCAGATACTTTTAAAGAAGCAACACCAGAAACTTTTGAAGAACCGGTAAAAATCGAAGAAATCAAAATTGAGCCAATCATTACTGAGCAATCAATTTTAGACACTTTTAAAGAAGTAATACCAAACACTTTTGAAGAACCGGTAAAAATCGAGGAAGTCAAAATTGAACCTGTCATTACAGAAGAATCAATTTTAGATACTTTTAAAGAGGTGCTGCCAAATTCTCCAGACGAACCGGTGAAATTTGAAGAGAAACCAATTGATCCAATTATTGAACAATCTATTTTAGATTCTATCAAAGAAGCATCAAATATAACTTTTGAAGCAGCTGCAAAAACAGAAGAACCAAAAGAACCAATTGCAGAGCAAACTGTCTTACCTTCTAATAAAGAAACGATGCCAACATTTTTTGAGGAAATAGTAGATGATGAAATTCCGGAAGTAAGAATCGATCCGATCGAAAAATCTATTTTAATTTCTATCAAAGAAGCAGCAAAAGTAGTTTTTGAAGAACCAAAAATAACTAAAGAACCGAAGGTAACTGAAGTTCCGGAAATCGTAAAAATTGCCGAAGAAAATCTGGAAATTGGAAAACCATTGGATTTCTCTACTAATGAAAAGCATTCTTTTCAGGAATGGCTGCAATTAGCGCGAACTGAACCAATTGACAGAACAGAAGAAGGTCCTCAGAAAGCAAAAGAAGTCGAAAAAACAGTAAAACCAAAGATTGAAGCTGAAATAGTTGACGATGAGAAAAAGAAAAAGGCTGAAATAATCGATAAATTCATCGAAACAAACCCAAAAATATCTCCTATAAAACAGACTGCAATAGTCCCAGCGGTACAATTTGACCTTAATACAGGTGATAATTCTTACTTAATGACTGAGACTTTAGCGAGAGTATATTTGGAACAAAAAAAATATACAAAAGCAATACAAGCATATGAAATATTAATTTTGAAATATCCAGAAAAAATTAGTTTCTTTGCAGACCGTATTTCGGATATAAAGATTTTACAACAAAATAACAATAATAATTAAACAATGAGCACATTTTCAATTTTTTTAGTTTTAATCACAATAGTTTGCTTTCTATTGATCGTAGTAATCATGGTTCAAAATCCTAAAGGTGGCGGATTGTCTTCTACTATTAGTGGAACTCAAATGTTAGGTGGAGTACAAAAAACAACTGACTTTTTAGATAAAAGTACTTGGACACTTGCTACTATTTTGATTGCTTTAATCTTACTTTCGAGCTTAAGCTTTACAGGATCATTAAACGATACAGGATCTAAAATTATTGATAAATCTGAGATTCCTGCGGCTAGTACACCAGCTGCTCCGGCTCAACAAACTCCTGCTCCTGCAACAAAATAATAATTTTGATATAAATATAAAAATGCCAGCCTGTCAAAGCTGGCATTTTTTTTAGGAAATAATGTCAGTTTTACGAGCATGGCATAATTTCTGAAAGTTATTTAAGCATTAAAAAAATATAAACTATTAATAATATAAAATCATGACTTTAAACATTAAACCGCTTTCAGACCGCGTACTTATTGAGCCTGTTGCAGCTGAGACTAAAACTGCGTCAGGGATTTTTATTCCAGATACTGCCAAAGAGAAACCACAAAAAGGAACTGTAGTTGCAGTAGGAAATGGATCTAAAGATCATACTATGACCGTAAAAGTTGGCGATACTGTTCTTTATGGTAAATATGCAGGAACAGAATTAAAACTTGAAGGAACTGATTATTTGATTATGCGTGAAGACGATATCTTAGCGATAATCTAAAAAAACATAGGTCTCAAGAATTAAGTATTAGGGGAAACCTGAAACAAATAAAACATTAAACAAAAAAGAAAATGGCAAAAGATATAAAATTTGATATTGAAGCACGTGACGGATTAAAACGTGGTGTTGATGCATTAGCAAATGCTGTAAAAGTAACTCTTGGACCAAAAGGTCGTAATGTAATTATCGGGAAATCATTTGGTGGACCAACTGTTACTAAAGATGGTGTTTCTGTTGCAAAAGAAATCGAATTAAAAGACCCATTAGAAAACATGGGCGCGCAAATGGTTAAAGAAGTTGCTTCTAAAACTAATGATTTAGCGGGTGACGGAACTACAACTGCTACAGTTTTAGCTCAGGCAATCGTAAAAGAAGGTCTTAAAAACGTTGCTGCAGGTGCAAATCCAATGGATTTGAAACGTGGTATCGATAAAGCTGTTGAAGCTATCGTTGCTGATCTTGCAAAACAAGCTAAAGTAGTTGGAAGTGATTCTGATAAAATCAAACAAATTGCTTCTATCTCTGCAAATAATGACGAAGTGATTGGGGAACTAATCGCTACTGCTTTTGCAAAAGTCGGTAAAGAAGGTGTTATTACTGTTGAAGAAGCTAAAGGAACTGATACTTTCGTAGATGTTGTTGAAGGTATGCAGTTTGACAGAGGATATCTTTCTCCTTACTTCGTAACAAATCCTGAGAAAATGGAAGTTGAATTAGACTCTCCATACATCTTATTATACGACAAAAAAGTATCTTCTCTTAAAGAATTACTACCTGTTTTAGAGCCAGTTGCTCAATCAGGAAAACCATTATTGATTATTGCTGAAGATGTTGACGGAGAAGCTCTTTCTACTCTTGTAGTTAATAAATTAAGAGGTGCTCTTAAAATTGCTGCTGTAAAAGCTCCTGGTTTTGGAGACAGAAGAAAAGCAATGTTAGAAGATATCGCAATCTTAACTGGTGGAACTGTAATTTCTGAAGAAAGAGGTTATACTTTAGAAAATACAACTATCGAAATGTTAGGAACTGCAAAAAGAGTTTCTATCGATAAAGATAACACTACTATTGTAAGTGGTGCTGGTGAAGCTGACATGATCAAAAATCGTGTAAACCAAATTAAAGGTCAAATGGAAGCTACAACTTCTGATTATGACAAAGAAAAATTGCAAGAACGTTTGGCTAAATTAGCTGGTGGTGTTGCTGTTCTTTATGTTGGTGCTGCATCTGAAGTTGAAATGAAAGAGAAAAAAGACAGAGTTGACGATGCTTTACATGCAACTCGTGCTGCTGTTGAAGAAGGTATTGTTGCTGGTGGTGGTGTTGCTTTATTAAGAGCAAAAGCTGCATTAGCTGATATTAAAGCAGATAACGCTGACGAAGCAACGGGAATTCAGATTGTAGCTCGTGCTGTTGAATCTCCATTAAGAACTATTGTTGAAAATGCAGGTCTTGAAGGCTCTGTAGTTGTAGCAAAAGTTGGTGAAGGTTCTGGTGACTTTGGTTACAATGCTAAAACTGACGAATATGTAGACATGCTTAAAGCTGGAATTATCGATCCTAAAAAAGTAACTCGTGTAGCATTAGAAAATGCTGCGTCTGTTGCCGGAATGATCCTTACTACAGAATGTGCATTAATTGATATTAAAGAAGAAAACGGAGGCGGAATGCCAATGGGTGGCGGTATGCCAGGAATGATGTAATCGTTCTAACTTCTTAAACTTTAAAGAGGCTGTCCGAAAAGTAATTTCGGGCAGTTTTTTTTTGTTTTACACATTGATTTTTCTTATATTTAAGTACTAAAATCAATGATTATGCAGCCAGTTTTTAAGCCTC
>NZ_JAMZNK010000042.1 GCF_027980145.1 Flavobacterium azizsancarii | reverse complement strand
TTATCAGTTGCTACAGGATTCAGAGCCTGAGCTGTTGTTAATCCTGTCGCATCACTACATTGTAAGGTAGTGTTCAAAGCCGTTGCAGCAGTTGTCCATGTTGGAGCTGTAGTATCCTGAATGGTGATTACCTGAGTAAATATTGCAGAAGTATTCAAACACACATCTTTGGCAATCCATGTATTGGTATAGGTTCCTGCATTGGCACAAGTAGTAGAAGCTACAAAAGTTCCTGTTGTTTTAGTTAAGGTAACTGTTGAGCAATTATCAGTTGCTACAGGATTCAGAGCCTGAGCTGTTGTTAATCCTGTCGCATCACTACATTGTAAGGTAGTGTTCAAAGCCGTTGCAGCAGTTGTCCATGTTGGAGCTGTATTATCCTGAATGGTGATTACCTGAGTAAATACTGTAGAAGTATTCAAACACACATCTTTGGCAATCCATGTATTGGTATACGTTCCTGCATTGGCACAAGTTCCTGCTACAAAAGTTCCTGTAGTTTTAGTATAAGTTACCGTTCCATTACAATTATCAGTTGCAATCGGCGCTTGGTTTTGTGCTGTTGTCAATCCGGCAGCATCACTACATTGCAGAGTTTTGTTAAGGGTTGTTGGAGCACTTGTCCATATTGGAGCTGTAGTATCTTGAATTGTAATAGTTTGCACCGCAGTAATGTCACCACAACCTGCCGAAACTTTAAAAGTTCGTGTTACTACTATCGGGCATGTGCCTGATACAGTGTCAGAATAGGATATGGTATAGGTGCCAATTGAAGCACTGTTTGGTAATGTTCCTCCTGCGGTTGTCAATTGAGCTAAAGTTATTGAAGTATTTGCCGTACTGTACACCAGTCCAGTAATTGCTGCAGTGCCACATCCAGCTATAGTAACATTTGCAGGTGCAGTGAGTGTCGCCGCAGGACTAATTGTAACAGTTGATCCAATCGAAGTTAATTCACAATTTGTAGCACCATTTTTTACTTTTACAGTATAAATCCCACTAGTCGTTGCAGTTAGTGTTGCAGCTGTTTGTCCGGCTATAACACTATTGTCTTTGTACCATACGTAAGTTGGTGAAGTTGCGTTTGTAGTAGCTGTTAAAGTAGTTGATCCACATGCTGTTAAAGTTCCTGTAATTACCGGTGCACAAGGTACAAAATAACTCGGACTACTGATAGCTTTTGAATCACTGGTGCAAGATGAATTTTGATAATTCAAAGTCGATGTACTTACAGTTTGATTTCCGCAGGCAGTTCCGGTTGGAGTTAATTCATAATTTAATGTAATCGTTTCTGAATTCAAAAAATCAGTATTCCATGTAATAACCTGACCGGATAAAGAAGCTGTTCCTTTAGTTGTAGTAATTGATCCTATGGTAAATCCCGGAATAATTGTTTCTTTCGTAATCAAACTTTGGGCCACCCATGATATTTGTGTTGCAATCTGATTGTAAATCGAAGTTAAGTTTGCTCCGGTTTGTGTAACGTAAGAAGCACTTCCTTGTATGCCGTCTAATGTGAATTTTGCAATATTTTGCTCGCTGTTATTTGTATTTACATTTCCGTTTAAACCTCCAAGAAGACCAACAGAAAATACCTGATTGTTATAAACGACATTTGATTTTGTAGTTGTTTTAGCACTTGTCCCGGCAGCAATAGCGTCAGTAACACATTGAGATGTTTTACTCGTGTTACAAGTTGTATTTCCGTTTGCACCTGTTGCATTAGTTACTCCATCTGTCAGTAAGATAATAGCTCTTGCGGTGCTGCAATCAAATCGGCCATTAGTGTCTAATTCCGTTTTAGATCTTACAATTCCTGCATAGATATTGGTTGAGTTGGTAGCCTTTAAAGCATTAATCTCATTCGTTATTGCTGTTACACCTGCAGCATCCAAATAAGTAAGTCCTATTTTTAAACTAGCAGTAGTAGTGTATGCAACAATTGCAATTCGGTTTTGAGGATTTGCTTTTGCCTGAGTAAGAAATGCTATTGCAGCATCTTTTGCATAATCCATAGAAGTTTTAAGACTTCCCGGAATAGTAAAAGCCATACTACCGGAAATGTCAATAGCTAGAATTACATCCGAATTTCGGGTAACTGGATTTGAACCCGTTATATCTATTTTTACATTTACGATCCCGCAATTAGTGGTATTTGCAGTAACGGTTTTATTGGTCGTTATTGTTTGAGCAAAGCCAATAAAAGAGGAAAGAAGGAAAAATACAATACAATGTATTTTTTGTGTGTCTCGTAAATAATTGCTGAAAGAGAGTAATAGTTTTTCCATGTTAAATTATTTTAAGGTCTTACTTGGTATATTTTGATTAATCATTAGCAGGGTTAATGATGTAAGTGTGTAAAACTGTATTGAAAGAATAATCCGCACAGTTTGTTGAAGTTGCAGTAACTTGATTGCAAGACCATTTTTGTAGTGTAGTGCCAGAAGGCAATGTTATGTGTATATAAAAATTGATAGATTGCCCCGCATTTAATGTGATTTCGCTAAGAGAATTTCTTTCAGAATCTATAAAATCAGTATTGATTATTACGTTGTTTGCTGTAGAAGTCCCGTCAGTATTAGCACAGGAAGCGTTGATGTTTTTACTACTAAAAACAAAAGTATCAGTAGAAGAGCTGTTGTTGGTGAGTACCATTGAGTAGTAAGTTCCGTCAGGCGGAGTACTTCTGATATTTCCATCATTTTCAACAACCAGTGTGCCGTTGCACGAACCAGATTGAGCAAGTGAAATGCTGGAGATTAAACAAAAGAGTATTGCAAATAGGTTTTTTTGAAAAATGTTATTTTTAAAAGAAAAAATAAACTTACAATTATGAACAAATTTCAATGCTTTTTCTAAAGTAGTTTTGGTTCTCATAGCTTAGTATTTTGGTTTATGATGTTTATCAAATTTTAACAGAATCAAAGTTATATACAGTGATTAATTTTGATTTTTTTTGTCCATAACTAACCTAAAAACTCGTTTAAGTGTAGAATTTTTGTTATAGAAAGCCAAAAAAAGCATTTTTATTTGTCATTTTTAACAAATAAAAAACCGTTGTATTTTTATTTTTTCGACTAAAAATCTAAAATATGAAACGGTTTAAATGATTAATAATCAACTATTTAGTTAAAATTTTACAAATTTGTATAATATCGACTAAGTGTTTATTTTAATAGATGAAGAACACTTGTCGTAAAAACAGCCCAATTTTAGAGTGATTGATTTTATCATTTTTAAAGATTGTTTATTCTTGTTAAAATTTGTATTAAATGTTAACAGAAATAAAAAAACGAGAGGGATTGATATTTCTTTTGTAAATTAGAAGTTCAATAAAAAAAGATTAACCTCCTAAGAGGTTTCTAAACCTGTCGCTTATGAAAAATTTAATTTTAATACGTCATGCTAAATCAAGTTGGGAAGCACCTCTTAAAGATTTTGATAGACCTTTAATGAAAAAAGGAATATTAGATGCACATGAAGTTTCATCGAATATTTCAAATTTCCTTCCTAAAACATATATAATGTGGAGTAGTACTGCCGCCCGGGCATCAGAAACCGCATTAATTTTTGCACAAAACATTTCGTATCCTATAGAAAGTATAGTTTATAAGGATGATCTTTATACTTTTGACGATAAACAATTGGAAAAGATTATCAAATCATGTGATAATAGTTTCGAAAGCGTTATTCTTTTCGGACATAACGAGGCTATTACAAATTTTGTTAATAAATTTGGGGATGTTTTTATCGAAAATGTTCCTACTTCTGGCTTTGTATCATTGCAATTTGATGCAGAAAGTTGGAATACTATAAATAAAGGTAAAACCCATAAAACAATTTTCCCCAAAGATTTAAAATAAAGAATAGTGTACGAACAGAAATATATCGATAGAGAAAAAAGCTGGTTAGCGTTTAATGCAAGAGTCCTTCAGGAAGCAGCAGACAACACCGTTCCGCTTTTAGACAGACTGCGTTTTGTTGGAATTTTTTCTAATAATTTAGATGAATTTTTTAGAGTCCGTTACGCTGCAATTCGAAGATTGAGCCTTTCCGGAATTTCTGGCGAAAAATACTTAGGAGGAGTTTCTGCCCATCAGTTAATTAAAGATATTACCGAAATTGTAATCCAGCAGCAATCAGAAAGTTTACGTATTCTGGGTAATATTGAAGCAGAGTTAGAAGCCGAAAATATCTTTATTATAAACGAGGATCAAATTACCGAAGATCAGAAAATCTTTCTTAAAGACTTTTTTGCTCAAAAATTAAGTCCCGAACTCGTTACGATTATCTTAAATGATTTAGCCGAATTTCCTATTCTAAAAGATACTTTGGGTTATTTGGCAGTTCGTTTAGAGATGAATACAAATGATGAAGTTCGTTATGCAGTTATCGAAATTCCAAAAACGATAAATAGGTTTGTCGTTCTTCCATCGCATGATGATAAACATTATGTCATTTTAATTGACGATGTGATACGTTATAATCTAAAAAATATATTTAATATTTTCGATTATAAAAGTGTTTCAGCACACATGATCAAAATTACCCGTGACGCTCAGTTAGACATTGATAGTGATTTGAGTAAAAGTATGCTCGAAAAAATTGCAACATCAGTAAAAGACAGGCGAATAGGAGAACCGGTACGTTTTATTTACGATAATTTAATCGAAAAAGATACACTGCATTTCTTTTTGGATAAAATGAAAATTGTGGAAACAGATAGTATTATTCCTGGCGGAAGATATCATAATCGTCGTGATTATATGAGCTTTCCAAACCTTGGGAGATACGATTTACTTTATAAACCAAACGAACCATTACCAATTCCGGGTTTAAGCCTGGGAGGAAGTATTCTCGAAAAAATCAGCAAAAAAGATTATTTATTACACGCACCATATCAGTCCTTTTCATACTTAACGAAGTTTCTACGTGAAGCAGCACTTGATCCTAAAGTAATGAGTATAAAAATCACTTTATACCGTTTAGCAAAGAATTCGCAAATCATTAGTTCGTTGATTAATGCAGCAAAAAACGGTAAAAAAGTAACCGTTCAAATTGAACTTCAGGCACGTTTTGATGAAGCATCTAATATCTCGTATGCAGAACAAATGCAAACCGAAGGTATTGATCTTATTTTTGGAATAAAAGGCTTAAAAGTACACAGTAAAATATGTGTCATAGAAAGAATTGAAGAAGGAAAAGCACGTCGATACGGATTTATTTCAACAGGAAATTTTAACGAATCGACAGCGAAAATTTATACAGACGTAACACTATTTACTTGTCATCAGGGAATTTTGAAGGATATTTCTAAAATCTTCGAATTTTTTGATATCAATTACAGAGTACACAGATACAAACATTTAATTGTATCGCCACATTATACACGAACAAAATTTATTAAACTAATAGATCGTGAAATTTTACATGCACTGGCCGGAAGAAAAACGCATATAAAGCTTAAAATGAATAGTTTGTCAGATTTTAAAATGATCGACAAATTATACGAAGCCAGTAATGCAGGAGTGAAAATTCAGCTTCAGGTAAGAGGAATTTGTTCGTTAATACCTGGAATACCGGGAATGAGCGAAAATATTGAAGCCATAAGTATTGTTGATAATTACCTCGAACATTCCAGAGTTTATATTTTTGGAAATGCCGGTTTGACCGAAGTATATATTTCGTCAGCTGATTTTATGACACGAAACCTTGATGGAAGAGTCGAAGTAACCTGCCCAATTTATGATCTAGAAATAAAAAAAGAATTAATAGATAATTTTAATATTGCCTGGAAAGGAAATGTTAAAGTAAGATATCATTCCTATAAATTAGATAACAAATACAAACCGCGAAATCATCATGCCCCATTTAGAGCTCAATTTGAAACCTATAAATATTATCAAAATAAAGTTTCAGTGTTAGAAGCAATTTCGCAGAAATAAAGTAATAAAATAAAGAATAATTTTCAAATCATAAGTGAGCATGATTAATATAAAGAAACTTGCAGCAATAGATATTGGTTCAAATGCCATGAGGCTTCTCATATCGAATGTTGTAGAACAAGAAGGCAAAGAACCTCAATTTAATAAGAGTTCGCTTGTTCGTGTGCCAATTCGTTTGGGACAAGATGCCTTTACAGTAGGAGAAATTTCAGAAGAAAATATAGATCGAATGGTAGATGCAATGAAAGCATTTAATCTTTTGATGAAAGTACATAAAGTAGAGCGTTATATGGCATTTGCCACTTCGGCAATGCGTGAAGCTTATAATGCCAAAGAAGTGGTGGCTTTGATTAAGAAGAAAGCCGACATAAAAATCGAAATTATCGATGGTAAAAAAGAAGCTGCTATTATTGCTTCGACTGATTTACATCATTTATTAAAAACAGACGAAACCTATCTTTTTGTAGATGTTGGCGGCGGAAGTACAGAGTTTACTTTGTTTTCTGACGGTAAGTTGATTAATTCCAGATCATTTAAAGCCGGAACAGTTCGTTTGCTAAATAATATGGTACATGATGTAGTTTGGGATGAAATCGAAAAATGGATTAAAACCAATACGGCAGATTATGAAGAAGTAACATTGATTGGTTCCGGCGGAAACATCAATAAATTATTCAAAATGTCAGGAAAGCAGCAAGAAAAGCCGCTTTCGTATATTTATATCAATTCGCAATATGCTTTTTTAAATTCATTGACTTACGAACAGAGGATTGCAGAGTTGGGATTAAATTCAGATCGTGCCGACGTTATTATCCATGCAACAAGAATTTATCTCAATGCAATGAAATGGAGCGGTGCACGCCAAATTTACGTTCCAAAAATTGGACTTTCTGACGGAATCGTAAAAGCAATGTATTACGGTAAAATTTAATTTTTAAGATATAAAAGAAAGAATTTTTTGCCACAAATTTCACGAACTAGCAGGAATTAATATTTCATCATTAAGAATAAAAAATTCGCGAAAATTTGTGAAATTCGTGGCGATTTTTTTTAATATTTGCTCAGAAAAAAATATAATAAATGAACAAAACAAGACTCGAAGCTTTTAGTGATGGTGTTTTAGCTATTATCATAACGATTATGATTTTGGAAATTAAAGTGCCTCAAGGACATGAATTTGCCGATTTAAAACCGCTTATAGCTAAGTTTCTAAGTTACATTTTAAGTTTTGTTTATGTTGGAATTTACTGGAACAATCACCATTATCTAATTCACGGAATGACTAAAATAAATGGTAAAATCCTTTGGGCTAATTTGCATTTATTGTTTTGGTTATCCTTAATTCCCCTTGCAACAGGCTGGATGGGAGAACATAATTTTGCAAAAGCCTCGATGACTTTGTATGGGGTTATATTGTTTTTGTCTTCAGTTGCTTATTTTATTTTACAACGGATTATAATCGTTAATGAAGGAGAAAATTCAGTATTGGCAAAAGCGATTGGCAGAGATTTAAAAGGTTATGTATCTTCTGTTTTGTATATTTTAGGAATCGTGTTTTCCTTTTATAGCGAATGGGTTTCAGGTGCTGCTTATTTCATAGTAGCATTGTTATGGCTTATTCCCGATAAAAGAATTGAAAAGGTTTTTGCTTCTAAAAATTAATCTATTCTGAATATATAATGAAATCAGTTTTTCAGTCCATTCAACATTTATCGCAAAACGAATTAGATCTTTTAGATGATTTAATTACTTTCCGACAACTTAAAAAAGGAGAATTATTATCAAAAGAAAATCAGGTTTGTAATGAAATCTTTTTTATCAAAAAAGGGATTTTGCGTTCGTATTTTTTCAACCATCAGGGAGATGAAATCACAAATTGTTTTGCTTTCGAAAATGAATTTATGGCTTCATTCTCCAGTTTCATAACACAAAATGTAGCCGAAGAAAACATTCAGGCTTTAGCTGATACGGAGTTACAGGTTATAAGCCGTGAAAGTCTGGGGAAACTTTATAAATTAGGTATTCATTGGCAGGGAATTGGGAGAAAGCTAACTGAAATGGAATATGTAGCTCTTCAAAAAAGAATGATTTCTTTTCAGAAATTATCCGGGACACAACGTTATGAAGAACTTTATAAGAACCATCAAAAATATCTTCAGCTCATTCCATTGCAATATTTAGCTTCGTATTTAGGCGTTACGCCAAGGCATTTAAGCAGAATCCGTAAAGCGATTTTATAGGACATTTGTCCGGTTATCAAAAGAGATCTCATTATTATTTTTGCTGAAAACAATATATAATAATGAGAAAAAATATTTTAGTAATTGGAGGAACCGGTTTAGTAGGTAAAGTCATATTGCGAATTCTTCAGACAAGAAATCCTGACTTTAACCTGTTTGTTGGAAGTCGTAAATTAGGAAAGACCAACAATGATTTGCTTATTGATGTTAACAATCCGGCAACTTTTGATTGTATTACAGATAATAAAATAGACCTGATTGTATTGTGTACAAAAGATGGTAACAATGAGATTTTAGAGTTTGCAATAAAAAGCAAATTAGATTATATCGATATTACAAAACCCACTCCGGATTTGACTCTTGCTTATAATTTAGCTAAAGCAAACAGACAGAAAATAAATAGCCGAATTGTTTTTAGCTCTGGTTGGATGGGAGGTATTGTAGGCAGTTTGATTGATTTTACAGAGCCGGAGAAGCATAAAATTCAGGAGGCAAATATTTATATTTATTATTCTGTAAAAGATCTGGCAGGGAAAAGTTCAGCTAATTTTTTAGCCGAAAATGTATGTAAACCATTCGTTGTTTATAAAAATAACAAACCACAAAATGTCAAACATTTTTTAGATTCCGAAAAATTTAACTTCACATTCGGAATTGGAAAACGTCAGGTGTATAACCTCGATGTTCCGGATTTATTTATTTTAAACCAGATAGAAAAAATAGCAACTGTTTCAGTTAAAATGACCTATAATTCTAAGTTTGTAACCAGTTTAATGGGCTATTTTCAATCTCTTAAGATTTTTAATATCATGTTTTTAAGAGAAAGGCAATTGCTTTTTGGCTCAAGCGGAAATGGCGATCAAACCATTTTTGAAGTAGTCATTAAAACTTTGGATAAAATAAAAAGAGTTAGCTTGCAAAGTAGTAAAGGCCAAGCCGAATTGACTGCTTTTTCTACAGTTTTACATGTCGAAAAGATGTTGAGTAAAACTTTATCGGATGGGATTTACTTTAGCCATCAAATGCATTCGTCGCAAGAAATTTATGAAGCCTTAAATAGTTATAGTACCATTAATCTTAAAATAAGCGAATAAGACATGAAAAAAATACTGATTATAAACGGACATCCAAATCCATCAAGCTTTAATTTTGCGTTAACTGATAGTTATAAAAAAGGAGCAATTCAGTCTAAAGCTCAGATAGAAACCATAACTATATCTGAATTGCAATTTAATCCGAATCTACAATTTGGTTATCAAAAACGAACAGAATTAGAACCGGATTTGTTAGATGCGTGGGAGAAAATTAAGAGAGCGGATCATTTAGTGTGGATTCATCCTGTTTGGTGGGGAGGTTTGCCTGCAATTACTAAAGGATTTATAGATAGGTTGTTTTTACCCGGAATGGCATTTCAATACCGCGAAAATTCTGTTTGGTGGGACAAATTGCTAAAGGGCAAAACAGCTCATATTATTACAACATTAGATCAGCCAGGCTGGTATTACAGATTGTTTTTTGGCAGGCCAAGTGTCAATCAATTGAAAAAATCTACTCTGGAATTCTGTGGATTAAAACCTGTGAAGGTTACTTATATTGGTGTTATAAAAATGGCTGATGAAACACAAAGAGCAAAATGGCTCAAAAAAGTTTTTGATTTAGGACTGAGTAATAAGTAAAATTAATAAATATGCCATTGATTGTTGTACTTACTTTGCTAGTTAAATATCGATCAGGCAGTTGTAAAAAAGATTAAGTAGTTAAATCCAATCCAAATGTAGAGCGTAAAAGGTCAAGATTTGGATTGATTTCTATCAAACGATTGTATCGATCCTGATCATTTAAACTTCTTTTACTTTCAATAGCTTCATTAACATTAATTTGAATTGTAATGTTATGATTGTGCAAATGTCCTTTCAAATGTCCTAAAAGACCATTAATCTGGCTTTCGAAATCCAGTTTAGAACCTTCATTTGGTAATTCAAGAGTAATGTTTGTTCCATCCAGAGTTGGGTCGTTAATTAATAATAACGCCTCCATGATTTTAAAACCTTTGTCACCCAGACGTTGTGCATATTTGTTCCATTCTACTAACATTTCAGTCTCTGTAAAGTCTTCTGTTGGCATTACAGAAGTTGGTTTTACATAAGCTCTGGTGCTGGCTTCGAGTTCTTTTTTCTTGCGAATACTGGATAATGAAAAAGCAGAAATTTTAGGTTCGCTGCTTACTTCAGGTTTTGGTGTTTCTGCTTTGGGAGCTTCAACAACTTCCTTATTTTTTGCAGTTTCAACTTCTGGTGCAGTTGTATTTGCAGTTTCAACTTTTGGAGTCTTAACTTCAACTATAGAATAACCGCCATTCTTATAATAAGTAGGAGGAATTATGAATTGCTCAACTTTTTTTTTTCTCCATCAAAGCTGATAGAGGCCAATTGCATCAAACATAATTCGACCAAAAGACGTTGATTCTGACTTAATTTATATTTTAAATCGCAGTCATTTGCAATTTCTATTCCCTTCAATAAAAATTCCTGAGAGCATTTCTGTGCCTGAACATTGTACATTTGTTGCGCCTGTTCACCCACTTCAAGCAAAGCGATTGTAGCAGGAGTTTTGCTGACCAATAAATCTCTGAAATGCGAAGCCAGACCGGCAATAAAATGATGCCCGTCAAAACCTTTTGCAAGAATATCATTGTACGCCAATAAAAGATCCGGAATTTTATTTTCTAAAAGTAAATCGGTAATAGTAATGTACGTTTCATAATCTAAAACGTTCAGGTTTTCGGTTACTGCCTGACGCGTTAAGTTCGTGCCACAGTACGAAACCACACGGTCAAAAATTGATAAAGCATCACGCATTGCGCCATCAGCCTTTTGAGCAATAATGTGCAAAGCATCGTCTTCAAAATTGATTCCCTGACTTTTCGCAACTTCTGCTAAATGTTCTTTAGCATCTTTTACAGTAATTCTTTTGAAATCAAATATCTGGCAACGAGATAAAATCGTTGGAATAATCTTGTGTTTCTCTGTTGTAGCTAAAATAAAAATAGCATGTTTTGGCGGTTCTTCCAATGTTTTCAAAAACGCATTAAAAGCTGCCGAAGACAACATATGAACCTCGTCAATAATATAGACTTTATATTGTCCGGTTTGTGGCGGGATTCGAACCTGATCAATCAGACTTCGAATATCATCTACCGAGTTGTTTGAAGCCGCATCTAACTCAAAAACATTAAAAGCAAAATCTTCGTTAGGATCATCATATCCGGGCTGATTTATCTTACGGGCCAAAATACGTGCGCAAGTCGTTTTACCAACTCCACGTGGTCCTGTAAATAAAAGGGCAGAAGCAAGGTGATTGCTGTCAATAGCATTCAGCAAAGTATTGGTAATAGCTTTCTGGCCTACAACATCCTTAAACGTTTGTGGGCGATACTTACGGGCCGATACTACAAATTGTTCCATATTCTTTTTATTCGATAGCAAATATAGGCTGAAAATTGCCAATTCACAAATCTGAAATTCATAAATATTAGAAGGAATTTTGAGTAGTTTGAATATGAGAAAGTAAGAGATCCAATGAGATAAAATTAAATGCCTTTGGAATAAAAAAACAAGTATTTTTATAAAAAATATAAACAGAACTATTTTAATTTATGAACCAGTATAACTTTAAAAATAATATTTTAAATCTAAAGGTTAAAAGATCGCCATTGACAGTTAGAATTGTAATGTTCTTTTTCGCTTTTGCATTTTTTGTTTTTCCTGTATTTGGAGCTATAGTCGGAATGTTGATGGGAAGCGGATTGCAATTCGGTTACTTTATTGGCATTGGCTTATTTTCGTTAATGGGATTTTATCTGCTTAGGGTTTCATTATGGAATACTTATGGAGAAGAAAATATTGAAATATTGGCTAACAAAGTTGTTTATGAAGCAAACTACGGATGGTTTAAAGACGGTAAAAAAGAATTAGTAATTTCAGCTCCAACTTATTCTTTTAAATCAGTTGGTTATGAAGAAGATAATGAAGGCGTTTTAGTTATTAGTTCTGAAAATGCTCAAATAGAATCAGTAGTAAAAATGTCAATACACGAGATTGAAGCATTGTTGTTTATTTTAGAACCAGCTGTTGTATAATAAATAGTGACTAAAAATAGTAGTTAATTTGAGATTTCCATTTATAAACCCCGCATGATATGAAAATATACCTTTTACTAACCACAATTGTATTCTCTTCTCTCCAGCTTCAGGCACAAACTGCTCAAGATACTATTGACATCAAACGTGTGGCATTGGCATACATTGAAGCGCAGCATACACCAAATCCTAAATTGATGGAAAGTGCTTTACATCCCCGATTGGTAAAAAGATCGGTTTTTAGAAGTAAAGCTGCTCAAAAAGATTTTATCTCAGAATACTTTGCAGAAAACATGGTTATTCTTGCTGAGACTTATAATGCAAAAGGGGACAAGTTTCCTAAAAAACCAAGAAAAGAAGTGAAGCTGTTAGATATTTCTGCAAGAACGGCTTCAGTAAAATTATTGGCTGATGCGTGGATAGATTATATGCACATTGTAAAAACTAACGGGGAGTGGAAAATAATAAATGTCCTTTGGCAATACAATGATGTAACGCAGCACGAGTAAGTTTTAATTGAAACGATGAAATTAAGAAACTGTAAAAAATATAAATTTTATAATATTATTATGTAAAATCTTGATAATTAATTTATTAACTTTAGATGTTTAATTAATTAAAAAATATCTAATATGAAAATTAAATCTATTTTACTAGGATTGAGCCTTGCTCTTGCACTAGTGGCTTGTGGTCCTAAAGATGCGGATATTCAAAAAGAAATTTCTGCAAAACTGAGCGCTCTGCCAGGAGTTGAAGTTACTGTAAAAGATGGTGTTGCTACTATTTCAGGTATTTGTAAAGATGATGCTTTCAAGCAAAATGCAGAAAGTATTATTAAAGGAATTAAAGGAGTTAAATCTGTAGTGAATAATTGCGAAATTGCTGCACCGGAAACTGTTGCGCCTGCTCCTGTAGAGATTAATCCTGATAGCGTTTTAAACACTTCGGTAAATGAAGTAGTGAAAACGTACAACGGTGTTAGTGCTACCGTAAAAGACGGAGTTGTAACTCTTACAGGGAATATCAAAAAAGACCAATTGCCTAATTTGATTAAAAGTGTGCAGGAATTGAAACCTAAAAAAGTAGAAAACAAGTTAACTATTAAATAATTAAGTTATGAGTTTACAAGATAAATACAAAGAGTTAACGGATTTGGCGACTAATTTAGGGATAGCTAATTTGCAGGTAAGAGAACAAGATAATGTTTTGTATATTGATGGTACAGCAAAATCTGCAGATGACAAAGAAAAAATCTGGAGTGCCTACGGAAAAATAGATCCTGATTTTAGAGCAGCTGATGCAGTTATAAATATCACTGTTGCCGAAGGAAAAACTACTGATTACACAGTTGTCAGCGGTGATTCATTATCTAAAATAGGGAAAGAACATGGTGTTTCCTGGGAAGCGATTTTTGAAGCGAATAGAGATATTATTAAAAATCCGAGCCTGATTCAGCCGGGTTGGAAAATAAAAATACCAACAGCATAATTATTTATGAGCTGTTATTGAAAGTCCGTCTTATGATGGACTTTTTTTATGGCTTATTGTTGAGAGATAGCACGCGGATGGTACGGATTCGCTATTGCGAAAACGCTGATTTATACGGATTTTTTATGCTCATTTTTTCATTCGATTTCTATTATAAAGCCTAATCTTTTTTTTAGGAGCTAATTCCCGCTATCCGTTCCAATCTTTTGTGTCCGCCGCGGCGGACACAAAAGGATTTCCACTTCTATCGGGGCTGGGACAATCATTTTCATAATAATATTTTCGTCTATTTGTCATCCTGACGCAGGAAAGATCACAAGAAGCTCGACAAAGATTGCGGAATTACTAGTGTGATCCTTCCTGGGTCAGGATGACAAGATTGTGGTTACTTTATTTTGAACAATTAAAAAAGAATAAAATCCATTTTTAATCCGCGTTTTCGCAATAGCGAACACATGTCATCCGCATGCTATGACAAAGATTATGGAATTACTTTGTCAGGTTATGAGTGTGATCCTTCGTTCAGGATAACAAAATAGACCAAAATATTATTATGAATTCTAAAGCCATAGCCCTGATCGTAGCGACATCCTTTTGCTTGCTCCTTTAGCAAGTAAAAGATATAGCGTACAGCGGGAACAGCTCCTGAAAATTACCTTCCCTTTATACTTAAATCGCTTAAAAACTTAGCAGTTTCCTGATCTGAGTCCGCAGAGAAACCTGATACGTAAACTCCTTTTTTGCCTGATGTTGATTTAATTCCGTATACAACTGCCTCATCGCCCGGGTCTGAATTTCCCTCGTATCGATACACATGAACAATTTCAAATTTTTCAGGATTTTTTTTTATCATATCTGAGTTTAAATTAAAATCAAACGTAAATCCTTTTTCATTCAATTGATCTAAAGCTTTTGAAACAGTTGCGTAGTGATACATTCTAATCATGATAATTGAATTTTAAAATTATGGATTTTAAAGATAACTAATTTAAAATTAAATTGTTATGAAATTAAGTCAAAAAACTAAAATTTAAAATCATTATTGTTAGTGTATAAATACCTATTTTTGCGCCGCAGACCGCCTTATCGTCGTCCTGATTTATTAGGAGGGAGGAAAGTCCGGACACCAAAGAGAAGCATAGCGGGTAATACCCGTCGGCGTTAGAAATGGCGCAAGGACAAGTGCAACAGAAAGTATGTACAGGTAATGCTGTAGTGAAACCAGGTAAACTCTATGCGGTGAAATACCAAGTATATCAGCATTTAAGGGCTTCTCGTCCGTTGTTGAAGGGTAGGTAGCTTGAGTCCCGTAGTAATGCGGGATCTAGATAAATGATAAGGCTCTGATTTATCAGAGACAGAATCCGGCTTATAGGTCTGCATTTTTTTTATATTTGTGAAACGCTCTAATCTATTTTCATGAATAACCCATCAAAACTCTATTTGTGAATGTATTGCTTTGTGTGATGGCACGCCGATGAAACGGATTCTCTTTCGCGAAAACGCTGATTGAACTGATTCTCTCACATAGTACTCTCATTTTTTTGATTTCGACCGGAGAAAGAAATCACAGTTGCAATTCGATAAAGATTGGCAATGAAAAACTATTTTAATAATTGATTATGAAAACAAGAATCGGAATTTTAGGACTCGGTGGAGTTGGTGGTTATTTTGGCGGACTTTTAGCCAAAGAATATTATAAATCTGATGATGTCGAAGTAATTTTTATTGCACGCGGTGAAACCCAAAAAGCAATTGCCGAAAATGGCTTGAAAATTATTACTGATGATTCTGAGACAATTGTTTATCCAAAAATGGTTTCGAACAATCCGAACGAAATTGGTGTGTTAGATTATTTGATCTGCGCTACCAAAACCTATGATATTGAGGAAAGTTTGCTTTCATTGCAGCAATGTATTTCTCCAAAAACTATAATTCTTCCGTTATATAATGGTGTTGATGCACCGGAACGTATTCAGAAATTATTTCCTGACAATGAGGTTTTGCAAGGTTGTGTTTATATTATTTCAATGATTTTTTCACCCGGAACAATTCGGAAAATTGGTTTTTATGAAAAGTTATTTTTTGGCTCAAAAACAGCTTCAGTTTCTAAACTAAATCAGCTTCAAAGTATTTTTCATAAAGCTAATATTGAAAGTTATCTGGTTGATAATATCGAAGAGACCGTTTGGGAGAAATTTATTTTTATTTCGGCTCTGGCTACGGTGACTTCTTATTTGAATCAGAATATTGGCGAAATTTTAGATAATCCGGATTCAAAAGCATTATATGTAGAATTACTAAAGGAAATCGAATCTGTTACTAAAGCAAAAGGTTTAAAATTACCTGACGATATTGTAAATCAGACTATCATAAAACTAGAGAAATCGCCTAAAGAAGCGACTTCATCTATGCATAGAGATTATTTAGCAGGTAATAAAATAGAAGCAAATTCGCTTACAAAATTTGTAGTGAACGAAGCTGCAAAATATGGCGTTAAAACTCCTCTATATGAAAAAATAAGTAATGTATTATTCTTGTCTTAGAAGTCTATGCTTCATCTTTTGTAGCGCGAACTAAGCTAATCCCGGACATGAAAAATACAATACCAAGTATACCGTAAATAATTAATGATTTAATGTCTCGTGTTTCGCCTGAAGTACCTGCGAATATAACAGCAGTGTAAATCAAACCAACTATTCCGAGGATCGTAAGTAACCCACCGAAAAATCTTTTTAGGTTCATGATGTTTGGATTTAAATGTTTCATTACAAATGTATTACGCGGTTTGTGAATAACGTTATATAATTGATTCTAAAACTTATATCATTTACAGTCTCGAATTCTAAATCTTAATAACCTTTGATTGACCTATAATTATCGAAACATTTTTGTTGTAAGAAAATATTTTGTTTTTAATTTGTTTGTATTGTTTTAATCTTATTTTTGATGCAACTTAATTAAAACCAAATATGAAAAAAAATTACCTGTTTTTATTTTTATCGATTCTTTTTATTAATGCTGTTCAAGCACAGGATGAAGCAGCAATTGCTGTTGAGAAACATCAATTCAAGATTAATATGTTATTGCCGGGCTTTGCTTACGAATACGGTTTTGATTCGAAAAACACCTTATATTCTGAGTTGAGCATAGGAGCGGGATATAGTTATAATGGTTTTTACGATGAGTCTAATTTTTATATTTTCCCAATGATTAATGAGCAATTTCGTCATTATTATAATTTAGAAAAAAGAGCGCAAAAAGGAAAAAGAACTGCTCGTAATTCCGGAAATTATTTAGCGCTTAATGCGTTGTATAATTTTAAGTCGATTTCCAGCAACGAAAAATACAGAGAGTTAGATCCGTCTTTTACAATTGCGGTTCTTTGGGGATTGCAGCGTACTTATAAAGGCAGGTTTAATCTTGATTTTAATATAGGTCCCGGAATTAATTTTGATAAATATGATACTGAATTCTCTCCGGTCGCAAACTTTACTTTAGGTTGGGTTATTGGAAAATAATTCCTCAATAAGATTTTAGAAAACCTTGATTTGTCAAGGTTTTTCTATTTTAAATTCCAATCCAATATTTCGAGTGCTTTCAATTTTTATTTTTGGATCTGAATTAAAATATTTTCTAAGTCTGCTGACAAAAACGTCCATACTGCGTCCTGAGAAATAATCATCTTTTTTCCAGACAGACATTAAAATGTGGTCCCTCTTTAATAACTGATTGTGGTTCAGATATAAATACTCAATAAGAGAAGCTTCCATTTCTGTGAGTTTCTGAACATGATTTTTATTACTTAAAGTTAATCTTTGATTATCAAATATATAAGACCCAATTTCAATTATATTCTCTCCATTAAGACTTCTCTTTTGTTCGATTCTCTTTAGAATATTCTGCAAGCGCAGAACAAGTTCGTCAACTTCAAAAGGTTTTATGATATAGTCGTCTGCACCCAGTTTTAATCCAATGATTTTGTCTTCTTGTAACTTTCTTGCGGTTAGAAAAATAAATGGAATCTCAGGATTGATTGTAATTATTTTTTCGGCCAGTGAAAATCCGTCCAATTTTGGCATCATGACATCAAAGATGCAAATATCAAAAGATTGGTTTTTGAAATAGTCCAAAGCTATTTCTCCATTTTCTGCCCAGACAACTTCAAATTGATGCAATTCTAAATACTTTTTTAGAATCCCGGCAAAATCAAAATCATCTTCAGCTAAAAGTAATTTTTTCAAAATAATGTAATATTAAACTTTTAATAAAATAGTAAATTGGGTTCCTTTTCCTAAATCGCTCACAACGCTAACAGTGCCCTGATGCGCTTTTATAATTTGAGCAACATAATACAAGCCTAAACCTAGGCCTTTTGTATTGTGAAGATTTCCTTGTGCTACGCGATAAAATTTTTCAAATAAAAGTGATTGTTTGTTCTTTTCAATTCCAATTCCGTCATCTTCAATACTAATCGAAAATTGATTTTGAACTAGTCGTGTTTTTATCGTAATCTTATTTGATCCATATTTTACAGCATTTTCCAGAACATTTAAAAAAGCAGTTGTCAGATGAAATTTATCTAAAACTAAAATGGTTTTCTGTGTTTGAAAATCAGTTTGAAGGTCGATTTTTGGATATGTAATCTTAAAATCATTCACGATTGTTAACAGAAAATCTTCCGTTTCTATTTTTTCTTTTTGCAATTCGATTCCACTTTCTGCCAATGAATTTGCCATAACCTGATCGATTAAATTTTGTAAACGATTGTTCTGGCGTGAAATCGTATTTATGATAGCATTAAAATTTTCGTCATTATCCCGAATATCTTTTCGTTCTAATATCTTGGTCGAAATACCTAAAGTAGTCAAAGGTGTTTTAAGTTCGTGGGTAATATTATTAATGAAATCTGTTTTGATATCGTTTACTTTTTTCTGCTTTATTAATGCTTTTATCGCAATGATAAAGAGTGTTATTATCGTTACTATCGACAGTAGTGACAAAATCAAAACAAACGTCATTCGTCTTAAAATAATCATTTCCCAGTCGATTACAGAAACATACATAGAATCTTCAGTCAAAAGCTTGTATTCCTGATTCTGGTAGGTTCCGTTTGTAGTGCCAACGTAATTACGAATGAGAAAAGCATGATTTAAAGAGGCGAGATTTCCGTAGAGTTTATTTTTGATAAAAGGTTTTTCAGAGAAAATGGTGTCCGCTTTTTTAGCATTTTGGTACAGTACAAATTTGTTCAGGACAATAGCGAAATCTATTTTTATGTTGGGTAAATCCCTTTGAAATTTACGTTGGATTTTCTGCGTTAAAACATCGTTATATTCATTGTCAAGAATGTAAGATTTGACTTCAGGTCTTGTGTTTTTTCCCTGAAGATAATTTTCAGATAATTGTTTGTAAAGTGCCTCTTTTTTAGAAACTATAACTGAATCAATATCACTGTAATCATTAGAAATCTTCGCAATTTCATTCTTAATTTCAGTATGAAACTGCGCCACTTTATAATCATAAGTCGTTTTTACTAAATAGCATTGTACCGCAGATAAAACAATCAAAGCGACGACAGAAAAGGCTATTAATAAATTGATTCTTTGTTTCATTAGTTGTTATGTTATGGCGCGCGGATGACACGGATCAAACTGGTTTACATGGATTTCTATTATGGGTAATGCAGATTAAAATTTTTGGAGGTTTTACAAAATATGAAAACCTGTTTTTAACCTGTTTAAACCGCAAAATTCGTGGGCTATTTCCAATTCAAAAATAATGCTTTTATCATATAATAAATGCATTAACTCCGCATTAACCTTCAATTAACCTACAGAACCTTTTTTTAGAAGCACTTTTGCGGGATTCGAACTTTAAATCAAATCAAAAATGAATCTGTTTTTGCCCTTTAAACTTTTTCTGATTCTGCTCTTTTTCTTGCTTTCCTTAATAGGAAATGCCCAATCTAAAACTCCAAAAGACAGTATTTCAAATGATCTTAATGAAGTTGTTGTCAGTAAGAGTCAAAAGACTTTTACCAATACCAACGGAAATATAAAAGTAGATGTTGCTAATTCTATTTATAGCTCAATCCCCAATACAGTAGATTTATTGTCAAAATTACCAACCATTCAGGTAAGTTCAGACAAAGAAAGTATTTCAGTTATTGGTCGTGGAAATCCTCTAATCTATATCGACAATCAAAGGGTTGGGATGAATGATTTACATGCTTTGGCTGTAGCCGATATTAAAACGATCGAAATCATTCAGAATCCATCTTCTAAATACGAAGCCGAAGGACGTTCTGTAATTTTGATTACTAGAAAATTTAGTAAAAAAGATAGTTTTAGGACCGAAGTTTCTGAGGTTGCTTCCTTTAGGAAAAAGTACAATAACTATCTTGGATTTAATACCAGTTTTAAAAAGAATAAAATCGAATGGAAAGCCAATTTCAATTACAATCAGTTGCAGCCCTGGGAAAATCATAGTATAGATTATCAAATTCCTGATGCTGACATTGCTTCAAAATATGATGTGACAGCCTACTCAAAAAAAAGACAATTTGTTTTTGGCGGCAGTTTATTTTATAAAATTAATGAAGATGATTATTTTTCGTTTAGTGTGAATAGTAGATTACAAAAAGACCTTTTTCCGATCAATACCATTACAGATAATAAAAATAAAAATATAGAAAATAACGTTGTGACTTATAGTGATAATGACAGCAAAAAAAAATTTGTGAATTCATTTTTGAATTATAATAAAAAAATAAAAGCAATAGATACGCAGGTTTTTGCTGGTTTGCAATATTCGAATTTTGATCAGGGATTATGGAGCCAGGTTGAAAATAATTATAATAATACTCAATTTGAATTGGCACAACTTCGGGATCAGAAATTTAATGTCAATGTGTTTTCAGGAAGAATAGATGTAGAAAAGAAGTTTAAAAACGAAATGAAATTTGAAATAGGAGGATTGTATGCAGCAGCAGATTCAAAATCTGATTCAGATATATTTGATTATGAAAACAGTAAAAGTGAAATTAACCATTATGATTTTAAGGAACAAAATTTAGCCGGTTATAGTCAGCTTTCCGGAAAGATTAAAAAAGTAGATTTCTCAGTAGGATTTAGAGTTGAAAATACCAACGTAGACGGAAAATTCAAGACAGACCAACTGCCTTTAATAAATAAAAATTACACCAATTTTTTCCCTAAAGCACAATTTTCAGTTGCTATCGACAGTACAAAAAATATTAGTGTAAATTATGCCAAAAGTATTTCAAGACCCAATTATTCATCTTTAAGTCAGGGCACAACATACATAAATCCGTATTTTTTATACGCTAGAAATATCAATTTGGATCCAACAATTGTCAACGAAATTTCTTCGACATTTCAGTACCATAATAAATCAGTTAAATTCACATATTATCAAAATACAAATCCGGTTTATAATAGTTTCTTCTTTGATACGGAGCTGAATATAATGACTTTTAAAGATGAAAATTTTGACAGGGAATCTGCTTTTGTTCTCGATTTCGAATTGCCTTTTACTTATAAATTCTGGACCATAACAAATTCTTTAGTTTTTGTTTCAGAGAAGATCGAAGATGCTTCGGCGGTATTTTTATCTTCAAAACCATATGCGTATTATTACTCAAACAACGAATTTAAACTTCCAAAAGGATATACGGCAATTCTTGCTTTGAGAGGAGTTACAAAACAAAACAAAGGTGTTTTTGAAAGGAATGCGAGAGCAATGGTAGATATGGCAGTTTCGAAAACATTCTTTAAAAATTGGAATTGCAGTCTGAATTTTAATAATGTATTTAAAAAGATAGATGAAGAAGAGGTCTTTACAATTAATAACATCAATTCAAAAGCAAGATATTTGGTGGATGAACATGAGATCTCAATTTCGATCAGGTATTCTTTTGGAAAAGTAAAGGAAACTGAATTTAAAGGAAAAAGAATGGAGGAGAATTCCGAAAGAGTAAATTAGAAAGAGAAAAAACAGCAAGTCTAATTATTTTTAACACATAGAAAACATAGATTTGCTGTGTAGGAAAAAGGCATTTCACTTATTTAAAAAGCACAAAGTGACTGTGTGAGAGAAATGTATTTCTTTTTGTTTTCTTATTACGAATAGAGCGCTATATTTCTATGTGCTAATTTTTTTTTCGAATTATAATAACATTTGCTGAAATATTGTCTCCCTGAGCGAAGTCGAAATCTTTGAAGAATCACGATTTCGCTCTATTTGACCTAATATATTACACAAAGATTAACCTTCGTCGTCTTCTGTAGCTTTATTTAATTTTATAGTCAGTTCTTCCTCATCATCAGTTGAATTTAATTCGAAGAAACTAAAAAATGAACCGCCGTAATTTTTCTGAAAAGAGAAATTGCTCAAATGTTCCATTTTGGTGTATTTAGAATGTTCGATAATCATCATTCCGTCTTCGTTTAGTAATTCTCTTTCGAAAACTGTTAGAACAATTTTTTCAAACGCATTCTGATCTAATCCATAAGGAGGATCAGCAAAAATAATGTCGTAAGAAGTTTTACAATTGTCAAGAAATTTATATACATCACTTTTAGTTGCAGCGATGTCAAAATCATATTCTGATGAAACTTGTTTGATAAATTTTACGCATCCAAAATCCCCGTCTACTGATGTAATTGGAGCGCTTCCGCGTGAAGCGAACTCAAAACTTATGTTTCCTGTTCCGGCAAATAAATCCAAAACCTTTAAGCCTTCAAAACTAAAATGATTGTTCAAAACATTAAATAATGCTTCTTTACTCATGTCAGTCGTTGGTCTTACAGGAAGGTTTTTTGGCGGAAAAATGCGGCGTCCTTTGTATTTTCCTGAAATGATTCTCATGATTGAAATAAAATATAATGTTTTTGATTTTGTGCAGTTGAAAAGCTATTTTTTTGTTGTAATGTACTTACATCCAGAAATGAAACATGACGAATGTATTTGTATGCAATCTCATAAAACGCATCGTTTTGATGTATTGTACCTAATAATTCAAGCTGAAAGCTTTCCGGATTTAAACTCAATTGCTCCGCTGTGAAAAGCAAGTAATAAAGAAAATCTTCCGGAGTCTGATATTCGAAAGAATTAAATAATAATAGTTTTTGATTCTGAACCACGATAACTTCAAAATGATTTGGATTGAAATTCACTACCATTTTTTTCTCGTCGTTGTTTTTTGAACTCTCCAGAATTTTTTCGACCAAAATACTGTTGACATGTTTGTAGTCAAATGAACCCACAGTATCTATTAAAAAATTATTGATATTGATGTACGGAATGTAAACGGAGTTCATTTCGTAGTTTGAAATTTTATCAAAAGTAAAAAAATCAGTCTCGAAAACTTTTGTATTGTACTGTAAATAACTCCCTAAGAAATTTTCATCAAATAAAGCACTTGGTACAAAAGTCGAAAGATTGTTGCTGTGAATTACCAGAATTTCGTCGTATGTCTCTTTTAATTCAGAATGATTTTTAAATGCAGCACTGTATAATTCTTCAATTTTTGATGTTTTTTGAGAAGTATCAAAATTGATTTCATTAAATGCTGTAATAGTATTATTTAAAGTATCAAAACAACAAAATGAAAATCCATTCAATGAAACCTGAATAGAAAGCTTTTTATAATTTTTGGAAGTGATATTAGTATTTTGCAATGACATATTGATTTACAATTCGTTACCTGTTTTACAAGAAAGAATTTAAGGCGATTACAAACTTACAAATTAAAAAGGAACAATTACAAATGCAATTTCGAAAAACAATTTTAAAGCAAAGTTAGCAACATGTTATTTTTGTGTTTTTTCTGAACCATACAAGTGATATAAGTTCTTATTACTTTATTATGCTAAATTCATTTGCTGCATTTTTTTTTTGTTTGTATTAAAGTAAACGCTAAGCTTCAATTAACTTATATTACTTATATGGTTTAAATTTTTTTGACCTTGACATTGCCATTAAAAAAGCCGAACTTTGCATTTCAAATTACCCTTATGAATTCATCACTTTTTTACAGCCTTTTACAGAGAAAATTTCCTTTTGCACCAACTTACAAACAGGACATATTTTTTCAAAAAATCGCTATTTTCCTAACAGATACACATAACGATACGATTTTCGTATTAAAAGGATACGCAGGAACTGGAAAAACAACTGTGATTTCGACAATCGTAAATAATTTGGGTGATATCAATAAAAAGTTTGTCCTGTTGGCACCAACAGGTCGTGCAGCAAAAGTAATCGCCAATTATTCTAATACGCCTGCTTTTACAATTCATAAAAAAATATATTTTCCTAAAAAATCAGCTGGTGGAGGCGTGGCTTTTACCAAGCAATTAAACAAACATAAAAACACCATTTTTATCGTCGATGAAGCTTCGATGATATCAGACAGCAACTCAGATTCGAAATTGTACGACAACGGATCACTTCTCGATGATTTGATATCGTATGTTTATTCCGGAACGAACTGCAAAATGATTCTTTTGGGAGATACCGCTCAGTTGCCACCGGTGAATTTAGATATTAGTCCGGCACTGGATGTTCAGACTCTTGGGATTCATTATGATAAAGAAATCGAACATATCGAATTGGATGAAGTAATGCGTCAGGAAGAAAGTTCCGGTATCTTATTTAATGCGACTGAATTGCGCGAATTGCTGAAAGATAGTTTTATTACAGAGTTTAAATTTAATGTGAAAAAATTCAAAGATATCGTTCGTCTTACGGATGGTTATGATATTCAGGATGCTATAAATTCTGCTTACAGCAATTATAGTATCGAAGACACGGCTTTTATCGTGCGTTCGAATAAACGTGCAAACCAATATAATGAACAAATCAGAACCCGAATTTTATTTAAGGAAAGCGAACTTTCAGTAGGCGATTTTTTGATGGTAGTAAAGAATAATTATTTCTGGCTAAAAGAAACTGACGAAGCCGGATTTATTGCCAACGGAGATATTATTGAAGTTTTGGAATTATTTGGAATCACCGAATTGTATGGATTTAATTTTGCGAAAGTAAAAATAAGAATGGTCGATTATCCGGATCAGAAACCTTTTGAAACGGTATTGTTATTAGATACCATAAAAAGTGAATCTCCCTCATTAACTTACGAAGAATCGAATCGTTTGTATGAAGAAGTGATGAAAGATTATGAAAGTGAGACTACAAAATATAAGAAATTTCAAAAGGTAAAAGAGAACGAATATTTCAATGGTTTGCAAGTGAAATTCTCTTACGCTATTACGTGTCACAAATCGCAAGGTGGACAATGGAATACGGTTTTTATAGAACAACCTTACTTGCCAAACGGAATCGATCGCGATTACATCAGATGGCTTTATACTGCTATGACACGTGCCAAAAATAAATTATATTTGATAGGATTTAAAGACGAGAGTTTTGAAGAATAAAACACTAATTTCACGAATTAGCACGAATTAATTTTTTTAGATTTAGCATTAGTGAAAATCTGTGAAATTCGTGTTTATAATTATTTACAATGACAACACTAAACGATTTACATTCGATATCATCTGCGTTTTCGAATACAGATAAAATGCCGGTTTTGTTTTTAGGGCACGGCAGCCCAATGAATGCTATTGAAGAAAATCAGTTTGTGGCCGGTTTTCGTAATCTGGCTAAAACATTACCGCAACCCAATGCAATTTTATGTATTTCAGCACATTGGTTTACGAACGGAACCAAAGTAACTTCGATGCAAATGCCAAGAACGATTCATGATTTTGGCGGTTTTCCGCAAGCACTTTTTGATGTACAATATCCTGCAAAAGGAAGTCCTGAACTGGCAGCAGAAACAAAGAAAATATTAGAACCCGTAAATGTAGATTTAGACGAACATTGGGGTTTAGATCATGGTGCCTGGAGCGTAATCAAACATTTATATCCTGAAGCAAATGTGCCGGTAATTCAGTTGAGTATTGATTATACAAAGTCAGGTCAGTATCATTTTGAGTTGGCTCAGAAATTACAATCACTGCGCCATAAAGGAGTTTTGATTATCGGAAGTGGGAATATCGTTCACAACCTCCGTTTGGTTGATTTCAGAAATTTTGATAAAGACAATTATGGTTTCGATTGGGCAATTGAAGCTCGTGAAACGATCAATAATTATTTATTAGATGGAAATTTCCAGCCTTTAATTGACTTCGAAAGAATGAATAAGGCAACTCAATTGGCGATTCCAACTCCGGAGCATTATTTGCCTTTGTTGTACACTTTAGGTCTGAAAGAAGAATCTGAAGAACTCGACTTATTCAACGACAAATTATTAGCAGGTTCATTGAGTATGACGTCGGTAAAAATTATGTAATACAACTCTGCGAATCTCCGTGAAACCTTTGCGACTCTCCGTGGTAGAATTATTATACAAAGTGGCACGAAGGTTTCACTGAGATACACAAAGGGTTATTTCTTTAGATTGTAAGCATATAAATAACCATCTGCACTTCCAAAGTAAACAGCATTTTTACTGATGAACGGCGAAGAAACAATAGCACCTAATTTATAGAATTGAGCCATTACTTTTTTGTTGTTATCGTAAATAGAAAGATCTTCGTTTTGAGCCGCATATCCAAAATCTAAAAGATCATTTTTTAAAGTAGAAGTTGCAAATTGTTTGCGGTTTTCCGTACTTATAAAATTTGATTTTTTCCCGTTTGAAAGTAAATCCAAACAAAAAAAATTACCTGTAAAATCGCCAAAATAAATTGTATTTCCTGCGATCGCCGGCGATGAATAAACATAACCATTGGCTTTGAATCGGTATTTTTCGATTCCGGTTTTAGCATCCAGCGCTAATAAAGCATAAGTATCTGATGTGCCTACATAAACCGTATTGTCTTTTACGACGGCAGAACTTAATATCCAGGAATTCTCGGCATTGTATTTCCATATTTGTTTTCCGGTTTCAGCGCCCAAGGCAAAAAAGAAAGGTTCTCTTGCTCCAAAATAAATTTTACCATCAGAAAGTGCAACGGATGATTGTATTCCCTTAAAACCCATTTGTGTTCCCGTTGCGAAACGCCAGATTTCTTTTCCGGATTCGATGTTTAAAGCATATAAAGTGGCGTCCCAACCACCAATGTAAATTTTGTCTTTATCAATCACGGGACTTCCGTGAACGGGACCATTGGTTTTGAATTTCCATTTTAAAATTCCCGTTTTAGCGTCGAGAGAATAGATGTTTCCGTCACTGCTTCCAAATAAAACCTGCGAAGTTTTTCTGTTCTCATACACCACAGGCGATGAAAGATAAAAATCCCATAAATCTTCCATATATTGTGTTTCAGGTTTCATGCCCCACATTCCAAGTTCTCCTAACCAGTGTTCGCCACCAGTTTTAAATTTCCAAATTAGTTTCCCGTTTTGGGTGTTTATTGCGTAATAATTTCCGTCAAAACTCCCAAAATAAATAATATTTTCAAATATACTGGGACTGCTATGGATAGCACCATTAGTTTTAAATTTCCATTTTAAATTTCCAGATTTTTCTTCGATGGCGTAAAGAAAACCATCTTCGCTGCCTATATAGACTATTCCGTTTTGAGCAATAGGCGAAGAGAAAATTTTGCCACCAGTTTTATACTTCCATTTTAGGCTCGTAACCGGTTGGTAGCCTTTTCCGTTAAAGATACGATCTGAAAAGGCATTCAATATTACAGCATTTTTATTTTGGCTTAAAGCCGAATAAACAACAATTAAAAAGAAATAGAGTGGAAGAGTGGCTGAAAATCTTTTCATAGTTTTTTATTTTAAAAATAAATATTTTATAAGATATTAATATTTAATTATTTAGAAAATATGTTAGGAATATATTTTTAAAACCTAATTGCGAATCGGTATATTTGTTTCAATATGAATCTATCAAATAAACATATCAAAACATATAAATCTTCTAAACAAGTTGTTTTAGGGCCAATAATTATTGGAGGAATATTTGCAGAAATTGTTCTCCTCATAATGGGTGAAATAGAAATGACTGCAGTTTTGATTGTTTTGGTGATAATTTTGGGATTGATATCTTTAGCTGTTCAGGGATCTTTAAAAATTACAATTGATGCTGATCAGAAACTTTTGACATTCGAGAAAACAAATTGGCTTGGAAATATTTTATTTAAGATGGATTTTAACTTGAATGAGATTCAATTTGAAATTAGAGAGCAAAAAGCCCCGAGATCAGGTATAATTTACTTTGTTTATATCATAAACAATGATAATAATAGCGAAAGCAACTATGTGGCAGAAGGCTTTTCGAAAGGGATGTTGGAAATGATAAAAAACGAGATTGTAAATATTCAGGCAGAAAGACTTTAGCTTTTGCTGAATAAATAAAAATTAAAAGAATATAAAATGAAAATAATAGCTGTAATTCCGGCACGATATGCATCAACACGTTTTCCTGCAAAATTAATGCAGGACCTTGGAGGGAAAACGGTAATTCTAAGAACTTATGACGCAACTGTTGCAACAAAGTTGTTTGATGATGTATTTGTAGTAACCGACTCAGATTTGATTTTTAATGAAATAGTAAATCACGGTGGTAAAGCGATCATGAGCATCAAAGAACATGAATCCGGAAGCGATCGTATTGCTGAAGCTATATTTAGTCTTGATGTCGATATTGTGGTAAATGTGCAAGGCGATGAACCTTTTACTGAAGCGGGACCTTTAGAACAGGTTTTATCAGTTTTTAAAAATGATGAAGATCGCAAGATTGATTTGGCTTCGTTGATGCGTGAAATTACAAATGAGGACGAAATTAATAATCCCAATAACGTAAAAGTTGTAGTAGATCAATCACAGTTTGCCTTGTATTTTTCTCGTTCGGTAATTCCATATCCAAGAGATAGAGATGTTGGAGTTCGTTATTTTCAACACATCGGGATTTATGCTTTTAGAAAACAAGCCTTATTAGATTTTTATAGTTTACCAATGAAATCTTTAGAAGCCTCTGAAAAATTAGAGCAGCTTCGCTATTTAGAATTCGGTAAACGCATCAAAATGGTCGAAACGAATCATGTTGGTATTGGTATTGATACTGCCGAAGATTTAGAGAAGGCTCGCGCTATTTTAGCAGCTAAATAGTTGCGTGATAGCACGGGATTTTTTGTTTATTTGTGTTGGTCTGCCGATGTTCTGCAATGAATGTATTGCGAGATGGTACGCAGATGACACGGGTTCGCTATCGTGAAAGCGCAGATTTATGCGGATTTTTATGTTTACTTGTGTTGGTGTGCCGATGTTTAGCAATGAATGTATTGTGAGATGGCACGCGGATGATACGGGTTCGCTATCGCGAAAGCGCAGATTTACACGGATTTTTTATTGCTCTTTTTTTGTCAGGCTGAGCGAAGTCGAAGCCCGTGTTCCAATTGGTTTACCTTCGACTTTGCTCAGGATGACAAACGAGACTTTAATAAAAAAGGCTTGTAAACAATTGTTTACAAGCCTTTTTTTATATTGAAAGCCAAACTAAATTATTGATATAAATTCGGAAATTTAGCAGGATTGACTTCATGCATCATGTTGTACACTTTCTCAAAAATATCTTCGGTAGAAGGTTTAGAGAAATAATCACCATCAGTACCATAAGCTGGTCTGTGCGCTTTTGCAGCAAGAGTTTGCGGTTTACTGTCTAAATGAATATAGGCATCTTGCTCTTCAAGAACCTGCTGTAAAATATATGCCGAAGCTCCACCGGGAACATCTTCGTCGATTACTAAAAGACGGTTTGTTTTTGCAATACTTTTTACGATATCCTTATTGATGTCAAACGGAAGTAAAGACTGGATATCGATTACTTCACAATCAATTCCTAAATCTAATAATTCAATTGCAGCTTGTTGCACCAATCTTAAAGTAGATCCATAAGAAACTAATGTAATATCAGCACCTTCTTTTAGGGTTTCGACAACACCAATAGGCGTTTTGAATTCACCGTAATTTAATGGTGTTTTTTCTTTTAATCGATAACCATTCAAACATTCGATTACTAAAGCCGGTTCGTCAGTTTCTAAAAGAGTATTGTAGAAACCTGCAGCTTGTGTCATATTTCTTGGAACCAATACATGAATCCCGCGAATAGCATTAATAATCATTCCCATTGGAGAACCAGAATGCCAGATACCTTCAAGACGATGTCCGCGGGTTCTGATAATTAATGGTGCTTTTTGTTTACCAACAGTTCTGTATTGTAAAGTTGCCAAATCATCACTCATGATTTGAATCGCGTATAATAAATAATCTAAATACTGAATTTCGGCAATTGGGCGTAAACCTCTTAAAGCCATCCCAATTCCTTGTCCTATAATGGTAGCTTCACGAATACCAACATCTGCAACACGAAGTTCTCCGTATTTTTCCTGCATGCCTTCAAGACCTTGATTTACGTCGCCAATGTTTCCTACATCTTCACCAAAGATTAGTGCTTCAGGATATTTAGTAAACAGAGCATCAAAGTTATCACGAATAATCATTCGTCCATCCTGATCCGCTTTTGCGTTATCTGCATATTCTGGAAGTACTTTTTCTACAGAAAAAATATTTTGACCTGAATTAGAGTATAAATTGCTGCTGAACCTTGGCTGCGTGATTTCGATGTAATTGGTAATCCAATTAGACAATAATACTTTGCTGTTTGGTATTTCTATAAAACGCAATATTTTTCTTGCGATCACCAGCATTTCCTTTTTTAAAGGAGATTTGATGACGCTTATTTCAGAGATATATTTTTGAATTTTATCTTTGTGATTGATACTGGCAGCAGAAATCTGCTCCAATAAAATCATTAGATTTTTTTGATCTTCTATAATTGGGTTAATAAAAGAGTTCCATGCTTCTTTTTTAGCTTCGAGAACTTCTTTTTTCAATTCAGCTTCAATTTCTGCCAGTTCTTCCGGCGAAGCAATATTGATGGCAATCATCCATAAACGCATCTGGCGAATACAGTCAAAATCTTTTTCCCAAGCCAGTCTCTCCGCATTTTTATAACGCTCATGAGAACCTGAAGTCGAGTGGCCTTGTGGTTGTGTTAATTCGTTTACATGTATTAAAACCGGAACGTGTTGCTCGCGGGCTATGGCAGCAGCTCTTTCATAAGTCGAAACCAACTCTGCATAATCCCAGCCTTTAACTCTGAAAATTTCATATCCGTTTGAATCTTCGTCACGTTGATATCCTTTCAGGATCTCAGAAATATTTTCTTTGGTGGTCTGATGTCTGGCGTGAACCGAAATCCCGTATTCATCATCCCAAACACTCATTACCATGGGTACTTGCAGTACTCCGGCAGCATTTATTGTTTCAAAAAACAAACCTTCAGATGTACTTGCATTTCCTATAGTTCCCCACGCAATTTCATTTCCGTTTACAGAGAATTTGTCTTTGGTTTTGATTCCGGCAACATTCCTGTAGATTTTTGATGCCTGGGCCAATCCCAAAAGTCTTGGCATCTGACCTGCTGTAGGCGATATATCTGCGCTTGAATTTTTTTGTTTTGTTAAGTCTTTCCAGGATCCGTCTTCGTTTAGACTGTGCGTTACAAAGTGTCCGCCCATTTGTCTTCCGGCAGACATTGGATCATATTCTAAATCAGTGTGACCGTATAAACCTGCGAAAAATTGTTTAGGAGATAACTCTCCAATAGCCATCATAAAAGTTTGATCGCGGTAGTATCCGGAACGGAAATCTCCGTTTTTAAAAGATTTTGCCATAGCAAGCTGTGGTACCTCTTTTCCGTCACCAAATATTCCAAATTTGGCTTTTCCTGTTAATACTTCCTTACGACCTAAAAGACTACATTCGCGGCTGGTAACTGCAATTCTGTAGTCATTCAATACCTCAGTTTTGAAATCTTCAAATGTTAGTGTAGTATTGCTTTTTTCTTTTATCATAATCTTGAGGGGGTCATGTTAGACTGCGAAATTACTTAAAAACAATCAATAATCATAATTCTTTAAAATAAATATAATTTAATTATTTGTATTTAAAATCAAAAAACTATGCATATTTTTTGATTTATATTTATGTAAAAATGTAATTTAATGATAATAACGCATGTTTTTCTTTAAAATTTATTCAATTAAAACCATTTTCTAGTAAAAAGATTAACTAATGTTTTTGGCGAAAGAGTCATCACAAATCGAATTTTTTCGTTGTATTTATTTTGGGAAATTTCCCAACCATTATTAGAGTAAACTGGAAAATAAACTTCAAAATAATCCGGTACTAAATTTAATCTAATACCACTGTCGTAAACAAAATGCTCACTTTGATGTTTGCTTTTCAGGAATCCAATATCGCCATAAGCTTCAATCCAGTTCCAGATCGAATAACTGGCGTTTAATGTTGTTATCCATTGATTTGCATATGCTGGTTCCAGTTTTGACTTAAAACCACCTTCAGCCATCACAAATTGTTGGCTAAAAAATCCGGTACTTTCTGATCTTCCGTAAAAATTATAATCAAACATATAATCTGTTGGACGGTCTAAACCAAAACTAAAATAATCTGAATTTGTTGTGTTGTATAAAAAAGTTCCCGCATACAAGCGTATGTTTAGTTTGTGATTGTTTTCGAATAATCTTCGATATTCAACCTCACCGGCAATTTTCCCGAAATCTCCCGCAAACTGAAGATCATTCATGAAACTAAAATGGTCAATCAATTCAGTTTTAGTATTCGAATAACGGCCATTAAATACAGAATAATTTGGTTTAGAATTGTCAGTTATATATTTACTGGCTTCACGATTTACAATAACTTGCCTGAAAAGGATCAACTGTTTTCGATTATCTCTGAAATTCTCCTCTCGAATTCTAAACTGAACCATAGGATTCAATCTTAAATAAGTTGCATCAGGAGCATAATGATAATAATTTTGGCTCATCGAATATCTTACGCTATACAATGTGCTGTTTCTGTAATATTCATTCCAGACAAAAGCGGAAGAACCAGATATCGTTCCAGCTTTAATAGAGTAGGCAGGATTGATATCAAATGTAAATGGTTTGTCCAGAATGGTTTTATTATGAAATCGAACTCCGGGCGTAAAACCGTCGTATAGATTATAGGTAAGTGTTGGGATATATAAAATCTGGTTGTAATAAGGATCTTCAAGATCTTTAGCAAAATTAAATTTGATTGGGCGATTCGTTATAACGACACTTTTTAATGATTTCCAATTGTTTCTCAAATTGTATTCCGGAACTTCATTATCATAATTCAGTACTATTTTGTCCGCTTTTTCTCTGGCAAACTCATAAATTGAATCATTATTTTTTGGTTCAATCCATTTTTTGAAAACTACCTCATTCTTCTTGATTCCGTAAACCGGAATAGGAACAAAATTATTCGTTTTATTTTTTATCTGAAATTGTATACTGTCTTTCGTTCTAGAAACATTCGTAAATTTATAATCGATGATATCTCGTGAATCTATAATAGTATTAAAAAACCAATCAATATTTTTTGAACTGTTCTTTGTTAGTATTTTTTCAAAATCGTAACGATTTGTTTGTTCTTGTTTGTTGAGATCATAAAATTCCTGTACACTTTCAGGTACGATATCATGGTTTAAATAATCATCGAGGTAACTCAAACTTAGGCCTGCACGATATTTGCTGGCGATTTGTTCGTTAAATTTTATTAAAGTCTGTTTTGGATCACCAAGTGGCTGATCCAGATTTTTTCTGGCCATAAGCATATAGTAATAGCTGTATTGCTCGTTAAAAGTCAAATTGGCAATGTTGTAACTTTTAAATAGTTTCATGTCTGAAAGGCGTCCAAGCATCTTTTGGTCCAGATGGTTTTCCTCCATGAATTTCATCATGCTGTAAATTTGAATACCATCATAAACCCAATTGTCTTTTCTGGGATCCAGTCGTAAGCTATTTTTTAGATAATTATTGAGATACGTTTTTAGAAAGGTGATTTCGAATATAAAATCATCCGGAAACGGACTAATAAAAGAGGGCAGCTGATTTAGGCCATAAAATGGATTTCTGTCGTAATCAACCTGAGAAACCGTGATTTTTTGATGCGGATATTTCCCGATAAAAGTACTTGCAAAATTCACAACCCTATTGATGATAATCGCTTTTTGAATTTCGCTGACTTTTTTATTTTTAAGATTTGTAAGTACCTCTAGTGAACCATTTTCATAGCTTACAAAATTATTTTGTTTTTCTATAAATAAATTAAAATCAGTTCTGTTTTTTCCGGAGTACAAATATGTCCTGAAAGAAGGATTTGTAAGATCTTCAGAAACTGAATTCAGGTCAGTTGTAATAGAATATTGGTTAGGTATTCTGATAGAAATTTCATAATCAGTGCTGGCATTTGCGATATCATCTAAGTTGAAATTGTTATATTTAATAAAACGATGATTCTCAAAACGAGCAGGACTCAAAAACCAGTTTTTTAAATTCATTCCGCCATTTTGATCAAAACCATAACGAGTAAATTTATCACTCGGGATTTTGGAAATATAAGTCAAATGCAAATCTAATTTTTGCCCGGGATATAATTTTCGATTTAGTTTTACAATAATAAAATCCGGATTTTTAGCAGTTCTTTCCCATTCAAGCGCCATATTATCCGAATCGCTTAAATTTAAAATTGTTGTGTTTCCTCTTTCTGTTGGTTTTGCTAAATGAAAACCCCTGTAGAATTCATCAGAAAATCTTCTGGCTAAAGGTGTGTTTTTATCAGAGAAAGCATTGTTCCAGTCGTTTAAAACAATCGATATCAAAGAGTCATTCGAAGTATTGTAATAAGTTATATCTTGTTTTACGTTAAGTGTTTTCAGTTCGAGATTAACCGCCACTTCCATCTTAGATTGATGTTGTGCATATTGTTTTAATGAACTCATCAAAACAAAAACGAAGAATATAATTTTATAAGATGATTTCAATGATGGCTTAAAAATTAAGGGATATAATCTAAGTTACGAGCTTATAGTCGTTCTGGTTTTATTGTAAAAATAGTATAAAAAAAGCTGTTTAAAAAAAACAGCTTCAATTTTTTGTAAGATTTAATGTGATTTCACCATATAAAGGATAAAAATAAAATTTCAATTTTTAAATTCTAAATTCCAATAAAATCCGTTTTTATCCGCGTCTTTGCTTTGGCGAATCTGTTAAATCCGCGTCAATTTATTTACTGATATGCTGAAAAAAAATTTTAGAAATTTGGACTTAAATCGTATTTCTTGTAGAATTTATCTAATACATCAACAACTTCATCTTCAGTATCTACGATTTTAAATAAGTTTAAATCTTCAGGGCTTACAGTTTGCATTTTTTCAACCAAAACTGTTTTTACCCATTCGATCAACCCAGACCAGAATTCAACACCAACTAATATAATTGGGAATTTTCCGATTTTCTTAGTTTGAATTAAAGTAATAGCTTCGAACATTTCATCTAAAGTTCCAAAACCTCCAGGCATCACCACAAAACCTTGCGAATATTTTACGAACATAACTTTTCTCACAAAGAAATAATCGAAATTCAGGTTTTTATCGTGGTCGATATAAGGGTTGAAGTGTTGTTCAAAAGGTAATTCGATGTTTAAACCAACCGAAATTCCACCTCCTAAATGCGCACCTTTGTTACCAGCTTCCATGATTCCGGGACCACCTCCAGTGATCACACCATAACCAGCTTTACTGATTTTGTATGCAATTTTTTCAGCCAATAAATAGTATTTATCATCCGGTTTCGTTCTCGCCGATCCAAAAATAGATACACAAGGACCAATACGTCCCATGCTTTCGTAACCGTTTACAAACTCGGCCATGATTTTAAAAATCGCCCAGCTGTCATTTGTTCTAATTTCATTCCACGTTTTTTGTTTTAAACGGTCCTGAATTACTTTGTCCTCATCATTATCAAAATCTTCTAATCTCATTTTAGGTATTTTAATTATTTATATTTTTATTTAAGTTGTGTCTTTTTTTTAATTATCATTCTCAGAGTAGTTATTGTCACACTGAGCGTAATCGAAGTGAGGAGCTTAATCCTGCTGTTCGCTATATCTTTTGCGGTGAACCGTGCCACAAAAAGATGCCGCTCCCATCAGGGCTAGGGCACCAGTTTTCAATCGAAACATTGTTTTTAGCCCATAAAAAATTGCCAAAGTTTCTGATTTTGGCAATTAGGGCATACTAAATTACTGCTTTTTTCGAGAATTGTTACAGAAATGAGCATTTATTAATTTTAAAGTAAGGTAGTGATAATGATCTCTTAAGCTGTTAATTCATTATCAATGAATTATGAAAGTATTTTTAAGTTTGTATAAAGTCCATCATTTTAAATTTTCGATAGTTATCGTCCGGAAAGTTTCACAATAAGTGTTTTTAGGAATGTCATTTTTTTTACCTGGAATTATCACTTGATTGAAAGATGTTATAATCTGGTCAATTTCATCTTTAATGATTTTGTTTGGAGCAATAGAATTAACACGGAAAATTTTTCCATTAGAATCAATAGAAAAACGCGGATTGATAACGATTTCTCCTCTTTTGTTTTGTTTCGCAATGTTTTCAAGCGAGATGTTTTTTAAAATATACTCGAATATTTGATCATAAAGGCATCTGTTCAACTCGGAATTGTAGGCAATACTTTCGCATCCTTTTAAAACGGGAAGCTCATCTATGACGACAAATGTACTTGCTTTTATTAGTGTGTTTTTGTCTTCTTTTGTAAATAACTGAACACTAATTTTTCCAAGTTTAGCATTATCATTTAAGTTTAATTTTTCTAAAGGATAATTTTTAAAAATTTCGATAACTTTTTTATTGAGCTCCCTGTCTCCTGTATTAATGCGAAAATTAAAAGCTTTATTCTTCTTATTTATCTCAAAGGTTAGTCGGATAGTGTAATTGTATTTTTTATTAGAAATGCCTTTGTAGTAAGAAGATGTTTTCAGTTTGCTAAAATTAATTTTTTTTAGAAGTTTTTGTTCCAGATAAATTTTATAATGATTTGCTAAATCACTTTCTGTGCTAGGCTGAGCTAAAGATTGAAATACGCTGTTTTCACGGAGATATTCCTCTTCGAGTTCTTGTCTGGAATAGTAAGGGTTGTCAATTTGTTTTTCATTAATATTTTTAATCCTTTCTTTTACAACATCTCTAAGGCTATCTTTTTGTGACTGGGAAAAACTTTTTGCACTAAGTAATACTAATATAATGAATGGCAAAATTGATTTCATCTTTTATATTTTAATGCTAAAATATAAAATTACTACTGTTAATTTTTTAAATCAATACATCTTTGTCAAAAAAAAATGACAAAGATGCATTTCTATTCTAATTCCTTTTTCAAGAACTTAGCCGTATAACTTTTTTTACTTTTCACTACTTCTTCAGGAGTTCCTTTGGCGATTAATTGTCCGCCACCTTTTCCTCCTTCGGGACCAATATCAATGATGTAATCAGCGAGTTTTATGACATCCATATTATGTTCGATAATCAGGATCGTATTTCCTTTATCAACCAGTTTATTAATTACATCCATCAAAACACGAATGTCTTCAAAATGCAATCCTGTAGTAGGTTCGTCAAGAATATAAAAGGTATTTCCGGTATCTTTTTTAGACAATTCTCCGGCTAATTTGATACGTTGTGCTTCACCACCGGAAAGTGTGGTACTTTGCTGACCAAGTGTAATATATCCTAACCCAACATCCTGAATTGTTTTTACTTTTCTATAAATCTTCGGAATCATTTCAAAGAACGGAACAGCTTCATCAACGGTCATATTCAAGACATCTGAAATTGATTTCCCTTTATATCTTATTTCTAATGTTTCTCTATTGAAACGTTTTCCCTGACACGTTTCGCATTCGACATAAACATCCGGTAGAAAGTTCATTTCGATAGTTCTTACACCGGAACCTTCGCAGGTTTCACAGCGTCCGCCTTTTACATTAAAACTGAAACGACCCGCTTTATAACCACGAATCATACTTTCAGAAGTCATCGTAAAAAGATTTCTGATTTCAGTAAAAACCTCTGTATAAGTAGCTGGATTCGAGCGTGGTGTTCTTCCAATCGGACTTTGATCGATATCAATTACTTTGTCAATATGCTCAAGGCCTTCAATCTTTTTGTATGGTTGTGGTTTTTTTACGCCATTAAAATAATAAGCGTTCAGGATAGGATAGAGGGTTTCGTTTATTAAAGTAGATTTTCCACTTCCTGAAACTCCTGTTACACAAATCATTTTCCCTAATGGTAATTCGATCGAAACATTTTTAAGGTTGTTTCCTGTCGCTCCGGTTAGTTTTAGGAATTTGCCGTTTCCTTTACGGCGCTCTTTCGGAATCTCTAATTTCATTTTACCGTTCAAATATTGAGCGGTAATTGTATTCGATTTCAACGTTTCTGCGGGAGTTCCAATACTGATGATTTCTCCTCCGTATTTACCTGCTTTCGGACCAATATCAATTACGTAATCAGCACGTTCGATCATGTCTTTATCGTGTTCTACAACAATAACCGAGTTCCCGATATCGCGTAATTGTTCTAAGGAGTGAATTAGTTTTTCATTGTCTCTTTGGTGTAAACCAATACTTGGCTCATCGAGAATATATAAAACACCAACCAGTTGTGAACCAATTTGTGTAGCCAGACGAATACGCTGTGCTTCACCACCCGAAAGTGATTTTGAACTTCGGCTTAAAGCCAGATAATTCAAACCAACATTCATTAAAAAGTTCAAACGGTCTTTTATTTCTTTAACGACTTCTGATGCAATCAAAAGCTGTTTGTCTGATAAATGTTTGTTTAAATCCTGAAACCAGACAGTCAAATCGGAGATGTCCATATCACACAATTCAACGATATTTTTGCCGTTGATTTTAAAGAACAATGCTTCTTTTTTCAAACGGGAACCGTCACAAACCGGACAATTTACTTCGTCCATGAAATCTTTTGCCCAACGTTTTATCGTGGTTGAAGAAGTTTCATCAAACTGATTTTTGATGAAATGTGAGATTCCTTCAAAATCTATTTTATAATCGCGGGTAACGCCTAAATCTTTAGAATTTACGACAAATTTATCTTTTCCACCATGAAGGATCATCGTCATAGCTTCTTCCGGAATCTTCTCAATTGGATCTGTTATCTTAAAACTGAATTTTTCTCCAATAACTTCTAGTTGTTTAAAAATCCACGAAGATTTGTATTCACCAAGCGGAGCGAAACCTCCGGCTTTAATGGATAATTTAGGATTAGGAATAATTTTTTTAATATTAATTTCATGCACTGTCCCTAATCCATTGCAATGCGGACAAGCTCCTTTTGGGGAGTTGAACGAAAATAAATTTGGTTCTGGGTTTTGATACGATATTCCTGTTGTTGGACACATTAAGTTTCTACTGAAATAACGTACTTCATTTGTATCCTGGTCCAAAATAATTAATACGTTTTCTCCATGATGCATGGCTGTATTGATGCTTTCTGATAATCTTTTTTGATTGTCTTCAGTATCTTCTATCAACATTCTGTCGACTACAATTTCGATATCGTGTGTTTTGTAACGATCCAGTTTCATTCCTGAAACCAGATCCTGAACTTCGCCGTTTACACGAACTTTAAGGAAACCTTGTTTGGTAATTTGCTGGAATAACTCGGCATAATGTCCTTTTCTGGCTCTAATAATTGGAGCAAGGATATTGATTCGTTTCCCTTTAAAATCCTGAATAATCAAATCTTTAATTTGTTCATCAGAATAGGAAACCATTTTCTCTCCAGTGTTGTAACTATAAGCGTCAGCACCACGAGCATAAAGAAGTCGTAGGAAATCATAAATTTCAGTAATAGTACCAACGGTCGAACGCGGACTTTTGCTGGTTGTTTTTTGTTCAATAGCAATTACCGGCGAAAGTCCGTCGATTTTATCAACATCTGGACGTTCTAAGCCACCAAGAAACTGTCTGGCATAAGCCGAAAAAGTTTCAACGTAACGACGTTGTCCTTCCGCATATATGGTATCAAATGCCAAAGAAGATTTTCCCGAACCTGATAAACCGGTAATAACAACCAGTTTTTCACGCGGAATAGAAATGTCTATATTTTTTAGATTATGAACCCTTGCACCAAGAACTTCAATAGTATTGTCTTTTTCTAACATAATTTTGAGCAAAACGCAAAGTTACCACTTTGATTTGTTCTTTTTGTGCTCGATAGCAAAACTTTATGTTACAATTAGTAACAAAATAACGCTAGTAGGAACTAGCGTTTTCTTTTTCGGGTTGCCCTGTATTCTTCAATAGCTTCTCTGGTTGTATACCAATTTCTACCTTCTTTATATGCATCAATTTTTCCTGTTCTGGCTAGTAAACTAACATATTCCTGTTCGTAAGGAGTTTCAGGTTCGCTAACAATATCAGAAATTTTTTGGTAGTCATAATCATTTCCGGGCATCGAACTTAGGTATATGTTTAATGCACGTTCTAAAGCCTGAGACATTAAAAGTGTTAGTTTTTGATAATTATCATTATTAGCCTGATTAAGTGCTTCATAATGTTTTTTCCTGTCGTTTTTTAGGATAATTGCTGGAGGAAAACCGCAACGCATCAATAGTAAATTCATGCTCAAACGAACAGTACGCCCATTCCCATCAAAGAATGGATGAATCCAGACTAGTTTATGATGATAAATTGTGGCCAGTTCGATGTCATTTAAATCTAATGGATTTGTATTAACAAAATCGATTAGCTCATCCAGATAATCTGAAATTTTATTGGCATTTGGTGGCATGAAATTAGCACCTGAAATACGAACACCTCCATTGCGTAAACGTCCTGCAAAGTCATCTTCGATAGAACGTAAAACTAATCCGTGAATAGAAAGAATATCAATACTTCGAAGGTTGTAACTATCATCGACAATAGAATATAAATAATCTATTGCCTTATCATGATTATGTGTTTCAAAATGTTCACGCAGTGATTTCCCTTTAATAGTAATTCCTTCCTGAATAACCATTTGGGTTTCTCGTAAACTCATAGTATTTCCTTGGATACCATTAGAATTGTATGTCCATTCTAGTGATAAACTCTCGCGAATTTTGTGCAAAGCAATGTTGGGCAATAGTCTGCTGTTTTGCAGGTCAAGCCTTTTTTAGCACAATCGGTCAAAAGTTGACTGAAATTCAGTTCTGTATGTTAAGTCTATATTCCACATAATCTCACAAAGGCACTTCTTGGTATCGGATAAATTAAATTTTACTCAATTGTCATGGAACGTAATTTCATTCTGTAGGCTTCAAGTGCTATAGATTTAGAAATAAAACCAAAGTATTTGTCATTTCGTAAGACCGGAAGAAAGGCTGATTTTGATTTTTCGAATTTACTCATTACGATTTCCATACTGTCGTTTGATGAGATAATGGCCAGCGGAGTTTTCATAACATCTTTGATCAGAGTATATTTTACCTGATATGAATTGAAGATAATTTCTCGAATATCATTAAAATGAACTACACCAACGAGGTCTTTCTCATTATCAACCACGGCAAAAACAACCTGGTTAGAGTGTGAGATAAGATCAACAAGTTTGCTTAGGTTCTCTTCCGGATGAACCGTCAGATAATCAGTTTGAATAATAGTATCAATATCAAGAGTAGAAAGAATGTTTGAATCTTTATTACTTGTAAATGCGTGACCTTTTTTAGCAAGACCTTTTACGTCAAGAGAATATTTCTCGAAACGTTTAGAGATAGCAAAACTTATTGAAGAAACAATCATAAGTGGAATCATCAGGCTATAGCCACCCGTAATCTCAGCAATTAAAAAGATTGCAGTTAGAGGTGCATGAAATAGTCCGCTCAAAATACCTGCCATTCCCACCATTGTAAAGTTACTGATAGGCAATTTCGACAATCCGATAAGACTTATAAATTTTGCAAAGAAATATCCCAAATAAGATCCTAAGAATAAAGACGGAGCAAAATTCCCTCCATTTCCACCACTTCCAAGGGTTAATGCTGATGCAAATACTTTAACCATCATTGTGCATCCAACAAACAGTAATAGAACCCATTGATTATCTCTAAAATCAGCAAATAAAGTATTGTCTAATATTTTTCCGGGATCACTTTCAGATAACGTTTTAATACTTTCATAACCCTCTCCAAACAGTGTTGGAAATATAAAAATAAGCAGTGCCAATAACGAAGAACCAATTAATGCTTTTTTATAAGGACCAACTTTTAAATTAGAAAAATAATGTTCGACTCTTTGAAAATTTCTTGCGTAATAAACGGCAATAAAACCAGTCAATATGCCTAACAGCACATAAAAAGGAATGTTATGATAATTAAAAGCTTCTTGTTTTCTAAAAGACAATAAAATACTTTCGTCTAATACAATTGCAGAAACCAGCGCACCGGTAGCGGCAGAAATCATAATTGGTGTAAAGGCAGAAATACTGACATCAACCAATAAAACTTCAATAGCAAAAAGAACACCGGCAATTGGAGCGTTAAAAGCGGCAGAAATACCTGCGGCAACACCACAGCCAATAAGCAATGTTCTGTCTTTATAAGGTAATTTGTAGTTTTGTGCAAAATTTGAACCAAATGCTGCACCTGTAATCACAATAGGGCTTTCTAAACCCGCAGAACCTCCTAAACCTACTGTTAAGGAACTGGTAACAATTTGGGCGTACATTTGTTTTCTGGGAATAATACTTGCTTTTTTCGCAACAGCATATAAAATTTGAGAGGTTCCTTTTTCGATACTTCCATTTAGAATTCGTTTTACAACAAAAACAGTCAGAAGGATTCCGACAATAGGAAGAATACTATTGATAAAACTTAATTTAAGAATACCATTAATATAAGTAGCAAAGGAAAAAACACTATGGGCAAAAGTTTTTAGAACAATTACAGCCAAAGAGCAAGAGATACCAATTAAAACACTTGATAAAAAAATAAATTGCTTTGGTGTCATTAATGATTGAGCCAAAGCAATAATGCTTTCTAGTCTTCTAAAATATTTTTTTAGCATGCTGTTGTAAAAGTTAGGTGTAGTGCAAATTTAGCTTTTAACATTTAAATTTGTACGACATTTAAGGATAAATCTAATTTTTTAACTTAAAAACCAACAGCAGTATCATCTCCACGAAAATCTGCCCCACCTTCAAGAGTATTGTCAGGTAAGACTAAAATGCAATCTAATTTACCGATTACAGGCGTTGTTTTTTCATTAATCAAATATCCTTTTGCTTTTAATTTGTCAATTGTGATTTTGTCAAAAGCATTGGGTTCAAACGTAATTAAATCCGGTAGCCATTGGTGATGAAAACGTGGCGCATTTACAGCATCCTGCATACTTAGATTATATTCATAAACATTTAAAATAGCCTGCAAAACACTTGTAATAATTGTAGATCCACCTGGTGAACCAACGACGATAAATAGTTTTCCGTTTTTCTCTACAATTGTTGGTGTCATTGAACTTAGCATTCTTTTTTGCGGCGCAATACTATTAGCTTCATTTCCTACTAAGCCAAACATATTTGGAGATCCTGGTTTCGCACTAAAATCATCCATTTCGTTGTTTAAGAAAAATCCTAATTCATCGCAATAGTATTTTGATCCGTAACCGTCATTAAGCGTTGTGGTTGCGGCAACCGCATTTCCCTGCGCATCAACAATAGAATAATGAGTAGTTTCTGTGCTTTCGTTAAAGTTGACTTTTCCTTCTTTTATTTCTGATGATAGGCTCGCTTTGTTTACATCAAAACTTGACATTCTGTCCTTTAAATAAGCATCAGATAATAATCCGTTAATTGGAATTTTTACAAAATCCGGATCACCTAAAAACTGGCTTCGATCTGCATAAGCTCTTCTTTCGGCTTCTACAATAACCTGAATAGATTCCTCAGTGTTATGTCCCATTTTTGATAAATCATAGGGAGCAATCATTTTCATGATTTGTGCCAGACAAATTCCGCCACTGCTTGGAGGTGACATTGAAGTTATTTTTAAATCTTTATAATTAAATTGTAATGGTTTTCTCCATTTAGCTTCATATTTCTCCAAATCCTTAAGCGTTATAATTCCACCTTTTTTCTGAATATATTTAACTAAAATTTTTCCTGTTTCACCTTTATAAAATTCATTTCTTCCGTTCTTAGAAATTCGTTTTAAAGTATTGGCAAGCGCAGGATATTTGATGGTATCATTTTCTTTAAAATTACCTGCCAGTAATGTATTCGGTCCATTTACTTTAACAATAGCATCGTGATAATCCTGAAGTCTTTTTTCTTGTTTTTTAGTTACAATTACACCTCTTTCTGCTAAAGCAATTACTGGTTTTAAAATTTCAGACATTGGCATCGATCCTAATTTTTTGTGAACGGCAAATACTCCGGCAATAGTTCCCGGAACGCCAATTGCTAAAGCAGTTGCAGTACTTTTACCTTTAATGACGTTTCCGTCTTTATCCAGAAACATATCTTTTGATGCTGCAAGTGGCGCTTTTTCGCGATAATCTAAAGATCCAACTTCGCCATTTGATTTTCTGTAAACCATAAATCCTCCTCCTCCCAAATTTCCTGCGTACGGATATGCAACTGCAAGAGCCAGTTCAGTAGCAACCATTGCGTCAAAAGCATTTCCGCCTTTTTGTATAATCTCGGTGCCAACTTTCGAAGCTTCCTGGCGTGCCGAAACTACCATGGCTTTTGTTGCTGTTAATCCGGTTGGTTTTGCAGTTTGCTGAGCAAAATTATAAAATGAAATAAAGCTGAATAAAAGGGCAATCTTTTTCATAAAGAGAATTGTATTTTGTTTTTATAGAACCGGACCGATTTTATAAAGTAAGTAATTTTTGTTTGGAGTGTTGTTTGAGATCCTCGAAGAACAAAGTAAATTCTTGTTCAAATTCAGTATAAAATTCTATCAACTCTTCACTTGCAAACTGCATTTTCGATATGTTTTTCGACCTTCTGTCCATTTGTGTCAAAATCTGATGAATTCCTTCTACGGTCTGATAACTTAAAAGCCAGTTTTGTTTAACCATATAAGGCATTAAATCCTGTGTCTTTTCAGTCAAAATGGGATAGTTTTCGTGTAATGATCTGTAAAAACGGTTAATGAAATTATCTAATTTTTCATCTGAGTATTTCTCCCAGTTTTTGGCTAAAAAATGATCATAAAGAATGTCTACAATTACGCCGGCATAATGATGGTATTTTTCATGTAATCGTTTGGTACTTTGTCTGAAAACATCATGTGAATCGGTATAAGTATCAATTGACCGATGCAAAATAATACCTTTTTGAATTTCTTCAGGAAAATGCTCAAATTGTTTCCCGCGAATTCCATCGGCCATAAAATTGCCAATTTTGATTAAATCATTATCTCCGGACAAATAGATGTGGGCTAGGAAATTCATTTTTTTTGAGTTGCTAAGATTCTAAGTCGCTAAGGCTCTAAGTTATTTTTAGTAAAAGTATTTTTCGAGTTACTATCCCGAAGCTTCGCGGCTAAGAGGTTAAGAAACTAAGTTTATTTTAGTAAAAGTATGAAAACTTTTTTATATCGTTTCATGAATGATCACGCCTTTATTAAAATGTAAGAACCTTAGCTAGTCAGAACCTTAATAACTTTTAAAAAAAAAGCACCTAAGAACCCTGGTAACTTTTCTATATTTGTAACTGGTAACCATAACTCATAAAAATGACTTTAATAAAATCGATATCAGGAATACGTGGAACAATTGGTGGAAAAGTAGGAGATAACCTGACTCCTGTTGATGCTGTAAAATTTGCATCGGCATATGGTACTTTTCTTAAAAACAATACTTCAAAAGAAAAATTAACAGTTGTAATAGGTCGTGACGCCAGGATTTCCGGACCAATGATTCACAATCTTGTTGTAAATACTTTAATAGGTTTAGGGATTAATGTAATTGATCTTGGACTTTCGACAACGCCAACTGTAGAAGTAGCTGTTCCGTTAGAAAAAGCAGATGGAGGAATTATTTTAACAGCTTCTCATAATCCGAAACAATGGAATGCATTGAAATTATTAAATGCAAAAGGAGAATTTTTAAGTGGAGCAGAAGGTGCTAAAATTCTTGAAATTGCCGATGCAGAAGCTTTCGATTTTTCGGATGTAGATAGTTTAGGAGAAATCACGGTGAATGATGCTTATATGGATATTCATATCGACGAGGTTTTAAATTTGCCTTTGGTTGATGTTGAGGCAGTAAAAGCTGCAAAATTCAAAGTAGTTGTTGATGGTGTAAATTCATCAGGCGGAATTATTATTCCAAGGTTATTGGAATTAATGGGTGTTGAGGTAGTAAAATTATACTGCGAACCAAACGGACATTTTCCTCACAATCCGGAGCCTTTAAAAGAGCATTTAACTGATATCTCTGAATTGGTGGTAAAAGAAAAAGCTGATTTAGGTGTAGTGGTTGATCCAGATGTAGATCGTTTGGCTTTTATTTGCGAAGATGGAGAAATGTTTGGAGAAGAATATACATTAGTAGCTTGTGCTGATTATGTTTTAGGTAAAACTCCGGGGAATACGGTTTCTAATATGTCATCATCACGTGCTTTACGTGACGTGACGGTTGCTCATGGTGGAAAATACGAAGCGAGTGCCGTAGGAGAAGTGAATGTTGTAGAGTTAATGAAAAAGAATAACGCTATTATTGGCGGTGAAGGAAACGGTGGAATCATTTATCCTGAATCTCATTACGGACGTGATAGCTTGGTAGGAGTAGCTTTGTTTTTGACGCATTTGGCAAATAAAAAAATGTCGGTTTCGGCTTTGCGTGCTTCTTATCCTGAATATTATATGAGCAAAAACAAAATTGAATTAACACCACAAATTGATGTTGATGCGATTTTAGTTGCCATGACAGAAAAATATAAAAATGAAGATATCGCAACAATTGATGGAGTTAAAATTGATTTTGCAACAGAATGGGTGCATTTAAGAAAATCAAATACAGAACCAATTATTAGAATTTATACAGAAGCTCCATCTCAGGAAAAGGCAGATGTTCTGGCACTTCGAATTATAGACGAAATAAAAGCAATTGCGGGAATTTAATTTTCAGCAATTTAAATCACAAAAAAATACCTCTTTCATTAATTTTGAAAGAGGTATTTTTTTGTAAATTATTCAACTCGGTGTTTCCATCTTTTATGCGTCCATAAATAATATTCAGGAGCTTCATAAATCTGTTTTTCAACTTCCCTTAAGTATTTTTCTGTAATATCGAAGTTTTTATAATCGTTAGGATTATCTGCAATAGGTACAAATGTTGCTTCATAATAACCTCTTGCTACTTTTTTTACTTTTACAAAAATGACACTTAGGTTGTATTTTTTTGCCAGCATTTCTGCGCCTGTATGTACAGGAACTTCAATACCCATAAATTTCATCGAATGAAAAATTCGATCCAGTTTAGGAGATTGATCGCTTGCTAATCCGTACATGCTTAAAATTCCCTGACGTTGATTTTGAGCCATAGTGGGAATCGCTTTTCTCGTTTCTACTAATTCCGTATCATATTTTGAACGTATTCTTCGTACTAATTTATCAAAATAAGGATTGGCGACTTTTTTATAAACAGCAATTCCCTTAAAATCAATTTTCGGGTTAATTGTCAAAAGCCATTCGTAGCTAGCATAATGTGACGCCACCAGAATGACGCTTTTGTTTTTTGTTGCATATTCATTTACAAGTTCAATATTGGTAACACGAAATCTTTTTTCCATCTCTTTTGGTGAAATACTCATCGTTTTAATCGTTTCCAGAAACATATCACACATATGGTGATAGAACTTTTTTTCGATTTGCTTTTGTTCCGTTTTGCTTAAGTAAGGCAAAGTAAGCGCAAGGTTTTCCTTAACTACTTTTCTTCTGTATCCAATGATATAATATATAATAAAATAGACACAATCTGATAACCAGTAAAATAAACGAAACGGTAGTATAGAGATCAGCCAAAGTAAAGGATAGGCCAGTAAATAAACGAGAAATTGCATGTAATATTTTTTTACAAATATAAAGTAAAAATGAATAAACATCGATATTTTGGTTTGAAGCTAACATATGTTTAAGAATGACTATATTTACAAATCACATTAAATATTTTTTATGAATACCATTTTAGTAGGGATTATAGTGGCTAATGCTATAATTAGTTACAAAGGTTTTAATGATCTTGCTTTTTTTAGAAAATACGAATTTCATGTAGGAAGTATTCGTTCCGGAGAACAAATCAGAATGCTTTCATCCGGGTTTTTGCATGCTGATATTATGCATTTAGCTTTTAATATGCTTACGTTGTGGTTTTTTGCTCCTGTAGTCATACAATGGTTAGGAACTTTTTCTTTTGTTTTGATTTATTTCGGCAGTTTGATTTTTGGAAGCCTGCTTACAATGCTTTTTCATAAAAATGATTACAGCTATAGAGCTGTAGGAGCTTCGGGAGCTGTAACAGGGGTTTTGTATTCTGCGATATTATTACAGCCGGATATGATGCTGGGAATCTTTTTTGTCATACCAATGCCAGCTTATTTATTTGGAATTTTATATTTATTATATTCAATTTACGGAATGAGAGCTAAAAATGATAATATTGGGCATACAGCGCATTTTGGAGGTGCCATAGGAGGTTATTTGATTACGTTGATAAAAGAACCATCCTTGATTGTAGATCATAGTTTAATGGTAATTCTGTTAGCAATTCCTATTTTGATACTTTTTGTAATGGCAAAATTGGGTAAATTATAATATTGGCACAACTTTTGAAATTCGATTATCAAACAAATTTAAATATAACAAAAATGAAGAAAGTAGTATTATTTTTAACAATCATGTTTATGACTATGTCTTACGCACAAGAAACCAAACAAATTCCTCAAATCAATGTGAACGGGGAAGGAAAAGTAAAAGTAGCACCTGATCAGGTTTGTATTTCAGCAACTGTTGAAACAAAAGGGAATAATGCTAAAGACGTCAAAAAACAAAATGACGAAAAAATCGATGCAGTTTTAAAATTCATAAAAAAAATGAATGTTCCAACAGCAGATTTCAAAACAAAACAAGTAGCTCTTAATCTACAGTACGATTATGAGAAAAAGAAAACCAGTTATAACGCTACACAAACAGTAGAAATTATATTAAAAGATTTATCTAAATATGATGAATTAATGGAAGGCTTGGTTCAACAAGGTATTAACCGTATTGACAGAGTTTCTTTTGAAACTTCTAAATTGGCTCTAATTGAAACAGAAGCTCGTAAATTGGCAATAAAAGATGCTAAATTAAAAGCAGAAGATTATGTTTCGGTTTTAGGTCAAAAAGTTGGTAAGGCATATACTATTTCTGATAATACTCAGGTTTACCGTCCACAACCAATGTATGCCGCTATGAAATCAATGGCTATGGATTCAGCCGGTGCTTCAAACGAAACTTTAGCTATTGGAGAGATTGAAGTTGTTGCAAACGTTAGTGTGAGTTTTATTTTAGACTAAGCGATATCAATTCAACATAATAAAATCCAGATCTCAACTTAAAAATTGGGATCTGGATTTTTTTGTCCATATAGTTTGTCGGATTTGAAATTTCCCTCCTAGTATAAGGTAAGATTTGGTTCTTGAACCCGGCGGTTTTTCAAACTGTCGGGTTTCTTATTTATAGATATAAGGATTGGGTTTGCTAGGGTGGGTACAGTTAAAGCTTGTTGAGTGCATTTTTGGAATTAGAAATTTCTTTCCTATATATAAGGTAAGAATTTGAGCCTTGAACCTGACAGGTTTTTAAAGCCTGTCGCGTTTGTTGTTATAAGTATAGATTTATTTGGCTGGCTCCTGGTTTAAGCTTAGTTAATATGTTTTTGAAATATGAATTAGGAGCTTCATCTCGCTATGCATTTCAATCTTTTGTTTTTTAAAGAAAAGAGCAAAAGGATTTCCATTTCTATCGGGGCTAGGGCAGCTGTTCTTAATTAGAAGTATAGTGTATATAGGTATGGGAGCAAATCCTAGTGTCTTATTCAAAAGGCAAAGCAAAAGAACCTTCGTGTCTTCGTGGTATAATCAGGTAAGCCCCGGCGCAGGGAGCCGAAACTAATATGTGATTACTATTATAAAGTAATAGAAAAACCTCGATAAGTCTGTAAAGTTCATAAAAATGGAGGTTCTTCAAGTGTTGTTATTATGAAAAGTACAATGTGCTTACGAAAATCCCGATAAAGTTAAAAAAAGAACGATGGTTAAGGTTAGTGTTATCAGAGTGTTAAGAAAAAGTTTGTAAAAACATTGAAATTATACAACAAAAAGGCTTGTAAATGTAAACAAACTACCTACTTTTGCACCCGCAACAACGACAGACGTTCACTGAAATACTGACAAGCATTACTGATCAAAACGAAAATTTATTTTCTAAAAAAAGATTTCGAAAAGCTTGTGAGATTTGAAAACAGATGTTACATTTGCACCCCGCAAAACAACGGAAGTTCATTGATAGATTGGTTAGGAAATGAGAAGAAAAGGAAATGAAAATTTCCAAAAAAAAACTTCAAAATTTACTTGCCAGTTGAAAATAAATTTTCTACTTTTGCACCCGCTTTGAGAAACAAGCGAAACACAAAAATAAGAAGACACGTTCGTAGACATATTGAATTGACAGCCGTTTTAACAGAGATGTTAAAACAAAAGAATAAAGAGTAAGATAATCGAGAGATTGAAAAAAAACCGATAGAGACTGATTCGAATAACAATACGATCTAAGTGATTAGATCAACAATATACGATGAAGAGTTTGATCCTGGCTCAGGATGAACGCTAGCGGCAGGCTTAACACATGCAAGTCGAGGGGTATGCTTCTTCGGAAGCAGAGACCGGCGCACG
>NZ_JAMZNK010000041.1 GCF_027980145.1 Flavobacterium azizsancarii | reverse complement strand
ATCATATAATGAAGAATAGGGACTAAACTGAATTTGTTGCTGTTGAATTAACATCTAAAAAGCCTTATGATTACACCCAAAAGATACAAAAAAAAGAGTAGAAAACTTTTATCTTCTACTCCTTTAATTAACAATTATTCCTGAAAAGGACTTTTTCAGTGCCCTCATTTATTTAGTGAGGCTTTTTTTGCTCAAAATCCTAAAATCTGTATGTTAAATTTTTTAAGGGACAAAGTATTTAATTTGTTAAAAAAAAATTTAAATTAAATGGTAATTTAATCTTACAAAAATAACTATTAACAAAAAACTAAAATATTTTTTTTATCGCTTCAATCCGCAGTAAGTCAATAAACAGTGACTGTTCCTGATGTTAGGAAACCATCTTTTTTATGTAAAAAAATTTGTTTTATATATTTGCTTTTATATATTTATCGCACAGAAATAAAGGATAATGTTAAAAAACCGTATTCTTTATGTTAAAACCAAGTGCTTATTTTTAAGAATTCTACCCAAAATTAATATGAAGGCCAAAACTTTACAATTCAAGACTTTTGATGATAATACACTTTGGAATAACTTGAAAGATGGAGATGAAAAATCATTCTCAATTTTATTTGAGAAATATTATACAGATTTAGTTCGTTACGGAAATTCACTTTCACCATTTGCAGAGAAAGTACAAGATTGTGTACAGGACGTCTTTACAGACATCTGGGTTTATCGTAACGGATTGCAAAATTCGGTTGTAGTAAAAGCTTATTTATTATCAAGTGTACGTAAGCGAATTGCAAGATTGCACGAACGTGATCGTATTTTTCGTAAAGCGACTAGTACAGATACAATAGCATTCCTTTTAGAATTTTCAGTAGAAAATGACCTTGTAGATGATGATTATGCAACGAGAGAGAAAGTTGTTCATTTGAATAAATTATTAAATGATTTGCCATCGCGCCAAAAGGAGGCTTTGTATTTACGCTACCATCAAGGTTTGACAGTAGAACAAATTGCCGAAATGTTAGAAGTTAATTATCAATCAGCAAGCAACCTCTTACACCGGGGTCTGCTTACATTACGTAAGGAATGGAAGGGGAGTTTTTCGTTAATTTTTCTACTATCTTTAACTGCATGTTAAATTTGTTTTAAAAAAAATAAAAAAAAATCACAATTTAGTGAGTATATAATAAGAAAAGTGTCCTCTATGTTTTTGTAACCTTATTTTTAAATGCAAAAACGTAACAAATATACCGAAATTGAAGATTTTTTATCTGACGAATCATTCCAGTCATGGGTTTTATTTAAAACTGATGAGAATGGTTGGGAAGAATGGACTTTAGAAAGTCGCCAACGTGCTAAGTTGGTAGAAGACGCAAGATTATTATTGTTGGCTATGAAAGTGCCAGATTCAAATTTGACTGCGTCTGATATCCACAATGCGTTACAAACTACATGGATTAAAATTGAAGAGAAAGAAAATCAAAACAGTTCAATTCAGGATTCCAAAATAAATTTTTTTAGAAAATATTTCCTTAGTGGTGCTGCAGCTATTTTAGTTTTTGGCCTGATATCAGTTTGGTTTTATCAAAATCAAATTAGTCCCAAAAGTAATGTAATTACGTATAAAGAACTTATAGATGAAAATAGCGAAGGATTAGTTGAGCAGACTAATAATTCAAATAAACCACAAATCATCACATTGTCTGACGGCAGTTCTGTTTTATTACAACCAAATAGTAAATTAAGTTATCCTAAAATCTTTACCGGAAACGAAAGAAAGGTGTATTTATCCGGCGAAGGTTTCTTTGAAATTAGTAAAAATCCTAAAAAGCCTTTTTTTGTTTATGCAAACGAAATCGTTACAAAGGTAGTTGGAACTAGTTTTAGAGTTAAAGCTTATTCTGATCAGCCTGATGTAGAAGTTCTTGTGCGCACCGGTAAAGTTAGGGTAAAATCTAATGATTTATTAGCTAAATCTAATCAGAAAGAAGTGGTTTTACTACCCAATCAGGCACTTCGTTTTTTACGAAGTGATTTGAGTTTTAACAAAATCACAAACATTACCCAAGATGTCGCCTTGACTCGTAATGTTGGTAATATTGAGCAGTTGAGTTTCGAATTTACTGATATTCCTGTATCTCAGATTTTTCAAACAATTGAACAGGCTTATCTGGTAGATATTGATTATCCTAAAAATAAATTAAAAGATTGTCACCTTACCACTTCGCTTAGTGATCAGCCATTGACAGAAAAACTAAAAATTGTCTGTAATAGCATAGGCAATAATACCAGTTTTGAAATGAATGGCAACCAGATTATTATAACATCTGAAGGATGTAACTAATCCTGCTATATAACTGTAATTATATAGATTGGATTTTAATTTCGAAAAAAAAACAACCAAAAACACTCTCAACTAAAAAAGACTATATGCCTATGTAAAAGATGATAATGCAGAAAAAAAAAGTGCCGAAATGCTGTAACATTATCGACACTTAAATTGAATTGAGTTACTCTCTGTAAAGAGTAATTCATAATGTTTCTTAAAATACACTCGAATCAGTATTAATCAAAACAATCCAAAATTATGAAAAAACCAGTTGTTAAACAACGATTACTCCATCGAATCATGAAAATAACACTATTTCAGTTTGTCTTGGCGCTTGTATTTTCAAGTGTTGCCATGGCAAATAATGTAAATGGGCAAAAAAAATTAGATACAAAGGTTACTATTAATGTTGATAATTTAACATTAGACAATGCGCTATCTAAGTTGGAGAAGTCTGCCCACGTAAAATTTTCTTATAACTCAAGGTTGCCTCAGCTTGCTCAAAAGGTAAGTATAGATGCAGATCAGGAAGTGCTGTCAAGCATTCTTAACCGAATTTTAATACCTTTTAATATAACCTATACTGAAGTAAGCAATCAAATTGTTTTACAAAAAAATACCGCTGATTCTTTTACAAGTTCAGACGCCAGTAATTCACTGTTTGCAATATTAACTGCAGGTCCAATTATCAAAGGTGTGGTTACAGATGCTAATGGTAGCCCATTACCAGGAGCTACGGTTTCTGTAAAAGGTACAAAAAATGCAGTTCTTACTGATTTTGATGGTAGGTTTACTATCGAAGTACCTTCTAATAGTGATAAACTTGTAATTTCTTATGTTGGAATGGAGTCCAAAGAAATTGGAATATCGAACACTAGTCCAACTATTGTCTTAAATGATGAAGGACAAAATTTAAAAGAAGTTGTAGTAACTACAGGTTACGAAAAAACATCTAAGAGAACCTTTACTGGAGCTATCAGCAAAATTTCTGGTGCAGAATTAAAAGTTGATGGTGTAGTAGATGTAAGCAGAATGATCGAGGGTAAAGCTGCCGGTGTAACTGTGCAAAATGTAACAGGTACTTTTGGTACAGCTCCTAAAATTACAGTGCGTGGATCTTCATCTATTTTTGGGGACACAAAACCTTTATGGGTTATTGATGGAGTTGTTCAGGAAGATATCATAAATGTTTCATTTGCTGATTTGGCTTCTGGAAATTCATCAACATTATTAAGTTCATCTGTAGCGGGTTTAAATGCTAACGATATCCAAAGTATTGAAATTCTTAAAGACGCATCAGCAACATCTATCTATGGTTCAAGATCGTTAAACGGAGTTGTGGTTGTTACAACTAAACAAGGACGTAGAGATTCACCATTAAAAGTGAGTTATTCACTTGAAAACACAGTGAGAACAGTACCAAGTTATACACAATATGACATCTTGAACTCTCAGGAATCTATGAGTGTTTTTCAGGAAATGAAACAAAAAGGATATCTTGATTTAAGTTCTTCTTACACAGGAAGATTTGGAGGAGCATATAATATCCTTGCAAAAGAGATCAACCGTTATAATGAAACAAATGGTCAGTACGGTGTTAGAAATGAACAATCAAATATTAATCAGTTCTTAAAAAAATACGAACTAGCTAATACAGATTGGTTTAGTGTTTTATTTAGACCTTCGATTACTCAAAATCACTCTTTAAGCTTTTCTGGTGGTGGAAAAAATAATACATTTTATGCTTCTTTAGGTTATTATACAGATCCAGGATGGACTATTGCTGATAACGTAAAGCAGTTAACATCAAATATTAAAGGAACATTTTTTATAAATGATAGATTGAACATTACGTTATCTACGATGGGATCTATTCGTGACCAAGAAGCTCCTGGAGCTTATGATAGTAAAAAAGATGTTGTATTTGGAAAAACAGCCAGAGATTTTGATATTAATCCGTTCAACTATGTTTTAAGTACTAGCAGAACATTAAGACCTTATGATGATAATGGTAATCTGGAATATTATCAAAACAACTGGGCACCAATGAACATTGTGAATGAATTAGAAAATAACACTTTAGGAATTAAAGTAAATGATATTCGTTTTCAGGTAGATTTAGATTATAAAATCAATAAACATTTAACTTATAACCTTACCGGTTCTGCGCGTTATGCAAATACATCAAGAGAGCACAAGATTTTAGAAGGCTCGAATGTAGTAGCAGCATACAATGCAGGCGTTGGAGATAACGTAAATACACAAATACAAAAAGATAATGTATTCTTGTATCAGGATCCTACGGATTTAACTATACCAAAAGTTTCCGTATTGCCAAGTGGTGGTTTTCTAAGAAAATACACTAATGATATGACTTCTTATAACGTTAGAAATAGTGTTACTTATAGAAATATTTTTAAAGAAAAACATGAAGTAGAAGGTTTCTTTGGTACAGAATTAAGATCAGTGGATCGAAACAATGATAATTTTACAGCTGTAGGTATTCAATATGATAAAGGACTTACTTCTTTTATTGATCCTAAAATGATCGAGAAAATTGTAAATGGAGGTGATTCATATTACGAATTTGGCGCAGAAAGAGAAAGGACTGTTGGTTTCTTTGGTAAAGTTGGATATACTTATGATCGTCGTTATACAGCTTCGTTGACTGGTCGTTATGATGGATCTAACAGACAAGGAGATACAGGGTCTTCAAGATGGTTGCCTACTTACACAGTTAGTGGAAAATGGAACGTTGCTGAAGAAAAATTCATGAAAAACGTTGAATCAATCAATACTTTAGCTTTGAGAGCTTCTTATGGACTTACAGCAACAGCTGGACCTGCAACAAATTCATTAGCAATTTATAAAAGTTTTATTACAGACCGTTTTAATCTTTCAGATAGAGAAAATGCGATAAAAATCGAAGATTTACAAAACAAAGATTTGACTTGGGAAAAACAATATGAAACTAATATTGGTTTAGATCTTGGAATGTTTAATAACAGAGTGCAGTTAACTACAGACGTTTACAGCCGTAAGGCATTTGACTTAATTGACTATGTAATTACGTCTGGTGTTGGCGGACAATCTGTCAAACAAGGTAACAATGCTGATATGGAAACTAAAGGTATTGAGTTGGGGTTTACTACTCAAAATATTGTAACTAATAACTTTAAGTGGTCAACAACATTAAACTTTTCTGTTTACAATCAAAAAATCACAAAATTAGCAAACAAACCTTCAGTTTATGATCTGGTAGATTCCAATGGAGGTAATACAGTAGGACACCCTAGAAATTCAATATATTCTTATCAGTTTACCGGATTGAATAATCAAGGATTACCTACTTTTATTTTACAGGACGGAGCAGAAAATAATATTACAAAAGCTAATTTTCAAGATACTAAAGACGTTGCAAATTACTTAAAATATGAAGGATCTATTGAACCTAATAAATCAGTTGGTTTAGCCAATACATTTTCTTATAAAAGCTGGTCGTTATATGTATTTATTGTTGGATCCGGAGGAAATAAAGTTCGTCTAAATCCTGTTTACAGTAACGAGTATAACGATTTGACAGTTTTTACAAAAGAATTTAAAAATAGGTGGATAAGTCCAGGAGATGAAAATAGTACAAATGTTCCTGTTATTGCAGATAAATTATTAAATAGAAATTATGGGGAAAGCGATTTACAAATAGCTTATAATACTTATAATTATTCTGATGTAAGAGTTGCTGATGGTGATTTTTTGCGATTAAAGAATATTTCGCTTAGTTGGGAATTTCCTAAAGATTTTAAAAGAAAGTTAGGTGTTAGTGCATTCACCTTAAAAGGTTCAGCAGTAAATCCCTGGTTGATTTATTCAGATAAAAGATTACACGGCCAGGACCCTGAGTTTCGTAATACAGGAGGAGTTGCATTTCCAATAACTTCTCAATATACATTTACTTTAAATGTTTCATTCTAATATAGTTAATTATGAAAAATATAAAAATAGCACTTTCATTAGTATTACTTGTTAGTATTAGTAGTTGTGATGAATTTCTTTCAGAAGTGCCAGATAACAGAACACAAATAAATACACCAGAAAAGATCTCAGAATTATTAGTAACCGCTTATCCTAACAGGACGTATATGGCGATTGCAGAAACAATGTCTGATAATGTATTCGATAGTGCATTACCAGGGTCAGACTTGGACAATAAACAAAGTTACAACTGGGAAATGCAGACTCAATTTGCAGAAGATACAGAGGCAGCATTTTGGAATTCTTCCTATAAGGCTATAGCAGCTGCAAATCAAGCCTTAGAAGCTATCGATCAATTGGGTAACCTAACTAGTTTGAATCCTCAAAAGGGAGAGGCATTAATAGCAAGAGCTTATTCTCATTTTATGTTGGTTCAATTATGGGCAAATAGATACAACCCTGCGACAGCTGCTACGGATTTAGGGGTTCCGTATATAACAGAGCCGGAAGGAGCTTTATTAGTAAAATACAAACGAAACACAGTTAAGGAAGTATTTGATTTTATCGAGAAAGACATTAATGAAGGATTGAAATATGTTACTAGTAATTATAAAGAACCAAAGTACCATTTTAATGTAGAGGCTACAAAAGCTTTTGCCAGTCGTTTTTATTTAGTAAAAGGAGATTGGGATAAGGTACTTGAGTTTTCAAATGGATTGGGCTCAAAACCGACTACTCTTAGAGATTATGCAGCTTTTAATGCAGTTGCTTTTGCTCAGATGCCTATTGAATATTCTAAGGTAGAGCAAGCAACAAATTTATTAGTAGCTTATCCGGAATCAATCTGGAGTAGAAGCTTTACAAATAGATTTACTCTGGCAGGAAACAAAGTAGATTTAATTTTAGGAAAAGAAACTAGTCTTTTTAATAAAGCCTGGTTAATACGTGCAGCAGGCCAATACAAAGGGGGGCAAACGGTTTTGGTACCTAAGCTTTATGAGTATTTTAAATATACAAATTTAACAGCAGGTGTTGGTGATCCTTATACCAGTACAGTTCTTTTAAGTAATGATGAGTTTTTCCTGAATAGAATTGAAGCACATGTAATGAAAAATCAAATTACAGAAGCGAATGCTGAATTAGAATACTTTTTAGCAACAAGAACTTCAGGATACAATCCAGCGACAGATAAGTTAACACAAGCAAAAGTGATAGAAAAATTTCCAGTAATAGCAGATGAGTTTACACCGTTTTATCCGCTAACTCCTGTACAGGCTTCTTATATAAAAGCTATTGCAGAAGCAAGAAGAAGAGATTTTTTGCATGAGGGTGTTAGGTGGTTTGATATCAAGCGTTTTAATCTTGTTGTAGAACACGATACTTTTGAGTTTGGGCAAGTATCAAGACATAATGTTTTAGTAAAAGATGACAAACGTAGAGCATTACAGATACCAGTTAGAGCTTCTGATAATGGAATCGAACTAAATCCTAGATAAAAATTTAATTTAATTTATTATGAAAATATTAAAAAGATATAAAACGATTTTAATGATTACAGGGACAATATTATTTATTTCTTGTGCACATGAAGATCAGCCTACAGAAAGTCAATTAGATTTTTCACAGTCTACTAAAACGGAATTAGACAAATGGATTGATACTGGTTTCTTGGATCCTTATAATATCAAAGTATATTATGAATGGAATCAAAATCTGGTAGATAATACTCGTTATTTATTTCCACCAACTATAGAAAAGGTAAAGCCAGCTCTTGAGATTGTTAAAACAATATGGATAGACAGTTACACGACTATAGGAGGTGCGAATTTTGTAAAGAAAATTGCACCAAGAGAATTTGTTTTAGTAGGAGGGGTAAACTTAAATACAACTGGTACAAGAACATTAGGTTTAGCAGAAGGAGGACAAAGAGTTACACTTTTTCAGGTAGATTATTTAAATAAAAATAGCAGACCGGATGTTACTGAGTTTATTCATACTATTCAGCACGAGTATGTGCACATTCTAAATCAAACTAAACCTTTTGATGAACAGGCCTGGTCTAAATTAACACCGTCAGGATATACTACCAGTTGGTATGTTGAAGAAATTGAAGATTCAAGAGAATTAGGTTTTATAACAAGTTATGCAAGATTAAATATTTATGAAGATTTTGCAGAAACCGCTTCTACAATATTAACAAGCTCTAAAGCAGAATATGCTGCAATTCTTGCAAGTATTACAGATCCTGCAGGTAAAGCAAGTATTCAAAAGAAAGAAGCTATTGTAGTACAATATTATAAAGATGCCTTTAATATGGATTTCTATGCTTTAAGAGATGAGGCACAAAAAAATACAGATGCAGTTCTTAAAAAGTAATTATAAATAATAATGAGCAATAATTAATAAAAATCAATATTATGAAAATAAAATATATATATAAGTATTTATTAGTTGCTTTTGCGGCAATACTACTAGGTTCTTGTACGAGTACAGAAGCTGATTCGAAATTTGATCAGAACCCTATAGATAGATTAAATGCTAGGGAAAAAGAATTAAATGATTTATTGCTTTCTTCCGCAGATGGGTGGAAAGCGGTTTATTATACAGATAGTACACAATTAGGAGGATTTACACATTTATTCAAATTTCTGCCTGACGGAAAAGTAGATATGGCATCAGATTTCGATGGAGATACCGGTGTTAAAAGAAGTCAGTATGATATTCAATTAGGAAGTACAGTAAGTTTAGTTTTCACAACAGCTAGTAGAATACATCTGTTATCAGAGTCAGATAATTATCCTACCGCGGCCCTTAGAGGTAAAGGATATTTGGGTGATTTCCAATTTTTCTATTACGGTCAGGAGAATGGAGATATTATTTTTAAAACAAACAGGAATTTTAAGGAATTAAGATTTGTAAAAGCGAAACCACAGGACTGGACAGATTTACCTAAAAACACTCCAATAATTGAAAAGATTACAGGAGGAATAACTAGCCCCTTGTTTAGATTGTTAGAAATTAATGATGGTAGTGCAGTGAAGTTATTCGATTTTGATTTCAATCCAAAAGCGCGTTTTGGTATTGCAACATCTTTAGATGCCTCTACAAATCAAATTTATAATCTGGCTCTTTCCTATACTCCAACAGGTGCTATTGTTAAACCAGCTTTAGTGGTAAAAGGACAAAAATTATCAAATTTTGTTTATGATAGTGTCAGCAATAATTTTATCGCTACAGGTACCGGAGGAGTTAGTGCTACTATTAGATTCTCAAATGCACCGCCAAGATTAACTGATGATTATAAAATATTACTCCCGGGTAAAATATTTACTAACTTTGGTTATTATGTTGGTGATTTTACGGAAAGCGCACCTACAAATTCACAATTATTTAAAAAGGAACTTGCTGGAATTAACGCTGCTTTACCAGCAGGCGTATCAGTATCATCTATACAGATTTATACAAATCATTCCCTTGGAAATTTCATCTATTATACATTTGTAGGAAGAGCAGCTATCTTCCATTACGTAGATGTTGTAGAAGATGCGACTGGTAAAAAAATTATCCTGAAACATAAATCTTGGTCAACAGGTACAGTTCCAGCATTTCTTAAGAATTTCGATAGTTATCTAACAGATCCTAGTGGAATCTATGTAAAAAAAGAAAGTTACAAATTAACTTATTCAAATACTGTTTACACCTTTACTGGTGCTTCAAGTTCATTTAGAATGAACACTTGGCAACTTAATTAATTATTTTTGATAAAAGGCAGTTCAATTGAATTGCCTTTTTTTAAGCTAAATCATAGAAAGAAAGTTAGACGCTTAATTTGTGAAAAAAATTAAAAATAGTAATTTAATAAAATATGATGAAGAAGGTTTTTATCCCAATAAATATTGTTGTTTTTTATGAGGCTTAGCGTTGGTAACTATTTCAGGAATATATCCGGAATACAACAGATATTATTTATAGCTTTTAATTTTAGTCTTGATTTTAATAATTACTATTGATCTAAAAAAAAAGAGAAAAGAGGACAAACTTAATAATACTGAAAATTTTAAATTTTCAATGTATAGCATATTAATTTCAGCAGTTATACTTGGAATTTTATTTTTCGCCATAAGCCAAAATTAAATATTCAATTTTACATGAAAAGAAAAAGCAACTCAAAAATGAGTTGCTTTTTTCTTTTCATGTAATTAGAGTTAAATCTTATAAAAAATCATTTTAATAGATGTTTTTTCGTATTTTTATATTGAAAATCAAATAGTTGTGTTTGGTTTTTTGTCTGAAACTCAACAGATAAAAGGATTGAGTATATAAACATCAAACAATTTAATCATTATGTTAAAAACAATTTTGAATTTTAAAGGAGTAGAGATTTTGAGTCGTAACGAGCAAAAAAATATTGCAGGTGGCGGAAACACCTTAACTTATGATTGTGAAAAGGGAGACGGTGCGGTAATGGGACAATATCTAACACCCTGTATAAATCAGCCAGTACCTAAGTGCTTTGAAACAGTAGATGGAGATGGCCCACTGTGTCCATAATTTTATAAGACATTTTTAATAATTAAACCGTTTCACAATCTGAAGCGGTTTTTTTTATCTACATTATTTTTAAAGAAACTTCCAAATTCATAATTTATACTATTGTTATTTTTTTAAAAAGGGAATTATCATATATTTGACAAGTCATTCATAGCTTTGATAAATGCAATATACTTTTCTGTTTTTTAGCAAGGAAAAAAATATAGTGGATATCGAGATTAAGCTACAAATAAATATTAAATTAATTTTGAATATGAAATTACTAGAAGGAAAAGTTGCCATTATTACAGGCGCTAGTCGTGGAATTGGAAGAGGAATTGCAGAAGTTTTTGCTAAACATGGTGCAAATGTGGCGTTTACATATAGCTCATCTGTAGAATCTGCTCAGGCTCTAGAAGCTGAGTTAAACGGTTTAGGAATAAAAGCAAAAGGATACCAGTCGAATGCCGCCGATTTTAATGAATCACAAACTTTTGTTGATGCTGTTTTAGCTGATTTTGGAACAGTTGATATTTTAATTAATAACGCAGGAATTACAAAAGATAATTTATTAATGCGTATGTCTGAAGCTGATTTTGATCAGGTTATTGATGTAAACCTGAAGTCAGTATTTAATATGACAAAAGCGATTCAGAAGACTTTCCTAAAACAACGCGCAGGTTCAATCATTAATATTAGTTCTGTTGTTGGGGTTTCCGGAAACGCAGGACAAACAAATTACGCCGCTTCTAAAGCAGGTGCAATTGGTTTTACAAAATCTGTAGCATTAGAGTTAGGTTCCCGTAATATTCGTTGCAATGCAATTGCTCCTGGATTTATTGAAACTGAAATGACTGCAAAATTACCGGAAGACGTAGTAAAAGGATGGAGAGACGGAATTCCGTTAAAACGTGGCGGAACTGTTGAAGATGTTGCAAATGCATGTCTTTTCCTAGCGTCAGATATGAGTGCTTATGTTACAGGGCAAGTGCTTAATGTTTGCGGAGGAATGCTTACTTAAAAAGTTAATTGTTTATGGCTTGTTGTTTATTGTTCTGCAACCATAAACTAAAAACTATAATCTACAAACTACATAAAATATGACTACAAACACGATTCTATTATTATTACTTTCTTTAGTAATAGCGGGTGGGTTATCGTATTTTCAATATTTTTTTAAAGCCAAAAACAAATCCAATGTGATTTGGTTTTTGGCTTTTTTACGTTTTTTAGCTATTTTCGGCCTGTTGGTTTTGTTGATAAACCCAATAATGACTAAAAATTCGCTGCAAATCACTAAAACACCTTTGGCTATTGCGGTAGATAATTCGAGTTCGATTGAAGTTTTAAAATCAGATAAAAAAGTTGCCGAATTATATCAAAAACTAATTTCGAATCCTGCACTTAAGGAAAAATTTGAAATTCAATCGTATCAATTTGATGCAGATTTTAAACCTTCGGACAAATTTGATTTCAAAGGAAAACAAACAAATCTTGACGAAGTTGCCAAAAATCTAAAAAGCATCAATAAAAACCTGATTTTCCCGACGGTTATAATTACTGACGGAAATCAAACTACAGGAAACGATTACGTATATCGCTTTGATCCTGCTAATAAAGTTTATCCTTTGGTTGTGGGAGATACAACCACTTTTCTTGATTTAAAAATCAATCAGCTTAACGTTAACAAATACGCCTTTCATAAAAATAAATTTCCGGTTGAAGTTTTTCTGCAATATTCCGGAGATAAAAATGTAAATGCCGATTTTAACATTACACAGGGAAATAATGTTGTTGCCAAAGAAAAAATTTCTTTTTCAGCCTCAAAAAAAACAGCTGCTTTAAATTTGTTATTGCCTGCAGATAAAGTAGGATTACAAATTTTTAAAGCCAGTATTTCTTCTGGTTCAAAAGAAAAGAATAGTTATAATAATGTCAAAAATTTTGCTGTTGAAATTATTGATCAAAAGTCGACCATCGCCATAGTTTCTTCTATAAATCATCCTGATATCGCAGCGTTAAAACGTTCTATTGAAGTTAATGCACAGCGTAAAGTGATATTGGCTAAACCTAATGATATTAATCAGTTACAAGAAGCTTCTGTTTTAGTTTTATATCAACCAAATTCAAGTTTTAAAGCAATTTTTGATAATAATAAATTAGCAGGAACCAATACCTTTATTATTACAGGAACCAGTACTGATTTTAATTTTTTGAACCAGCAACAGAACAGTCTGGTTTTTAAAATGAGCAATCAAAGAGAAGATTATTTATGTGAGTTTCAATCGCAATTTAATCTGTTTGCGATCGATAATATTGGTTTCGAAAATTTCCCACCATTGCAAAATTTATTCGGAACGATTACTACAAACGGAAATGTCTCCGTTTTGCTTTCTTCTAAAATCAGAAATGTCGCTACCAACGCGCCTTTATTAGCTTTTACCGAAAATCAGGGCAAAAGAACTTCTTTTCTTCTAGGAGAAAACAGCTGGAAATGGCGTTTGCAAAGTCATGTTGATAATCAGTCATTTGAAAAATACGATATTTTTATAGACAAGATAATTCAGTATTTGGTTTCGACAACTTCTAAAAAATCACTCGTAGTAACACACGAAAGTTTTTATAATTCAGGAGAAGCAATTGTGATCAATGCGCAGTACTTTAATAAAAATTATGAATTTGACGAAAAAGCCAGATTGACCATTGCAGTTACAAATGCAGAAACAAAACAAGCCAAAAACTACGATTTATTAAAAGGGAATAATTCGTTCTCAGTAAATTTAGACGGATTGTCTACAGGAAAATATAATTTTACAGTAAAAGAGTTAAACACGAACACGTTATATTCAAGTCATTTTGAGATTTTAGATTTTGATATTGAAAAACAATTTGTAAATCCTGATGTTTTAAAGCTAAAACAATTGGCGCTGCAAACAAACGGAAAAGCTTTTTTCGAAGATCAGGCCGATGATTTGATTCAGCAACTTCTGGAAAATAAAGAATATAAATCGATAGAAAAAAATGTTTCAACCAAGACTCCGCTAATTGATTGGGTTTGGTTATTGATTTTAATTGCTGCGGTATTGACTACGGAATGGTTTGTTAGGAAATATAATGGAATGTTGTGATGAAATATAATCGCATTCTCTCTAGCTTTTTGTGATCTTGTGGTTATGAATTAAAAGTATAAATTATGAAAGTTAAATTCTTATTTATTGTAGTAATTTTGATGGTTATTTTTTGTTTTTTTTCATTTTCAAAGACAAACAATACTAACCAAAGCAACCTTTTGGGAAATACGATTCAGCAACGTTTTCAACCACCTCCAGGATTTGTGAGAGAAGAGGAATCTAAAACTTCGTTTGGATCTTTTTTACGAAATCTTCCATTAAAGGCTTCAGGTTCAAGTGTTTTGTATTTTAACGGAACTGTAAAATCAAATCGAAACGTTTATGAAGCGGTTGTTGATTTACCCATTGGAAAACAAGATTTGCATCAATGTGCTGATGCTGTGATGCGTTTGCGAGCGGATTATTTTTATAGCCAAAAACAGTACGATAAAATACATTTTAATTTTACAAATGGTTTTCGAGTTGATTTTAGTAAATGGGCTGAAGGTTACAGAATTGCAATTAAAGGCAACAAAACCAGTTGGGTTAAAACTGCAAAGCCATCTGATAGTTATCAAACCTATTGGAAATATTTAGAGACGGTTTTTATGTATGCCGGAACTGCTTCGTTAGAAAAAGAACTGAAATCAATTAATGTTACAGACGTAAAAATTGGAGATGTCTTTATAAAAGGTGGCTTTCCAGGTCACGCTGTTATTGTGGTTGATATAGCCGTGAATCCAAAAAATAACCAAAAAATTATGCTATTAGCACAAAGCTATATGCCAGCACAGGAAATCCAAATATTAAAAAATCCAAATAATAGTTCGTTGAGTCCCTGGTATACTGTCGATTTTGGAACCACTCTGAAAACGCCTGAATGGACTTTTAGTTCTTCACAATTAAAACGTTTTTAAATGAAACGATTCCTTTTTTTAGTCCTTATATTCCAAAATGTTTTTTCGCAGGAAATCCCATTGAATGTTCAAAAATTAATTAAAGCATATCCAGATCAAGTTGTTGGTTATAAAGATAATAAAATTATTTTTAGTGATAAATCTAGTTTGATTTACGATGATTTTAAAAATAAAACGAATCAGGAATTGTTGGAAAATCCAGATATTGAAGATCAATTTAAGTTTGTTTATAATAAAGTAAATAAGAATTTAATTCCAAAGGAAGATGCAGGAAGAATTCGAAATGAAGCTTTTTTTAAGAAAATTTACGGAAATTCAAAATCAGAAGTTGAATCAAAAATGACTGAAATTATTTGGTGCCCAAAATTAGTCAATCAAAAAATAAAAGTCACAACAGTGAATGGAATTGATAAAATAGTAAAAAAACTCTCGGCAGAATTAGATAATAATCCAGAATTTAAAAAATATATTAATGCTATTGGAGGTACATTTAGTTGGAGAAAAATTTCAGGAACAAACCGATTGAGTACGCATAGTTATGGAATGACTATAGATATTAATGTCAAAAATTCCAATTATTGGCAATGGGATTGTAAATGTAAAAATGAAGAAGCTATTCTTTCGTATAGAAATCAAATTCCTGTAAAGCTAATTTCAATTTTTGAAAAATATGGCTTTATTTGGGGAGGAAATTGGAAACATTACGACACAATGCATTTTGAGTATCGACCTGAACTTTTTTTATAAATTTTAGAATATTTTATTTCAAAAAAATATTGTGGAGGAAAGTGGGTTACGAATTATAAATTTATGATTATGGATTTCAGGCTAAAAGTTTTCTACACCGTTGCGCTCCGCCTTAATTTTACTAAAGCAGCTCAGGAATTATATATATCGCAGCCGGCAGTTTCTAAACATATCCAGGAACTCGAGGAAACCTATAAAATCAAGCTTTTTGAACGTAATGGTTCTAAAATTGCATTAACTCCTGCCGGAGAAATTCTACTAAAACATACCAAAAACATCTTCGAAATCTATCGCAAGATCGACTTTGATATGAGTTCTTTTATCAACGAGCGTAAAGGTTTATTAAGATTGGGAGCCAGCACTACAATTTCGCAATATATTATTTCCCCAGTTTTGGCCCGCTTTCATCAAAAGCAAAAAGACATTAAAGTCAATTTACTAAACGGAAATACAGAACAAATAGAAAATGCTTTAATCAGCAAAGAAATAGAAATAGGAATTGTCGAAGGGCAATCTAAAAATCAGTTGATTAAATATATTCCGTTTTTAAAAGACGAATTGGTTTTGGTTTGTAATATCAAAAATCCTTTTGTAAAACAAAACGAAATTTCATTAGAAGATTTAAAAGCGATGAAATTTATAACCCGGGAGCGTGGTTCCGGAACACTTGAAGTTATTGAATTTGCTTTGAAACAAGTCAATGTAAAAATAACAGATTTACAAATCGAGATGCAGTTAGGATCTACAGAAAGCATAAAATCATATTTATTAAACTCTGATTGTTTTGCTTTTATGTCAATACACGCGGTAGGCAAGGAGCTTAAAAATAATGAATTAATAGTGTTAGACGTCACTAATCTTTCTATTGAACGTTATTTTTATATTATAACTTTATTGGGTAAATCAGATTCTTTATCAGAATTATTTATACAGAATATGTCTTCTTATTATAACTTAGAGTTATAGTCGATTGCAATTTGCGATTAGTGATTGCGGTGTAAAGAGCAGACCTTTGTAGAGAAATATTAAAATTATTATTTTGAAAACAAAACAACATACATCGACACATTTATTCCAGGTCAATCTTTACATACAACAAGCTATTTTTGCTTTAATAATCCTATTGTGTTTATTTTCTATTATTTCTGCACCGGTCGCTTTATTACTGGGAGTCGTAATGGTTAATGTTTTTGGTAATCCTTTTGTCGAATTCAATCATGTCGCTATTACTTATTTATTACAATTTTCAGTAGTTGGTTTAGGTTTCGGAATGAATGCTACAGCTGCAATTTCAGCAGGAAAAGAAGGTTTTTTGCTAACTGTATTCTCGATTTTTAGTACTTTACTATTAGGTACATTTTTAGGGAAATGGCTTAAAACTGATAAAAAAACATCACACTTAATTTCTTGCGGAACTGCTATTTGCGGAGGAAGTGCTATTGCCGCGATTTCACCGGTAATTAAATCAAACGAAAATCAAACATCAATTGCTTTGGGAGTTATTTTTATCCTTAATTCAATAGCATTATTCGTTTTTCCATTTATCGGACATCAACTAGATTTGTCACAAAAAGAATTTGGCTTATGGTGCGCCATTGCTATTCATGATACCAGTTCTGTTGTAGGTGCAGCTAATAAATACGGTGCCGAAGCATTGCAAATCGCAACAACTGTAAAATTAGCACGAGCATTATGGATTATTCCTATTTCTCTCATCACGGCTGCAATTTTTAAAAATAAATCCCAAAAAATCAAGATTCCTTATTTTATAGGTTTATTTATTCTTGCAATGCTTTTTAACACCTATGTTCCCGCTACTGCAGTTATTGCGCCGTTTATTGTGAATGTAGCTAAGATTGGTCTAACAATTACCTTGTTTTTAATTGGAGCTACTTTAAACATTAATACACTACGATCAGTAGGAGTGAAGCCTTTGTTACAGGGAGTTATTCTGTGGGTATTTATTGCCGGTCTGGGTTTAGCTTCAATTTTATATTTGAATTAATCAAAATACTATTTTACGTTAGAATACTTTACAATAGGTTTGCCTACAATATTATACCATTTCCCTTTAAAAGAAAAATGTCTTTCTATTGAAAAATTAAATTGTTTTTTTGTTTTAGCCATCTCACTTACTTCTTTCGGCATATCGACTTCATATTCTTCATCTCCGCCTTTTGACTTACGGTAAAATCCCGTTGTTGTAATGACAAAATCCCTGAAATATTTTTTATCCGAATCATTTACAACTTTATATGAACTTGACCAATTTGTGCCGCCTCCGGTATTTGACAGCGCATAATTGTCTACTTCCATCAAAGGCTGATACTTTCCATTAAAACCAACTATTAAATATAGATAATCGTAATACGGTGCACCAGCACCTCCATTTGAATGTACTAATGTAAAAGCGTACTGATCATCACCAATTTCGATCAATTTAGGAGAAGGAGCTCTTGAGAAAGCACCAAAAGCAGCAATTGCCGGCTGAAAAGATCTCATTTGCCAAACATTATCATTTTTTGCAAACTTGGCAACACCCACCAAACCTCCGGAAAATCTTCCTGTTTGTCCTCCGTCCCCATCATAAACGGAGTGATTAAAAAACAACAATTTAAATTGATTGCCCTTTGAATCCGTGTAATTTATATTTTCAAGAAGTCTTGTCGCAACACCTTCTTTATAGGGAAATAGTTGATCGCCTTCAGTACCATTAACATCTTTATAAGCCACCGGTTTACAGCTTTTGCATTTCCAACTCAAAAAAGTATTGTCGTCAGAAAGCTTGTATAATTTACCGGGAAACAATTTTTGCATCGTTTTAACGCCATCAAGCTGATCAGATAATTGTAAAGTTCTCTTGGTATTGAGAATAGTATCACTGACATTTTTTAATTGTATATCATCCTGAGCGGAACAAATTGAAGTAAATAATAAAAAAAGAACACTAAAACGAATCAGAGACATATATTAATATTTTTATGTAAAACAAAAACGAATTTACAAAGAAACTTTTAATATGAACTTACTGCCGATAAGGTTCGTAAAATTAAATTATAACAATATTATCTACTATTGTTTTGAATTCACTTTAAATGAAATAAATTTGCACCTCAAACAAAAAACAAATGAAAAACTTTAGAATGAAACCAAAGTTAATCGCATTTTTTGCATTAGCTATTGGATTTTTGACATTATCATGGGGAATCGTTGGCCATGAGCGTATTAATAAAGCTGCAGTAATGGCATTGCCACGTCCGCTTCAGATCTTCTTCTACAATCACATCGATTTTATTACACAAGAAGCTTCTGTTCCGGATATTCGTAAATATGCTTTAAATTATAAAGATGAAAATCCGAGACATTATTTTGACATGGAGAATTTTGGTGCTTTAGACAGTATTCCAAAAACTATGGAGCAAGCAAAGAAAAAATACGATGCTAAATTTCTGAATGACAATGGGATATTGCCTTGGTACATAGAAGATATGATGGTAAAGTTAACCAAAGCCTTTAAAGATAAAAACAGAGCAGAAATTTTATTTCTTGCTGCAGATTTAGGTCATTATATAGGAGATGCACATATGCCATTACACACTTCTGCCAATCATGACGGGCAATTAAGTGAGCAAAAAGGAATTCACTCTCTTTGGGAAAGCAGACTTCCTGAATTATTTGCTAAAAATTACAAATTAAATGTTCCTGAGGCACATTATTATGAAGATGTTCATAAAGCAACCTGGGACATGATAAACGATACACATAGTTTAGTTCAGCCGTTATTAGACATTGATAAAAAATTAAGAACTGCGACTCCTGAAAATCAAGTTTTTAAAATGGATGCAGACGGAAAAGTATTGAAAAGCAAATACAATTCAGCTGTTTTCTCTGATGAATATGCTAAGAAATTGCATAAAGATTTAAATGGAATGGTTGAAAATCAAATGAAAAAAGCCATTACTGCAACAGCGAGTTTCTGGTATACTGCGTGGGTAAATGCAGGAAAACCTGATTTAAGCGATCTGGATGCGCCAGCGGTTACACAAAGAAACAACCAGGCTCTAAAAGATGATTTAAAACTGTTTCAGCAAGGTGACTTGTTCGGAATGAAGAATCAGAACGACTAGAGAAAGTTTTCAGTCTCAGTTAATAGTTTACATATTTTAAGCAATAAAAAAGTCTCAAATTCATCTGAATTTGAGACTTTTTTATTTTTTAGACAATCTTCATCTCGACCAAAGGGAGAGATCGCACGCGGGGAAAACGCACTGTTGCCGGGCTACTTTATGTGATTTCTCCCTTGGGTCGAAATGACAACCATGAACTATATCCAGCGGAAATCGGCTTAAATCAGTGTCATCCACTTGCTATTATATTTTCTCTTATTTCTGATATTTCTTATGTTTCAACATGTCCGAAGCTGTTTGATAAAAAGAAATTGTTTCGTTGACCAAATCAGTTCTTTCAGTTTTCATTGGAATTTCGTTATAATCAATTTGATATTCGGGAGCAATACCTGGTTTTGTATTAATTTTCAAATCAAATTGCTTTACCTGCTGTTTAGGAGATAAAACTGTTAGAACATTATCTTTTATTAAACCTAAATCCTGATAAGTTGCAATAAAAGCTCTTGGTTTATAATCAGGTTTTAGTACATCCTGACCAAAAAACTTGCTTTCATAGCTAAAATGTAATAATCCAAAAAGCGTAGGCATCAAATCAATTTGCGACATTAACTGATTGTATTGTGTTGGTTTAGCGGTTGGATCATAAATAAAAGCAGGAATCCTGTATTTATCCAACGGAAGCTCTGTTTTTCCTGCACTTGAAGCACAATGATCAGCAACAATCACAAAAACAGTATTCTTGAACCAAGGTTGCTTACTTGCCATCTCGAAGAATTTTTTTAACGAATAATCAGTATATTTTACACCGCCATCACGAGATTTAATATCTCCCGGAATGTCAATTTTATTATTAGGATATGTAAAAGGCCTGTGGTTGCTTACTGTCATGATATGATTAAAGAAAGGCTTATTTTGTTTTGCCTCAACATTCATAATCTTAATTGCTTTATTGTACATATCTTCATCACAAACTCCCCAAACGTTTGAAAATGCAATTTCTTCAGGAGAAAAGCTTGATTTATCTACAATCTCATAACCATTACCAGAATAAAAATCCTGCATATTATCAAAGAAGGCATCTCCACCATACATAAATTTCACATTATAGCCTTTTTGTTTAAAAATTGCTCCTGTCGAAAACTTGTTTTTGTTGTCCTCTCTTTTTAAAACACTTTCTCCTGCAGTTGGAGGTAAGCACAAAGTTACAGCTTCAAGTCCGCGAACAGTTCTGTTTCCTGCTGCATATAAATTTGTAAATTGTAAACTTTGCTGAGCCAGACTGTCCAGAAAAGGAGTTATGTTTTGTTTATTCCCATATGCTTTCATGAACTCTGCACTGTAACTTTCTATTGTAATTAAAACAACATTTTTATGATTTTCAACAGAATCAGCAGTTATTGTTCGAGTAGTGGTTTGCCCCGAAATAGTTGGCAATTGCTGCTTTAAGAGTTCAAATGCCTCGCTATCCGGAAGCGTTTTGTAAAATTTGAAATAATCGAGTTTATTGTTCTGAAACGCCAAATAAAATTTATACAATCCATTTGCTTGTAATTCATTAACAAAAACATTCTTAGAATTTTCTGTCTTTGCCAATAGAGGTATAGCAATCAAAGACATAATAAACAAAAGAATATAGATTCCGCTAATTTTTATTTTTTCAACTAAAGATGGAATATTATCAATATAGTTTCTGGATTTTTTTAAAATAAAATAAGTGAAAATTCCAGTGATTAAAAACAAAGCAGAAAATATAGGAACAACAGGATAAGATTGCATGATGTTCCCGATCACTTCATTAGTATAAATTAAATAGTTTACTGCAATAAAATTGTATTTTACACCAAATTCATTCCAGAAGAAATATTCACTTAATCCATTTTGCAGAATTAATAAAACGTAAAGGAAAATTACGAAAGCAAATAACCAATATCTGATTTTATCCCTTAAACGCGGAAGAAAAAGTAAAAGCGCAAAAAGAGCCGTTTTGATTCCAATAAAAATTAATACAATATTAGGTAAAGCCCCGCCATATTCAGTAATTACACTTTTACCGGAAGCAACATAAACAAACAGAAGCAATAAAACACCCAAAATTATATATCCTGAAGGTTTATTGTATTTAGAATTAGATATAAAAATAAGATAAAGCCATAAAAAAACACTCGCTACTGTAAAAACAAAAAAGTCAGAAATGAGTCCTAAAACGAAAATTTTCAGACTTTCAAGTAAAGTAAAAGAACTTTGAGTTATAGGATGAAAAAATAAAACTATTCGTAATATAAAGCTTACGGCAAAATAAAATAAAGCAAGATTGTAAAAAGGCGACAGTTTCTTGTAAATATTCATCTAATTATTTTTTTTTAGCAAAATTACATCCAATAGATTAGTTCCTGATTAAGTTATACTTTAACCTTACTTAACTTTGTCTTAATGTTGTCTTAAGATAGTAATTTTTATTCTATTCTTACAAATCTAATTCATTTCTGACTTCAAAATTTTTATCTTTGAAAACCAATTTTCCAATTTTTAATCTTAATCCCAAAATTTAATGCACATTCTAATAGTTGAAGACGAGTTAGGTATTGTTCAGTTTTTACAACAAGGCCTGCAAGAAGAAGGATACCAGATTACTACTGCAAATGATGGATCAAAAGGTTTTGAATTGATTCAGAATCAACACTTTGATTTGATTTTACTGGACTGGATGCTGCCCAAGATTAATGGTTTGGATTTATGTAAAGCAATTCGGGTAAAAGATCAAACCACACCAATAATCTTTCTAACGGCAAAAGATACAGTTCAGGAAACTATAGAGGGATTAAAAGCAGGAGCAAACGATTATATCAAAAAGCCATTTAGTTTTGAAGAATTGGTAGAACGCATTAAAATTCATTTTAGGAATCAAAAAGAATCAGAACTTTTAACTCTGGGAACTATTAAGATCGATTTGTTGAAACATATTGTTTATAAGAACGATGAAGAAATTGCCCTTACGCAACGTGAGTTTGAATTGTTAAAATATTTAATTCAAAATAAAGGAAAAGTGTGTACCAGAAATCAAATTTTAAAAGATGTCTGGGAGATTAATTTTGAATATGACACCGGAGTTATCGATGTTTTTATGAATGCAATAAGAAAAAAACTCAATTTAAAAATTGAAGAAGATTACATTAAAACAATTCGCGGTATTGGTTATATCGCCAACGACATATAAATGATACAGCTTTCTTTTAAAAATAGAATTGCATTAAACTATATTATCACCACAGGATTGTTGATTGTAGTAGTTTTTTCAGTTATTTATTCTATTGTAAAACACACCGTTTACAGTCATATTGATGAAAAAATTAAAGTTGAGATTGAAAATCATCTTGAAGAAATCAAAGAAGTTGACGGAAAAGTAATTCTTATTGATGAAGAAGAATGGAAAGAACGCGAACATAATACCGTAGATGTAAACCCGGTATTTGTTGAATTTCTTGATGTGAATAAGAAAATTATCGAAAAAGCACCAAATCTAAAAACGGAAACACTCGTATTTAACGATTCAGTTAAAGATTTTGAGTTATTTGATACTATAATGGGGGATCATGCTATTAGGCAAATTCAGGTTCCACTTCATCTAAAAGGTAAAAAAATAGGTTATGTAATTGTAGCAATGTCTTTGGCAGATTCAAAAATGGTATTAAATAATTTGTTTGATATTATGTGCCTGTCTTTCTTGGGAATTTTGTTATTACTGTTCTTTATTGCCCGCTTTTTTGCTGGCAGAAGCATAAAACCAATAAATGCCATCATTAATACTTCGAAGATTATCACGAAGGACAATCTGAAAACACGGATTCCGCTGCCCAAAACCCGGGATGAATTGTACACACTCTCTAAGACTATCAATAATCTTTTAAATAGAATTGAAGATGCTATTGAACGTGAAAAACAATTTACGTCTGACGCTTCTCATGAATTAAGAACGCCTCTCACGGTTATCAAAGGTACTCTTGAAGTTTTGATTCGTAAACCGCGTGATAATAAAGAATATGAAGAGAAAATAAATTATTGTATAAAAGAAGTCGATCATCTCAATATGTTAGTAGATCAGCTATTATTAATGGCACGTTTCGAGAACCAAAGCAAAAATATAAAAACAGAATCAGTTTACTTAAACGCAGTAATTTTAGATGTTTTGCAATTGAATTTGGAGAAGATAAATACAAAAAGAATAAAGATTAAATTTGATACAAAAGAAGATTATTATATTCAGTCGGATAATTTTTTAGTAATTACGATTTTGAGAAATATTATTTCAAATGCGATTAAATACACCAATACTGACGGAGAAGTCAAAATTTCATTTGCTAAACAAAACGACAAAATAATCTGTAAAATTTCAGACAATGGAATTGGAATCGCAAAACAGGATTTAGAATCAATCTTTAATCCCTTTTTCAGATCCAATTCAACAGATCATCCTGAGATAAAAGGAAACGGACTAGGTTTGTCGATTGTAAAAAGAATTACAGAATTGCTGCATATTAAGTTTAAAATTGAGAGCGAAATAGAAGTAGGAACTACTGTTGTTTTAAGTTTTGATGAAAATATGAAAACCGTATTATAAATTTAAAGAATTCAATAAAAACAGGGTCCCAGTTTTTTTTCTAACAATAAACTATCGTTAAGTTAAATTAAAAATTGCTTTTTTATGAAATTAACTAGTATATTTGCAACCGAATCAAAGAATTATAAAATAAACCAAGTCATGATTTCTATTCAATTACATCATCATCATTTTCATTATTGCCCTCAAGCGATGTGTTAATGGTATGCGTGTAAATCATCATATTTTAAAACCCGTTTGAGTACATCAAGCGGGTTTTTTAATTCCAATTCTTTGTACTCAAACTATTAATCCAACAAAAACTAAAAAAATGAGTACGTTAAAAATTGCAATTCAAAAATCAGGTCGTTTAAACGAAGAAAGCATTCAAATTCTAAGAGATTGCGGTATTTCGATTAACAACGGAAACGATCAGCTAAAAGCAGAAGCTTCAAATTTTCCTTTAGAAGTTTTATACTTAAGAAATTCAGATATTCCACAATATTTGATTGATGGCGTTGTAGATCTGGCCATTGTAGGAGATAATCTTTTAGTAGAAAAAGGAAAACACATTGAAGTGATTCAGAAATTAGGATTTTCAAAATGCAAAGTATCTGTTGCAGTTCCTAAAACTTTCGAGTACAACTCTATTCAGGATTTAGCAGGTTTGCGCATCGCGACGTCTTACCCAAATACAGTTAACGAATATTTCAATTCTTTTGGCTTAAGTGTAGATATTCACCAAATCTCAGGGTCTGTAGAAATCGCTCCAAACATTGGTCTTGCAGATGCTATTGTAGATATTGTTTCAAGCGGAAGTACTTTATTCAAGAATAATTTAAGAGAAGTTGAAGTTATTCTAAAAAGTGAAGCTGTTTTAGCAGTGTCCCCAAAAGTTTCTCCTGAAATTCAAAAACACATTGATACTTTAAAATTTAGAATACAATCAGTTTTAAGAGCCAGAAATTCAAAATATATTTTGATGAATGTTCCAAACGCTAAAATTGATCAAATCGGAAAAATTTTGCCGGTTTTACGCAGCTTAACAGTTTTGCCATTGGCTCAGGAAGGTTGGAGCAGTGTACACTCCGTAATTGACAAAGATACTTTTTGGGATGTAATTGATAAACTAAAAGAAGCCGGAGCCGAAGGAATTTTAGTTTGTCCAATTGAGAAAATGGTTCTTTAAGAGCTTCGCTCGCTTTAGGCTATAAGCGCTATGCTTTACGCCAGGAAAAACACAAAGTTAAAAAGCTTAAAGCCTACAGCTTATAGCATAAAGCAGAAAACAATGAATAAAATAGACAATCCAAAACCAGATACCTGGTCAGAAATACTAAAAAGACCAACCAAAACTATCGATGATATCGAAGTTACGGTTAAAGAAATTTTTAAAGAAGTACAGAAAAAAGGAGATGAAGCTGTTGCAAAATATACTTCGATCTTTGACGGAATCGCTTTAGAAAACTATGAAGTTTCGGGAGAAGAGATTCAGGAAGCTGTTAATTCAATTTCTACAGAATTAAAAGACGCTATTCAATTAGCAAAAGCAAATATTTTAAAGTTTCATACTGCTCAAAAAACCGATAAAATTTCGATTGAAACCATTGAAGGAGTAAATTGCTGGCAGGAAAAAAGACCTATTCAAAAAATTGGGTTGTATATTCCAGGAGGAACTGCACCTTTATTCTCAACAGTTTTAATGTTAGCAGTTCCTGCCGAAATTGCAGGTTGCAAAGAAATCGTTTTGTGTTCACCACCGGATAAAACCGGAAAAATAAATCCCGCTATTTTATATGCTGCTAATTTATGTGGCGTTACAAAGATCTTAAAAGTAGGAGGGATTCAGGCTATTGCAGGAATGACATTTGGAACAAAATCGATCCCGAAAGTATATAAAATTTTCGGACCCGGAAACCAATTTGTAACTGTTGCAAAACAATTAGCAACGCAATTTGGAGTTGCAATAGATATGCCGGCCGGACCTTCAGAATTGTTGGTTGTGGCAGATGATACTGCTGTTCCCGCATTTGTAGCTTCAGATTTATTGTCGCAGGCAGAACACGGAACAGACAGTCAGGTCATTCTGGTTTCGACTTCTAAAAAGTTAATTGATGCTGTAGAAAAAGAAGTTCAAAGACAAATTGAAGAACTGCCAAGAAAAGATATTGCTAAAAAAGCCATCGAAAATTCAAAATTGATTTATGTTAAAAATGATCAGATCGCTCTGGATTTAATCAACGAATACGGACCGGAGCACTTTATCGTTTGTTCTGAATTTGATGATTTTTATTGTAATGGGGTTTTGAACGCAGGTTCGGTTTTTATTGGAAATTATACTCCGGAAAGTGCCGGGGATTATGCTTCAGGAACCAATCATACTTTGCCAACAAATGGTTATGCAAAGAATTACAGCGGAGTAAATCTGGATAGTTTTTTGAAATCAATGACATTTCAGAAAATATCTGAAAAAGGAATTCAGAATATAGGAAAAGCGATTGAAATTATGGCTGATGCCGAAGGTTTGCAAGCACATAAAAATGCTGTGACTTTGAGATTGGCTAGTTTAGAGAAAAGAAAATAGAATAAAGAGAATAGAGAAAAGAATATAGATTGTAGAAAAACGGTAAAAATCTTTCTAATTAAGGTTAAGTCTATGCTCTATTTTCTATAATCTATACTCTTCTAAAAATTAAGATAATGAAATTCGATATAAATAACATAATCCGGGAAAACGTAAAAACATTAAAACCGTATTCTTCGGCTCGTGATGAGTTTGAAGATTTTGATACGGCTCAAATGATTTTTTTGGATGCTAATGAAAACCCTTTTCAAAATGGAGTAAATCGTTATCCGGATCCGCAACAGGCTTCGGTTAAAGCGATTTTGGCGAAGAATAATAGCGTAAAACCAAGTCAGATTTTATTAGGAAATGGAAGTGATGAAGTTTTGGATTTACTTTTCAGAGCGTTCTGTGAGCCAAAATTTGATAATATTATTTCGCTGCCACCAACTTACGGAATGTACAGTGTTTTGGCAAATATTAATGCGGTCGAAAATAGAGAAGTTTTACTTTCGACAGATTTTCAGCCACAGGTAGAAAAGATTTTGGATACCGTCGACGAGAATACAAAAATCATCTTTTTATGCTCGCCAAATAATCCAACCGGAAATTCTTTTTCAGACGAAAGTGTAGTGAAGTTACTTCAAAACTTTAAGGGTCTGGTAGTGATTGACGAAGCTTATATTGACTTTTCAGACAAGGAAAGCTGGTTGACAGAAATTGATGAATATCCAAATTTGGTAATCACGCAGACACTTTCAAAAGCATATGGTCTGGCAGGAATTCGTTTAGGAATCTGTTATGGTTCGGATGCTGTGATTTCAGTTTTGAACAAAATTAAACCTCCCTATAATGTAAACGAATTAACGCAACAAAGAGCAACACTTCGTTTGAATGATTCAGACAAAATAAAACAGGAAATAGCTTCAATTATTGAGCAAAGGGAAGAATTACTTAAAGTTTTACTTGAAGTAAGCTTCGTTGAGAAAGTATATCCTACAGAAGCAAATTTTGTACTTGTAAAGGTCGATGACGCAAACAAAAGATACGATCAATTAATAGCAGAAGGAATTGTAATTCGTAACAGAACAACTCAGCCATTATGCGAAAATTGCCTGCGTTTTACAATTGGAATTCCAGAGGAAAATGCAGTTTTGATTAAGGAATTGAAGTTGTTGAAATAGAAGAAAGAATATAGAAGAAATATAAGAACTTTAGTAGTAGGATGAAAAATCTATTCTCTTTACTCTATTCTCTTTACTCTTTACTCTCAAAAAATAAAATATATGAAAAAAGTACTTTTTATCGATCGTGATGGAACGATTGTTTTAGAACCTGAAAATTATCAATTAGATGCTTTGGAGAAAGTAGAATTTTATCCAAAAGCATTTCAATATTTGGCTAAAATTGCCAGTGAATTAGATTACGAATTGGCGATGGTAACCAATCAGGATGGCTTGGGCACAGATAGCTTTCCGGAAGATACGTTTTGGCCAACGCAGAATTTTATTTTGAGAGCCTTTGAAAATGAAGGTGTTTTATTTGATGATATTTTTATCGACAGGTCTTTTCCGGAAGATAATGCACCAACGCGCAAGCCAAGAACCGGAATGTTAACTAAATACATTGATAATCCCGAGTATGATTTGGTTAATTCATTTGTTTTGGGAGATCGTCTGACAGACATTGAACTGGCTAAAAACTTAGGTGCAAAAGCAATTTTCATCAATGATAATGACGGAATAGGAAGCAATGAAATCTCGTCGAAACGTGAAGAATTAGGTGAAACAATTATTCTTCAAACGATGAGTTGGAAAGAAATTTATGAGTTTTTGAAATTAGAGGCACGTTCGGCTTCGATTACGCGCAAAACAAATGAGACTGATATCTTCATCGATTTAAATCTGGACGGAACTGGAAAAAGTAAAATCGAAACCGGAATTGCATTTTTTGATCATATGTTGGACCAAATTGCACGTCATGGTCAAATGGATTTAGAAATTCTGGTAAAAGGCGATCTTGAAGTTGATGAACATCACACGATTGAAGATACGGCAATTGCTTTGGGAGAAGTTTTTGCAAAAGCGTTAGGAAATAAATTAGGAATTGAGCGTTATGGTTTCTGTTTGCCTATGGATGATTGTCTGGCGCAGGTAGCAATTGATTTTGGCGGAAGAAACTGGTTAGTTTGGGAAACCGAATTTAAGCGTGAAATGGTGGGTAAAATGCCAACAGAAATGTTTTATCATTTCTTTAAATCCTTCTCTGATGGTGCAAAAGCCAACATCAACATTAAGGCAGAAGGAATAAACGAACACCACAAAATTGAAGCAATTTTTAAAGCTTTTGCAAAAGCCATAAAAGTAGCGGTGAAAAGAGATACAGAAAAAATGATTTTGCCTTCGACGAAAGGAATGCTTTAAGATCGTTAAAAATTGTTTCAAATTTCAGGTTTCAAGTTCTGCAGAGCAACGTGAAACCTGAAACCTGAAACTTGAAACCTGAAACAAAAAAAATGAAAATAGTAATTATAAATTACGGGGCAGGAAATATTCAGAGCATTATGTTTGCCATTGAAAGACTTGGTTTTAAAGCTGTTTTGAGTAATGATCCCGAAGAAATACAAGCTGCAGATAAAGTTATTTTTCCGGGAGTAGGGGAAGCAAGCTCTGCGATGAAAAAGCTAAAAGAAAGCGGTTTGGATAGCCTGATACCAGCTTTGAAACAACCTGTTTTAGGAATTTGCCTCGGAATGCAATTGATGTGTAATTCATCTGAAGAAGGAAATACTAAAGGTTTAGGTATTTTTGATGTAGATGTGATTAAATTTACCTCAAAAGTAAAAGTGCCACAAATGGGATGGAATCAGATTTACGATTTAAAATCAGATTTGTTTAAAGGAATTTCTGAGAATGAATTTATGTATTTAGTGCATAGTTTTTACGCTCCTGATTGCACTGAGAGCATTGCAACAACGAATTATGAATTAGAATATGCATCGGCTTTGCAAAAAGATAATTTTTACGGAACTCAGTTTCATCCTGAGAAAAGCGGCGCTGTTGGGGAGAAAATTCTTGAGAACTTTCTTAAATTAAACTCCAATTTTTAAAATTCCAAATTCCAATTGTAAAATCAATATCAATCAAAATGTCAATTTAGAGAAATCGTTTTTTAATAATCGGAACTCTAAAATCTAAAATATCAAAAAATGAGAATAATACCAGCTATAGATATCATCGACGGAAAATGTGTTCGTTTGTCAAAAGGCGATTATGATACTAAAATAATTTACAACGAAAATCCGCTTGAAGTGGCGAAATCATTTGAAGCACACGGAATAGAATATTTACATTTAGTAGATTTAGACGGAGCAAAATCGAGCAAAATTGTCAATTATAAAATCCTGGAACAGATTGCCACACAAACGAGCTTGCAAATTGATTTTGGTGGCGGTTTAAAATCAGATGAAGATTTGAAGATAGCTTTTGAAAGCGGTGCAAGCCAGATTACAGGCGGAAGTATTGCTGTAAAAAACAGAGCAATTTTCGAAAAATGGATTGCAGAGTATGGTTCCGAAAAGATTATCCTGGGTGCTGATGCAAAAGAGGAAAAAGTTGCAATTTCAGGTTGGCTAGAAGACTCAGATGAAGATTTGGTGCCGTTTATTCAGGAATATCAAACTAAAGGAATTCAGTATGTTATTTGTACTGATATTGCAAAAGACGGAATGCTTGAAGGCCCTAGTTTTGATTTGTATGCTAAAATTTTGAAAGAAGCTCATGGTGTAAAGTTAATCGCTTCCGGGGGAATTTCAACTTTTGATGAATTGCCAAAATTGGCGCATTTGGGCTGTGAAGGAACAATTATTGGAAAAGCGATTTACGAAGGAAGAATTACTTTAAAACAACTGGAAAACTATATAATTAGAAAATGAGATAATTAGATAATTTTACTTGTTGTGTAAAAAAATAGCTAATTATCAAATTCCAAATAACTCATTAAAAATATGATAACTTGTCATTTAAAATATATTATAGATCCTTATCAATTAGAGGCGTTTGAAGAGTATGGTAAAAGGTGGATTAAAATCGTAAATCGCTTAGGAGGACAGCATCATGGCTATTTTATGCCTTCGGAAGGAGCTAATAATATTGCATATGCATTGTTTTCTTTTCCAAGTTTAACAGCTTATGAAGATTATAGAAAACAAATGTTTTCAAAGGACGATCAGGAATGTTTAGAAGCTTTTAAAATTGCCGAAGATACAAGATGTATCGTAAGTTATGAGAGAACGTTTTTAAGTCCTGTATTTAAATAAATTAGATAATGAGAAAATTAGATAATTCTACGTATTGTGTGAAAAATTAGCTAATTCTCAAATTCTCACATTGACACATTAAAAGAAATGTTAGCAAAAAGAATCATTCCATGTTTGGATATAAAAAACGGAAGAACCGTAAAAGGCGTTAATTTTGTGGACTTACGCGATGCGGGAGATCCTGTTGAACTGGCAGAAATTTACTCGGCTGAAGGAGCTGACGAATTGGTTTTTCTTGATATTTCAGCTACCGAAGAACGTCGCAAAACGTTAGTAAATATGGTGCGAAGTGTTGCGGGAAAAATTAACATTCCATTTACTGTTGGCGGCGGAATTTCGTCTGTTGAAGATGTTGAAATTCTCTTGAATAATGGTGCTGATAAAGTTTCGATCAATTCATCGGCAGTAAAAAATCCGCAATTAATCAATGATTTGGCTCAGAGGTTCGGAAGTCAATGCGTTGTGGTTGCTATTGACGCTAAACAAATTAACGGACAATGGATTGTACATTTGGTTGGTGGCAAAGTTCCAACAGAACTGAATTTATTTGATTGGGCTGTAGAAGTGGCAGAGCGCGGAGCAGGAGAAATTCTATTTACATCAATGGATAACGATGGGACAAAAAATGGTTTTGCCAATGAAGCTTTAGCTAAATTGTCAGAATTGATTAATATTCCGATTATTGCTTCCGGAGGAGCTGGAAATATTCAGCATTTTGTAGATTCATTTAAAGTAGGAAAAGCAGATGCTGCTTTGGCGGCCAGTGTTTTTCACTTTAAGGAAATTGAGATTAAAGCTTTGAAACAGGAATTGAGAAATAATGGTATCGAAGTTAGACTATAAAAACTGAGTCAAGAAAAAAAACAAGATTTAATCTATAAATTAAAGATTTCGGAAAATCTAAAATCTGAAGTCAAAAAATCTAAAATAATATGGACATCAATATAAAAAGCTCACACGGATTGATTCCGGCAATTATTCAGGATTCAGAAACTAAAAATGTTCTGATGCTGGGATATATGAACGAAGAATCACTGCAAAAAACAGTAGAAACACAAAAAGTAACTTTTTTTAGCCGCTCAAAACAAAGGCTTTGGACAAAAGGCGAGGAGAGTGGGAACTTTTTAAATCTTGTAAGCATTAAAAATGATTGCGATGGCGACACACTTTTAATTCAGGCAAAACCAGAAGGACCTACATGTCACACAGGAGCAGATACTTGTTGGCAGGAAGGAAATAAAGAAAGCTATGGTTTTCTTTCAAATCTTGAAAATACAATCAAAATCAGAAGAGAAAATGCCGATTCTGAGAAGAGTTATGTTGCTTCATTATTTGAAAAAGGGATCAATAAAATTGCTCAAAAGGTTGGTGAAGAAGCTGTAGAAGTTGTGATCGAAGCCAAAGATGATAATGATGATTTGTTCTTAAGCGAAAGCGCTGATTTGTTGTTTCATTATTTGATTTTATTGCAAGCAAAAGGTTTTCAGCTGAATGATGTTGTAGATGTTTTGAAGAAACGTCAGAAATAAATAAGAATTAATTTTCGGCTCAATTGTCAGACTGAGGGAACTCGAAGTTCCGCAAAGTGATTTAGTAAACGGAACTTCGACTTCCCTCAGTCTCACAAAAATGGTATCGCGCTAAAAAATAATGCATTTATGAAATTGTTTGTTTGTCTATTTTTATTTCTAAGTCCAACTTTAAATTTCGATTTTAAGAAAAATATTTTATCATATTCGATAGTTATTTCTAAAGCAGATTTAATTGTTGACGGTACAATTTCGAATGTTTCAAAGGATAGGTATGAATTTACAATAAGTCAATTTATTAAAGGAAAATCTGATTCAAAAATTAATGTTACAATCTGGAAAGAATGGATGTGTGACGGTCGGGTTAGCGATTTGAAAAAAGGACAAAAGTTACTTCTTTTTTTAGAAAAGACCTCTAAAAGTGTTTATTATCCCATAAATGAAAGTACGGGAGAATTATTTCTTGAAAAAGATAATTCGCCTTCTCCATCAATGTACAGGTTAGAACGATTTCCAAACGGAACTGTAATAAAAAAAGGCATAAAAATGTTTCTTGAAACCTATCAGGCTTATGGGAATTTAAATGATAGATTTTTGCAAAATGTATATTTTCAATCAAACAAATCTATCTTTGAAATTTATAAAATGAAGGAAGATAATAAGTTTTTTAAATATTTAGTTGATAATGAAATGCAATATTACACCGTTAAGTAACTTGCATCGTAGCTTTTTAAAATTTAAAGCAATCAGAATTAAGTTTCTTGTGGAGATCCCTCGTTCCTTGGGATGACAAGATTGCGGATAAAAAAAAAGAAAAAATCCGCGTTAATCTGCGTTTTCGCTTTAGCGAATCCGTGTCATCCGCGTACCATCTTATCGCTATTCCAGAAACTCGAAAACAGCAAATTCTTCCGGTTGGTGAAAACCATATTTTAAGCTCTTATAATATTGTAATGCAAGATATTCGGTTGTATTACCGTAATCAATTCTAAAAGTATTTCCCCTCCATTTTATTCCGGCTTTCGGTTTATTGAAATTGCCGTTTTTAATAGTTTCTAAACTCGAAAACGGAATCTTAATTTCAGTATCAAAACCTTCGGGCGTTATTTTACTTTTTGCTTCAAGGCCTGCGATATCAAAAGCCATAGAAGTGTTCCAGCCACCACAATCCGGCGAAATACATTTAAGCAATAAATCATAGTTAGATGAAAAAGCATTTACCCCAATTTCGATATAATTTTGACCATCTCCGTCAGGATCGATAAAAATCTCTACTAAATCATCGGTACTAAAAATTTGAGAATCTTTTTTCTGAGCTGATCCAATTATTTTAGAATCTGTTGAATGATAGGCGATATACAGGTTCTCATCATTCCACGAAAGTGAAACAAAAGTATTCTGAGTACCTTTTTTTCCTGAATCATGAATTACAAAAGGTCCAAGAAAAGGGGTTTTCCAATCGGATAAATCTCCATCAATTGTTATTTTTTCAGCTGTTTTATAAATTGGTATGCTTTGCGAATAATTTGTTATTGAGCACATGAAACATAAAACAGTAGTGATTGCACTAATTTTCATAAATAGTATAAATGAATTTGATTTGCTAAAATACAGAAGAATAAATAACTTTTAATAATAATTTTTCTGATTAGCATTTCTAAAATCATTTAAAACTTAAATCGAATGTTTACATTTGTTGAAGTTTAAGCGGGTTGAAATACCTTTCTTATTTCGGTTAAAAGAAAATATTTACTTCATATGAAAAAATACTTCGGTGGCGCTTTAATCGCCTTTTTGTTTGGTTTTACAACCAATGCCCAGGGACTTTTGAATAAGTCAGAAACGGTTTTTACACATCAGGATACTTTACGCGGAAGCATTACAAAAGAAAGAGCCTGGTGGGATTTGAAATATTATCATTTAGATGTAAAAGTAAATCCAAAAGACAAAACTATTACGGGTTCAAACACTGTTCGTTATACGGTCCTAAAGGATTATAACAAAATGCAGATTGATTTGCAGGAACCTATGCAGATTTATAAAGTAACGCAAGACGGAAAAGAATTGAAATTCGAAAGGGACGGAAATGCTTTTTTTATTCAATTAACGGCTGCTCAAAAAGTAGGCGATACAAAGGAAATTATAATTTCATTTGGAGGTAAACCTAAAGAAGCTGTAAATCCGCCTTGGGATGGTGGAATTACATGGAAAAAAGATAAAAACGGAAAGGATTTTATCGCATCATCATGTCAGGGATTGGGTGCTAGTGTTTGGTGGCCAAACAAGGATCATATGTATGATGAAGTCGAAAACATGTTGATTACTGTAAATGTTCCCGGAGATCTAACTGATGTCTCAAACGGAAGATTGAAAAGTGTTAAAAAAGAAAAAGACGGTACTAAAACCTTCAATTGGTATGTTGCCAATCCAATTAATAATTATGGTGTAAACATAAATATTGGGGATTATGTGAATTTTACAGAGAAATATAAAGGAGAAAAAGGCGATTTAGATTGCAGTTATTATGTTCTGAGAGACAATCTGGAAATTGCAAAAGAGCATTTTAAAGATGCTCCAAGAATGCTAAAAGCTTTTGAAAACTGGTTTGGACCTTATCCGTTTTACGAAGACAGCTATAAATTGGTTGAAGCACCTTATTTAGGAATGGAACACCAAAGTAGTGTGACTTACGGGAATGGTTACAAAATGGGATACCGAGGGAAAGATTTAAGCGGAACCGGATGGGGATTAAAATTCGATTTTATCATTATTCACGAATCCGGACACGAATGGTTTGCTAATAATATTACCTATAAAGATATTGCAGATATGTGGGTTCATGAAAGTTTTACGAATTATTCTGAAAGCCTTTTTGTTGAATATTATTACGGAAAAGATGCAGGTGCAGAATATGTAATTGGGTGCAGAAGAAACATTCATAATGATAAGCCTATTATTGGTAATTATGATGTCAATAATGAAGGATCTGGAGATATGTATCCAAAAGGGGCGAATATGCTGCATATGATTCGTCAGGTCATTAACGATGATGCAAAATGGAAATCTATTTTAAGAGGTTTAAACAGCACTTTTTATCACCAAACGGTTACTGGTAAACAAATTCAGGAATATATCAATACGCAATCTGGAATTAATTTCAACAGGGTTTTTACACAGTATTTAAACACAACTCAGATTCCGGTTTTTGAATATATTTTTAAAAACGGATCTTTTGGATATCACTGGACTAATTGTGTAGCTAAGTTTGATATGCCGGTTAAAGTAAAATTAAACGGTGAAGAGATATGGCTTAAACCAACCACAGAATGGAAATCAGAGAAAACAACAAACGAGAAACGTACGCTTGAAGTTGATAAAGATTTCTACGTAACAAGTTCTAATATTGTAGAATAAAGATTAAATAAATTCCAATTTTTTAAAATTCCAAATTCCAATTCCGAGGTTTCGGGAGGGATTTGGGATTTTTTTTGCGTCTAGTAAACCCGACAGGTTTTAAAAACCTGTCGGGTTTGTTGGTTTTAAAGGGATTTTGGCAGGGCTTGTCATTTCGATCGGAGAGAGAAATCGCACTAGAAATTCGTCAAAGATTTTCGACTTAAGATTGGAGACTTTCAGGGAGGAGTTTCTTACGGAGATTTTTCCTCACGTCAGAAATGACAAAAAGCGTGAAAGATCTTAATCCTTCACGCTTTTTGTCTGTACTAATCTTTGTCAAAGTTTTAAACTTTGACAAAGACCCGTGCGCAAACCATTGGAATTTGGAATTTTAAAAAATTGAAAATTTCGTCCTTAACGACTATTCAACTTCGCTTTTTCCTTAATTATATCAGCAATTTTGCGATTTTCAATTTTACTTTCAAGCCATGAAATGATATCCAGATATAAGAAAGCTCTTTTTTCGTAGGTATTTTTTTCAAGTTCTACAAAACGCGCATGCATTTTTTTAAATTCTTTCTTAATATCGGCTGGATAAAAGTTATTTAAGTTTCTCAGGAACTTAATAATTTCCTTTTGAACTTCGTGTAAGTCGTTCATTTTTAATAGAAACTTATAAGTGTTTTTAAGGTGGTTCTCCATGTAATAATCTTTCCCTAATTCATAATGCGCAATTAAAGACAATAGTCTCGCAAAACACATTAAGTCCTCACGCATGCTTAAATTTCTGTTATTAATAATTTTATCCAGATAAAAAATGCATTCATTATACTTCTCATTTCCAAAATAAATGGAGGCGATCTTATAGAAAAATAACATCTCGTGATGCTCATCAAGATGTTCGCTATGAATTTTTATTTTCTCTAAGATCTCGGGAATCAAATATTCGCTTTCTGCAAAAGTTCCTTCCAGGATATGATAATTCAGCTTATTATTATATAAATATAGAAATGATAGCGATGCAATGTTGTCATTTACAGGAAACTTAGGATCTTTAATTGTTTCTTCTAAAAGCGTTAAATACTTCTTGAAATTCGATTTGTACTTCAACATATATAAAGACTCCAAAAAGTAATGATTCCCTTTTAAAAAAAACACCGGATTCTGATAGATCATGTTTGGGTTGTCGTAAAATAATCTCACCCACTTATAAGCAAATTTATAACTCGCAAGAAAGTCCTGAACCAGAAAACTTCGCCATAAATTGGCGTTATAGAACCAATATTTCTCTCTGAATCCAAACTTGCTTTCGTCTAATTTAGCAATATGTTTATTGAAATAGTCATCAATATAAGTATACTCTTCATCATTTTTTACATAACCGGTCTTAAGCATGATTCCGTAAAGCTGAAGCGACAAATTAGATAACTTACTTGAAATTGTATTTCTATAGTTTAATTCTTTAGCCTGAATAACCAATTCATCGGCTCGACCCTGAATACTTCGGGTAATATATTGCGATTCGATTAGTTTTTCGAATTCTACAATCTCATACGCCATATATTTCTCATCATTTTCAAGCGCAATGATTTTTGTCTTGTCCAGAATTTTTAAACTTTGTTTATACAGTCCTTTATTGTATAAAATACCCGCAAAATCTATTTGTTCACGCAGTTGATAACGAATGTTCTGACTCGGAATATTCAACCTGATGCTGACCAGAATCTGTTTGTATAAGTATGATTTTAAATTAGATAGCTGTACTTTTTTAATGATCCCGCTTTTTAGAATAAGCTTTTCATCGTAGGTTTCAGACTTATCTAAAATATTAAATAATTCGATGAATTTCGTATTTGAACTCGTCTCTAAACGGCTTGCAAAAATCTTAAACTGTCTTTTTTCGGATTTAGAAAGCGATTTAATCAATACAAATAAGAAATCTTTTTGATGGTTAGCCATTGTAAAATATAATAATATAACTTATTGGTTTTTAATAGATTAACGCGTTATAAATTGTGTTATGAACAGTATAATTTCATTAAAATGAATTTCATACTGAGGAAGTACAATATATATTTGTTATCAAGATGTGAAATTACATTAAATAAATGAATATGAATAGAGAGAAAGTTCAAATTTTTGACACCACTTTGCGCGACGGCGAACAAGTTCCAGGATGTAAGTTAGATACTAAACAAAAGTTAGTTATCGCAGAACGACTTGATAAAATGGGAGTTGACGTTATCGAAGCAGGTTTTCCTGTGTCAAGTCCGGGCGATTTTTTATCGGTCTCTGAGATTTGTAAAATTGTAGAAAACGCTACCGTCTGCGGACTGACAAGAGCTGTAAAAAACGACATTGATGTTGCCGCAGCTGCTTTAAAGCATGCTAAAAGACCTAGAATCCACACAGGAATCGGAACATCTGAATCTCACATTCTCCATAAATTAAATACCACAAGAGAAGACATTATTGCCAGAGCAAAATACGCTGTATCACACGCAAAATCTTATGTAGAAGATGTTGAGTTTTATGCAGAAGATGCCGGTAGAACTGATAACGCTTTCCTTGCAAAAGTTTGTGAAGAAGTGATCAAATCCGGAGCTACGGTATTAAATATCCCAGATACAACAGGGTATTGTTTACCAGATGAATACGGTGCAAAAATCAAATATTTAAGAGAAAACGTAAAAGGTATCGAAAATGTGATCCTTTCATGTCACTGTCATAATGATTTAGGAATGGCAACTGCAAACTCTATTGCAGGAGCTATAAATGGAGCAAGACAAATAGAATGTACTATAAATGGTATTGGTGAAAGAGCCGGAAATACGGCACTTGAAGAAGTAGTGATGATTTTTAAACAACATCCTTACCTTAATCTTGACACTAATATCAATACAAGAGAATTAAATGAAATGAGCCGATTGGTTTCTGAAAGTATGGGAATGATCGTTCAGCCAAATAAAGCTATTGTTGGTGCTAATGCCTTTGCGCACAGTTCAGGGATTCATCAGGATGGTGTAATCAAAAACAGAGCAACTTACGAAATCATGGATCCGCTTGATGTGGGTGTTAATGAATCTTCGATTATTTTGACAGCAAGAAGCGGAAGAGCTGCTTTGGCTTACCGTGCAAAAAAGGTAGGTTACGAGTTGACAAAAGTACAATTGGATATCGTATACATTGAATTTTTGAAATTTGCTGATATCAAAAAAGAAGTTATCGATGCAGATATTCACCAGATTATTGAGGCTTCGACAATTGAAGGAGATTTAGTTAGAAGTTAGTTGGAAAGAGAATAGAATAAAGAGAATAGAATAAAGAGAAAGATAAAAGGGTTTAAATACATAAAGAACGAGGCATTATGAATTTGAAAATAGCAGTTTTACCGGGAGACGGAATCGGACCAGAGGTAATTGCACAGGCCAAAAAAGCATTATATGCTATTGGCGAAGTGTACAATCATGAATTTGTTTTTGAAGAAGCTCTCATGGGAGCAATTGCTATTGACAAAACAGGAAATCCGTTGCCGGAGCAAACACTTAATCTTTGTTTAAACACAGATGCAGTTTTGTTTGGAGCGATTGGAGATCCTAAATATGACAATAATCCTAATGCAAAAGTTCGTCCGGAGCAGGGGTTACTGAAGCTTCGTAAGGAATTAGGTTTGTTTGCTAACATTCGTCCTATAAAACCGTACAAAGCATTAATTGATTCCTCTCCTTTAAAAAGAGAGATTATTGATGGTGCTGACTTTACTATTTTCAGAGAATTAACCGGTGGTGCTTATTTTGGAGCTAAGACATTAAACGAAGAAGGTACACATGCTTCGGATTTATGTGAATATTCAGAAGAAGAAATTACCAGAATTTCACATTTAGCTTTTAAATCAGCACAAAACCGACGCAAAAAGTTAACTATGGTAGACAAAGCAAATGTTTTGGAAACCTCAAGATTATGGAGAAAAGTTGTTCAGAAAGTGAGTTTGAATTATCCTGATGTAGTGTTAGATTTTTTATTTGTGGACAATGCAGCAATGCAGATTATTCTAAATCCAAAACAATTCGACGTGATTTTAACCGAGAATTTATTTGGAGATATCTTATCTGATGAAGCAAGTGTAATTACAGGATCTATCGGGCTATTGGCTTCGGCATCTTTAGGAGAAAAAAATGCGCTTTTCGAACCAATTCACGGTTCTTATCCACAGGCAAAAGGAAAAAATATTGCCAATCCAATTGCTTCGATTTTATCTGCTGCAATGTTGTTAGAACATTTTGGCTTATTCAAAGAAGCAAATGTAATTTATCAGGCAGTCGAAAAAGCAATTGAATATAAAGTGGTTACAATTGATTTAAAAGCAGATTCAAAATTCGGTACAAATGAAGTAGGAGAGTTTGTCTCAAATTTTATTTTTAGCAAAGATGACCTATTGTATTTTAATAATGACAATGTACATATTGGTCAGTCAACAATTGTTTAAGGTTTTTATTAAAATAATGAAATAAATAACAAGAAGTATGTGAAATGTTGAGATTTTATTTTTTTAGTCCTATAAGTTTTCATACTTTTGTGACACTAAAAAATAAATGATGCAAATCTCAATTATTATTACTTCTGTCGTTGTTGTCAATGTGATTCACACATATGCATCGGGAATGGTATAAATATAATTGAAAAACTATATTACAAACCTTCCAAATACTGGAAGGTTTTTTTTTGAACAAAAATTAAAATAAAATAATACATAATGGAATTAAATAAGTACAGCAAAACCATCACTCAAGATCAAACACAACCTGCAGCGCAAGCGATGTTGTACGGGATTGGTTTAACTGAAGAAGATTTGAAGAAAGCACAAGTTGGTATTGTAAGCATGGGTTACGATGGTAACACTTGTAACATGCATCTGAATGATTTGGCAAAAGACGTCAAAAAAGGTGTTTGGGATGCAAATCTGGTCGGACTTATTTTTAATACTATTGGTGTTAGTGACGGAATTTCAAACGGTACTGAAGGAATGCGTTTTTCATTGGTTTCCCGTGATGTAATCGCAGATTCTATCGAAACAGTTGTGGGAGCACAATGGTACGATGGTATTATTGCAATTCCTGGTTGTGATAAAAATATGCCTGGAGCTTTAATCGCAATGGGAAGAGTAAATCGTCCATCGATTATGGTTTACGGAGGTTCAATTCATTCCGGAAAATGGAAAGGAGAATCATTAAATATTGTTTCTGCTTTTGAAGCTTTAGGAAAAAAGGTGAAAAACGAAATTACTCCGGAAGATTTTAAAGGTGTTATTCAAAATGCATGCCCGGGAGCTGGTGCTTGCGGCGGAATGTACACTGCAAATACAATGTCGTCTGCAATTGAAGCATTAGGAATGAGTTTGCCATACAGCTCTTCTAATCCTGCTTTGAGTCAGGATAAAAGAGACGAATGTCTTGCTGCCGGAGAAGCGATTAAAATATTATTAGAAAAAGATATTAAGCCAAGAGATATTATGACTCGTAAAGCTTTTGAAAACGCAATTACAATCGTTGCAGTTTTAGGAGGTTCTACAAATGCGGTTATGCACTTAATTGCAATGGCGCACGCTGTTGATATCGAAATCACATTAGATGATTTTCAGGCAATCAATGATAAAACACCAGTATTGGCGGATATGAAACCAAGTGGTAAATACATGATGGAGGATATTCACGAAGTTGGAGGTATTCCTTCTATAATGAAATATTTACTAAAAGTAGGATTGATTCATGGGGATTGTTTGACCGTAACCGGAAAAACTGTAGCAGAGAATTTAGCCAATACTCCGGATTTACAAGATGGACAACAGGTTATTCATGAAATACAAAAAGCATTAAAACCAACAGGAAATATTCAGGTTTTATACGGAAATCTTGCTTCTGAAGGTGCTGTTGCAAAAATTAGCGGAAAAGAAGGAGAATATTTTGAAGGTCCTGCTGTTGTTTTTGAAGGAGAATTTGAAGTAATCCCGGGACTTGAGGCCGGAAAAATTAAACCAGGTAATGTAGTAGTCATCAGGTATTGTGGACCAAAAGGTGGTCCGGGAATGCCTGAAATGCTAAAACCAACATCGGCAATTATTGGTGCCGGATTAGGCAGCAGTTGTGCTCTTATTACAGACGGTAGATTCTCTGGAGGTTCACATGGATTTGTGGTAGGTCACATAACACCAGAAGCTTATGATGGTGGTGGTATTGCTTTAGTAAAAGATGGTGATTTAATTGCTATCGATGCTGTAAATAATACAATCAACCTGAAGATATCTGACGAGGAATTTGCAACTCGTGCAGCAGCGTGGGTTCAGCCTCCGTTAAAAGTTACGAAAGGAGTTTTGCTTAAATACGCAAGATCAGTTTCAAGCGCTTCTACAGGTTGCGTTACCGATAAATAATAAAGTCAAAACCTAATATTAAAACCAACTTATTAAATAAAAAATGCTGAAAACAATTTACATGTTTTTCTTATTTGTATTGCCTTTAATTTCATTTTCGCAAAGTAGCAAAATAGAGGATCTAAAGAAAGATTACAATTTAGAGATAAAAAAAGGTGGTTTTATTCTTTTAAAAGATAAAAAAAGTGCTGATAATATTAAGATAGCGAATGCTGCCGGCGAAATTATTTATTCTTTTAAAGGAGATAACAAAAAAGGTTTTTTAAGCGGATTAAATTGCGGGAAGTTTTTCACGTCAAAAGTACGTGGCAGCGGAAATGATGGTGGCGGTTATATGATTTTTGAATATGTAGACGTTGAAATACACGATGTTAAAAATCCAGAAGTCGGAATCAAAACCAATTTCAATTTTACAAATGGATCATGGAATCAGCCTTTTGAAGTTTATAGTTTTTTTGATAATACAGAAAAGGTAGGGATTGTTAATTCTTGTGGCGAGATAATAGTGCCTGCGCAATATAATAGTATTGGTAATTTTAACAAGTCCGGACAAGCTTTAGCTTTTACTAATACAGATTTTACAGTTCTGGATACATTAGGTAAATCATTGCTCAAACAGCCATTTAAGCATGCACGCGGACAAGTATTCAAATATGATTATGATGTTTTTGTAAAAGACAATCGCGTTAGATCAAGTCTGGATGGCAAGCAGTTTGGAATTTATGACTTTAAAGAAAATAAACAATTAATACCAAACAACTATGATAAAATCTATTCATTAGATAAAATGTATTATCATGTTAAAGGAGAGAAAAAAGATGTTGCTTATTTAGCTCAAAAGAATGATATCATTGAGCTTATTGATTATTCAAATCTCAAGAATATCTTTCCTATATCAGTAGGAGCAAATGATGTTAGCTCATTGCTTGAATTTAAGGATAAATACATGGTTATTTTTTCTAAAACAAGAAAAATAATTAAACAATTAGGGGCAAATTCCAGCAGGGACGAATCAATGTATCTTAAGAATATCTATTATGATGGAAAAGTGTTATTTGATCCGAAATTAGAAATAAAAGAAATTAAGATATATAAAGATCGTTTTTTTACGCTTCAGCTTTATAATGGAGGATCAAAAATTTATGATTTTGAGAAATCCAAATTTATTGCGGATTTTCCGAATGATTTAATAGCAGTGAGCGATTATAGAACATTTTCACATGTGATTAGTAATGAGCAATACGTATATAACGGGCAAGATGGCTTTTTTAATGTAAGTATTCCTTGCAAAGGGGCCAATTGCCAAACAAGTTCATCAAGTAAAGGGGCAATTTGTGATTATAATGGAAGATTAAGGACAGATTTCCTGCAAGATGTAAGTTACACAGTTCTAAAACCTGACACGACTCAGGATAAGTTTCTTTTTTTAACTTATAGCAGACCAGATGGTTTTATGATGAATTACGATTTATACGATAATGACGGTAAACTAAAATTAGAACATTTTGAAATAAGTGATAATCAAAAGGAGTATAGCTTAATTGTGAAAAACAACATATTAGTTCTTAATGAAAAAATAGAAAAGACAGCTGTTTATGGCAAAACTGCTTTTGATGTTGATGGAAAAATGATAGGAGAACGATATATGTTTATAAGCGATCCGTCTAAGAAAGAGGAAGTAAAGAGTAATTATACAAAAGAGCAGCTAGAGTCGCAAAAGAACAATAGATTTCTAAAAAAATAAAATATGAATTTGAAAATTACAATAGGATATTTTGTTATACTTTTTCTTTCTTTCAAATCCTTTTCGCAGGTAAAACCACAAAAGGTCGATTTAGATAAGTTTTCGTTTAATGTCAATTATCAAATACTGCCTAAAAAGTTTGTGCCATTAGAGAAAAGAACTTTTAGCAGTGAAGCGATTATAAACAAAGATTTTGTTTCTTTTTACCCTAATAAGGAGACTCTGAACGGTAGAATAAATGTGTATGGCTGGAAAAAAAGTGTAAGATATTCAAATATTGATGTAGAAATAAATTTGAAAAGTTTTACTATGGGGGAGCCAAAGCTTGAATCAAGAATTGATGAATCTAAAGATAAAAATGGGGTAATGGTAAAGACTACCTACTATTTTGTAATTGCGAAAATTGAAGCAAAAGGTTCGGGAGTCGTCAAGATAAAATCAGCAATAAGTGATTCAGGGAAAGATGAGGAAAACACATATGCGTTTGATGAAGACTATATTTATAAATCTAATAATGACAATGTAAATCCTGAAGCGGTAAAAGAATTGTTTAAAAAACAAAAGGATGATTTTTATAATGAAAAAATCAAAACTTATGTTGAATTAGTTCTTAATCAAACGAATCGTAAAGTCAATAAAATGTACGGTTTAGAGGCTACAAGTTATAGAGATAATTTATGGATTATCGACTCTAAAGACGAAGAAGGCGCTATTCAAAAAGAGGCGCTCGAAGCTGTTAAGGTAATTTTTTCTAAGATGACAGCGACTAGTCCAATTGATGGGATAGTAAGTGAAATGAGTCCATTAATAGAGTATTTTGATTCACTTAAAACAAAATATACAGAAAATGATAAGTCGAGTAAAAAGATAAGATATTCAGCTTATTATAATTTAGGAAGAATTTATATTCATTTAGATCAACCTGAAAAAGCTATTAAAGAAGGTGAGGGACTAATTGCTAATGATTATGATAAAAAAGACGGACAAAGAATTATTGATGATGCAAATTATGATCTGGAAGTTTTTAAAAGCACCGCATTCAAATCAAAGCATAATCCTGCATTCTATTAAAATATACATTAAAGCAGTATTTTTAAATACTAGTAATTGTTAAGTTGTAAAAATAATAAAAAATGAAAATATCAGGGGCAGAAGCCGTTATTAGATGTTTATTAGCAGAAGGAGTAGACTTGGTTTACGGATATCCGGGAGGAGCCATAATGCCAGTTTATGACGAATTATATAAATTTCAAGATCAATTACACCATGTCTTGGTACGCCACGAACAAGGTGCAACACATGCAGCGCAAGGTTATGCAAGAGCTACAGGAAAAGTTGGGGTGGCAATTGCTACTTCAGGACCCGGAGCTACAAACTTAGTTACAGGAATTGCAGATGCTCAGATCGATTCAACACCAATGGTTTGCATTACAGGACAGGTTGGGAAGCATTTACTGGGTTCTGATGCTTTTCAGGAAACAGATATTATCGGGATTTCGACTCCGGTAACCAAATGGAATTATCAGGTTACTGAAGCTTCAGAAATTCCTGAAATCATTGCTAAAGCATTTTATATTGCACGTTCAGGTCGTCCGGGTCCCGTATTGATCGATATTACTAAAAACGCTCAGTTTGATGAGTTAGATTTTAGTTATGAAAAATGTACTGCAATCAGAAGTTATGTTCCCGTTCCGAAATTAAAACTGGATAAAGTGGCTGAAGCTGCTGCCTTAATTAATAGCGCTAAGAAACCTTTTATTGTTTTTGGTCAGGGAATTATTCTTGGTCAGGCCGAAGAACAATTAAAAGCTTTAATCGAAAAAACAGGAATTCCTGCTGGCTGGACAATCTTAGGGCTTTCGGCTTTGCCAACAGATCATCCGTTAAACGTGGGTATGTTAGGTATGCACGGAAACTACGGACCAAACATGCTAACTAACCAATGTGATGTTCTAATTGCATTAGGAATGCGTTTTGATGATCGTGTTACAGGAAGTTTGAAAACTTATGCAAAACAAGCAAAAGTGATTCACTTTGAAATTGATCCTGCAGAAGTAGATAAAAACGTAAAAACTGAAGTTGCCGTTTTAGGAGATGTAAGGGAAGCGCTAGATGCGTTATTGCCTTTAATTGAGAAAAATTCTCATGAAGCATGGCATAACGAGTTCAAAGAACTACATAAAATAGAGGTAGAAACGGTTATAAACGAAGAGTTAAACCCAACAAATAATAAAGGAATTTCTATGGGTGAGACTATGGAAATGATCAACAAACACTCAAAAGGTGATGCTATTATTGTTTCAGATGTTGGACAACACCAGATGTTTGCGTGTCGTTATGCCAAGTTTAATTCTACCAAAAGCAATATTACTTCAGGAGGTTTAGGAACTATGGGATTTGCTTTGCCAGCTGCTATTGGAGCTAAAATGGGAAGACCGGATCGTGAAGTAGTGGCTATTATAGGTGATGGTGGATTCCAGATGACAATTCAGGAATTAGGAACTATTTTCCAGACAAAAGTACCAGTGAAAATTGTTATTTTGAATAATGAGTTTTTAGGAATGGTGCGTCAATGGCAGGAATTGTTTTTTGACAATAGATATGCTTCAACAAAAATGATCAATCCAAATTTTGTTGCAATCGCCGAAGGATATTATATTAAATCTAAAAAAGTAACACAAAGAGAAGATTTAGATGCAGCCGTTGCAGAAATGATGGCTTCAAAAGATTCTTATTTTCTGGAGGTTATGGTAGAAAAAGAAAACAATGTTTTCCCAATGATCCCAACAGGAGCATGTGTTTCTGAAATTAGATTAAGCTAAAGAAAAAAAAGTTTCAAGTTTTAAGTTTCACGTTGCAGAACCTGAAACTTGAAACAAGAAAAACTTTAAACAAAAATTACATGGAAGATAAAACATTTACCATATCGGTATATTCAGAAAATAACGTGGGTTTGTTAAATAGAATATCAGGAATATTCTTAAAGCGTCACATTAATATATTAAGTCTAAACGTTTCAGAATCAGAAATAGAGAATGTTTCAAGATTCATTATTGTTGTAGATACAACAGAGAAATGGGTTAAGAACATTGTAGGGCAAATTGAAAAACAAATTGAAGTAATAAAAGCTTTTTATCACACAGATGAAGAGACTATTTATTTAGAAAATGCAATATTCAAAATTGCTTCAAGTTTGTTATTTGACGAAAAACAGATTCAAAATATCATCAAAGAAAGCCAGTCGACAATTGTCACAGTTTCTCGCGACTTCTTTGTGATTTCAAAATCAGGAAGACGTTCTGAAATTGAAGAATTGTATGCAAAATTCAAACCGTACGGCATTATGCAATTTGTACGTTCAGGCAGAATATCAGTTTCTAAAGAAAAAATGGAAATTTCAACATTATTAGAAACATTCAAATAGTATCATCTTAGTTACATATTAATCAATTATTAAATTACAACACATTAAATATAAAAACAAAATGGCAAATTATTTCAATACATTACCACTTAGATTACAATTAGAACAATTAGGAGTTTGCGAATTTATGGAGCAATCAGAATTTGCAGACGGAATTTCGGCATTAGCAGGAAAAAAAGTTGTCATCGTAGGTTGTGGTGCACAAGGTTTAAATCAAGGTTTAAACATGAGAGATTCTGGTTTAGACATTTCATATGCATTACGTGCAGATGCAATTGCTGAAAAAAGACCTTCTTATAAAAATGCTACTGAAAACGGATTTAAAGTAGGTACTTATGAAGAATTAATTCCAACTGCTGACTTAGTTTGTAACTTAACGCCAGACAAGCAACATACTGCTGTAGTTACCGCCATTATGCCATTAATGAAAAACGGTTCAACTTTATCATACTCTCACGGATTTAATATCGTAGAGGAAGGAATGCAGATTCGTAAAGATATTACAGTAATTATGTGTGCTCCTAAATGTCCTGGTTCTGAGGTTCGTGAAGAATACAAAAGAGGATTTGGTGTTCCAACACTTATCGCTGTTCACCCGGAGAATGATCCAAACGGTTTTGGTTTAGATCAGGCAAAAGCTTACGCAGTTGCAACTGGAGGACACAAAGCGGGAGTTTTAAAATCTTCTTTCGTAGCTGAAGTAAAATCAGATTTAATGGGTGAGCAAACAATCCTTTGCGGATTATTGCAAACCGGATCTATTTTATGTTTTGATAAAATGATTGAAAAAGGAATTGATCCTGCATATGCTTCAAAATTAATTCAATATGGATGGGAAACTATCACAGAAGCTTTGAAACATGGTGGTATCACAAATATGATGGACCGTCTTTCAAATCCTGCAAAAATTGAAGCTTACGAAATCGCAGAAGAATTAAAAGACATCATGCGTCCGTTATTCCAAAAACATCAGGATGATATTATTTCTGGAGAATTCTCTAGAACTATGATGATTGACTGGGCTAATGATGATAAAAACTTATTGACTTGGAGAGCTGCTACAGGAGAAACTAATTTTGAGAAAACAGCACCACAAGATGCTCCAATTTCAGAACAAGAATATTTTGACAATGGAGTATTGATGATTGCAATGGTAAAAGCTGGTGTAGAATTAGCTTTTGAGACTATGACTGAAGCTGGAATTATTGAAGAATCAGCTTATTATGAGTCGTTACACGAATTGCCATTGATCGCCAATACAATTGCAAGAAAAAAATTATTTGAAATGAACCGTGTTATTTCGGATACAGCAGAATATGGTTGTTATTTATTCGATCATGCTTGTAAGCCGTTATTGACTGAGTACATGAAAACTGTCGAAACTAACATTATAGGAAAACCATTTTCAACTTCTAACGGAGTAGATAATGCTATTTTAATTGCAGTAAACAAAGAAATTCGTCAACATCCTATAGAAGAAGTAGGTACATGGTTGAGGGAATCTATGACTGCAATGAAAAAAATTGGATAATAAATTGGGAATTACCACACATTTGATTGTGGGATTTGCGCTGTATCTCTGTTTTATGTAATATTTTGAATTAGTAAGCACTTATTAAGAAAAATGGATATAGATGCATATTGCATTCACTTAACTTCTGCTAGTAAGTAAGTTAAGTGAAGCTAATCCCTGATGAAGGGGTATGTTTAGTGATAAATATACTTGTTGAAGTTTCATTTTGATTAATAAAGATGCTGCTATTTTCAGAATAGACCTGAGCATTGTAATGCAGAATTACAGAATTAATTGTTATTGAAATTGTTAAAAATAAAGGCATGATATTCATTTATCGTGCCTTTTTTGTGACATGCTTTTTTCCTCAAAAAAGTAAAATTTTATAGTATATATAGAAAAAGGCGATATTTTTTTTAATATGTGTTTTTTTTTGATAAAATTTATGAATTAAATAATTTTAAGAATACGCTGATATTTAATACATTTATAAAAAAATTCCAAAATCATATGAGTTATTATAAAATTGAAAATTTAGAACAATATTTTAAACATTACAATAAGTCAATAAGGGAACCGAGGAAGTTTTGGGGGAAGATAGCTGAAGAGAATTTTACCTGGTACCAACAATGGGAAAAAGTGGTTGATTTTAATATGGCTGATGCCGAAGTGAAATGGTTTACTGAAGCGAAAGTTAATATTACCAAGAATTGCATTGATAGACACTTAAGCAAAAGAGGAGAAAAAACGGCTATTATTTTTGAACCGAACGATCCTTCTGAAAGTGCTTTACATATAACGTATAACGAACTTTACGAAAGAGTTTCAAAAATGGCGAATGTGTTGCGTGAGCAAGGTGTTCGTAAAGGAGACAGAGTTTGTATTTATTTACCAATGATTCCTGAATTAGCAGTTTCTGTTTTGGCATGTGCCAGAATTGGAGCAATTCATTCCGTTATTTTTGCAGGATTCTCAGCTTCGGCAGTTTCAGCAAGAATCAATGATTGCGAATGTAAAATGGTAATTACTTCTGATGGAGGTTACAGAGGAAATAAAAACATTGATTTAAAAGGAATTGTAGATGAAGCATTAGATTCATGTCCAACAGTTTCTAAAGTATTGGTTGTAAAAAGAACCAATACTCAGATTAAAATGAAAGAAGGACGTGACGAATGGTTACAGCCTTTGTTAGATGTAGCTCTTGATAATAGTGTTGCTGAGATTATGGATGCTGAAGATCCTTTATTTATTTTATATACTTCAGGTTCAACTGGAAAACCAAAAGGAATGGTACATACCACAGCCGGTTATATGGTGTATACTGCTTATACTTTTAAAAATGTTTTTAGTCACGAAGAAAATGATATTTTTTGGTGTACTGCAGATATTGGTTGGATTACTGGTCACTCTTATATATTATACGGACCATTATTGAATGGTGGAACAACTGTAATTTTTGAAGGTGTTCCGTCTTATCCTGATTTCAGCCGTTTTTGGGAAATTATCGAAAAACACAAAGTAACCCAATTTTATACAGCACCGACAGCTATTCGTTCTTTAGCAAAAGAAAGTTTAGATTATATCCAGAAGTATCCTTTAAAATCACTTAAAGTAATTGGATCAGTAGGAGAGCCTATCAATGAAGAAGCATGGCACTGGTTCAATGATCATGTAGGAGATAAAAGATGTCCTGTTGTTGATACCTGGTGGCAAACAGAAACTGGTGGAATCATGATTTCTCCAATCGCTTTTGTTACGCCTACAAAACCAACTTATGCAACTTTGCCATTACCGGGAATTCAGCCTGTTTTAATGGATGAAAAACGTAATGAGATCGAAGGAAATCAAGTTGTAGGTAGTTTGTGTATCAAATTTCCATGGCCGGGAATTGCCAGAACTATCTGGGGAGATCACCAACGTTATAAAGACACTTATTTCTCTGCTTTTCCAGGTAAATATTTTACAGGAGATGGCGCCTTAAGAGACGAAGTAGGATATTACAGAATCACAGGTAGGGTAGATGACGTGGTTATTGTTTCAGGACATAATCTGGGAACAGCACCAATTGAAGATGCAATTAATGAGCATCCTGCTGTAGCTGAATCTGCTATTGTTGGATTCCCACATGATATTAAAGGAAATGCTTTATATGGTTTTGTAATTCTTAAAGAAACAGGAGAATATAGAGACAGAGCAAATTTGACAAAAGAAATTAATCAATATATTTCTGATCATATCGGGCCAATTGCAAAATTGGATAAAATTCAGTTTGTTTCCGGTTTACCAAAAACACGTTCAGGAAAAATTATGCGTAGAATTTTACGTAAAATAGCCGAAGGAGATTTTTCTAATTTTGGAGATACTTCAACGTTATTAAATCCTGAAGTTGTAGACGAAATTTCGAAAGAAAGAATTTCTTAATTCTTATACAGATAAAACTAAAAGAGGCTGTCCGAAAAGTAATTTCGGGCAGTTTTTTTTGTTTTACACATTGATTTTTCTTATATTTAAGTACTAAAATCAATGATTATGCAGCCAGTTTTTAAGCCTCATTCGGTTCACCAGCAAGATCTTTTTCCATTGA